>JAQEDL010000029.1:0-31639 GCA_027669365.1 Coriobacteriaceae bacterium AM49-12 | reverse complement strand
CCGGGGGAGAGCGACGAGGCAGAACCGGGGAGCTCGATAAAGGTCGCGTAATCGACATTGTCGAGCTTGCGCAGCATCGGGACGACGGTGTCGTCGGGTGCGCCGTCGGTCTCAAAGACGGAGTAGGCCTGGCCGCCCACCTCGGTGCGGTAGGTGCGGCAGAAGGCGATGTTCACGTGTACGTAGGCGAGCAGGTTCGTGAGCGCGGCGAGCACGCCGGGAACATCCTGGTGCGCCACGAAGAGCGTGGAGTACATGCCCGAGATGTCGACGCCGACGCCGTTAATGCGGCTGATGCGCATCTTGCCGCCGCCCAGGCTTTCACCGCGGACCTGTGCCGTGGCTCCCGTGTCGTCGACCATGTCGATGTCGACGGTGTTGGGGTGGATGGAGGCGTCGTCGCCCTTAATTTCAAAGTGATATTCGAGGCCCTGCTCGCGTGCGAGGTTGAAGGCCTGCTTGATGTTTTCATCATCGGTGTCGAGGCCTAGGATGCCCGCGACGAGTGCACGATCGGTGCCGTGGCCGCGGTAGGTGTGGGCAAAGGAGTTCCACAGGCCAAAGGTGACCTTGGTGATGCGGCCTTCCAACAGGCTGGCGGCAACTTGGGCGCAGCGCAGGGCGCCGGCGGTGTGCGATGAGCTGGGGCCGACCATGACGGGCCCCAAGATCTCGAATGCCGAGGTCGTAGCTAGTGTTTGCGGCTTGCCTGCCATATGCGCTCCTGTTCTATCCCGTCGTTCCGAGGGCTTTGGTATTTGGTCGCCTGCTCTACAGTCCTGGCTCGCACGGAGGCCACATTAAGTGGCCTCCGGCTCGTGCGGAACTCGCGATCGACCAAATACCAAAGCCCTCGGAACTTAGGATACATGGTAGGGGCACGCTTGCTGCAAAATTCATCAGCTGGGAACCTATTCTGCGTCCCATGTCGACTCATCTTCGCCACCGGTTAATAAAAAAGAGGTACCGGTTGTTCCGGTACCTCTTTTTGGCGTGTTTCTATTTGGCTGTGGCTTTTCTCGTAAGCCTACAGGCCACAGGCTGCTTTGAGTTCTTCGACTCGGTCGGTCTTCTCCCAGGTAAAGTCGGCGTCTTCGCGGCCGAAGTGGCCGTAGGCTGCCGTCTTCTCGTAGATCGGTCGACGCAGGTCCAGGTCGCGGATGATCGCGCCCGGGCGCAGGTCGAAGGTCTTCTCGACGGCCTCGACGATCTTGTCCTCGGCAACATGCGCGGTACCGAAGGTGTCGACCATGATTGAAAGGGGCTTGGAAACGCCGATGGCGTAGGCAAGCTCGACCTCGCAGCGGTCGGCCAGACCGGCGGCGACCACGTTCTTGGCGACCCAGCGCGCGGCATACGCGGCGGAGCGGTCAACCTTGGTGCAGTCCTTGCCGCTAAAGGCACCGCCGCCGTGACGGCCGTAGCCGCCGTAGGTGTCGACGATGATCTTGCGGCCGGTGAGGCCCGTGTCGCCCATGGGGCCGCCCACGACAAAGCGGCCGGTGGGGTTCACATAGATGTCGGCACCATCCCACGGCATGTTCTCGGCGGCCATGACCGGGGTGATAACGTGCTCGATGAGGTCGGCCTTGATCTTGCCCATGTCCTCGATCTCGGCGGCGTGCTGCGTGGAGATGACGATCGTCGTGACCTCGACGGGCTTGCCTTCCTCGTACCGCACGGTGACCTGGGTCTTGCCGTCGGGACGCAGATAGGCGAGGGTGCCGTCGTGACGCACGGCGGCTAGGCGCTCGGCCAGGCGGCTTGCCAGGTAGTGCGGCATGGGCATGAGGGTCTTGGTCTCGTTGGAGGCATAACCGAACATCATGCCCTGGTCGCCGGCACCGATCAGGTCGATCGGGTCGGTGGTAGCGCCGGTCTGGGTCTCGAAGGACTCGTCAACGCCCTGGGCGATATCGGGCGACTGCTCGTGGATGAGGCTCATAACGCCGCAGGTGTCGCAGTCAAAACCGAACTTGGCGCGGTTGTAGCCAATGCGGCGGATAACGCCGCGGGCGATTTCCTGTACGTCGACGTAGGCCTGAGTGCGAATCTCGCCGGCTACGATGACGGTGCCGGTGGTCACGAGGGTCTCGCAGGCGCAGCGGACGTTTTCCACGTTGGCGGGCACGCCGTTGGGCGCAATATAGCCCTGCTCCTGTAGCTCTATTTCCTTGGCGAGGATTGCGTCGAGGACGGCATCGCTGATCTGGTCGGCGATCTTATCGGGATGGCCTTCGGTCACCGACTCCGACGTAAATACAAAGGACCCGTGTTGGGGCGGGATGGAACGAAGTTCTTCTGACATGATTGTCCTTTCAAAAACGTGTCCCGGCGACCGTTACCATTCCGACGGGCTCTCTATGCAAGGGCACATCATAGCGCGTAAATCAAACATTCACACCCTTTCCGCACCTACTCATTTAAGTCTGTCCCCAATGAGTGGGTCGGTGCCCTTTGTGCGGAGGTGGGCATTGTTGCTTTATACTGATGCGGTTAGACATCCATCCTGCAATCGAGGAGATTTCCATGGCATCAGACGTTCGCGTCCGCTTTGCACCCTCACCGACGGCAAGCTGCACATCGGCGCGCCCGCACCGCTATCTATAACTGGGCTTTCGCCCGTGCAAACGGCGGCACGTTCATCCTGCGCATCGACGACACCGACCCCACCCGCTCCACCGACGAGAACACGCAGATTATCCTGCGCGCCATGCGTTGGCTGGGCCTGGACTGGGACGAGGGTCCCGAGGTTGGCGGCGACTTTGGCCCCTACGCCCAGACCGAGCGCCTGGACCTGTACAAGCAGGCCGCCCAGAAGCTCTGGGACGAGGGCAAGGCCTATCCCTGCTTCTGCACCAAGGAGCAGCTCGACGCCGACCGTAAGGCCGCGCAGGAGCGCAAGGACCCCTTCCAGGGCTATCAGCGCCGTTGCCGCGATCTTGATCCTGAGGAGGCCCGCCGCCGCATCGAGGCCGGCGAGTCTTACGTCCTGCGCATCAGGGTGCCCGAGGACCGCGGCGACGTCGTTATCCACGACGCCGTCCACGGCGAGGTGACCTTCGACGCCAAGGAGCTCGACGACTTCGTCATCTTCCGCTCCGATGGCACGCCCACGTACAACTTCGCGACCGTCGTCGACGACGCCATGATGAAGATCACCCATGTCATCCGCGGCGACGACCACCTGTCCAACACCCCGCGCCAGGTCATGGTCTACGAGGCCCTCGGCGCGCCCGTGCCCACGTTCGCCCACATCTCCATGATCCTGGGCGCCGACGGCAAGAAGCTCTCCAAGCGCCACGGCGCCACCTCGGTGGAGGAGTACCGCGACGCCGGCTACCTGCCCGACGCCTTCGTCAACTATCTGGCGCTGCTCGGCTGGTCGCTCGACGGCGAGACCACAATCATCCCGCGCGATGTCCTGGCCAGCAAGTTCTCGCTCGACCGCATCTCCAAGAACCCGGCGACCTTCGACCCCAAGAAGCTTGATTGGGTTAATGCCGAGTACATCAACGGCATGTCCGATGCTCAGTTTGCCGATGAGATCATGGTTCCCGAGCTGCACGAGGCGGGTCTCATCGAGGGTAATGTTGAGTACGGCGAGGACTGGATTGACGCGCTTGCCGCCATCGTCAAGCCGCGCACCAAGATGCCGGCCGATGCCGTGAACGTCGCCGCTCCCATCTTTGCTACGGCCGAGACGCTCGAGTACGACGAGAAGTCTGTTAACAAGGGCCTGGCCAAGGAAGGCATGGGCGCCATTCTGGATGCCGCCAAGGCCGCGCTCGAGGGTGTGGACGAGTGGACGGCTGCCAACATCGACGCCGCGCTTGAGCCGCTGCCCGAGCAGATGGACCTCAAGAAGCGCGTGGTGTTCCAGGCCGTGCGCGTCGCCGTCTGCGGCAACATGGTGAGCCCTCCGCTGGGCGAGACCATGGCGCTCGTCGGCCGCGACGACTGCCTGGCGCGCATCGACCGCGCCCGCACGATGGCGCTGTAGCAGCTGCGTAAACGCATGTATCCGAGCCCCGTTCACCCGAGCGGGGCTCTTGTTTCTAAAGACGTATGGGATGGGAGGTACAGAGACCATGGCCGAGCAACTGTCGCTGTTTGGTTCGCCGGACCCGGAGGAAGCTCCGAAGTCCGCGGCCCCTGCCGTCGCCCCGGCGCAGCCTGAGCCCGTTGCCGCCCATGCGAGTGTGGTCCTGGACATCCCTACCCGTGCGCTGTCCGAACCGTTTGTTTACGGCATCCCTGAGCCCCTTGCCAACGATGCCCAGATCGGCTCCACCGTCCTAGTTCATTTTGGCAACCGTGCGGCCGCGGGCTACATCGTCGACATCGCGCCCGAGCTGGGCGACCTGCAAGGTAACGACGCTCTCGACCCCGCGCGCGTCAAGCCTATCGAGCTATCCTCAGCAAGCCGCTCTTTACCGCCGAGGCCGCCCGTATCGCACGTTGGATGAGCCGCGAGTACGTCGCGACGCTTTCCGAGTGCCTGCGCCTGTTCTTGCCTCCGGGCGGCAGCCCGCGCGTGGTCAAGGGCGATGACGGAGCATGGTCGGTTGAGCGTCCCGCCGTCAAACCCATCCAAAACCGCTGGGTGATGCTTACGCCCGAAGGCTTTGACTACACGCCGCCCAAGACCGCGGTCCGCCAGCGCCAGCTCATCGAGGCGCTTCAGTGCGGCCCCGTTACGACGCGCGACCTCAACCTGCTTTACAACAGCATGTCGGCAACCATCAAGGCGCTCGAAAAACGCGGCGTCGTGGTGGTGGAGGAACGCCGTGCGTGGCGTGGCTGCAGCGAGCAGACCACGCTGTCCTCGGCAAGCGGCAAGGCGCCGGTCTCCCTTACCAGTGGCCAGCAGCAAGCACTTGCTCAGATCGAGCGTGCCCGTCTGGACGCTCATGGCGACGTGGTGCTGGTAGACGGCGTCACCGGCTCAGGCAAAACCGAGGTCTACCTCTCCGCCATTGAGCGCGTGCTTGCAGCCGGTCGCTCGGCCTGCGTGCTGGTGCCCGAGATTTCGCTGACGGCCCAGACCGTCGGCCGCTTCCGTTCGCGCTTTGGCGAGACGGTCGCCGTGTTCCATTCGCGGCTTTCGGCCGGCGAGCGCCTGGACCAGTGGGATATGGTTGCCAGCGGTGCGGCCCGCGTGGTCGTCGGCGCACGTTCGGCGCTCTTTTGCCCGCTTGACGACCTGGGCCTCATCATCATTGACGAGGAGCACGAGACCAGCTACAAGCAGGGGTCCAGTCCGCGCTACCATGCGCGCGAGGTGGCAGCTGAGATGGCGCGCCGCTATCGCTGCCCGCTCGTGCTGGGGTCGGCCACGCCTTCTGCCGAGGCCCTCGACCGCTGCCGCCGCGGCATGTATAACGGTGCCACCTGGACGCGTGTCGAGATGCCCGAGCGCCCCGGACACGCCGTGCTGCCTACGGTCCGCATTGCTGACCTGCGTCGCGAGTTCTCGCACGGCAGCCGCTCCATGTTCTCAAAACCCTTGATGGAGGGATTGGAGCGTGTGGTCGGGCGCCGCGAGAAGGCCGTGTTGCTGCATAACCGCCGTGGCTTTGCGCCATTCCTGATGTGCCGCGAGTGCGGCTGCGTCCCCACCTGCAACCACTGCTCCACAGCGCTTACGTATCACGAGCGCACACACACGCTGCAGTGTCACACATGCGGTTCGTCTTGGCGCGTGCGGCCGTATCCCGCGCCCACGAGCCGTTGCCCCAAATGTGGCAGTCGCTACCTGGCAAAAATGGGGCTGGGCACGCAGCAGATCGAGGACGCACTGCACCAGATGCTGCCCGAGGACGTCGCCATCATCCGCATGGATGCCGATTCCACGCGCGGCAAGGATTCGCACAAAAAGCTGCTCGAGCAGTTCGATGCGGCCGATTGCGCCGTGTTGCTGGGCACCCAAATGATCGCAAAGGGTCTCGATTTTCCCGAGGTCACGCTCGTGGGCGTGGTCAATGCCGACTTCGCCCTTAAGCTGCCCGATTTTCGCGCAGGGGAGCGCGCCTACGATTTACTGGAGCAGGTCGCCGGCCGTGCCGGTCGTGGTGATCGTCCCGGCGAGGTGATCGTCCAGACCTACCTGCCCGAGGATCCGGTCATTCGTGCCGTCGCTGAGCACGACCGTTCGATCTTTACCGACTACGATTTGGACCAGCGCCGCGACGCGCTGTACCCGCCGTTTGTTCGCCTGGTCAACATCTTGGTGTGGTCGGCAAACCGAGACGACGCGCAGGACTACATTGGGCGCATTGCAAAGCTTCTTAAGCGCCGCTGGCATGCCGCCGCGCCCGATTTTTTGCGGGCGGGGAGTGCCGTGCCGCAGGTGCTAGGCCCGGCTTCGTGTGTAATCGAGAGAGCCAAGGACCGTTACCGCTTCCATCTGCTTGTGAAGTCGCCCGTGGGGTACCATGTCTCTGATGATATCGACGCCTGCCTCAAAGAGGTGGGCTCTGTGCGCGGCGTGAGCGTGAGCGTTGACGTCGACGCCTATGATTTGATGTAACAAACCGAAAGGATGGCCATGGAAGCCAACGGAATCGTACTGTCGCCCGACCCTCGTCTGCGCCAGGAGTGCGCCGTCATCGAGGAGATCACCCCGGCGATCGAGGCGCTTGCCGAGAAGATGAAGAAAATGATGTTCGATAACGGCGGTTGCGGCCTGGCTGCTCCGCAGATCGGCGAGCTCATTCAGCTCGTTACCATCGACTGCGACTACAGCGACAAGAACGACTACGACCCGTACGTGCTCATCAATCCTGTGATTGTCGAGCAAAGCGACCATCTCGTTCCGTATAGCGAGGGCTGTCTATCCATTCCTGGCATTAGCTGTGAGATCGAGCGTCCCGACCATGTCGTCGTCGAGGCGTATGACCTGGACGCCAACCTGATTCGCTATGAGGCCTCGGGCGATCTGTTCTGCGTGTGCCTGCAGCACGAGATCGATCACCTGCATGGCAACACCATGTTTGAGCGACTCAAGCCCATGCAGAGGATTAAGGCCGTCAAGGAGTACCAGGACGCCCTGGCCCGCGGCGCTCGACCGGGCGAGACGGAGTAGGTTTGTCCGTCCCCGGGCGCCCGCCTATATCATCCCCGTGCTCAAACATTCTCGCTGCGCTGCGAAACTGCGCGCGGGACGATATAGGCGGGCGCCCGGGGACTACGTTGACGCTGCTTGTCTCGCCCGGGTGCCGTCGGGCCAGGGAGGGGCGTCTTCGCTGATAGGTGCTTTGCTGAAAGAGCTGCTTTTATTGCGGCTCTTTCTTTGGTTTTGGGTATATTTGTTCTTGTTGAATTGTTATTGCGGATGGGCTGGGTACTTGGCTTTCCGCTGTTCTTTGTAGCTGTCTCGGCTTTGGTTGAGGGGAGACGTTCTTTATGCGTATTGTGTTTATGGGTACGCCTGATTTTGCTGTGCCTTCGCTTACTTCGCTTGTTGCGGCCGGTAATGAGGTTGCGCTCGTAATTTCTCGTCCCGATGCTGTTCGTGGGCGTGGCAAGAAGCTTGAGCCGTCTCCTGTTAAGGCTAAGGCGCTCGAGCTGGGGTTGCCGGTCATTGAGCTAATCGTATGACGCCTGAGGTTGTTGAGGCGCTCCAGGCTGCCCAGGCTGATATTTTCTGTGTGGCAGCCTATGGTTGCATTTTGCCCGATGAGGTGCTGCATATGGCGCCGCTTGGTATTGTGAATGTTCATGCTTCGCTGCTGCCTCGTTGGCGTGGCGCTGCTCCCATTCAGCGTGCGATTCTCGCTGGTGATGAGGTTGCTGGCGTTTCTATCATGCGCATCGGGCACGGCGTGGATACTGGTGCTTATTGTGCTCAGGCTTCCACGTCGGTTGCCGGTAAGCATGCTGAGGCGCTGACCATGGAGCTTGGTGAGCTTGGCGGTAAACTGCTTGCCGATACGCTTCCTTCTCTTGCCGATGGCACCGCCGTGTGGACTGAACAGGATGAGGCACTCGTTACCCATGCTGCCAAGATTTCTAAGCAGGAGATGCGCCTGGATCCGCACATGGCGGCGCTTGATTGCGTGCGCCATATGCTGGCTTCGTCCGATACCGCGCCTGCTCGTTGCGTGATTGCCGGCAAGACCGTGCGTGTGCTCGATGCTGCGGCGGCTGATGTGTCGCTCGGCGAGGGTCAGGTTCTCGTTAAGGCCAAGCGTGTCTACCTTGGCCTGTCCGATGGCGCGGTCGAGCTGCTCGAGGTTAAGCCCGATGGCAAGCGTGCTATGGCTGCTTCTGCCTGGGCTGCCGGCCTGCAGGGTGCCGATCTTATCTGGGGTGTTTTGTCGTGAGTAAACTGTCTCCCGCGCGCAAGCTCGCGCTTGATGTTTTGATGGAAGCCGATCGCCGCGGCATGTACGCGCGCGACGTGCTCTCGTCCCGTGCTTCGGCCAAGGCCATTGACCAGCGCGATTCTGCTTTTGCAGCTCGTTTGGCACTTGGCGTTGCGGCCACCCAGGGTATTTTGGATGAGCTGCTCGATCAGTTTCTCGATAAGCCTAAAAAGGTTGCGCCGCGTGTTCGCATGGCGCTTCGTATCTCGGCCTTCGAGATGCTCTATCTGCATACGCCGGGCCGCGTTGCCGTAAGTCAGGGTGTTGAGCTGGTTCGCTGCGGGGCTAAGTCTGCCGCTGGCTTGGCCAATGCTGTACTGCATAAGGTTGCAGACAATGTTGAGGACTTTGCTACTGCGTCCGATGTGGATGAGTCTGAGCGACGTTTGGTTCGTCTGTCGCGCCTGATGGGTCTACCTCGCTGGCTATGCGCTCGCATTATGGCGTCGTTTGACACTCCAGAGGGTGCGCTTAACTTTGCCGGCAATCTGGCCCCCGCACCGCTGGCCCTGCATGAGAACGCCTTTGCGTCCAAGCCCGATCCGTATATCTCGCAGCTTGTGGCACCCGTGTTCCCGGGTTGCCATGCTCCGGTCGATGCTCAGGTTACGGTTGCGTCGGGCGTATTTGAGCGTGCTGCTGCCGTGGCCTCGGACCTTAACGCCCAGCTTATCGCCACAGCTGCCACGCGCCCTGGCAGCTGCCTTGAGATTGGTGCCGGCCGTGGCACCAAGACCTATGTGATGATGTGCCAGGCCAAGCGTGCGGGCTATGAGCGTCAGCATACGGCGCTCGATCTGCATGATCGCAAGTGCGATCTGAATCTCGCTCGTCTGCATAAGGCCGGTATTCAGGGCGTTCGCACGGTTTCGGGTGATGCCTGCGAGCTTAATGAGGTGCTCACATCGTTTGATGCCATGCTTGGCGAGCCGGTTAAGTTCGACACGGTCTTTATCGATGCGCCGTGCTCTGGCACCGGAACCATGCGCCGTCATCCTGAGATACCGTGGCGCCTGACCGAAAAAGATGTGACGGTTGAGCTGCCCAAACTGCAGCTTACGATGCTCAAAGAGGCTGCTGCGCGCGTGGCTGCCGGCGGCGAGCTCATCTATGCGACGTGCTCGGTTTTCGACGAGGAGAACACGCAGGTGGTGGATGCCTTCCTGGCTTCTCCCGAGGGCGCCGGCTTTACCGTGGCGCCGCTCTCTGATGCGCAGATTCTGCAACTCCCCGAGTTCGATCAGGCCAAGAAGCTCGTATCCGTACGCCAGAACGATCGAGGCCTCTTCCAAAGCGTGCCGGTAAACGCCGATTCCTACGACGGCCACTTCTGCGCCAGGCTGGTCCACAAGTAATTACTACGTTGCGGTGAAATAGGGATTGAATAGCGGCATCTACCCGCCAAAAAGTCCTTATTTCACCGCAACTCATAAGGAAACCTGGGCAGCTAAAGAATCAGCCCCGCGATTGGTGTTGGTCGCGGGGCTGATTGGTTTCTAGTGGCTGTGCGGGCAGTTGGCGCAGCAGCCGCTGGTGGCGCTGGTGCTGGAGCCGCCGCTTCGCTGGTCGGTGTTGTAGAAGCCGCTGCCCTCAAATTTAATACCGCTGGCCGAGAACGTCTTGGCGGCCGGAGCGCCGCAGCTGGGGCACACGACCTCGGGAGTCTCGGACATAGGATGCTCAACCTCAAACACGTTGCCGCAGCTCGAGCACTTGTAATCGTAGCGCGCCATAATACTTCCTTTTCAGCACAAAGCGGGCAGATTACTCTGCCCGCAAAAATTCAAACGTCTGTAACTGTACCCTATATCGGGCGTTTTATCACGCTTCGCCCCAGAATCTATGCGTGTTGCGCAGGAGCTGTGCGGTTTTGCCCTCGGCGGCCGCAACGTCGGCCTCGTCAGCCTGCCAGGTCCAGTTGCCCGTGGCCACGCCCGGTACGTTCATGCGCGCGTCGTCGCCCAGCCCCAGGACATCCTGCAGCGGCATCATCACCAGGGGAGCGTCGCTTGCCAGCGCATCGCTCATCAGCTTGGCCGCCACCTCAACACCGCTCGGTTCGTCGCCGCCCGCAAAGGAACGCGTACACCAACCCGCGAGCGTCGACGTGTCGTGCGTCGAGGTATACAGGATCTTTCCTGGCGTAGGGTGCACGCCGCAACGGACGTCGTAGTCGCCAAACTCCAGCACGTCCATGCCGGGGAAGCCGCAGGTCGAGGCCATGGCGCGAACGCCGGGCGTCAAATAGCCCAGGTCCTCGGCAATAAAGTTGAGCGGACCCAGCTCGTCATAGGCGGTCTGAAACAGGTCCTTGCCCGGTCCCGCCAGCCAGCGACCTTCGGCGCAAGCCTTGCCAGCGGGGATACTGAAGTAGCTGTGGAAGCCCAAGAAGTGATCCAGACGCACGCGGTCGTAAAGTGAGAACGCACGACGTAGGCGATCCATCCACCAGCTATAGCCGTTCTGCTTCATGTGGTCCCAGCGGAACGTCGGGTTGCCCCACACCTGACCCTCGGGCGCAAAGTTGTCGGGCGGCGCACCGGAGATCTCGATTGCCTTGCCGGTATCGGATAGCCAGAAGTTCTCGGGTTCGCTCCACGCATCTGCCGAATCGTCGGACACGTACATAGGAATATCGCCGATGACCTCGATGCCCTTCTTGTGCGCGTAGTTCATGAGCTCGCACCAGGCTAGGTCAAAGCGGTACTGCATGTACGCCTGAAGCTCGGCCTCGTCGTGGAAGCGCTTGTCGTCAATCAGGTGCTCGTTGTAGCGCGCAACATCTGCCGGCCAATCGTGGCGCGACTCGCCCTCAAAGTATTTCTTGACGGCCATGTAGACGCAGTACTTCTCGAGCCAATCGGCATTGCGATGTTTAAACGCGGTGTACAGCGGATCGGCATCCTCGCCGCCACGGGCCTTCCAAGTTTCAAAGTCGGCCGCCAGCTCCTCGTGGCTTTCGGGCAGCAGGTCGATATTACCTGCAAAGGCCGAAGGACCGGCGTAAGGGGAGCGGAAGAAGTCCGTCGGGTTGACAGGCAGGACCTGCCAGTAGCGCATGCCCATAGCGGCCAGATGGTCGATAAAGCGACGCGTGGGTGCGCCGATCGTACCGGCTTGCCGTCATCGGTCGGTACCGAGGTGATATGGCACACAACGCCCGCGCCGTGATCGAGCGGCTCCTGCAGGCGCTGCTCGGCATGGTGATAGATGATCGACGAGCCCAGCGGATACAAATCGAGCGTGACCGTGCCGTTGTGGATCTCGCACTCGTGACCGCTGATCACGTCACTCGCGCATTCGTCGAGCGCCGGAATCGTCACGCGGTGCGAATTGCGCAGACTACGGTTAATGATAACCGTCGCGGACTCGCCATCCCTGCCCGTGCGGTTGTATGCCAGCACCTCGTCGTTGAGCGCGAAGGCCTTGATCTCGCCGTCGATCATAAACGGCAGTGCGCGGCGTACGGCGGAGGCGTTTTTGACAATAGCCAGCGTGTCGAAGTCGTGCAGTTGGTCCTTGGTCGGCAGGGTGCGGCGGTTGCCCGGATCGGTTAGACCCTCCAGGCCGTATTCGTCGCCGTAGTAGATCGAAGGCACGCCGGGGAAGGTCATCTGCATGAGCGTGGCGAGCCAAAAACGGCTCTTGGCCAGGCCCATCGAGTTCTCGTCCAGGCGCCATTTGCTGCGCTCGCACTCGGGCAGCTGCGACTCGTCGGGGCCGCCGCCGAGCACCGAGATAATGCGCGGACGGTCGTGGCTCGAAAGCAGATTAAGTGCGCAGGACAGGGCCTCACGGGGATAGTTCTCGCGCAGGGTTTCGATTTCCTCGGCTGCCTGGTAGGCGTTCTTGTAGCCCATCAAAAAGCCGATGACCATGTCACGGAAGGGGTAATCCATAGCAGAGTCCAACTCGGAGCCCTGTAGGTAGCGACGCAGATGGCCGTAGCTGATCTTGTTGGAGGCGTCTTCCCAGACTTCGCCGAGCAACAGTGCATCAGGCTTCTCGGCAAGTACGGCCTTCTTGATCTCGGCCAGGAAGTCGTCGGAAAGCTCGTCAGCGACGTCCAGGCGCCAGCCATGAGCGCCGGCACGTAGCCATTTACGGATCACGCCGTCCTTGCCCAGAAGCCGCTCGCGTACCAGCTCGGAGCTCTCATTGATGGCGGGCATGTTGCCCACGCCCCACCAGCAGTCGTACGAGCCGTCCTCGTGGAAATAAAACGCATCGCGCCACGGCGAGTCCTCGCTCTGCCACGCGCCCACGCCGGGGTAGTTGCCGTAGCGGTTGAAATAGATGGAGTCGTCACCCGTATGGTTAAAGACGCCGTCCAGGATGATGGAGATGCCCAGCTTCTCGGCTGCCTGGCACAGCTCGGTAAAATCCTGCTCGGTGCCCAGGATTGGGTCGATCTTGGTGTAGTCGGCCGTGTCGTAGCGGTGGTTGCTCGCGGCCTCAAAGATGGGGTTGAGGTAGATGGCCGTAAAGCCCAGCTCGGCGATGCGGGGCAGGTCATTTTGGATACCCTTGAGCGAGCCGCCGTAAAAGTCCCAGGTCTTGATGGATCCGTCCTCGGCACGCTCGTACACGGGCGGCTCGTTCCAGTCCTCGACCATGCGGCGCTGGATTCCGTTGCGTGGCTTTTCGACTTCGGCCAGCGTGCGCTCGCGCCAGTTTTCGTCGCGAGCATAGCGATCGGGGAAGATCTGGTAGACCATACCGCGCTCGTACCAGGTGGGACGGTTCTCGCGGTGCTTGTAGACGGTGACCTGGAACGACGGCACTTCGGCGTAGTCGTAGGTTACGCCCTCGCCGCCGGTGCGACCTTGCGGCGCGCCTAGGCGAACCTCGGGCTGGCCCTCGATATTGCAGATAAAGCTGTACCAGATAAGACAGGGCTCGGTGCACTCAAGCTCTGCAGTAAATATGCCGTCGCCCTCGTGCGTCATGGGATACAGAGACTCACCGATTTCATCGACCAGGTGCGCAGCGTAAGCGTTGCCTGGTTGGGGTCGGCATCCTCCAAAATCACCGAGAGTGCAACGGAAGTTCCAGTGGTCACAGCGCCAAACGGAGTGCGAAACTGCGGCAGGCGGCTGTTGTGAATCAATCTCATAGTACGGTCCAGTTCTATACAGTCATGGCCAACGGGCCATGGGCTAAACGCACAGTACTTAAGTATATCGTTGCACTTTAGTTGTATAAACTACAGCCGCTCATTATCGGCGAACGGTTGTCCTAGAAAATCGTTTTACCATCCACATTATCGCGATACTCGAAAACGCCTATGTAGATAGTATTTGTAGCCAAACAAAACAGCTCCGGTTTACTACGACGAATTGAATGATCTCAACCACAGTCATTTTAGTGATATTAAAACTGCAGGTAGAAGCGTTGCCAATTTCGATGATTACTCGCCGTGGTCGGCCGGAGCCATTTTGTCGTAGTAAACCGGCCCTCTTTTTAATGCGGGGTTCAACCAAGAAGAGGGCGCCTGCTTGGGGCGCCCTCTTTTGCGTTGAGGATTAAGTTTTAATCGTCAGGATTAGCGGCGCTTGCGGGTGGCAGTTGCCTTGCGGACGGAGGTCTTCTTGGTCGGAGCCTTTTCCTCGGCCGGAGTGGCGGGGGAGACCGGAGTCTCCTTGGCAGGCTCGGGCTTAGCCTCTGCCTTCGGTGCGGCCTTGACCTCAGCGGCCTTCGGCGTCGGCCTGGCCTTTACCTCGGCCTTGGGCTCCTCTTTGGCAGCAGCGGGCTTAGTCTCTGCTTTGGGAGTTGCGGTCTTTGCCATGGTCTTCTTGGCTGTCGTCGTGCGCTTGCGCGAGGTGGTCTTGGCGGCAGGCTTGGCCTCGACGGTTGCCTCCGCCTTGGACTCGGCAGGCGTCTCCTCGACCTTGGCGGCCGGCTTTGCGGCAGCCTTCGTTGCAGTGGCCTTGGTAGCTGTAGCTTTCTTGGTGGCAGGGGTCTTGGTTGTGCTCTTGGACGCGGTCGTCTTCTTGGCGGCGGTCTTGGCCGGAGCCTTTGCCGCGGGCTTAACCTCGGCTGCAGCGGTCTCGGCCTTTACCTCGGGAACGACCTCGGCCTCGGCGGCCTTCTTGACAGCTGCGGTGGTGCGCTTGCGCGTGGTCGCTGCCTTGGCGGTAGTTGCCTTGGCAGTGGTGGTCTTGCTCGCAGCGGCCTTTGTTGTCGTGGCCTTTTTAGTCGTCGTCTTACGAGTCGTGGTCTTCTTTGCCGCAGTTCGCAGCCGGCTTCTCCTCAGCCTTGGGCTCCTCAGCAGCAGCGGGCGCCTCAACAACCGACTCGGCCTTGGGCTCGGGCTCGGCCTCAACTTTCTCAGCCACAACCACAGGCTCGTCGACAACAGCCGCCGGCCGCTCAATCTCCGGATGCATAAAGAAGTACAGGTCCAGATACTTGTCAGCCGAGCGCGTCCAGCTAAAGTCCTGGCTCATGGCCTGCGTGACCAGCTGGTTCCAAGCGTCGCGGTTATCCCAGAACAGGCGCGCCGCGCGGAACACCGCGTCGCCCATCTCGTCGCCGTTAAAGTTGCTAAACGAGAAGCCCGTGCCCTCGCCGGTAACTCGTTGTACGGCTGCACGGTGTCCTTCAGGCCGCCGGTCTCGCGCACGATGGGCAGGGTGCCATAGCGCATGGCGATAATCTGCGACAGGCCACAGGGCTCAAACTTCGAAGGCATCAGGAACATGTCGGCGGCGGCATACATGCGCTGCGACAGCGCCGGATCGAACTCGATGCGCGCGGCCATGGTGCCGGGGTACTTGTCCTGGAAGTAGCGCAGACCGTCCTCGTAGTCGCGGTCGCCGGTACCCAGCACGGCCACCTGCACGCCGCCGGCCAGGATGCGGTCGAGTGCGTACATGACCAGGTCCATGCCCTTTTGGCGCGTCAGGCGCGTGACCATCACCATGAGCGGACGGTCGTCGCGAACCTCGAGCCCCAGCTCTTCCTGCAGCTTGGCCTTGCACACGGCCTTGCCGGAACGGTCCTCGACGGTGTAGTTGGCGGCAATGCGCTTGTCGGTCGCCGGGTCAAAGCCCGCCACGTCAATGCCGTTCAAAATGCCCTGCAGCGCATAGGAGCGCTCGCGCAGAACGCCGTCCAGGCCCTCGCCAAACTCGGGCGTCTGGATCTCGTTGGCATAGGTGGGGCTCACCGTGGTGATGGCATCGGCATAGCGCAGCGCGCCCAGCATGTAGTTGATGCTGCAGGCATCGCAACGCAGCTGCGAGGCGGCCGCCGGAATATGCGCCACACCCAGAATGTCCTCCATCACGGTGTCGCTGAACTGGCCCTGGAACGCCACGTTGTGGATCGAGAACACGGTCTTGACACGGTCGTACAGCGGCAGGCCCTGGTAGAACTCGCGCAAGAACACGGGCGCCAGTGCCGTCTGCCAGTCATTGCAGTGGAGGATGTCACACTCAAAGCCGGCCGCAGGTGCTGCAGGCTCTCGGTGATGGCCTTGGAGAAGAATGCAAAGCGCTCGCCGTCATCAAAGAAGCCGTACGGATAGTCGCGCGCAAAGTAACGCTCGTTGTCGATGAACATATACGTGACGCCGTCGTGCTCGAGCTTCTCGAGTCCGCAGTACTCATTGCGCCAGCCCAGGCTCACGTAAAAGTCGGAGAAGTGCTCCATCTGCGCCTTGTACTCGTCCTTGATGGTGGCGTACTTGGGCACCATGACGATGACCTCGGCGCCGGCGCGCACAAGCGCCGCAGGCAGCGAGCCCGCCACGTCGCCCAGGCCACCGGTCTTCACAAACGGTGCGCACTCGGCCGAGGCAAACACGATCTGCATCTTTTTGCTGGAATCTGCCATATTGTCTCCCATGTTGCAATTCGAGAATAGCCGCCTGGCACAAACCGGGCGGCTATTCTACATGTTACGAGCGATGTTGCGGTGCCAACGTTAACGTACGATGGTGGTGTCGCAAGTTAACGGAGCCTTGCCCAGCACCAGGATGTTCTCGGGCGTGCCGCGAAGCTCGGTGTTGGTGGGAACCACGTTGTTTTTGTCCAGAATGGCGTTCTCAACGCGGGCGCCGCTCTTGATGATGCAGCTCTGGTTGATGATCGAATTGGTGACCGAAGCGCCTTCCTCGACCACAACGCCGCGCGACAGGATCGAGTTGCGCACGGTGCCCTTGATGATGCAGCCGGCCGAGATGATCGAGTTGCACGCGTGGCTGCCGGTCGCATAGCGCGAAGGCGGCACGTCGTGAGCCTTGGTCAGGATCGGGCGCTCGGGGTCAAAGAGCTGGTCGGCCACGGTCTGGTCGAGCAGGTCCATGCTACGGCGATACAGCGACTTCTCGCTAAACACGCCCACGACCTCGCCCTTGTACTCGTAGCTGCACACGTCGATGTTGCCAAAGTCGCCCTGGAGTGCCTCGAGCAGGTCCAGATAGTCGGCGGCTGGTAGTGGTCGATGATCTCGAGGAGCGTCTCGCGGTTGACGATGCAGCAGTCCATGGAGGCGTTGTCGCCGTACGCGACGCCGGCGCTCACGCCCGTCAGGCGGCCGTTCTCGTTAATCTCGAGTTTGGTCTCGTCCTCGACATTGCGCGTGGCCTTGCAGTACACCACGGTCATCTGGGCACCGGAGTTCTCGTGCGCTTCGATGATGGTGTTGAGGTCCATGTTAAAGATGATGTTGGTGCCCATCATCACGACATAGGGATTCTCCGAGCGCTGGAACAGCGTCTTGTTGGAGATGATGTCGCGCAGCAGGAAGCGCATGCCGCCCTTGGTGGTGCCATACGCGTTGCCGGGCACCATGAACAGGCCGCCCTTCTTGCGGTCCAGGCCCCAGTCCTTACCCGAGCCCACATGGTCGATCAGCGAGCGGTAGTTACCCGGCATGACGACGCCGACGGTCTTAATGCCGGCATTCATCATGTTGGACAGCGGGAAGTCGATCAGGCGGTAGCGGCCCAAAAACGGAACGGACGCGATGGGGCGGTCCTTGAGCAGGACGCTGCCGTAGGTCGAAGAGTAGTTAGCGGTGATATAACCGATGGCCTTGCGATTGATCATCGGATCATTCCCCCTTCCCGATAACGACGTCATTTCCAACGACGGCCGTATCCTTGGTGGTATCGACAGAGCCGAGCTTCACGCCCTCTTCGACCGTGGAGTTCTCGCCCAAAATAGCGCGGCAGATGTGCGCGCCGCTCTTAACGTGCGCACCCGGCAGCAGCACGGAGTCCTCGACCACGGCGCGCTCCTCGATGATGACATCGGTCGAAAGGATCGAGTGGCGAGCGGTGCCGTAGATCTTGCAGCCGTTGGAGACTAGGCAGTCGTCCAGACGGCCGTCCGGGCCAATGTAGTGCGGCGGACGCGTGGTGATGTTGGACATAATGGGGAAGTTCTTGTCAAACAGATCGAACTCGGGGTTGTTGCCCAGCAGGTCCATCGAGGTCTCGTGGAAGCTGGCGATAGTGCCGACGTCCTTCCAAAAGCCGTGGAACTCGTAGCTGTACAGGCGCTTGTTCTCGCCGAGCAGCTTGGGGATGATGTCCTTGCCAAAGTCGTGGCTCGAGCGCTGGTCCTGAGCGTCCTCCTCGAGCGCCTCGATCAGCACGTCGGCTGAGAAGATGTAGATGCCCATGGACGCAAGGTTCGAATCGGGTTTCTCGGGCTTCTCGGTGAACTTGGTGATGCGGCCGTCCTCGGGGTCGGTGGTCAGGATGCCAAAGCGGCTGGCCTCCTCCCACGGCACGGGCATAACGCTCACCGTGAGGTCGGCGTTGTTCTCAATGTGCGTCTTGAGCATCTTGCGGTAGTCCATGCGATACAGGTGATCGCCCGAAAGAATCAGAACGTACTTGGGGTCGTTCGCCTTGATGTAGTCGAGGTTCTGCGTAATGGCGTCGGCCGTGCCCGCATACCAGGCGCCGCCGGTCTGCGTCTCGTACGGCGGCAGGATCGACACGCCGCCGTCGCGGCTGTCCAGATCCCACGCCTCGCCGGAGCCCACGTAGGCATGCAGCAGGTAGGGACGGTACTGCGTCAGAACGCCCACCGTGTCGATGCCCGAGTTGGAGCAGTTGGACAGCGAAAAGTCGATAATGCGGAACTTGCCACCAAAGCTAACCGCCGGCTTGGCGATCTTTTGGGTGAGTGCCCCCAATCGGCTGCCCTGTCCTCCTGCGAGGAGCATCGCGATGCATTCTTTCTTACTCATCGATTTCTCCTTCTGTCATCGATGTTCCTAACCCATTAGCGACGGGCGCGGCACACTGTCACGCCCGTCGAGTAATGCCGTGCGGCAAAGGGAGCTCGCGCGCTTTATGCGTGCCAGATCTCGTCGCGATACTCGCGAATGGTGCGGTCGGACGAGAACCAGCCACTCGAGGCGGTGTTGAGCAGGGCCTTGCGGTTCCAGGTCTCCTGGTCGCCGTAGCTGCCCGTGAGGTTCTCCCATGCATCCACGTAGCTACGGAAGTCAGCCATGACTAGGTCGGGGTCGTTGTTGTTCATGAGCTCGTTGTAGATGCTCTCGAAGTTGCCCGAAAGACCCGCAAACGTGTTGTCCTTGAGCTCGTTCATCACGCGGCCCAGACGCTCGCGGTCGCCGTTGAGGGTATCCCACGCAAAGTAGCTGTTGGATGCCCAGAGCTGCTCGACCTCGGGGGCGGTCAGGCCAAAGATGGCCTCGTTCTCGCGGCCGGCCAGATCGGCGATCTCGATGTTGGCGCCGTCAAGGGTACCCAGCGTAATGGCGCCGTTCATCATGAGCTTCATGTTGGACGTGCCCGAGGCCTCCTTGCCGGCCGTGGAGATCTGCTCCGAGATCTCGGCGGCGGGGTAGATGAGCTGGGCGTTGCTCACGCGGAAGTTGGGGATAAAGCAGACCTTCATGACCTCATTGACGCGGGCATCGTTGTTGATGACGTCGGCCACGGAGTTAATGAGGCGGATGGTCTCCTTGGCAAAGGTGTAGCTCGAGGCGGCCTTGCCGCTAAAGATGAAGGTCGTCGGCGTCACGTGGAAGTTGGGATCGGCGATGCGACGGTTGTAGATGTCCATCACCTTCATGATATTCATGAGCTGGCGCTTGTAGGCATGGAAGCGCTTAACCTGAACATCGAAGACGGTGTTGGGGTCAATGACCAGACCGGTCTCGGCCTTAACGTAGGCGGCCAGGCGCTCCTTGTTAGCGCGCTTGGAGGCACCCACGGCCTTCAGGAACTCGGTGTCGTTCTGGAACTCTTTGAGCTTCTCCAGCTCAAAGGCGTCCTTGAGCCAGCCGTCGCCAATGGCCTCGGTCACGAGCTTGGCGTAGGTGGGGTTGGCCTCGGCAAAGAAGCGACGGTGCGAGATGCCGTTGGTCTTGTTGTTGAACTTCTCGGGCGTCAGGGCATAGAAGTCCTTGAGCACGATGTTCTTGATGATGTCGGAGTGGATCTTTGCCACGCCGTTGACGCTGTGGCTGCAGATCACAGACAGGTTGGCCATGCGAATCTCGCCGTCCCACAGGATGGCGGTCTGGCGCAGACGCTCCTGCCAGCCCTCCTTCGTGGTGTCGAACGACTCGTGCCAACGACGGCTGATCTCGTCGATGATCTGGTACACACGGGGGAGGAGCTTGGAGAACGTGCCGATGGGCCACTTCTCCAGAGCCTCGGGCAGGATGGTGTGGTTGGTGTAGCTCACGACCTGCGTCACGATGTTCCAGGCGTCGTCCCACTCGAGCTTCTTCTCGTCGATGAGGATGCGCATGAGCTCGGGGCCGCACATGGCGGGGTGCGTGTCGTTGGTGTGGATGGCCACAAACTGCGGCAGCAGTTCCCAGTTCGCGCCGTGCTCCTTCTCAAAGGTGTCGAGCAGGCTGTAGATACCGGCCGAGACAAACAGGTACTCCTGCTTCAGACGCAGCAGACGGCCGTGCTCGCCAGCGTCGTTGGGGTAGAGGATGGCACTGATGGCCTCGGCCTCGGCGCGCTCGGCATCGGCCAGGGCATAGTCGCCACGGTTGAAGGCCTCCAGATCGAAGTGCTCCTCGACCGGCTCGGCAGCCCAGACGCGCAGCTTGTTGACGGTCTCGCCGGCATAGCCCACGACGGGGATGTCATAAGGGACGGCCAGGATGTCCTGCGTGTCCACCGTGCGGTAGAACGTGCGGCCGTTCTCCTCAAAGCCCTCGACGCGGCCACCAAACTTGATGGTCACGGCCTTGTCCTGACGACGGACCTCCCAGGGATAGCCGTGGGTGAGCCACTCGTCGGTGGCCTCGACCTGGCTGCCGTTGACGATCTCCTGCTTAAACAGGCCGTAGCGGTAGCGCATGCCGTTGCCGTAGCCGGCAATGCCCTCGGCTGCCATGGAATCCAGGAAGCATGCGGCCAGACGGCCCAGGCCACCGTTGCCCAGAGCCGGATCGGGCTCCTGGTTCTCGATGACGGACAGGTCGAAGCCCATGTCGTCGAGCGCCTCGGCGACCATGTCGCGCACGCCAAAGTTGAGCAGGTAGTTGTCGAGCAGGCGGCCGATCAAAAACTCGATCGAGAAGTAGTACACGCGCTTTTTGCCCTCGGCGGTGACGCGGGCGTCACTCTTGGTGGCAACGGTGCGCGCCTTCTCGGCCACGAGCTTGGCCAGGGCGTTAAAGCGGTCGAGGTCGCTGGCGGCCTCGACGCTCTTACCGCTGATGCTCATGACGGCATCGCGATAGAGCTCGGTAAACTCCTGCTTGTTGTCGAAGATCTTATTCATACGTTCCTTTCCCCCGGGGATGTTTCTCCCGGAACGGTTATGACTTGTATCCTACGCCTCGTCGGGGCGGGTAATTACAGCTGTAACGGTTTTGTTACTCATCCTTGGCAGACGGCTTAACAGAAGCAGACTTGGCTTGGTAGCGGCCTTTTTGGCAGCCGGTTTCTTGGCTGCGGCCTTAGCAGCGGGCTTTGCGGCAGCCTTGGCCTTGGTCGTCGTAGCCTTCGCCTTAGCCGGAGCCTTCTTGGCAGCCGCGGGCTTAGGCTTTACCGAGGACGTGCGCTTCTTGGGCGTGGCCTTGGGCTTCTCGACCACGGGCGGCTTGTAGCTGCTGGGACCGCGGCGCTTAAGCACCACGCCTGCCAGGCCGGGCACCTTAATCTCGATGGAGTCCATCTGCCGTTCCAGGGATAGGGCTCGCTCGAGCAGGTGTAGGGCTCCTCGCCGGCGTATCCGCTGCCACCAAACTCGGGACGGTCGGAATCAAAGATGACCTCCCAGTCACCCTCGCGCGGCACACCCACGCGGAAGCTCTCGTAGCTCGCCGGGTCAAAGTTGATCAGGATCACCAGATCGTCATCGACGTCCTCGCCCTGACGCACAAAGCTCACGATGGACTGTTTGGAGTTGTCCGCGTCGATCCAGGTAAAGCCGTCGTCGGTGTAGCCGCGCTCGTATAGGGCGGGCTCGGCGGTGTACAGGTGGTTGAGCGCCTTGATAAAAGCCTGATGATGCCGGTGGGTCTCGTACTCCTCGGTCAGGAACCACTGGATGGACTCGTAGTAGCGCCACTCGATAAACTGGCCGATCTCGTTACCCATAAAGTTGAGCTTGGCACCGGGGTGCGTCATCTGGTAGAAGGCCAGCGTGCGCAGGCCGGCAAACTGGCGCCACCAGTCGCCCGGCATGCGGCCGATGAGCGAGCACTTGCCGTGCACGACCTCGTCGTGGCTGAGCGGGCAAATGAAGTTCTCGGTAAAGGCGTACATGATGGAGAACGTGAGCAACCCGTGGTTGCGGGGCGCCACGGAAAATCGGTCTGCATGTAGTGCAGGGTGTCGTTCATCCAGCCCATGTCCCACTTGTAGTGGAAGCCCAGGCCGCCGTCCTGCGGCGGATAGGTCACGAGCGGCCACGCGGTGGACTCCTCGGCCATCATCATCACGTCGGGGTAGTGCGCCTCCACGGCGCAGTTGACCTGACGGATAAACGCGCTGGCGTCCAAGTCCTCCTCGGTACCGTACTTGTTGAACTTCTTTTGGCCGGGATCGTCGATGCCAAAGTTGAGGTACAGCATACTGGACACGCCGTCCATGCGAATGCCGTCAACGTGGAAGTTCTCGAGCCAATACAGCACGTTAGAAACCAGGAAGGAGCGGACCTCGCCGCGCGCGAAGTCAAACTTGTGCGTGCCCCAGTTGGGGTGAATCTCGTGCTCAAACAACATGTGGCCGTTAAAGGTGGCAAGGCCGTGGGAGTCGGCGCAAAAACCGCCGGGCACCCAGTCCATAATCACGCCGATGCCCGCCTCGTGGCACGCATCGATAAAGTGCATGAGCTGCTGCGGGTTGCCGTAGCGCGACGTGGCGGCATAGTAGCCGGTCGTCTGGTAGCCCCAGGAGCCGTCGAAAGGATGCTCCATGAGCGGCATGACCTCGATATGCGTGTAGCCCATGTCGCGCACGTAGTCCACGAGCTCCACCGACAGGTCGTCGTAGGTGTAGAACTCGCCGCGCTGCGCGGGGAAGGGTCCATGGGGCCGGGGTAGTTGCCGTATTCGTCCGGCTCGCCCTGCGGGGCGTCGCCGTGGCGCTTCCACGAGCCAATATGCACCTCGTAGATGTTAAGGGGCTGCGACATGTGGTTATGACTGCCGCGGCGCTTGAGCCATGCGGCGTCGTTCCACTTGTAGCCATCAAGGGTCCACAGCACGCTTGCCGTTCCCGGAGCACTCGGCCTTGAAGGCGTACGGATCGGCCTTGTAGAGCTTCTCGCCCTCGTTGGTCTCAATGAGATACTTATAGAGCTGACCTTGTTCTGCGCCAGGAATAAAGCCTTCCCAAATAGCGCTCGTATGCACGGGCACCAGAGGGTTGGCTTCCTCATCCCAGTCGTTAAATTCGCCAATGACATGCACGCTCTTTACATCGGGCGCCCAAACGCAAAAGCGCCAGCCGCGCGTACGGTTCTGCGTGTCGGGGTGCGCGCCCATCTTTTCCCAGCTGCGCTCCCACGTGCCGATGCCAAACAGGTAGACATCGTCCTTGGAGAGTTCCGGTGCGTGCGGGGCGGCTTTACGGGTAGCGGGCTTTTTAGTTGCTGGCTTTAGCTTTGTATCGCTCACGTTTGATCCCATCATGACGCGGCAGCGTGTTGCCTTGGTGACTAGATGCGAAAGGTCCAAGGCTGCACGAATCGAAGGGACGGCGATAGTTCTATGATTCGTTCCACCTCGCGTGCTCGGTGGAACTTTCGGCAGAAACTACGATAACACCTGTACGTTACTTTTATGAAGGAAAGTGGTTTTAGGGCGGCGTTTAATCGGTAAGCGCCATGTTTAGACCACTGGCAGAATTGCGTGGTAAAACTCTTGACAGTTTTACCAATAAGGGTTTTTTGATTGTTGGTTTGACGTTTGGTAAAACGTTTTTAGCAGGTTGTTTACCATTTGACATCGAAAGGTACATTTATGTCCCAGACCGCCGCTCCCAATGTCGCTTTTATTTTCGATTGCGACGGCACGCTGGTTAATAGCACCCCCGTTTGGGCCTATGCCCAGCCCGAGTTATTGCACCGCCACGGAGTTGACGTGACGGTCGACGATTTTGCCCAGTTTGAGCATTTGTCGCTCGAGGACGAGTGCCAGGCCTACCACGACACCTGGGGCATTTGCGCAAATGGCGAGAAGCTTTATCGCGAGCTGAGCGACATTCTGATCGATGGTTACTCAAAGGTGCCGCCGCGCGAGGGGCTCCTGGCATTTTTGGAGCAGGCGAAGGCGGCGGGCATTGCCATGTGCGTTGCCACGTCCACGCCGGCCGAACTGGTTAAGTCTGCGCTCTCTGTTGCCGGTCTCGATGCCTACATGGAGCTTATTACCACGACGGGCGAGGCGGGACGTTCCAAGCAGTTCCCCGATGTGTACGAGTTGGCGCTGCGTCGCCTTGAGGAGCGCCATGGGCACAAGTTTGAGCGCACGTGGGTGTTTGAGGACGCGGTCTTTGGCCTTAAGAGCTCTGGCGCCGCGGGCTTTAAGCGCGTGGGCATCTATGATCCGCACGGCCGCATGAAGCGCGACGATGTGCGCGCCAACTGCGATATCTTTATCGATAGCTATGAGGACCTGGATCTGGCCCGCGTGCTTTCGTTTGAGGGATAGGCGAGGGCTGTGGCTTGTAAGGTATTAGTGGTCTGCGGCTCGCCCGTAGTGGCGAGCGCGGATCTGTTGCGTAGGCTAGCAGGGGAGTGCGATCACGTCATCGCTGTGGACAGCGGCCTGGATGCTCTGCTGGGTGCCGGCTTGAGCTGCGATGTATATGTGGGGGATGCCGACACGGTGAGCGATGCAGGTCGCGTACTGGTCGATGCCGCCGAAGCCTTTGAGGTGGAGCGTCACGACCCCTACAAGGACTACACCGATCTGGCACTGGCCCTCGATTCCGTCCGACGCCGCTGGCCGGGTGCCGAAGTGGCTACGACTTGCGCTACAGGCGGCCGTCCTGATATGGCGCTATCCGTACTGGGGCTGCTCGCGGGTTACGAGGATGCCCCTGTCTGGATTGTCGAGGACAAGGTGGTCGCTCGCTTCCTTCGCACAGGCGAATCGTGGACCATCGAGGGCGCCGAAGGCAAGACGTTCTCCATCATCGCTATTGCCCCCAACACCGAGGTAAGTGAACACGGCCTAGAATGGGAACTAGATCGCGCTCCGCTAGGCTTGTTAGCCGACACGGGCATCAGCAACGTCGTCAGGTCAACAGCCACAATCCAAGTCCACACTGGCACCGCCATCGCTTTCCTATATCAATAGGCTCAATCGGCATTTAAAGTCTCACCCAAAAAAGTCCTTGCACGTCGAGTCAACTTCCCCTATAGTATCTCCTCGTCACGGGGGCGTAGCTCAGCTGGGAGAGCGCTTGACTGGCAGTCAAGAGGTCAGGGGTTCGATCCCCCTCGTCTCCACCATCGTGAATGCAAAGGCCTTCGGAATTCCCAAGGCCTTTTTTTATGCCAAAATACCTCGCGCCACAAACCCAATCCACACCAACAAAAAGTTGCACAATTTATTTCCCATCTCTGTACATAGTTTGTTAGCCAAACGTGATTATCAGTGTAGATCGCCGTTCCATTTGGGCTTCAGGAACGCCCCTAATCACCGTTAGCATCCCAATAACCTGCATCAACGTGAACAACATCCCAAAACAACTCCCTTAAGCACGCCAAATGAACGATATGTTGTCCGATGCAACCCAAATCAATTTCGCTATCAGCTTGTGCTAGGATACCTAACGATACATGAGTTCAACTGTGCTCGCGGCTCCAAGGGGCCACATAGCGCAGGGTCGATCAACATCCGGCCGTAACGGCGGTGTTAGAAACACCACGAGCTCCAATAAAGAAGTCATGCGGCTCTTTTTATTTGCGTTGATTTATTTATGAGATGCAAATTTGGTAGTTCGTATGCCAAAACGTAGCAGTCCTGCAGCTGTTTGCGTGCGGTCCAGTTTTGTACCCGCTTGACTGGATCGCACGCAGTCAGCTAGGGACGCGGTCATTTTGCGATACACGTCCGCGTCTCTAGCAACTGCGCTTATACATACCGTTCACGGTGGGGTAGAGCCACGTGCTTGTCTAACCGGGCTCAGGGTTTGAATATGGAGCGCCTTCGCGCACAAGCGCCCTGGCGAAGCCATACCCAAACCCCGTGAGCCACACGTAAGACAGCAAGGGGGTGGTGCTCGTGTGGTATGTGATCCAGGTCACTAATGGTCGCGAAGACATAATGCGCGAGCGCATCGAGCGCGTGGTGCGGGCGAGTGCCATGCAAGAGCTCTTTTATCCCCAATTTCAAACCGAGATCAAAGTACACGGCGAATGGGTCAATACAACCAAACCGCTCTTTCCCGGTTATCTTATCTGCGATACGGCAGATCCCCGAACCGTACAACAGTATCTGCTACGCATGGACGACTTTGCCCGGGTGTTATCCCAGGACGGACAGTTTGTGCCGCTGGCAAAAGAAGAGGTCCAGCTTATTGGCGGCTTTACGCATAAGGGAGACCGCGTAGTGCCCATGAGCGAAGCCCTAAAAGACGGCGACCAGGTCGTAGTGACGGCAGGCCCGCTGCTGGGCCACGAAGGCCTTATCAAAACCATTAACAGACGCAAGAGCACTGCCTATTTGGAGCTCGATCTATGCGGCCGTCGCGTTACTACGCGCGTTGGCCTTGCCGTACTTTCGGCCGAGCAGCGCGTAATGCGAAACCTTAAAAAGGCGATCGCCTAGTTGCAGACGACTGCATAACGGAACAAGGAGGACCCTCGGGGGCGGGGACATAATGTTGGAAGAGAACGTGCAAAACAATCAAATGGGGGATGCGGCAACGCTTGCTGTTACGCTTGAGGACAGGATAGAGGCTGCACAACTTAACAACGTTGGAAAGCATGAGCCTAAGCTGTCGGAGAACGGTATCCCGGCCGACGTGCTGGAAAAGTTGTTGCCCGGTGACGACATCATTGAACTAGAAGAGCCCGTCGTAAACGGTGGGTTCTTCTACCGCTTTATCAAGCGCTCTTTCGATGTTATCTCCTGCGGTTGCGCGCTCGTTATTCTCGCCATCCCGATGGTTGTCATTGCCATCAAGATTAAGACTGAGTCCGAAGGTCCTGTCATTTATGCCCAGCGCCGTGTTGGCAAAGATGGCAAGGTCTTTAATATCTATAAGTTCCGCAGCATGTATACCGATGCCGAATCTCGTGGTGCTCAGTGGGCTCAGGACGAGGATCCGCGTGTAACGCCGTTTGGCAAGATTATGCGTAAGACGCGCCTGGATGAGATCCCGCAATTTTGGAACGTCTTCAAAGGCGATATGAGCCTAATTGGTCCACGCCCCGAGCGTCCTGCGTTCTGCGAGGAATTTGAGAAGCGTATTCATGGTTGGCATTATCGCACCATGGTCCGTCCTGGCATTTCAGGCCTTGCCCAAGTGACAGGTGGTTATGACTTGCTTCCGAGCGAGAAGGTCATGTTTGACCTCCAGTACATCAAAACAAGAAACATCAAGACGGATGTTGTAATCATGCTTAAGACGCTTGGCGTTGTGAGCACGGGAGACGGTGCGAGATAGTGAATATTCTCGTTGTCTGCCAACATTATTGGCCTGAGCCCTTTAACACCTCTGACGTATGCGAAGAGCTTGTTAAGCGCGGCCATTCGGTGACCGTATTGACCGGTCTGCCTAATACGGGAATGCTCAATTCCGATATTCCTGATGAGTATAGAAATGGCAAAAATCGGGTTCAAAAGCATAACGGCGTAACTATTCTGCGTGCAAATTTAGCACCTCGAAAAACGGGTGCCGCAAACAGGGTTAAAAACTATCTTTCCTTTTGGTACAACGCAGATAAGCTTGCACGAGATATTAAAGATGAGTTTGATGTCGTTCTTGGATACCAGTTTTCACCTGTTATGCAAGTTGATCCAGGTTTGGTTTATGCCAAGAAGCATCACAAGAAGATGCTTCTATATTGCTTTGATCTTTGGCCTATCAGTTTAACTGCGGGCGGTTTTAGCCAGGAGTCTCTTCCTTATAAATGGATGTCTTCTGTAAGTAGACGAATTTATAGTCGGGCTGACAGGATCGCTGTTACTTCGCCGTTGTTTGATGAGTATTTCTCAGGCAGTCTTTCCTTGAATAGAGAGCCGTCTGCCTACCTTCCTCAATATGCAGACGATATTTTTGGGACGATAGGGACTTCTGGTGGATGCGATGGATATGACCCGACAAAGGTAAATCTAACTTTTGCGGGTAACGTTGGACAGGCTCAGTCTGTCGCAACTATTGTCCGTGCTGCCAGTCTCTGTAACAACGATCGAATTGTAGTCCATGTCGTTGGGTCGGGTTCTAGGCTCGAGGATTGCAAACGACTCGCCGAGACGTTAAAGGCTAAGAATGTTGTCTTTCATGGGCGTAAACCTATAGAGGAAATGCCTCGGTACTATGCAGCTTCCTCAGCCATGCTGGTTACGTTTGAGGATAGCCCCATGGCAACGTATACGTTGCCCAGAAAAGTTACGACATATCTTGCGGCTGGTAAGCCTGTCTTAGCTGCACTCTCCGGTGAAACTCAGCGTGTAATCGACGAAGCGCATTGCGGCCTTTGTTGCGCTATTGAGGATGCCAAAGGTTTGGCACGTATCTGCGATGAATTTGTTGAACGCGACGACATAGAACTAATGGGCAAAAACGCCCGCTCGTATTACGAATCCCATTTCTCCAAAGAGATGTTTTTCGACAAATTGGAATCAATTCTTAAGGAACTTGCTGGGGAGAATAATAATGGTTAACACCAACGCATTTAAAGACAAGACCCTGATGATCACGGGCGGCACCGGCTCGTTCGGCAACACCGTGCTCAAGCACTTCATGGACACCGACCTGGCCGAGATCCGCATCTTCTCCCGCGACGAGAAGAAGCAGGACGACATGCGCCACCGCCTGCAGGAGAAGTCGCCCGAGCTCGCCTCCAAGGTGCGCTTCTTCATCGGCGACGTCCGCAATGCCCAGTCGGTCCGCGACGCCATGCACGGCGTGGACTACATCTTCCACGCCGCCGCCCTGAAGCAGGTGCCCTCCTGCGAGTTCTTCCCCATGGAGGCCGTGCGCACCAACGTCATCGGCACGGACAACGTCCTGCACGCCGCCATCGACGAGGGCGTCGACCGCGTCGTGTGCCTGTCCACCGACAAGGCGGCATACCCCATCAACGCCATGGGCAAGTCCAAGGCCATGATGGAGTCCATCATCTACGCCAACGCCCGCAACGGCGCCGGCCGCACCACCATCTGCTGCACCCGCTACGGCAACGTCATGTGCTCGCGCGGCTCGGTCATCCCGCTGTTCATCGACCGCATCCGCAAGGGCGAGCCGCTCACGGTCACCGACCCCAACATGACCCGCTTCCTCATGAACCTGGACGAGGCGGTGGACCTGGTGCAGTTCGCCTTCGAGCACGCCAAGCCCGGCGACCTGTTCATCCAGAAGGCGCCGGCCTCCACGATCGGCGACCTCGCCGAGGCCGTCCAGGAGGTCTTCGGCCGCGTGGGCACCCAGGTGATCGGCACCCGCCACGGCGAGAAGCTGTTCGAGACCCTCATGACCCGCGAGGAGCGACTGCGCGCCGAGGACATGGGAGGCTACTACCGCGTTGCCTGCGACTCGCGCGACCTCAACTACGACAAGTTCGTCGTCGACGGCGAGGTGGAGACCCAGGCCGACGAGTCCTACACCTCCCACAACACCGAGAGGCTCGACGTTGAGGGCACCATCGCCAAGATCAAGACCGCCGAGTATGTGCAGCTGGCGCTCGAGGGTCGCGAGCACGAGGCGGTGCAGTAGGGTGCGCGTCCTCGTCACCGGCGCCAGGGGTTTCGTCGGCAGGAACCTCTGCTGCGCGCTGAAGAACATAAGGGACGGCAAGGACCGCCGCGCCAAATACCAGCAACTTCTTCCTCTCGAGGTCATGGAGTACGACGTCGACTCGGCCCCCGAGGAGCTGGACGGCTACTGCTCCCGCGCCGACTTCGTCTTCAACCTGGCCGGCGTCAACCGCCCCAAGGACCAGTCCGAGTTCATGGAGGGCAACTTCGGGTTCGCCTCCACGCTGCTGGACACCCTGGAGCGCCACGGCAACACGTGCCCCGTCATGCTCTCCAGCTCCGCGCAGGCGAGCCTCTCCGGCCGCTTCGAGGGCTCTGTCTACGGCGAGTCCAAGCTCGCGGGGGAGGACCTGTTCCGGGAGTACTCCGAGCGCACGGGGGCGCCGGTGCTCATCTACCGCTTCCCGAATCTCTACGGCAAGTGGTGCCGCCCGCGCTACAACTCCGCCGTCGCCACCTTCTGCGACGCCATCGCCAACGGGCGCCCCTACACCGTGAACGACCCCAACGTGGAGCTGGAGCTCCTCTACATCGACGACCTCATCAGCGAGCTGCTGGGGGCGCTACTGGGGCAGGAGCACCGCTGCGGCTACGAGGGGCTCGAGCGCGTCGAGGGCGACGGGTTCTGCTACGTTCCCGGGACCGACGTGAAGTCCCTGGGCGAGATCGTCTACCTGCTTGGCTGCTTCCGAGACAGCCGCGAGACCCTCTCGGTGCCCGACCTTTCGGAGGGCTCCTTCTCCAAGAAGCTCTGGAGCACGTTCCTTTCCTACTACGAGCCGGGCCGCTTCGCCTACGGCCTCAGGCCCAACACGGACGCCCGCGGCTCGTTCACGGAGTTCCTACGCACTCCGGAGCGCGGTCAGGTCTCGATCAACGTGAGCAAGCCCGGGATAACCAAGGGCAACCACTGGCACATGAGCAAGTGGGAGAGGTTCCTGGTGGTCTCCGGCACCGCGAGTATCAAGTTGAGAAAGGTGGGGGAGGACACGGAGGGCAATCCGTTCCCCGTCGACGAGTACGTCGTCTCGGGTTCCGACATGCGCGCTGTGGAGATGATCCCCGGCTACACGCACTCCATCACCAACCTGTCCGACACCGAGGACCTCGTCACGGTCATGTGGGCCAACGAGCCCTTCGACCCCGAGAACCCCGACTCCTACTACGAGGAGGTCTAGCCGCATGGGCAAGGACTGTTCCGATATCGCATTCAAGGACGACGGTCGCCTGAAGCTGCTCATCATCGTGGGCACGCGACCTGAGGTCATCCGCCTGTCCGAGGTCATCAAGAAGTGCCGACGCCACTTCGACTGTCTGCTGGCGCACACCGGACAGAACTACGACTACACGCTTAACGGAATCTTCTTCCGCGACCTGTCGCTGGACGACCCGGACGTCTACCTGGACGCCGTGGGCGCCGACCTGGGCGAAACCGTCGGCAACATCATCGCAGCTCCTACAAGCTCATGGCCCAGGTTCAGCCTGACGCCCTGCTGATCTTGGGCGACACCAACAGCTGCCTGTCCGCCATCGCGGCCAAGCGCCTGCACATCCCCATCTTCCACATGGAGGCGGGCAACCGCTGCAAGGACGAGTGCCTGCCCGAGGAGACCAACCGCCGCATCGTCGACGTGATCTCCGACGTCAACCTGGCCTACTCCGAGCACGCGCGCCGCTACCTCAAGGACACCGGCTGCGCCCCGGAGCGCACCTACGTCACGGGCTCGCCCATGGCCGAGGTCCTGCGCGCCAACCTGGACAATGTTAGCGCTAATCTAAAATTAACCACTTTCGCAAACGCATCTCGCCGAATGCGCTAACGCGCTTTCGCCGACCCCGCTAACGTACTTTCACCAACTGCGCTAACGGAA
>JAQEDL010000028.1:4896-32690 GCA_027669365.1 Coriobacteriaceae bacterium AM49-12 | reverse complement strand
CCCCGAGAGGTCCGCGGGCGGCGGGCTCGCCGTAGCGCGAGCGGGCTCGCCGTAGCGCGAGCGCGGCGCGGTGACGTAGCGGTGCGCCGCAACCTCCCTGGTCACGGTCGAGGGCGACCTGCCGAGCTCCGCGGCGATATCGCGGGCGCTGCGGTTGCGGTCGAGCATCCTCTCGACCGTGTTCCTCTCGTGCCTCGTGAGCCTCCCGTACGACCTCCCGGACGGCTTGGGTCTGGACATTTCGGCCTCCCTCCATCGCGGGCCGGGGGATTCCGGCCCCTCTGGGGTTGCCTACCCGGATTCGCGACTCAGGACTCAGCGCAACGCGTTGCGCTGAGTCCTGAGGCTGTTGCAATGAAGATGAGAATCAAGGGGTACCTTTGTGGTGGTTTTCCAGTTTGCCAACGATATACGCGCCGGCAAAAAAGTCTGCTATACTCTTTCCCGCTGTCCCCATCGTCTAGCGGCCAAGGACGCACCCTTTCAAGGTGGATATCGCGGGTTGAATCCCGCTGGGGGCACCACAGAATCTGTGAAGCCCGTTACCAATTCGGTAGCGGCTTTTTGCTACCCATACGCCGGGATTCGAACCCCGAAGGCATAAAATCACACTGTCATCCAAGGGCCCGTGGACAAAAAATAGCAAATATGAGTACTGTTACCAATTTAGTAACAGCGATTTCATGCCATCAGAAGGCGATTTGGACACAAGGCGTCCTACGGCGGAGGAATTGCAGGCATTTATCAGCTAAGTACTTGGACATATGTTGCGTAACACTGCATATTTTGCAAAAAGATAATGCTACAGGGCTTGTGACAGTACTCATATTTGACGTTTTTTGCCCACGACCCCTTATTGTGTGGGCGAATCAGTTGCAAAGCGGGATCCAAAGCGTCCTTCGCAAACAAATAGCCGGGGCCCGCGCGATGCGGACCCCGGCTCAATACCGTGACGATATGTCAGTTACGCTCTACACGTAGAACAGGATGTCGTCGTAGGTCGGGACCGGCCAGTAGTCGGCGGCCACGATCTCCTCCATGGCATCCACGGCGGCGCGCAGCGTATCCATAGCGGGAACGACCTCGTGCGCGTACACGTTGGCCTGCTCCTGACCATCGAGGGCTTCGGCCTTCTGATGCACGGCGTCGAGCGCTTGATGGAGTCGTTGATGGTGGTGATACCGTTGCAGAGCTTGTTGAGCGTGTTCTGCTCGCACTGCATGGCGGCCTCCGCACCAGCGGCACGAATAGTCTCAAGGCCCTTAGCGACCTTGGTGGCATAGGCGGTAATGACCGGGCGATAGGTACGACGCGCCTCGCGAACCATCGTGGTGGCCTCGATGTTCATGAGCTTGTTGTACTTCTCGAGCTTGCAGTCGTAGCGGCACTGGGCCTCGGCCTTGGTCAGGACGCCCGTCTCCTCAAAGAGCGCGATAGCCTTATCGGAAACAAAGGCGGGAAGAGCGTCGGCCGTGGTCTTGTTGTTGGCAAGGCCGCGCTTCTCGGCCTCGATGGGCCACTCGTCGGAGTAACCGTCGCCGGAGAACAGGATGCGCTGATGATCGGTCAGCACCTTCTTGCAGTACTCGAGCGCGGCGTCCTGGAACTTATCCTCGGGCGTATCCTCGAGCTCATCGGCGAAGGACTTGAGCGACTTGGCAACGGCGGCATCGAGCACCAGGTTGGAGTCGGAGACGTTCTGCTCGGAGCCGCAGGCACGGAACTCGAACTTGTTGCCGGTGAAGGCGAACGGGAGGTGCGGTTGCGGTCGGTGTTGTCCTGCATCAGTTTGGGCAGGGTATCAGCGCCCAGGTCGAGCACGCCGCGCGTGGCATGGACGGAAGCCTTGCCATCGATGATCTTCTCGACGACCTCGGTAAGCTGGTCACCCAGGAAGATAGACATAATCGCCGGAGGAGCCTCGTTGGCGCCCAGACGATGATCGTTGCCGGCCGAGGCAACGGAGGCACGCAGGAGCTCCTGATAGTTATCGACGGCCTCGATCACCGCGGTGAGGAAGACAATGAACTGCAGGTTGTCGAGCGGGGTGTCGCCCGGGTCGAGCAGGTTCTCGGACTCGGTGCCAAGCGACCAGTTGTTGTGCTTGCCCGAACCGTTGATGCCCTCGAAGGGCTTCTCGTGCAGCAGGCAGACCAAGTCGTGGCGGGAGGCGATGAGCTTCATCTTCTCCATCATGACCAGGTTCTGGTCGATGGCCTCGTTGACCTCGCCGTAGACGGGAGCGAGCTCATGCTGGCAGGGAGCGACCTCGTTGTGCTTGGTCTTGGCGGGAATACCGAGCGCCCACAGCTCGTCGTCCAGATCCTTCATATAGGCCGAAACGGTGGGGCGGATAGCGCCAAAGTAGTGCTCCTCGAGCTCCTGGCTTGCAGGGAGCGGCGCCAAAGAGGGTGCGGCCGGTGATGACCAGGTCCTTGCGCTTGCGGTAGGCGTCCTTCTTGATCAGGAAGTACTCCTGCTCATCGCCCACGGAAGGAACGACCTTCTTGGGGGTCTTGCCAAACAGCGCCAAAACGCGCTTGGACTCACGCGAGAGCGCGGTCATGGAGCGCAGCAGCGGGGTCTTCTTGTCCAGGGCCTCGCCCGTGTAGGAGCAGAAAGCCGTGGGAATGCACAGGACATCGTCCTTGATAAAGGCGGGGCTAGTGGGATCCCAAGCGGTGTAGCCACGGGCCTCGAAGGTGGCGCGCAGGCCGCCGTTGGGGAAGCTGGAGGCGTCCGGCTCGCCCTGGATGAGGTTCTTGCCCGTAAACTTGGTAATGGCGGTGCCGTCGTGGTTGGGCTCCAGGAAGCTGTCGTGCTTCTCGGAAGTAATGCCCGAAAGCGGCTGGAACCAGTGCGCGTAGTGCGTCGCGCCCTTGGAGATGGCCCAGACCTTCATGGCATGGGCAACGGCGTTGGCCACATCCAGGTCGAGCGGCTCACCGCCCTCGAGGGTTGCAGCAAGGCGCTTCCAAATGTCCTTGGGGAGGTAGTCCTTCATGACTTCCTCAGAGAACACCATGGTCCCGAAGCGGTCAGTAAGTTCGGCCATACGGAACTCCCTTCGTATCGGCACCGCGTGAGAAGCGGTGTTGATTACTAACGAACGAGTCATAGCTTAGACTCGCCGTGTTTCCGCGACATTACCGTCATGTTGCCGTCGCGAAACCAATCAATGAGGTTACCCCATCGAGGCGGCGTTGCCACCCTCAACAGCCAATCAACTGTATAAATAGCAGACCTCCCCGCACAGTTTACAGGTAGCTCATTTGCCACGGGCTATAAAGACTGGTATTTGATGCGAAATACCAGTCTTTATAGCCCGTGGCAAAATTAGCCGCTCTGCTATAGGGAATGCCGATAGCAAGGCATCTTTGATTGGTATCCTCAAATAACGAGTGAAACTCCACCGTGACACAGTGGTGCTGTAGAATCCTTACAACACATCACACTATTACGTATCTAGAGGAGCACGATATGCGCGTCGACGAGGTTTTTAAGCAGGCAGCATCCCAGGCACCGCGCCCATTTCGTTTGAGATGTTCCCGCCCAAGGCGAGCTGACCCTCGACACGGCTCGCGAAGTGCAGGCAATCTGTGCAAGCTTTCGCCGAGCTTTGTCTCGGTCACCTGCTCGGCCGGCGGCTCGGGCAACGGTGCCACCACCGCTCCCATCGCGCATATGATTACGAGCGAATTCGATACACCCTCGGTGGCACACCTTACCTGCGTGGGCCGGTCGCACGCCGATATCGCCACCAAGATCGACGAGTATCGCTCGGCCGGCGTGGAAAACATCCTGGCCCTGCGTGGCGATCTCCCTGCCGGCGCGACCGAGGACGACAAGCCCGCCTCGGACTACGCCTACGCCCGCGACCTCATCCCCGAGCTCGTCGACGCCGGCTTTTGCGTGGGCGCCGCAGCCTACCCCGAGGGCCACATTGCCTGTGAGGATCTCAACCTCTCGGTCGAACACCTCAAGCAAAAACAGGACGCCGGCGCGAGCTTCTTTGTGACGCAGCTCTTCTTTGATAACGAGTGCTTCTACCGCTTCCGTGAGCTTGCCGACAAGGCCGGCATCACCGTGCCCATTACCGCGGGCATCATGCCGTTTATGGGCAAGTCGCAGATCAGCCGCATGGTCTTTATGTGCGGCGCGTCGCTGCCCTCCCCCGTCATCAAGATTCTTGCCAAGTACGAGAACGACCCCGAGAGCCTGCAGGCAGCCGGTGTAGATTATGCCGCCCGCCAGCTTTGCGACCTCAAGGAGCACGGCGCCGACGGCCTGCACCTGTACACTATGAACCGTCCTGCGATCGCCGCGACCATTATGGAGCGCCTAGGGTAATGGAAAAACCGTACATCGATACAACCGCTGTCGAAGTGCCGGCCGACCTTGCGTCGCCGGCGCTTTACCGTGTCGATGCTGCGCACCATCCCCGTGTCGACCGTGCCGAGATGCTGCGGTATCTGGGTTACGGCGGTCAGCAGATTGAGCCCGAACTGTCACGACGTATTGAGCTTGTCGTTGAACGTCTGGAACTGGACATTGAGCCCCGTGGCGTGCGCCGCGTGTTTGCCGTCGATGCCACGGGCGTGGACGAGCAGGGAGAGCCCAGCATCCGCCTGGTCGGCACCAATGTTGAGCTGCGAGGTCGCGATATCTATCGACATCTCAAAGATGCCCGCTTTGCCGCGCTCATGGCATGCACCCTCGGCATGGACGCCGAGCGTCGTCTGCGCACCACGGGAGCCCAGCAACCCCTGGAGGGAGCTGTGCTCGACGCTGCATGCTCTGCCTACGTAGAAGCCGCCGTCGAGCAGATGGACCAGCAGGTCAAGGCTGCGGCCGCCGCACACGGGCTCGCCGGCAACTGGCGCTTCAGTCCCGGCTATGGCGACTGCCCGCTCTCGGCCCAGCGCTCGATCGTGGATGCACTCAACGCCACGCGCCTCATTGGACTTACTGTTACCCCCACCAGCCTGCTCATGCCCACCAAGAGCGTGACCGCGGTGATCGGTCTGTTCGATGGCGAGGTCCACGACGCCAGAGCCGCCCCACCTGCACTATCTGCCGCATGCGTGAGCACTGCCGCTTCCGCGCCGCCCACACCACCTGCTATTCCAGCCATTAGGAGCCATCGATGTTTACTCCGCTTATTACTCATGATCTGGACGGTACCGCGCTGGCAGCGCCCGTCAATACTGCGCGCTGCAACGGCGCCACGTACAAGACACGCACGATTGACGACCTTCGCATTAAGGACGATCGTCTGCGCGCTGCCATCGAGGGCACGGGGCACCTATTGTTCGACGGCGGCATGGGCACCATGTTGCAGGCCGCCGGCATGAAGGCAGGCGCCCTGCCCGAGCTGCTCAACTTTGAGGAGCCCCAGGTCATCACCGATATCCAGCGTCAGTACGTCGAGGCCGGCTGCGACGTGATCACCGCCAACACCTTTGGCGCCAACGCCCACAAGCTCGACGGTGCCGCCACCGTGGCCGATGTCTTTGCCGCCGCTGTCGCCTGCGCCCGCGCGGCCGGCGCCCACTACGTCGCCGGCGATATCGGCCCCATCGGCGCGCTGCTTCGCCCCTTGGGTACTCTCGGCTTCGACGAGGCCTATGACCTCTTTGCCGAGGAAGTGCGCGCCGGCGTCGATGCGGGTGTGGACCTCTTTATTATCGAGACTATGACCGACCTGGCCGAGATCAAGGCAGCGGTCCTCGCCTGCCGCGAGAACTCCGACCTGCCCGTCTTTGCCACCATGACTTTTGAGGAAGACGGTCGCACCTTCCTGGGAACGAGCCCCGAGGTCGCCGCCATCACGCTCGACGCCATCGGCGCCGACGTTTTGGGCATCAACTGCAGCCAGGGACCGGCCGAGCTCCGAGGGCTCGCCGCGCGCATGCTCACCGTAACGGACAAGCCCGTTATGGTGCAGGCCAATGCGGGACTCCCCCACGTAGACGACGACGGCAATACCGTCTTTGATATCCAGGCACCCGAGTACGCCGAGGCCGTCGCCGGCATGATCGCCGACGGCGTAAGCGTCGTGGGCGGTTGCTGCGGAACCACGCCGGCGCACATGGCGGCCTTGCGCACGCTTATCGACAACCACACGCCCAGCCCGCGCCACCGCAAGCCCAGCATGTCGGTCACGAGCGCCCAAACGGTCGTGGACCTTCCCTGCGACGGCCACAAGATCGCCGTCATCGGCGAGCGCATCAATCCCACCGGCAAAAAGCGCCTGCAGCAGGCCCTGCGCGACGGCGACCTGGACTATGTCGTGAGCCAGGGCATCAGCCAGCAAGAGCAGGGTGCCGATATCCTGGACGTCAACGTGGGTCTGCCCGAGATCGACGAGGTCAAGATCATCCAACAGGCGACCGAGCAGCTCCAGGGCTCCACGCTGCTGCCGCTGCAGATCGACTCCACCGACCCCGCTGCCGTCGAGGCCGCCGTGCGCCGCTACGCCGGCAAGCCCATCATCAACTCGGTCAACGGCAAGCAGCAGATCATGGACGAGATCTTCCCGCTGGTCGACCACTATGGCACCAACGTCGTCGGCCTCACGCTCGACGAGGGCGGCATCCCCGATACCGCCGAGGCTCGCTTCGCCATCGCCGAGCGCATCGTGACCGAGGCCGCCCGCTACGGCATCGGCCCGGACCGCATCCTCATCGACTGCCTGGTCATGACCGCCTCGACCAACCAGCGCCAGGCCGAGCAGATCCTGCGCGCCATGTCCCTGTGCAAGGAGCGTCTGGGCGTCAAATGTGCACTCGGTGTGTCGAACATCAGCTTTGGCCTGCCTGCCCGCCCGCTGCTGGGCTCGGTCTTTTTGGCTGCTGCCTTCGGAGCAGGCCTGGATGCCCCCATCATGAACCCGGGCTCCAAGCGCTTTATGGACACCGTCTACAGCTATCGCGTCCTGAGCGTCGAGGACGAGGGCTCGACCGGATACATCGAGCGCTACGCCGGCTGGACCGATCCGTATAAGATTGCCGCCAACCCGGCGGCGCCCAGTCAGCATCGATCGATGCCGCGCCTACCGCAAGCACCACCGCAAGCGCCGATGACGACCCCATCCGCCACATGGTCGTCTCGGGCCGCAAGGGAGAGATCGCTGCCGAGACCGAGCGTCTGCTGGCAGACCACGACGCCATGGACCTCATCAACAATCACTTTATCCCCGCCCTCGACGAAGTTGGCGTCCTCTTTGACCAGGGCAAGTTCTTCTTGCCGCAGCTTATGGCCTCGGCCGAAGCCGCACGCGTGGGCTTCGACACCATCAAGCGCCTGATGCCCGCCGGCGAGATTGCCGACAAGGGCAAGATCTGCGTGGCCACCGTCAAGGGCGACATCCACGATATTGGCAAGAACATCGTCAAAATGCTGCTCGACAACTACGGCTACACCGTCTTTGACCTAGGCCGCGACGTTGACCCGCAAGAGGTGCTCAAGACCGTGCAGGAGCGTGATATTAAGCTCGTCGGCCTCTCGGCGCTTATGACTACCACCGTCGTGGCTATGGAAGAGACCATCAAGCTGCTTCATGCCGAGGTGCCGGGCGTCAAGATCATCGTAGGCGGCGCCGTACTCACCCCCGAATACGCCAAGCAGATCGGCGCGGACTACTACGCCAAAGACGCCGCCGAAAGCGCTCGTATCGCCGAAGAGGTCTTTGGGCAGTAACACAACGGAAACAACCGAGCACCAAAACGTGCCGCATGCGCCACTTGGCACGTGCGGCACGTTAGAATAGAAAAGACTATGCTCGTTTTGACAGATAGGAGCGCAAGGATGGCGATCACGCCCGCAGAAATCGCGGAAACCCGCGGCATGGTTGAGGAGCAGAACCTCGACATCAGGACCATCACCATGGGTGTTTCGCTCATGGGTTGCGGCGACGAGAACCTCGACCGCATGTGCACGAAGATCTACGACCACGTGACGCACACGGCTGAGCATCTGGTCGAGACCGCCGAGAACCTCGAGCGCGAGTACGGTATCCCCATCGTCAACAAGCGCGTTTCCGTCACCCCGGTGGCGCAGATCGCCGCGTGCTGCAAGGATGAGGACCTCACCCCCATCGCGCACGCCCTCGACCGCGCGGCCGAGACGCTCGGCATCGATTACCTGGCGGCTTCTCCGCACTCGTCCAGAAGGGCATCGGCGACGCCGACCGCCGCGTCATCCAGTCCATCCCCCAGGCGCTCGCCACCACGAGCCGCGTCTGCTCCAGCGTCAACGTCGCCAGCCTGCGCGCCGGTATCAACATGGACGCCGTGCTCATGGCCGCCCAGACCATCATCGATGCCGCTAAACTCACGGCCGACCAGGATTCCGTCGGCGCTTCCAAGTTTGTCTGCTTTGCCAATATGGTCGAGGACTCCCCGTTTATGGCGGGCGCCGTCCACGGCGGTGGCGAGGCCGACGCCGTCATCAACGTAGGCGTCTCGGGCCCCGGCGTTATGGCCGCAGCCCTGGAGACGCTGCCCGATTCCGCATCGATGATGGAAGTCGCCGAGAAGATCAAGCAGACCGCCTTTAAGATCACCCGCGCCGGCGAGCTTATGAGCCGCGAGGCCGCCCATCGTCTGGGTGTCGAGAAGGGCATTGTCGACCTGTCGCTGGCGCCTACGCCTGCCATTGGCGACTCCGTTGCCCGCATCCTCGAGATCATCGGCGTGGGCACCTGCGGTGGCCCGGGCACGACCTGCGCGCTCGCCATGCTCAATGATGCCGTCAAGAAGGGCGGCGTCATGGCCAGCTCCAGCGTGGGTGGTCTCTCCGGCGCTTTCATCCCCGTGTCCGAGGATGCCGGCATGATCGCCGCCGTCGAGGCCGGTGCGCTTTCGCTCGAGAAGCTCGAGGCCATGACCTGCGTGTGCTCCGTCGGCCTGGACATGATCGCCATCCCCGGCGACACCCCGGTCGAGACCATCGCCGGCATCATCGCCGACGAGATGGCCATCGGCGTCATCAACAACAAGACCACGGCCGTCCGCGTGATTCCCGCCATTGGCAAGGGCGTGGGTGACTGCGTCGAGTACGGCGGCCTGTTCGGCCGTGCACCCATCATGCCGGTGAACCCCAACGCCGGCACCGTGCTTGCCATCGCGGTGGACGTTTCCCGGCGCCGCTGAACTCGCTGAAGAACTAGCTGAGGGGGACTGGCGAGGAGCCCGGGGAGGGCAAAAATATAAGGTCGCCTGCTCGGACAGTCCTGGCTCGCACGGAGAGCACATTAAGTGCTCTCCGGCTCGTGCGGAACTCGCGATCGACCTTATATATTTGCCCTCCCCGGGGCTCCCGCGCAACGGGCCCTCGGTTGGGTTCTATCCCTTTGGCAGTCGCTTCGCTTCTGCCCTACTTTGCTGGTATGGCGGTTTGGCGTTGGATCGGTTCTTTCTGATATATGCTGGTTGCGGCTCTTCTTTTGGGAGGAGTCGCTTTTTTGTTGCTAGGAGGTTGGCCCGTGGCTGATGGGGAGAATCGTTCTGAGCTGCTTTCTGCTGATTGGAATGGCGAATGGATGCGCTTGCAGGCTGGTCGGCGGCGGGCTGATGACTCTTTTGAGTGGGATAAGCGGGCTCGGCATTTTCGGCCGCTTGAGACTGCTCCGTATGCCCGGGACTTTATTAAGCTGTTGGCGTTAAAGCCTGGTGAATCCGTGCTTGATATGGGGTGTGGGGCTGGGTCGATTGCTATTCCGCTTGCTCAGGCTGGGCATCCTGTGATTGCAGCCGACTTCTCCCCCGCTATGTTGGGCACCCTTGATGCCGGCATTGAGTATTACGGGCTCGAGGGGCGCATAACGCCGCTTGAGCTTGCTTGGGATGATGATTGGGATTTGGTTGGACCGGTCGCGAAAGCGGTAGATGCTGCCTTTGCCAGTCGCTCTGTCACCACGACCAACCTAAAAGATGCGCTTGCAAAGCTTGATCGAACGGCTCGTCGGCGTTGTGCTGTCACGATGGTCGCTAACTCCAGCCCGCGCTATGATCTGCACCTGATGAACGCCATCGGTGCCTCGGTTACCTGCAGTAATGGCTTTGTGTATGCTTTTAATGTCCTCATTCAGATGGGTGCCCTGCCGCAGGTTACGTACTTTGAATCGCCTCGTCGCGATACCTTCGATAGCCTTGAAGCAGGCGTAGCGGATTTTTCCCGTATGCTCGAACATGGCAACGAGGATAAGATCGACCGCCTGCGCGATTACATCGCCCAGCACATGATCGAGAACCCCCATGCCGGTGAGCCGGGCTCCAAGGGTGTGCCGCAGGGACGCTACATGCTCGACCACATCCGCAAGGTCCGTTGGGCATTTATTGCATGGGAGCCAGTCTCTGCGCCCAGCTCATAGCTTGTTCGCAGCCCACGCCGCCCACTCACTCGGCATCCGCATTCTTTTTGAACTGGGCAAACGCGCCCCACACCGCGCCGTTCCTGCGCTATCGTGGGACAGCTCACGTAGATTAAGGCCCCGTCGCGGGCGCCCCATACATAGAAAGCGAGAACCCATGGCACTGACAGGAGCCCAGGTCAAGCAGCTTCGCAGCATGGCCCATCACCTCAACCCCGCCATCATCATCGGTAAGTCCGATGTCAACGAGGCACCGTCGAGCAGACGGTCGCCTACCTGGAGAAGCATGAGCTCGTTAAGTGCTCCGTGCTCGATGGCTCCAGTCTTTCCGCCCGCGAGGCCGCCGAAGAGCTCGCTGAGCGTTGCCACGCCGAGGTCGTCCAGGTCATCGGCCGCAAGTTCTCGCTGTATCGCGAGTCCTCGCGCAAGGACATCGAGAAGATCAAGCTCGTCTAAGAGTCAATGATCCGGCGAACCAACACATAGCAAGCTTACGGGTGCCCAAGTACTTCGGCGCCCGTTTTTTATCGCTCGACCAGCACGCGATTGAGCCGCCCCTCCACCAAGCGCTCGTATAGACGCCGCGTCTCGGGCTCGGGCACGCCATTGACCTGCTCCCTCAGATGGTGCATATGCCCACTGTATAGCTCGACGATATCGCGCCTCCGCCCCGCCGCACTGTAGACACGCATGGCGCAGCGCACCATATCCTCACGCGCCGTTTCCTGTCGAAGACCCGACTCCGCCAGCCAAATCGCCGACTGCAGATCGTTTTCTTCTAGAGCGGCATTTGCTCCCTTAATCATGCAATCGATGTACTTTGACTGCATAATGCGTCGCATACGCAAAAAGTAGGTGGGATTACAGCCATTGGGAACATACAGCGGTCCGGCATAAAGCTGCTCAATCTTAAGGCACAGCTCAACTAAATGGGGCCCGCGCGCACCCGTGCGATTTCCCAAAACCTCGCGGCTTATCTGTCAAACAGCCGTACATCGGTCTTGACGTAGTCGCCGTTGAGTCCGATGCATTCATTTTGGATGAGCACACACGACTTGCCATCCGGCGTCGGTCCCAAAGCCGACCGCAAGCGCGATATCGTCGAGTACAGGTTGTTGCGGGCGCTATTGAACTCGGCATGGGGCCACAACTCCATGGCCAGCGTCTCGCGGTCGACGAGCGCATCCATGCCCAGCGCAAGCCGCTCGGCAAGTGTCGCCGCCTTCTTGCGGCGCCACATTTTGTCCGTGATGGGAAACCCGTCGCGCTCGGCGCGGAACGCACCAAACATGCGAATCTCGATATGGTCGATGGTATCAACGGCTTCAACCTCGCCGGCCTGGAACAGGCGCTCGCCCTCCCCTTCCAGATCATCGCGCAGCGAGTACCGCGACAGCTCGCGCACGGGAAGCTTCTTGCGAATCCTGGTCGCCGGCTCGCCCAGACAATGCATGGCAAGGCGCGCAAAGAGCCGATACGATGGCTCCAGAATCCCCGCACGATTCATGGACATCCAGGCCGCAAGATCGCTGTCTCGGCCCGCACAGGCCAAATGCAGCGCCACCATCCAGGCCTCCGCTCCACCAACCTGCGTCTGGCTTATATCGAGTAGCTCCGCTTCCTCGCGCACCGAAACCATCGAGGTGTTACGCAGATACGCCGCGCGCTCCAACAGCAATGCGTTATCGCGCATGTACGCAATCGACTCCTCGGCAAGTTTGAGCACTTGGACCGCACGGAACTTTGCATTAACCGGCCGTCCCTCTGCCAGCGACTGCCAGCCTTCTAGCAACAGGCCAAACAGCTGAATCTGGTTGTCGCGCATGCGCACGGCAAAACGATCGAGCTCGTTGAATGCCGCGTCGTCGGTTACCGGCAAGCCGGAAAGGAGCCGCCGTGCCGCCAACACCATGCGCACCCAGATAGCCATCGCCTTGAGCCCACGTACGTCGAGCGCCTCCCGCACCACCGTCATCTCGTCGTCGCGCTCGTCGGTTCCCGCAAACGACCCGTCAAAAAGCTCCACCAGCATGCTGTCGGCCCGTATAACAATCCCCGCGATGTCGAGCTCGCAGTCGTAAGCCTTGCTCGTTTTGAGCTGCTGTAGAACGCCGCCGTCATCTCCCCGCTCGGTCAGGCAGCGCTTGACCTCGATATGCGCGGACAACATATCGAGTGCGGTATGGGATGTCTCGATTTCTGGCACGGTCAGGTTCGTAGGAAGCCCAAGCCCGTTGTCCCCATAGCAAACAGCCGTCAGTGTCTGGGCCACCCTCCATGAAACAGGGTCTATTTCGCAGGCCGCCCGTTCGCCCCCGCGCTCGATGACCGATGCCATATAGCGAGCGAGCTTTGTATTGGACACGCTGACCGCTGCCAGATATACGCCAAGCGCCTCGGCAGGCGTTGGCTCTGGAGCCGGATCCTCGGCATCGATCGTGCCCAGCGCTGCTCGGCAGATATCGGCCCCGTGCCCCGTCAGAGCCAGATCGACCCCATACTGCCCAGCAAGTTCAAGGACCGCATCACGTTCCAAAAAAGCGTCCGCCAGGCCCATCGCCGCATCGCATCGGCCCGCCTTAAGCAAAATCCGGGCCGCCCTCGGAACAAGTTCGGGGCGAACCTCGGCCACCAACTTACGCAAGCGCAAGCGTCCGTTATCCTCCGTGCCCAGACACGTAAAACTCCGCTCGGCGGGGTCCAAGCCAAAGATCGGGTAGTCGCGTACGAAGTAGGACTGGTCGACCATCGATAGCCTCACCCCGCAAGCCTCGAGTTCTGCGATATTGCCCTCGCCCATCAAAATCATGAGACATGCCACGCAAAACAGTGCATTATTGTCGAGCGAAGCCAGGTCGACAAGTGCCGCGCCATATACGTTGACAATCTCGTTTTCGAGCAGACCGGCTACGTCGCCTTGGCCATACAGACCCGTCTGCAATGCCGAAACGAGCTCGGGCACGCCCTGCGTGAGCTGATAAAAGTCGAGCGATGTGCTGATCGAAAACGCCGATGCCCACGCCGAATACTCATAGGCATGCACCTTGAGCATCTGCGCATTGATCTTAACCGAATCGCCCAGCCCATGAATCAGTTGACGATTTGAAGGACGGCAGGAGATAAAGACCCCCACCCCCATAGCGCGCAGGCCGCGAATCCTGTCGATGAGGTCTTCGGTATCGTGCTGATCGAGGTTTGGCACATTATCAATCGCGATAAGGGAGTGCGGTTTGTCTTTGAGTTCTTCGGTAACCACCTCGAGCTGCATAAACACCTCGCGCCCAGTGGCGCGATCGGCCTCGATAATCCGCACGGGGCCTCGCGTCGGGTCGCATTTAACCTCATGGGTGTACTGCAGCAGCACCGAGGTCTTCCCAAACCCGTCGGGCGCATAAAGAACCACGATGCCGGCCTTTCGGCCCTTGGCGAGAAGCTCATTCATCAAGCGTTCGCGTCGCACCATATAGCCACCGCCCAGCGGCATCAGCTCGAGGTCGTCCATACTGCCCAAATCGTTTACCATGCCCGCTCCTCAACTCGACCGTATGGACACTGTAACCGCAAGACCATACAAGCCGCGCTATGAATAGAGCGACCTTGTGTTCTAGGTTGTCTTTTGGTACGCAAGCGGCAAGTTTTTGTACAGCGAGGGCCGATTGTTATTAATCCCCCGACTAATCGGTCTTTAAGCAGGTAAATGAGCTTGTCAGCTTGTCCCATCTAAGCGGCAGTGTAACGCAAATGAACAAGGTTCAGCTATGTCATTCAACTCGCCTAGCACCCGCTACCGTCTACGACCTTTTAGTGGCATTTTTGCATAGAATCTGGTATGGAATGAATCAAGCTGTTGGGCATCCGGCATTCGTCAAGCTTGCGGCAAGATTTTGGTCAAGCGGGCGGAGAGGGATAACAAAAAGGCCCCCGCAAAGCGGAGGCCTTAGGCAAGGCTATGTCGAGATGCAGGATTCGCGCTACTCGCAGAGCGAAAGGGCGGCCTCGTCGGCAACGACAACGCAGTTGGTGTGCAGCTGCAGGATCGAAGCCGGGCACGCGGGCGTAACCGGACCATAGCACATGTCATGCACGGCCTGAGCCTTGGCCTCGCCGTTGGCGACGACTAGGATCATGCGGGCATACATGATGGTCTGGGTACCATGGTGTAGGCCTGACGGGGAACATCGTCGATGCTGTCGAACAGGCGGCTGTTGGCCTGAATGGTGCTCTCGGTGAGGTCGACGCAGTGCGTGCCCTTGGAGAAGTGGTCATCGGGCTCGTTGAAACCGATGTGGCCGTTGTTGCCAATGCCGAGCAGCTGCAGATCCGGGTAACCGGCGGCGGCGACGATCTTGTCGTACTCAGAGCAGGCAGCGGCGGCGTCGGGGTTGGAACCGTCGGGCACATGCGTGTTGTTCAGGTCGATGTTGATGTGATCGAAGAAGTTCTCACGCATGAAGTAGTGATAGCTCTGGGGATCGTCGTGCGAAAGGCCGCGATACTCGTCCAGGTTGTAGGTGCTGACCTCGGCAAAGTCGACGTCGCCCTTCTCGTACCAAGCAGCGAGCTGCTTGTAGGCACGATCGGGGTGGAGCCGGTGGCAAGACCCAGCACGCAATCGGGCTTGAGGATAACCTGCGCCGAGATAATATTGGCGGCCTTGCGGCTCATATCCTCGTAGTCTTTAGCTTTAATGATCTTCATTACGCGTCCTTTCTCGTACAAGAGAGGCAAGGCTCCCCTTACAAGCACTTGCCCGCGGCCCGCGTCGGCCGCAACCAACGTGTGCGGCCACCAGGGCGAGGTCGCGTAATGTATGTGTCTCGTGTCTAGCCGCGTCGAGGCCCCTGCCCGTCCACGGTGACCCAAAGCCGTTTAGCTTCGGACAAATCCCATCTTGCCACGGAGGGCGCCCTCTTTCAAGGGCGCCCTCCATAAACGTGTTTGAATTGTAGGCTAATGGCCACGTGCACTTGCTAGCGCTCCCGAGCAACGATGAGCTGGTCCATCTCTTCGACATGCACGCCAACGGAGCCCTTGATACTCGAGAACTCAACGGAGTTGCACACCAAGATGGGAACCGTCACATCGTAGCCCTCGGCAGCAATTGCCTCGCGATCGAACTCGATGAGCACGTCGCCCTTATGGACGACATCGCCCACCTGTGCATGCACGCTAAAATGCTTGCCCTCAAGCTGAACAGTGTCCAAGCCAACGTGATGAGCACGTCCAAACCATCGACCGTGTTAAGCGCAACAGCGTGACCCGTGGGAAAAATGGCCTCGACCTTGGCATCAGCCGGTGCAATCACACGCGTGCCGGTAGGCTGAATCGCCACGCCCTGGCCCAAAAGGCCGGTGGCAAATGTCTGGTCGTTTACCTCGGAAAGCGGAATGACGTCGCCCGAGATGGGAGCATCCAGCGTAAGGACTCGACCACGCATACCAAAAGACCTTAGGACTTTAGTGAACATGCTCCCCCTCGGACATACCAATCGACCAAAATAGCCTTAACAGTTTACCACTTGGCACTCGTTTTTGACCATTAGGGAAGTTCGCGCTTGACAACCTCGACGATGTCGTCGACAACGCGCTGGGTCAGCTCGTGCGTCTCGGCCTCGGCCATCACGCGGACCAGCGGCTCGGTACCGCTCGGACGCACCAGAATGCGACCACGGCCGTCAAGTTCCTTCTCGGCAGCAGCGACGGCATCCCAGATGGGCTGGCAATCGTCCAGACCAGCCTTGTTGTCGGAATGCACGTTGACGAGTACCTGCGGGTACTTCTTCATGATGCCGGCAAGATCGGTGAGGGTACGACCGGTGCGCTTGAGCACGGCCAGCAGCTGCAGAGCCGTCACCAGACCGTCACCGGTGGTGTTGTGCTCCAGGAAGATGATGTGGCCGGACTGCTCGCCGCCGATGACGGCGCCATCCGCGAGCATACGCTCCAGAACGTAGCGATCGCCCACGGCGGTCTGAACCATTTCGAAGCCCTGCTCCTTCATAGCGATGGAGAAGCCAAGGTTGCACATGACGGTCGAGACAATCTCGGAGTTGGCGAGCTTCCCGCGGGCGGCGAGGTCAGAACCGCAGATAGCCAGGATGTAGTCACCGTCGATCTCATTGCCCTCGCCGTCCACGAACAGCACGCGATCGGCGTCGCCGTCGTGGGCCAGACCGATGTCAGCATGGGTGCGCAGCACGAGCTCGCGCAGGGGCTCAAGATGGGTGGAGCCGCACTCAACGTTAATGTCGGTGCCACAGTAATCGGTGTTGATGGCATGGACCGTGGCACCCAGGCGCTGCAGCGCGGCGGGCGTAGTCTGGCAGGAAGCACCGTGACCGCAGTCAACGGCAACGACCAGGCCATCAAGCCTCAGGCCATCAAGCGTATCGATGGCGTGGTCGACGTATGCCTTGCGAGCGTCCTTCATCTTGATGATGTGGCCCACGCCGGCACCGGTCGGCAGCGTATCGGCAGCCATGGCCTCCTCGGACATGACCCAAGCGCTGATCTCTTCCTCGACAGCATCGGGAAGCTTCATGCCCTTGCGGCTAAAGAACTTGATGCCGTTGAACTCCGGAGGATTGTGCGAAGCAGAGATGACGATGCCGCCGTCGAGCTCATTTTGGACAGTGAGCAGCGCCACGGCCGGCGTAGGGATAACGCCGCAGCAATGCGGGCGGCCGCCCTCGGCCATAATGCCGGCGGTCAGCGCACTCTCGAGCATGGTGCCCGAAAGACGCGTGTCACGGCCGATGCAAATGTCCGGACCAAGGAACTTGGTCGCCGCGCGACCCAGGCGAAACGCAAGATCGCACGAAAGATCGGCGTTGGCGACGCCACGGACGCCGTCGGTACCGAAGATGTTCTGGGGCATAGGATCGCTCCTTCCCTAGCAGGCGATATGCAACCGCCCACCCTAGTCGAAAAAGAAAAGCGGGACCCGCCGAGGAATCGGCAGGCCCCGCTTGTACATTGTATCTCGAAAGGAGATAAAACCTTAGCGCTTGGAGAACTGGGGAGCGCGGCGGGCCTTCTTGAGGCCGTACTTCTTGCGCTCGACCACGCGAGCATCGCGCGTAAGGAAACCGGCCTTCTTGAGGTCAGCACGGTAGTCGCCAGCGTTCAGAAGAGCGCGAGCGATGCCCAGGCGCAGAGCGCCGGACTGACCGGAGATGCCGCCGCCATCGCACAGAGCGATAACGTCGAACTGACCGGCGGTGTCGGTCACCTTGAAGGGAGCAAGGGCGTTCTCAACGAGCTGATGACGGCCGAAATACTGCTCGGCGTCACGCTTGTTGATGGTCACCTTGCCGGTGCCGGGGACGAGACGGACGCGGGCGACGGCGTTCTTACGACGGCCGGTACCCTGGTAGACAACGGTGTTCTCAGCCATCTTTAAGCCTCCAGCTCAATCTTCGTGGGGTTCTGGGCAGCATGCGGATGCTCGGCACCAGCGTAGACCTTAAGCTTGGTCATCTGGCACGGCCGAGGGTGGTCTTGGGCAGCATACCGCGAACGGCGCGCTCGATGACCTTCTCCGGGTGCTTCTCCATAGCCTGGCGGAAGCTCTCAGCCTTGAGGCCGCCGTTGTAGCCGCTGTGGCGATAATAGGTCTTCGTGTCGGCCTTGTTACCGGTAAGCTGGACCTTATCGGCGTTGATGACGACAACGAAGTCGCCGCAGTCGCTGTTGGGCGTGAACTGGGGCTTGTTCTTACCGCGCAGGATCATTGCGATCTGGGTGGCAAGACGGCCCAGGACAGCACCATCGGCGTCGACGAGAACCCAGTTGCGCTGGACCTCGCCCTGCTTGGCGTAGTGAGTCGATTTCGAAATCACTTAGACTCCTCCATGTACAGTACGTGTTGTTACAGAGATTCACGGGGCTCTGCAAGTAACCCGTCCATATTACCCCGCTCGCCGTACGAGTCAACAGGTATTTTGGCTCCGACCAGAGTTTCTGCACATGTCATCCACGAGCCGTGATGTCGCAGCGTTAACGCTCGACAAACGCCTCGATATCTCCCAGCAAGCGCTTTGCCTCCTGGCGGCCCTGGATATACAGATCGAGAAGCTTTGCCGGATCGTGCTCGACATGGCCGACCTCGACCGGCTTTTGCGGAGCGACGACCAGTGCGCGGCCCTCGCGCTCATACTTCCACAGGTGCATGCGCTGGAGGTTATAGCGGTCGTGGCGCGTCTCGATAGCCTCGAGCAGATAGGGGTAGTCGGCATAGCGCGCACGCGCCGCCGGCAAAAACTCGTAGGGCTTTTTCTCATATGAGCGGTCCTGGGTGACGATGACGACCGCACGGTCGAAGCCCGCCTCCTCGAGCACATGCTCGATAGGAACCGAATCGGCTACGCCGCCGTCGACGTATTTGTGCCCGTCAATCTCGACCGGCGGCGTCACCAGCGGCAGCGACGTCGAGGCGCGCACGGCGTCGAGGTCGAGCACGGCGCTTTTGACCGGCAGGTAGGCAGCGGTTCCAAACAGCATGTCCGTCGCGACGGCGTACATCTCGATAGGGCTGGCGTCGAACGCCTCGTTGTCAAAGGGATCCAGGCGGTCCTGGATATCGTTGAAGATAAAGTCGTAACCCACGATGGAGCCCGTGGATGCGAAGGATGCGGCACCCATGTAGCGGTTGTCATTGCAGAAGGTCAGGTTGATGCGATTGACGCGACCGATCTGGTGTGACTTGTAGTTGACGCCGTTGAGCGCACCGGCCGATACGCCATATACCGCCGGAATTTCGACACCGGCCTCCATGAGAACGTCGAGCACGCCGGCGGTAAACTGCCCACGAAAACTGCCACCCTCCAAGACGAGCGCGACCTTGCCGACGTTCTTTGCCTTATCTTCTGCAGTCATATTGACCTCCTGCGATTGCGTTTTGGCTTTCTTCTACCCAGTTTTGGAATGGAGGGCGCGCAGGTTTTTCGAGGCGGCAGGTGAAGCGGAAAGTGCGTCCCAGTTTGAGGCGAGATTCCGGGATGCGCTTTCCGCTTGATGCGTCATCCGGAAACTACGTCCCAGTCTGAGCGCGGATTCCGGGACGCACTTTCCGCCTGGGCCGCCATTGGGAAAACGCGTCCCACCCTGCGTTGCTGCGGCGTTTTTCTTTACGCCCGCGCTGCGCAGAGTTCGATTCTCCGCGGTACGGGGCTTGCGTTGAAGCGGGACATGGGCAGTCGGAGCTTAATCGACATCGCATCTATATTGGGCTGGGGCTTTGCGCGGAGAATCCGCGTGTTCGCTTCGCGAACCCGCGCCGGCTTCGGCCGCCTGTCGGCGTCCTCGCCCGCTCGCTACAAACGCTCCGCGTTTGCTTAACGCTCGCGCCCTGCACAGAGTTCGATTCTCCGCGGTATCTGTAAACAATAAAAAGGCAGGTAGAGACACTTCTCTACCTGCCTGTTACTTATGGTGGAGGCGCGGAGAATCGAACTCCGGTCCACGAAAGCCCCCTGATTGGCATCTCCAAGCTCAGTCGCTGGTTTAGTCTCGGACGCTTTGCGCGCAGCGACACGCTCGCGGCATCCCAACCGGTTCGGTCTTAGCCCGCGCCATACCGATTACGTGCGCAGGAGCATTCCCCTAACATGACGTCGCGCCGGTGTCGGGGAAATCACCGGTTTGACGCGCCGCTATAAACTAAGCAGCGAGAGCCATAGGCTCAAAAGAAGAGTTGTTGTCAATTCAATTTGACGGTACCCCTGTTTAACGAGGCGAGGAGACCTCGGCTTGCTTCCTCTCTCAGAGCTATCGTGTCGAAACCAGTCGCCCCCGAATGTTGGGAAAGTCTGGATGGCATTGGGCACGCAAGTACCCAACACCCGTCGACTTTTCAAGGAACATGCGGGGCGAGCCCCGCTTGTGGAGTGTTATCTTACCACGTTCTGAAAGCGGACAGCTGTTCTATGCACGAGCTGTGAAGACCCCAATGTGCGCCGCACTTCGCACTTTTGCCACCGAACGCGTCACGTATATTTTCGCCAAGCAAAATTGCCCCGTCGAAAGGACCGTTATGGATACCAAGCAGCAACTCGTCAATGCCCTCGCAGGCCTGGGCTCAACCATTACCGAAGCCATGGATGTCATCGAGGCTTTGTCCCCTGCGGACATCCCGCCCTCACGGTATCGAACGCACTCGTCGCGCTGGACGCTGCCGATGATGCAGCTCTTGCCCAGCAGCTTGAGACCGTCGAGGGCTTTATCGACCACGTGAGCGAGAACCGTGGCGTGACCGCCTACCGCGGTATCGAGGTCGAGCTCGCGGGTCCCAAAGCCGATCTGCTCGCAGCAATCCGCGAGGTAGGTGCCCTCATGCAGACCGCAGGCGTCAAGAACACCCAGGTCAACGAGTGGGTCTACCGCAGCCTGGCAGCACTCGACAGCTCCGACGAAAAGGCAGCCGAGCAGCTCGCAGAAAGTCCCGCCATTAAGGCCGAGCTTTTGTAAATAGCAGACGCGGGTTCTTGGCGCATCGTCGTCCAAGAGGCCCGCAAACAGTTCGCGTCAACCGATAGCCGCGCCGCCGCGTTCGGCCAAAGCCAGAATCGGCATCATTTGGCGCGGGGTCTTTGCTGCAAGATCGGCATGTTCGAGCAGCTTGCGATCGTTAGTTACCAAGTAATCGACCTGCGCGCGCTTGCACGCGGCGAGCACCAAGTTGTCTTCGTAATCGCGATGGAGCGCTAAGTATTTGTCGGCCAGCCAAAGGTCCGACGCATCTGCGCCCACGGCCGTGGCGTTTTCGGTCATGTTCCGAACAAACGCCAGCGCCGCATCGCCAATTGCACGGGCAAACGCCTCGTCGATCGCTCCCCCGCTGGCAAGAACGCTACGCTTCAGCTCGTGTTGGACAACGTACAGCACGTCCTTAGCGATATGCACCGGAAAGAACAGCAATGCCCCCGCCTCCGTCGCCTGCCCAATAAACGCACGTGCGGCAAGCGACTCGGCATGGTCGACGCAAAACGAATCAACCCATACGTTGGCATCCACCATTATTTTGAGGGGAGCCCCGCTCACAGGATCATCCCCTTTTGGCGATAGCGCTCGTCCATAGCTTCGGAATAGATTGCGTCCCAATCGCGATCGTCGGATACGGGCGACGTCGCGATGCCCAGGTCCGCGTAAAGCTGATCCGCCGCCGCCCACGACGCGGCAAACGGTGTATCGGGCGCGACGGACTGCTGCCGGTCGTCGACGGCCGCAAGCACTTCCTCGCACTGCCCGCCACCCTGCGCGACCTTAGCCACCACCTTTTTGATGAGCTCGGGCAGTGACCCGCCCGAAAGCCGCAGCACCTCCTCGGCACGGTTCTTGACCTGGCGATCTACGCGAACGTTCACCTGCGCCATGCCGCTAACAGCACCCACGTCGATCCCGCTCCCTTCAATTGCTAGCCCTGCTAGCAACACTATATAGAGAAGCTAGCACATGGTCAAACGCAAAAGGCCTGCGCTCGGACGACACCGATGCCGTCTGGGCGCAGGCCAGATAACGTGGGCGAACACGTCTGCTAACGCAGGTAAGCCTTCGCGTTGCTCAGACTGTAGGCAATCGTCGAGCCGTTGTGCAGCAGCGACGACGCCTGCGGGGTAATCGCGCCGGTAATGCCCAGCGCCAGGAGCGCTGAGTTGGTGAGCATCACCTTAGAATAGGAGCTCGTCAGACGATCAACGAGGCCCTGGCTCATGCGGCGCAGGCGCACGATCGCGGCAAGATCCGTATCGGTCAGGATGATGTCGGCAACCTCCTTGGCGATGTCGCTTCCGCCACCCATCGCCAAGCCCACGTCGGCCAAACCGAGCGCCGGCGAATCGTTGACACCGTCGCCCACCATGGCAACGTGGCGCCCCTCGCCCTTAATGCGCTCCACATACGCGTACTTGTCCTCGGGCAGCAGCTCGGCCTTAAACTCGTCGACCCCTGCCTCGCGAGCAATGCGCTCGGCCGTGCGCTCCGAGTCGCCCGTGAGCATAACGACATGCTTAACGCCCAACGCGTGCAGGTCGGCGATGGCCTCACGGACCCCGGCCTTGAGCGGATCCTCGATGCCGAGCACGCCGACGACCTTCCCATCGACCGCCAGATACAGCGGCGACAGGCCCTGCATCTGGGACTCAATGCGCTCCTTAATGTCGGAATCGAGCTGCGCGCTCTCGTCCTCAAACACAAAGTGTGCCGAGCCGATAATCGCGCGACGCCCTTCGATGGACGAAGCGATGCCGTGCGCCACGATGTACTCGACGGCAGCATGGCGCTCGCGGTGCTCGAGCCCGCGCTCGCGTGCCGCATTGACCACGGCACGCGCCACCGGATGCGGAAAATGCTCCTCCAAGCAAGCGGAAAGGCGCAGGACCTCGTCCTCGCTCCAGCCATCGGTGGTGAGCACGCAGGCAAGACGCGGCTGCGCCTCGGTAAGCGTGCCGGTCTTGTCAAACACAATGGTGTCGGCCTTGGCAAACGACTCAAAGTACTTCGCGCCCTTGACCATGACGCCCATCTTGGCAGCATCGCTCATAGCGGTCATGACGGCAACGGAACCCGTGAGCTTGAGTGCGCACGAGTAGTCGACCATCAGTGCCGCCGAGGTCTTGATGAGGCTGCGGGTAGTAAGCGCAACCAGGCACGCGAGCAGGAAGTTCCACGGGACGATCTTGTTGGCAAGGTCCTCCATATGCGACTGGCCCTCGGACTTGAGCGAGTCGGCCGTCTGCACGAGCGAGACGATTGAGCGCAGTTTGGTTTGCGCCGTATTGGCGCGCACGCGCACCAAGATGCCGCCGTCTTCCACGACGGTACCGGCGAACACGTCGTCGCCCACGCTGCGCTCGACGGCCAGCGGCTCGCCGGTCAGGGTCGCCTGGTTGACCATAGCGCTCCCCTGCTCGACAACACCGTCGATGCAGATGGACATGCCGGTGCGCACGGCGACCAAGTCGCCGGGCTCGAGCTCGGTGGCGGCAACGCTTACCTCGGTGTCGCCGACGACCTTTTGCGCCTTGTCGGGCACATCGAGCAGCGAGTTGATGAGCTCGTTTTCGCTCATGGCGCGGGTGTAGTCCTCGAGCAGCTCGCCCACGTTGAGCAGGAACATTGTCTGGCCCGCGGTGTCGACATCACGCTTGACGAACGAAATGCCGATGGCCGAAGCGTCGAGCACGGGAACGGTCAGGCGCGGCTGTGCGAGCTCATGAAGGGCGGCGCGCAAAAATGCCATGTAACCGGCCACGACAAACACCGCACGCAGAGGCGTCGGCAAGAACCAGCGACGTGCGTAATGGGCACCGATAAGTGTGGCAAGATCCATGACGAGCTTGTGCTTGCGTGGCTCAAGCTGCATCACGTAACCCGTCTTTGCGTCGGCAATGGCCTGAGCGTCGAGCGCACCGACGGCGGCCAGCACGGCATCGCGGCGCGACTCGTCGTATTCGAGCGCCATCTGGCCAATACGGCCATATACGCGCACCTTGTGCACGCCGTCGATATCGCCGCTGAGCTTAAGAAGTGCATCGAGATCGCTCTCTGGCACAGGACCCGCCAATTGAAGACGGGTCCTGCCGGGGATCTCGCTAATAATCGAGAATCTCATAGTTTGTGCCTGGGAGCGTTACTCGGCTGCCTCGTCAGCAGCGGCCTCGCTCTGGGTGATGTAAGCAGCCTCGGCAACCATGTCGTCGACCTCGGCCTTGGCCTGCTCGACCATGTCCTGGTAGCCGTTCTTGATGCGCATACCGCACGCAATACCCTGCACGCAGGCATTCTTTACCGGAGCGCTGGTAAGCAGCTTGATGCCGGCCGTGCCAAGCAGAAAACCGCCACCGACAAGCAGGGTATTGAACGTCGACTTCTTCATGTTGCTTCTCCCTTTTGCCGCATTGGACGCGGCATGGTGCTTCAGCACCCGAGTAAACAAGTTTGCTCGAGCACGCTTTTGAAATATCTCAATTTTATCTAACTATCTAGGTCAGCCATGGCTAACCTTTTGAAAATTAACGATGCGGAGTAACCGATTGTCAATGCGAGAAAGGGACTGTCCCTTTGCCCCTTCTTACAACTGCCAGGTAGCTGCTTCCTTTTGCAGCGCCACCATGCGGGCGAATTCTCCACCTGCCGCCTTGAGCTGCGCCGGAGTGCCCTGCTCGGCAACCACACCATCCTTGAGTACAACGATTTTGTCGGCATTTTCCACCGTACGCATACGGTGGGCAATAACGATAACCGTCTTACCTGCAAGCAGACGGGAGAGCGCCTGCTGAACCACGGTCTCGTTCTCCACATCCAAGCTCGCTGTTGCCTCGTCCAGCAACACAATCGGGGCGTCTTTGAGCAGCGCACGGGCGATGGAGATGCGCTGGCGCTCACCGCCGGACAGCTTGGAGCCGTTCTCGCCGATCATGGTGTCATAACCCTGCGGCATGCGGCTCACAAACTCGTCGCAGTTGGCGACACGCGCGGCAGCAAGCACTTCCTCATCGGTGGCGCCACGACGCCCGAGGCGGATGTTTCCCATCACCGTGTCGTCAAAGAGCAGCACGTCTTGGAACACAATGGCGTAGTCGCGCAGCAGCACCTCGGGATCGACGCTCGCAACATCCACGCCGCCCACGGTGACCGTGCCTTCGGTGGCGTCCCAAAAGCGCGCGGCCAGGCGGCTCACTGTGGACTTACCGGAGCCCGAAGGACCGACCAGCGCCGTGACCTCGCCTTCCTTAGCGGTAAAGCTCACATCGGTAAGAACTTTCTCGCCGGCGCGGCCGTCCTCGCCCGCACCATAGCCAAATGCCACGTGATCGAACACCACATCGTGGCCTACGGGCTCAAACTGCTCGCTGCCCCGCGCCACGGGCTCTTCCATGATGGAACGCATGCGCTTGGCCGACGACTCGGCGGCAAACAGCTCGGACATCAGCATCAGCGCCTGATCAAAGGGCGCATAGATGCGGCTCACCATGAGCAGGAAGGCAAACATCATCAAAAAGTCGACCTGGCCGGAGGCGACCATCGCGGCGCCCGTGACCAACGTGGTGGCAATCCCCAAGCGCAGGATGGCAAAGGCGGAGTTGACCAAAAGCCCATTGGCAAGCTCGCCTCTGGTGGTCTCGCGTTCCTCGGCATCGATCACGGCGTTGAGTCCCTCAAGATAATGGGCCTCCTGGTTGGTGGCGCGGATCTCGCGCACGCAGTCGAGCGTCTCCTGGATCGCCTCGGTGACCTTGACCTTCTCGGCACGCACGCGGTCGAACACCGGGGTCATGGGGCCGCGCGTCAGATACAGCACGGCAAAGGCCACGGGAACGCTCCAAAACGCCGCGATCGCCAGCTGCCAGCAAAAGAACAGCGACGCCACGAACACAATGGCGCTTGCGATGATGGCACCCCAAAGCTCTCCCAGCACGTGGCTGTAGGCGTGCTCCATAGTCTGAACGTCGCCCATGATGGTTTCGGTTAGATCGGCCAGATCACGACGGCCAAAAAACGACAGCGGCAGTTTGCGCAAGCGCTCGGCAATCCCCATGCGCTGCTTGCCGCACTCCTCGTAAAAGATGCAGTAGGTGTAGTAATACTGCTGCCAGTTAGAGGCAAAGAGCAACACGAAAAAGACCAGGAGGCCGCCCACGATCGGTAGGGCATCCGGCAGGTCGGCGCCGGTGGCGAGATGTTCGACAAAGCCGGCCATGACCAGGAACAAAAAGCCCATGCCGGCCATGGTCACAAGATTGGTGAGCGTGGTCCAGAAAATGCCGCGTTTTACGCCGGCGACGCCTTTATCGGATAGGAAATACTTCTTTTGGAATGAGGCGAACATTTAGGCCTCGCCTCCCTTCGTGACGGCGGCATCCGCGGTCGCTGCAGTGATTTTCCAGCTCGCGGCCTGTTCGTATTCAGCCCACATCTTGGCGTATAGACCCTTTTGGGACAGCAGCTCGGCATGGGTGCCAGTCTCCTGCACGCTACCTTGGTTGAGCACCACGATCTTGTCGGCCCCCACTACAGTCGAGAGTCGGTGCGCAATCATAATGACCGTGCGACCCGCCGCCAGCTTGCTAAAGGCGCGCTGGATGAGCGCCTCGTTCTCGGGATCCGCAAACGCCGTGGCCTCATCGAGCACCACGATAGGCGCGTCTTTAAGGATCGCGCGGGCAAGTGCCACGCGCTGGACCTCGCCGCCCGAAAGATATGCTCCGCCGGCACCGAGCATGGTATTGATGCCCTGTGGGAGCTTGGCCACAATGTCGTCGCACTGGGCTGCGGAGAGGGCCGCACGCACTTCGTCGTCAGTGGCCGTAGGCTTGGAGGCGCGCACGTTATCGGCAAGTGTTTGCCGGAACAGCTGGTTGGTCTGGAACACGAAGGCGACCTGGTCCATAAGCTCGTGCGGATCCATATCGCGAACGTCCACACCACCTACGAGCACTCGACCTGCGGAAACATCCCAAAAACGAGGAATCAGGCTTGCGCAGGTTGACTTGCCGCCGCCCGAAGGACCCACCAGCGCGAGGGTGCTACCTGCGGGAACGCTAAAACTCGCATGGTTGACGGCAGGCGCCTCGGCGCCCTCGTAGGTAAAGCTCACGTCCTCAAAGCGCACATCGCTGCCAGCGGGGTGCTTGGGTTGCGCGGGCACGGAGAGCCGCTTGGAATCCATGACGCTTCGAATGCGAGCCAGCGAATCGGCACTCATCTGAGAGGCCTCGCCCACAAACATAAGCTTGGTCATGGCCGTCGGCACCACGGCCGAAAAGATCGCGTAAAACGTAAAATTGACCATAAAGTGCGCGAAGTCCGTCTCGCCCGGCGCCAGCAGCAGCGCCACAGGCAAAAGAAATGCCACAAGGCCGTTGAGCGCAGTAAGGTTGAGCACCTGCGGACCCCGGCAAAACGTACCCGCATAATTTTGCGCCATATCGGCGTATTCGGCGATCGCATCGTGGAACGCCTTAAAGGAATAGACCGTCTGCTGAAACACCTTGACCACGGGAATGCCGCGTACGTATTCGGTACCGGTCTTGTTCATCTTGACCAGCGCGCCCATGTAGGCCTTCATGAACTCGGCGCCCTTGCCGCTCATCATGGTGGCCATGGCGCAAAACGAAACGACGACCGAGATTAAGCATGCCGCGCCCAAACGCCAATCGAGGGCAAATAGCAGCACAAGCAGGCCCACGACCATGGCGGTGGCACCGGCGATATCGGGCAGCATGTGCGCGAGCAGCGTCTCGGTGGAGGCGGCACAGCCGTCTACGATACGGCGCAGCTCACCGGTGGCGTGCGTGTCAAAGTAGCCGAGCGGCAGCTTAAGCAGATGCTCGCTCGTAGCCTTGCGGATATTGGATGCGCAGCGAAACGCGGACAGGTGCGTGCACATGAGTCCCACGAAATAGACCACGATGCTTGCCAGG
>JAQEDL010000028.1:0-4796 GCA_027669365.1 Coriobacteriaceae bacterium AM49-12 | reverse complement strand
ATATCGGGCAGCATGTGCGCGAGCAGCGTCTCGGTGGAGGCGGCACAGCCGTCTACGATACGGCGCAGCTCACCGGTGGCGTGCGTGTCAAAGTAGCCGAGCGGCAGCTAAGCAGATGCTCGCTCGTAGCCTTGCGGATATTGGATGCGCAGCGAAACGCGGACAGGTGCGTGCACATGAGTCCCACGAAATAGACCACGATGCTTGCCAGGCAAAACCAACAGCCCACCAACCATACATTGCGATGTCGGCGGCCTCGCTCCAGTTGGGCGCCACGGCAATCAGGTCTCGCGCAACAAGCCAGATGCACACGTACGGGCCAAAGCTCAACAGCTGCGAGAACGCCGAGAGGGCCATGCCCAAATACGTTAGGAATTTGCGGTCGCCGGCATATGCAAGCAGCTCGCCGATACCGCCACCTTCCTTTTTCGATCCCTTTGCCATGAGATTCCTTTCTAACGGCTTGAGAGTTAACCGTAAGAAACTTATCATGGGCGTGTTAGCCAAGGCACACAATTGGGCCAGGCGTGGACGTTTTCGCAAATGAAGGGGACGCTTTTGAAAATGCGGCGGGCGGCAACCGATATAACCGAGCTCTACGCACCGCAGTTTGAGCAGTTTGGCCTGCAGCTTTCCGGCAAGGGCGCCGTCTTTACCGGTGAGGTGGCAAACGATCGGGCGCACGGACGCGCATGGATCATGCCCCTTTCCCCCACCTGCATCGTCATGGAGCATTTCATTACCCCGATGCACAACATGCACCTAGCCGAGTACACACCCGAACCGTACGCGTGCGTGAGCGAGGTCAGCGCGCCCACGCTCATGTGCATGCCCGAGGCTGGCATAACGCCTGCAAACCTTAAACTCTTGCATGGACCGTGGCCAAACAATGCCGTGTGCAGCTTTATCCAAGATAACTGTGGCGAGGAGTCAAGCCCGCTGTTTGCAGGGCAGCTCTATCACTCGCGCTCGGCGCTCTTTTTGCCTGGATATTTTGACGAACTGGAGCACCGCTATCCCACCGAGTTCGCAGGGGTCTTTGAGGCGTTTGCCGAGCCATGGCACGAGGAAGCGACGTCCGCCATCTGCCACACACTGCACCGGATTAACGAGGACCGCGCCCGCACCGTAGGCGGACACGTCTATATGCAAGGCATCGTGGAAACCATGGTCGCGGAGCTCGCCTGTTCGCGCGCGGCCCACAAGCAGGCGCGGCAGGCGGCAGACACACGCGCCAGCATGACCATTGCCGAGGAAGCGACGAGCCTTGTAGAACGCTCGCTCGACAAGGGCAAACATGTGGGTATCAACGAGGTGGCCGAGAGGCTCTACACAAGCCGCTCCAAGCTATGCGCTACCTTTAAAGCCCAAACCGGCGAGCCCCTGGGCGCCTACATTCGCAGACGTCGTATGGAGCGAGCACAGGACCTTTTGGCCGATAGCGCGCTCACGATAGCGCAGGTGGCAGAGCGTCTAGGCTACCCTCAGCAGGCCGCCTTCGCCCAAGCCTTCAAGCAACACACCGGCACCACCCCCACCGTTTGGCGCTCCCAACATTTATAAAGAATGAGGGCGCCAACGGCGCCCTCATTCACCAAATTCCATTCAGCCCGCCTGACCCGAACGGCCGAGTCGTCACGGAACCGAGGGGCCGGGCGCAGGGCCTTGCCTCTCAATGAGTTCCGCACGAACAGGAGGCGCCAGTGGCGCCTCCGTCGTGAGTCAGGACTGTCCGAAATTGAGAGGCAAGGCCCTGCGCCCGGCCCCTCGGTTCCCGTTTACGAGAGCGACGTTCTCAGCAACTCGTTGAAGAGCTTGGGGTTGCCCTTGCCGCGGCTTGCCTTCATGCACTGGCCCACCAAAAAGCCGATGACTTTCTGGTTGCCGTCACGATACTGCTGCGCCTGATCGGCACAGTTTGCCAGCACCTCGTCCACGATCGGCTGCAGCGCGCCGGCATCGCTCACCTGACGCATACCGCGCTCGTCGACGATCTTGTTGGGGTCGTCGCCGGTCTGGGCCATGGCCTCAAAGACCTCGTGCGCTTGGTTGGAGCTGATGGCATCGGTCGCCAGCAACTTGGCAAGAGCGGCCACCTGAGCCGGCGCGATGCCGGACTCGGCCAGCGAGACGCCCGCACCCTTAAGGTAGGCGATCATCTCGTTCACCAGCAAGTTTGCGACCGTCTGGGCCTCCTTGCCAGCCATACCGGCAGCGGCGGCCTCAAAGAACTCGGCGAACTCGGGGTCGCCAGCAATCTGCTCGGCGTCCGCCGCCTTAATACCAAAGTCGGTCTCAAAACGGGCGCGCTTGGCATCGGGCAGCTCGGGGATCTCGCCACGGCAGCGGTCGATGAACTCGTCGTCCAAATCGAACGGCGCCAGGTCGGGATCAGGGAACAGACGATAGTCGTCTGCCGTTTCCTTCACACGCATGACCACGGTGCGCTTACGGCTGGGCTCCCAGTGGCGGGTCTCCTGATAGATGATGCCGCCCTCCTCGAGCACCTCGGCCTGGCGGCAGATCTCGTAGGCAAGGCCATCGTGCAGGCTCTTGAACGAGTTGAGGTTCTTGAGCTCGGTCTTGGTGCCCAGCTTGGTCTCGCCGCGGCGGCGCAGCGACACGTTGCCGTCGCAGCGCATGGAACCCTTCTCCATGGAGCAGTCCGAAATGCCCAGCGTCACAAAGATGCGACGGAGCTTTTCCATAAACAGGCGTGCTTCCTCGGGCGTGCGCAAGTCGGGCTCGGTGACGAGCTCGATCAACGGCGTGCCGCAGCGGTTGTAGTCGACGAGCGACTCGGCAGCGGCGGTAATGCGGCCCTCGGCGCCGCCCACGTGGACCATCTTGGCGGCGTCCTCCTCCATGTGGATGCGCAGGATGCGGATGGGCACCGTGTAGGAACCGTCCTCGCGACGCTCGGGCATCTGCAGGTTGGACGCATCGTAGCTGGCCAGATGGCCGGCACGCTGGTTGCCCTCGCGCATGGTCGACGTCATGGACGTGGACAGGCCCTCGGCGTTGGCCGAGGCGCTCGCCAGGCTCTGGGCCTCGGCCTCACCAAACGCGCAGTCGGGGCGCTCGGCGGCACCGCGACCGGTCACGTCCAGGTCCAGGTGACCGTACATGGCAAAGGCGACCGGACCCTGCGTGGTCTGGAAGTTCTTGGCCATATCGGGATAGAAGTAGTGCTTGCGGTAGAACATCGAGTGGCGTTGAATCTCGCAGTTGGTGGCGAGACCAGCCTTGACGATGCTCTCGATGGCGCGCTTGTTGGGCACCGGCAGGGCACCGGGCAGGCCCAGGCACACCGGGCACACGTTGGCGTTGGGCTCGTCATCGTGGCTGAGCTTGCAATTGCAGAACATCTTGGTATCGAGTGCGGTGAGCTCGGTATGGATCTCCAGGCCGATCACGGCCTCCCAATCCTGCAGGACCTCGGAAAGCTCCTTCATTACAGCTCGCCTCCCTTCCCGGCAAAATCGGGCGCGACGGAAAGCGCGGGCGCACCCGTGGCAGCATCGGCAAAGCCGCGCTCCAGGGCGCGGGCAAACGTGAGCAGTTGACGGTCCTTAAACGCCGGACCCACCAGCTGGGCAGAATCGGGCAGATGAGTATCCTCGCCCAGGCCCAGCGGCACCGAGATACCGCCGTTGCCGCAAATGTTGAGCGAGATGGTGTACAGGTCCGAAAGGTACATCTGCGTGGGGTCGCTGATCTCGCCAAACTTAAAGGCCGTGCGCGGCGAGGCGGGCATGAGGATGGTGTCCACCTTGGCATACGCGGCGTCGTAGTCCTGCGTGATGAGCGTGCGGGCCTTTTGCGCGGCGTAGTAGTACTTGTCGTACACGCCCGAGCTCAGCAGGTAGGCGCCGAGCATCTGACGGCGCTTGGCCTCGGCGCCAAAGCCGTGGGCACGCGACAGCGAGCTCTGGTCGGACAGGTTGGCGCAGCCCTCCTCCTGATAGCCGTAGCGAATGCCGTCGAAGCGAGCCAAGTTGGAGAACGCCTCGGCCGGGCCGATGACGTAGTAGGCGGCGATGGCGGCGTCCAGGTGCGGCAGGTCGACCTCGACCAGCTCGGCGCCCTGGTTCTGCAGCTCCTGGGCGGCGCGCTGAACAGCGGCCTTGACCTCGGGCGTCAGGCCCTCGGCCTCCATAAACGCGGGGATGATGCCCACGCGCTTGCCCTCGATGCTGTCGTTGAGATGCTCGGTAAAGTCGACGGCGCAATCCTGGCTCGTGCAGTCGTACGGATCGTGGCCCGCGCCGGTAAGCGCGTTCATGGCCAGCGCGACATCCTCGACCGTGCGGCCAAAGGGGCCCACCTGATCGAGCGACGAGCCAAAGGCAACCACGCCGTAACGGCTCACGGCGCCATACGTGGGCTTAAAGCCCACCACGCCGCAGAGCGCCGCCGGTTGGCGAATGGAGCCGCCGGTATCCGAGCCCAGCGAGAGCGCGACCTCGCCCGCGGCGACGGCTGCAGCGGAGCCGCCCGAGGAGCCGCCGGGCACGCGCTCGGTATCCCAGGGGTTGTTAGTGCGATGGAACGCCGAGCTCTCGGTGGAGCTGCCAAAGGCAAACTCGTCCATGTTGGCCTTGCCATGGGCAGGCAGCCGGCGTCGAGCATGCGCTGGACGCAGGTGGCGGTGTAGACGCTCTGGTAGTCCTCGAGCATACGGGAAGCGCAGGTGGTGCGCGTGCCCACGAGGTTCATGTTGTCCTTAATGGCCAGCGGCACGCCCGCGAGCGGGGGCAGCGGCTTGCCTGCGGCACGGTCGGCATCCACGCGCG
>JAQEDL010000027.1:20286-32692 GCA_027669365.1 Coriobacteriaceae bacterium AM49-12 | reverse complement strand
CAAGCGCGCGTTTCCCACTAGTCCAGTCATTGCAGTGTTTGGCGCTGCCGGCGGCAAGGCGCAGGAGCGCCGCGAGCAGCTTCCGCGCGAGGCCGCACCATATTCCGACTGATGATCTTTGCCAACGAGGACCCGGCTCACGAGGACCCGATGAAGGTCTGTCGCGAGCTTGCCGAGCATGTTCCCGACGATACGCCGAACGAGATCATCCTCGATCGCGAAGCCGCTGTGCATGCGGCGTTCAAGGCGGCGCGCGAGGAGTACGTCAGCCCCAATGCTCCCACCATTGTCTTGCTGCTGGCAAAGGGTGACGAGGAGCTCATGCACGTGGGTGACGAGTTCGTGCCTATCGAGAGCGACCTTTCGTTGGCCAATCGCCTGATCGATGTTACCCAGTTTGACTAATGAACCATGATGGCGGCGGCGCCTGAGTGCGCTGTCGCCATAAGCGTGTTCCCTCAATCAAAACATGCCGTCCAAGTCCAAACCCTTCTACGTAAACGGAGTAACCATGTCCCACAACACCCTGCCGACCGTTGCCGAGCTTTCGGGCGAGATGCGCGAGCGCTTGGCCAAGGTCAAGTACGTCTTTACCGACCTGGATGCCACGATGCTCGCACCCGGCTCGTGCGTGCTGTGCGACAACGACGGCAACCCCTCGACCAAACTCGTCGAGGCCGTCGTGGCACTTGCCCGCGCTGGTATTCAGGTGGTTCCCACCTCGGGCCGCAACCGTACCATGATCCACGAGGACGCGCGCGTGCTCGGCCTCAACTCTTACATTGGTGAGATGGGCGGCCTGGTCATGTACGACCTCAAAGCCAACGATTGGGAGTATCTGACTGGCGACATGCCTTACGACCCCGTCTGCGGCCTTACTCCGCACCAGGTGATCGAGCAGACCGGCGTGTGCGAGAAGATCCTCGCCCGCTGGCCGCACAAGATCGAGTATCACAACGACATGTCGACCGGCTACAAGTACCGCGAGGTCACCGTCGGCATGCGCGGCGATGTGCCCGACGATGAGGTCCAGGCCATCCTCGACGAGGCCGGCTGCGGCCTGGTGTGGGCCTGTAACGGTCACCTGACGCATCTGTCCAAGCCGACGACGCTCGAGCTCGATCGCGTCGAGGACGGTCGCGCGTTCAACATCAACCCCGCGGGTCTCAACAAAGGCGTCGCCATTGCGCGCTTCTGCGAGCACCTGGGGATCGAGCGCGAGGAGACGCTCGCGCTCGGCGACTCCGAGTCCGACTTCTACATGGCCGATCACGTGGGCACGTTCTGTCTGGTCGAGAATGGCCTGACGAGCGCCGGCGCGCCCGAGTTCCTGGCTGCTTGCGAGAACGCTTTCGTTACGCGCGGCAAAATTGTCGACGGTTGGGCGGCGACGGCAGAGCTGCTGGTCGCGGCGCGTTCGTAGCGCGGCGTCGCCGCACTTGGATATGTCTTTTCGAGAGAGACTGGTGAGGTAATGTCCGATATCGAGAATCCGGCAGGCGACACGCGCCCGATCGGTGTGTTCGATTCTGGCCTGGGCGGTCTGACGGTTGCGCGCGCCATCGCGACGGCGCTGCCGCACGAGTCCGTCTACTACTTCGGCGACACCAAACGCTGCCCCTACGGCACGCGCACCGAGGATGAGGTGCGCTCGTTTGCGTTGCAGGCGGGCCGTTGGCTGTCGAAGCACGACGTCAAGATTATGGTCATCGCCTGCAACACGGCGACAGCTGCGGCCTTACGTCTGGCCCAGCAGGTGCTCGACGTTCCCGTGATCGGCGTGATCGCGCCGGGTGCCCGTGCGGCAATCAACAGCACCCGTTCGCGTCGCGTGGGCGTGCTCGCCACCAACCTCACCATTCGCTCGGGCGCTTACACGCGCGCCATTCAGGATCTAGATGCCGGCGTCGACGTATACGGCTGCCCCGCCTCGAGCTTTGTCGAGGTTGTCGAACACGAGCTCGCCTCGGGTGCGCATCTGCAAGAGCAGTGGCTTGAGAACGAGGACATCTTCGATACGCCTGCCGTGCGTGCGCTGGTGGGTGCCACGGTTGAGCCACTGCGCGACCACGGTATCGATACGTGGTGCTCGGCTGTACGCATTTTCCGCTGTTGGTGGGACCTATCCGCCATGCGCTGGGGTCTGGGGTGCGCGTCGTGAGTTCCGCCGAGGAGACCACACGAGAGCTGACCGATATCCTCACGCGCCGCGAGCAGCTGGCGGGTGACGCCGCCGAGCCGCAGCATCGTTTTGCCACGACGGCCGATAACATTGCCGAGTTTGCGGTGGCGGGCAGCTTTATCTTTGGTCAGCCGCTCAAGAGCATCGAACATATCGATATCGATGAGCTGGAATAGATGTAAGGCAGCCGCCAAAGCCTTCGCCACATCTTTTGCCGAAAGGATATTTCTATGGAGTACATGCAGGTCAACCGCGCCAACGGCCGCGCCGCCAACGAGTTGCGTCCCGTTAAGCTCACCCGTGGCGTCATGAAGCACGCCCACGGTTCGTGCTTGGCCGAGTTCGGCGACACGCGCGTGCTGTGCGCCGCCACCATCGAGGAGGGCGTGCCGGGCTGGCGAAAGGGAGCTAAGGCCGGCTGGGTGACCGCGGAATACGCCATGCTGCCGACGTCGACCGGCAAGCGCTGCAAGCGCGAACACGCCAACCGCAAGGGCCGCTCCATGGAGATCGAGCGCCTCATTGGCCGCAGCCTGCGTACCGTCGTCAACATGAAAGCGCTCGGCGAGTACACCGTCACCGTCGACTGCGATGTGATTCAGGCCGATGGCGGTACGCGTACGGCGAGCATTACCGGCGCCTGGGTGGCGCTGCACGACGCCCTCGCCATGTGGGTCGAGGCGGGCAAGATCGAGCGCATCCCGCTTACCGGCCAGGTGGCCGCCATCTCCATGGGCGTTGTCGACGGCAACACCATGCTCGACCTCGATTATTCCGAGGACAGCCACGCCGAGGTCGACATGAATCTCGTCGCCACCGACACCGGTGAGATGATCGAGCTCCAGGGCACTGGCGAGCAGGCGCCCTTTGACCGTAAGCGCCTCAACGTCCTGCTCGACTTGGGCGACAAAGGCATCGCCGAGCTCATCGAGCTTCAGCGCCAAGCCATCGCCTAACCTGCCAAAAAGGGACAGGTTTATTTTGGCAGGTTTTATCTGGGAAAACGTCGAAGTATAAGACTGCCGTTGATTGAGAGGGGAGAGGCGGAGGCCCTCGTCGCCCTCGGCGCGGCATTGCTATAGAGACAAGGAGACCACTCATGGCACTTGAGAAGATCGACATCGACACCCTCGACCCGGCGGCGACCATCGTCGTGGCAACCGGAAACGCTCATAAGCTCACCGAGATCGAGGCCATTTTGGGCAAGGTCATGCCCGAGGTACGCTTTGTGGCGCTCGGTCAGCTGGGCGATTTTGAGGACCCCGAGGAAAACGGCACGACGTTTTTGGAGAACGCCATCATCAAGGCGCAGGCTGCGGTCGAGGAGACGGGGCTCATGGCCATTGCCGACGATTCGGGCTTGGTCGTTGATGCCCTGGACGGCGAGCCGGGCGTGTATAGCGCGCGCTATGCGGGCGTGCATGGCGACGATGCCGCCAACAACGCCAAGCTGCTCGTTAACCTGGAAGGCGTGGCCGACGAGGATCGCACCGCGCGTTTTATGAGCGTCGTTGCGCTCATCGACACGGACGGTTTGGTCACCTATGGTGAGGGCGCCTGCGAGGGCACTATCGCACATGAGGCCGCGGCGATCACGGCTTTGGCTACGACCCGCTGTTCCTGCCGGTCGACACGCCGGGCAAGACCATGGCCGAGCTGACGGCGGACGAGAAGAACGCCATCAGCCATCGATTCCATGCGCTCGAGCACCTATCCGCCAAACTGACGGGCGAGGAGTAGGCCGTGCGCGCGGTGGTGCAGCGCGTGCTCAACGCCGGCGTGACGGTCGACGGCGATTGCGTGGGCCGCATTGGACGCGGCTACCTGGTGCTGCTGGGTGTGGGCCATGGCGACACGCGCGCCGAGGCCGATAAGCTGTGGGGCAAGCTCCGGGGCTTGCGCATTAACGAGGACGATAACGGCAAGACCAACCTGGCACTTGCCGATGTCGACGGCGAGGTTCTCGTGGTGTCGCAGTTCACGCTGTTCGCCGATTGCCGTCACGGCCGCCGTCCATCGTTTACGGATGCCGGCGCCCCCGATGTCGCCAACGAGCTCTACGAGTACTTCCTGACGCTTGTGCGCGAGGACGTCGAGCACGTAGCGCATGGCATCTTCGGCGCCGACATGAAGGTCGACCTCGTCAACGACGGTCCATTCACCATCGTTCTGGACACAGACAATCTGTAAGTAGTCAATTTTGGACGGGGATTTTTTAGCTACTTGCGTATGGCGGTAGCAGGGTGCTATAGTATTAGAGTTTTGTCTATCTTAGGGGTATTATCCCCTTTTTGAATTGCACCTTCTGGAGGCCCTGTTCATGGAAGAGATGGAAGTCAATCACGTCGACGACATCCACGAGAAGCTGACCGATATGGTGGGCGATCGCGTTAAGGTGAAGGCCAACATGGGCCGCACCCGCGTCGTCGAGCGCATGGGCACCATCAAGAGCGTCCATCCGGCAGTCTTTATCGTCGAGGTCGACGAGCGCCGTGGCCGCAAGTCGCGTCAGTCCTACCAGTATATTGATGTTCTCACCGGCCAGGTCGAGCTGTTCGACCCCGAGAGCGGCGAGCACATTTTTACCCCGCTCGGCAATCAGCTCGAGGAGCACTAGCGGTGACCGATTGGTCCCTGACCCTTTCCGCGCCGGCAAAGATCAACCTCTATCTGGGGGTTCATACCGAGCGTGACGACCGCGGCTACCATAAGGTCGATTCCCTGATGGCAGCCGTCGGTCTTGCCGATATCGTGACGGTCGCCCCGGCGCAGGATCTGACCGTCCAGACGGTTCCGGCATCCGACTTTCCCATGCAAAAGAATACGGCGTATCGTGCGGCCGCTGCTATGGCCGAGCATTACGGTCGTGAAGCCAATGTCTGCATCACGATCGAGAAGCGCATCCCGTTGTGTGCCGGCCTGGGCGGTCCCTCGACGGATGCCGCGGCGGTCATTGTCGCCTTAGCGGAGCTCTGGGGCGTCGATCGCAGCGATCCCGCGCTGGATGACATCGCGCGCGGCATTGGCGCCGACGTGCCGTTCTTTTTGCATGCCAGCCCTGCATTTTACGTGGGTGGGGGAGACGTGCTGGCAACCGAGTACCCCGCACTGCCCGCGACACCCGTCGTGCTGGTCAAGCCACGCGAGGCAAGTGTTTCAACAATTGAAGCCTATCGACGTTTTGACGAGGCCCCAGCGCCTGCGGACAAGCCCGGAGCGATCGCATCTGCCCTTCGCTCGGGAGACGCAGAGGCGGCCTACGCGCTCGTCCACAACAACCTGGGAGTCATTTCCGCGCAAATGGAGCCGCGGATTCAAACGGTGCTCGACTGGCTTCGTTCACAGGACGGTACCATTACCGCAAACGTGTGCGGTTCGGGTGCCTGCTCGTTTGCTCTCTGCGATACCGCCGCCACGGCAGTCAATCTTGCGGAAGCTGCCCAGCAAAATGCTGGTGGGCTTATGCAACGGAGCTCGTTTCCGACACGGTTCGCATTGAAGCGCCAAAGAAATAAAAATTTCTCTGGCACGCGGCGAAAATCTTTGTTACTATAGTCGAGCTAACGGGTTGTGGCTCAGTTTGGTAGAGCACTGCGTTCGGGACGCAGGGGTCGCTGGTTCAAATCCAGTCAACCCGACCAGAGCATGAGGAGGGATCGCTTCTTGCGGTCCCTTTTTTTAGCTATTGTTGTGATACCGCGACACCCGCGGTATACTCATTCGAGCTTGTCTCGCTGTATTGTGGAGGTCTACATGTTTGGACTGAGGGCTCCTGAGCTCATCATCATTCTCGTTGTTGTCCTGATTATCTTCGGGCCCAAGAACCTGCCGAAGCTCGGCAAGTCCCTCGGCTCTACCGTCAAGAATATCCGCGAGGGTATGGAGGGCGACGATAAGGCGAAACCAAGCAGGCCGAGGACGTTGTGGTCGAGGAGTCCAAGGAGGACAAGGAGATCGCAGAGCTCGAGGCCAAGCTCGCTGCTGCTAAGCAAAAGAAGGCAGAGGACAGCGACGCGGACGCAGAGTAGTCCCATCCCTTTGGGGTGAGCACCTGACCGGCTTGCCCGCAGGCTAGCCGGTCTTTTTCGTTTTGTTGACAGTTGATCGTTACATCATAGTTGGGGAGATATCCGTATGGACGCAAGCCAGATCGTACTGACCGCTGAGGGCCGCCAGAAGCTCGTCGAGGAGCTCGCTTGGCGTGAGGGCGATTACGCCAAGGAGATCGTCGAGGACATCAAGGAAGCCCGCGCGTTCGGCGACCTTTCGGAGAACTCCGAGTACGACGCCGCCAAGGACAAGCAGGCCCAGAATGCTGCTCGCATTGCCGAGATTCAGGCCATCCTCGCCAACGCTCAGGTTGCTGCCACCACGGGCGATCTGACCGTCTCCATCGGTTCCACCGTTTCTCTGATCGATCCCAACGGTGAGGTCATGGAAGTCACGCTCGTCGGTACCACCGAGACCAACTCGCTCGAGCACAAGATCTCCAACGAGTCTCCGGTCGGCCACGCCATCATTGGTCACGGCGAGGGCGACTCCGTCGAGGTCGTTACGCCTTCCGGCAAGACCCGCATCTACACCATCGCCAAGATCGCACGCTAGACCACGGTCCCGCGTAAAGGTATGTTTTCGCTCCCTGGGACCGAATCCTGGGGAGCGTTTTAGTTTGAGGAGCTAACTATGGCAGAGAACCAGAACGCCGCCGAGCAGGCATCGACGCTCAACGACGAGCGCGCCACGCGCCTGGCCAAGCGCGCCGCCCTGTTCGAGGCGGGCCAGAACCCCTATCCCGAGCACTCCGAGATTGAGGACTACGTCGTCGACATCGAGACTAAGTACGCCGAGCTCACCGATGGCGAGGACACCGAGGACGTCGTGAAGATCGGCGGCCGTGTGGTCGCCAAGCGCGGTCAGGGCAAGATCATGTTCATTGTCGTGCGCGACGCGACCGGCGAGATCCAGCTGTTCTGCCGCATCAACGATATGGACGAGGCCGCCTGGAATACGCTCAAGGCCCTCGACCTTGGCGATATCCTTGGCGTGACCGGCGTGGTCGTGCGCACCAAGCGTGGCCAGCTTTCCGTTGCCCCCAAGAGCGCGACGCTGCTGTCCAAGGCCGTTCGCCCGCTGCCCGAGAAGTTTCACGGTCTCTCCGACAAGGAGACCCGCTATCGTCAGCGCTATGTCGACCTGATCGCCAACGACGACGTTCGCGAGACCTTCCGCAAGCGCTCGCAGATCCTCTCCACGTTCCGCCGCTTTATGGAGTCCGATGGCTACATGGAGGTCGAGACCCCTATCCTGCAGACCATCCAGGGCGGAGCTACTGCCAAGCCGTTCATCACGCACTTCAACGCGCTCGATCAGGAGTGCTACCTGCGTATTGCCACCGAGCTGCACCTCAAGCGCTGCATCGTCGGCGGCTTTGAGCGCGTCTTCGAGATCGGCCGCATCTTCCGCAACGAGGGTATGGACCTCACCCACAACCCCGAGTTCACCACGATGGAGGCTTACCGCGCCTTCTCCGATCTCGAGGGCATGAAGGCGCTCGCCCAGGGTGTCATTAAGGCCGCTAACAAGGCTATCGGCAACCCCGAGGTTATTGAGTACCAGGCCAGACCATCGACCTTTCTGGTGAGTGGGCAAGCCGTTCCATGACTGATATCGTCTCTGACGTGATTGGTAAGCAGGTCACCATCGACACGCCGGTTGAGGAGCTTGCTGCCGCCGCGCGCGAGAAGGGCCTGGAGATCAAGCCCGAGTGGACCGCCGGCAAGATCATCGCCGAGATTTATGACGAGCTGGGCGAGGACACCATCGTCAACCCCACCTTCGTGTGCGATTACCCCATCGAGGTTAGCCCGCTTGCCAAGCGCTTTGAGGACGACCCGCGCCTGACCCATCGCTTTGAGCTGGTCATTGCCGGCCACGAGTACGCGAACGCGTTCTCCGAGCTCAACGACCCGGTCGACCAGGCCGAGCGCTTCGCTGCCCAGATGGCCGAGAAGGCCGGCGGCGACGACGAGGCCATGGAGTACGACGAGGATTACGTGCGCGCCCTCGAGTACGGCATGCCCCCCGCGGGCGGCATCGGCATCGGTATCGACCGCGTGGTCATGCTGCTCACCAACCAGGCTTCCATCCGCGACGTGCTGCTGTTCCCGCACATGAAGCCCGAGAAGGGTTTCCAGTCCGGTGCCGCTGCTGCCAAGGCCGCCGAGGCCGGCAACGCCGCGAGCCCCTTCGTCAAGCCGCTTAAGCCCACGGTTGATTATTCCAAGATTGCCGTTGAGCCGCTGTTTGAGGAGTTCGTCGACTTTGATACCTTCTCCAAGAGCGACTTCCGCGCCGTGAAGGTCAAGGCATGCGAGGCCGTCAAGAAGTCCAAGAAGCTGCTGAACTTTACGCTCGATGACGGCACCGGCACCGACCGCACCATCCTCTCCGGCATTCACGATTATTACGAGCCCGAGGACCTGGTCGGCAAGACCCTACTCGCCATCACCAACCTGCCTCCGCGCAAGATGATGGGCATCCCCAGCTGTGGCATGCTCATCAGCGCCATCCACGAGGAGGAGGGCGAGGAGCGTCTCAACCTGATCCAGCTCGACGATTCCATCCCTGCCGGCGCAAAGATGTACTAGGGAGTTACGCGGGTTTACCAACCCGCGTAACCAGTTGACGCTGCAAGCCCGCCAGAGCGGCAATCTGCCTTTCAACTTCGGCGGCATGACCAGAAGGTCAATGCCGCCTTGTTTCAAGGCACCTTGCTCGCTCTGGCGGGCTTTCGCTGTCGTTGCCAAGGCATCGGCGTTGCTTGGCTGTCAAGCTGGACGCGGCTCGCTGTCCGTCCTCTGCCTGCGGCGTTGTCCTGGTTGGAATGCGGCCTGCTCGCTGGCGTTGCCAAAACATCGATGTGGTCATTGGGGACGTTCTTAAACGACTACTCAATGGCTATTGAGCACATGGCTCGCATGACAGTTGTCTCTTTTATGTTTCCTTTAGCCGTTGCTGCCTAGGATGGGGGTTAGTCGGTAGGAAGGGAGCGTCTGTATGGACGACGCGAGCGATCGTGCAATCGAAGAGGACATGCTCAATCAGTTCAACTATTTTGATGATGAGGACGAGGAGCCGATCGACCGTCGCGAGCCGGCATCGCTTGACTCATTTGACCTAGTGGGTGAAGGGCTGATGAGGTTGAGAATGAATCGACGGAACCCCCACAGCCTTCGCGCCCCGACCCGCTGCTTTCGAGAATCTCTTTGCACCACGGTGTCCGTGCCGGCGCGCTCCATATGAAAACTGACTGGCGCCAGATCGTGACGGCAGGCGATGAGCTTGCCGTCGATGCGCCACTTACCGACAAATCATCCATCATTTGTCGCACCGGTATGCTTATGCTCGCGAGCGGAACGGGTGCCTGGCGTGTACGCGATACCATGAATCGCATCGCCGCCGTGCTCGGTGTCACCATCCACGTTGACTTAAGTCTCCTGTCGTTTGAGTGTACTTGTATTGAAGATGGTCACTGCTTTAACGAAGTCGTCAGCTTGCCCACAACGGGCGTCAATACCCATCGCATTTGGATGATGGAGAGCTTCTTAAAGGAAATCGAGATTTACGGGCGCCGGTTTACCGTGCACGAGTACCACGAGATGCTCAAGACCGTTGAGAGTTCAAAGCCCGATTACGCTCCCTGGCAACAGGGCCTTGCGGCAGCCTGTGCTTGCGGCGCCTCGTCTTTTTGCTCGGCGGCGGCCCTATCGAGATGGCCTGTGCATTTGTGGGCGCTGGTGTCGGCAACTTTGCTCGCTCCCATATTCTTAAGCAGGGCCTTGGCCAGTTTAGCGCGCTGACGATCGGCGTTGCACTCGCTTGCGTCTCGTATCTGCTGGCATTGCTCGGTCTTGGCCAGGTCATACCGGGGGCAATGTCGCACCAAGAAGGCTATATCGGCGCCATGCTCTTTGTGATTCCCGGCTTTCCTCTCATTACGGCAGGTCTCGACATCGCTAAGCTCGACATGCGAAGCGGCATTGAGCGTCTTTCGTATGCTGTGTCGATTATTGTGATGGCGACGCTCGTAGGTTGGATGGTTGCCGAGTGTGTTGGCCTGGCGCCGGACGACTTTGCGCCGCTCGGCCTTTCGCCGCTTGCCCTTACGCTCTTGCGCGTGGTAATGAGCTTCGTTGGCGTATTCGGCTTCTCAGTGATGTTCAACAGCCGGTAAAGATGGCCACGGCAGCTGGCTGATCGGCGCCGTGTCCAATACCCTTCGTCTGACCCTTGTCGATGGGCCGACGATGCTTCCCTTCCTGGGCCTCAGCGCGGGAATGCCTCCCGAGGCGGCTGCATTTATCGGGGCGCTCGTATCGGGTTTGCTGGCAAGTCTGGCAGAAATCAGGCTCACCTACCCACGTATCGCCCTCACGGTGCCATCGATTGTCATTATGGTGCCGGGCTTGTATCTGTATCGCTCGATGTATTACATGTGCACCTTCGACACGGTCAATATGCTCGGCTGGTTTGTGCGTGCAGTGCTCATCGTGGCGTTTCTGCCCGTTGGCCTGGGCGTGGCGAGAACCCTCACCGACCCTCGCTGGCGCCACACCAGCTAATTGGTGCAAGGGGAACAGGTTACTTTGCACCAAATGAGTTGCGGTGAAATAGGGACTGAATTGCTGCTTAAAGGGTCAAAACAGTCCGTATTCCACCGCAACTTATGGGGTCGGGGATTATTGGTGCCCTGCATCTTCATAAACTCAACGCTTACGAAGCGCGTGCCGTTCGTGTTAGGGTAGTTCCACCACATAAGTAGTCACAGACGCACGTATCACGGGCGGGCGAGATGAAGTCCCAACAGCTCCATCTCGCCCGCTCGTTTTTGTTGCGTGGTGCCGCGGCGTAACACAGAAAGGACCATGCCCTTTATGCCTATCAACAAACGAGAGAGCCTGCTGTTCACCTTTATCATGTGCTTTTGCATGGTGCTCTGGATGAGCATCTACAACGTTGCCCTGCAGCATGGGGCCATCAACGGCGAGGTTGCCGCCGCCGCGTGGCTCGGCTTCCCCGTTGCCTACATATTTGCCATGTGCTGCGACTGGTTTGTTGCCAGCCCCCTTGCCAAGGGTTTCGCCTTTAAATTCCTGGTCACGCCGGGTAAGAGCTCGCCGCTTGCCATGACGCTCGCCGTCAGCTCCTGCATGGTCGTTCCCATGGTCATCATCATGTCGCTTTACGGCGCGTGCGAAGGCCTGTTCCATATGCCCGGCGGCCCGCTTGCCAATTTGCAGGCGCTGCCGATGATGTGGCTCGTCAACATTCCGCGCAACTTCATCATGGCCCTGCCCTGGAACCTGCTGGTGGCTGGTCCGGTTGCTCGCTTTGTCTTCCGCCGCGCCTTCCCCATGGGAACCGTCTTTGAAGAGCAGCATATGGAGCTCGTGCGCATGCCGGGCGCTCCCGCTGTCGATGCCTTCAATGACGTTGCCGAGAGCATGGATGCCGAGCCTGCCTGCTAGGCAACAGCTTCTAACCTAGAGCGTCCGCCGCACCCGGCGATTCCTTTTTTGTAGACGTTGTCGTATGGCTGCGCGTGGAAAAGGCTCCAACGGTTAACATATACTCCATATGGGTAAAGAGACCAAAGCGCTGCCGCGGGGCGGCGCTTTGCGTTTGAAAAAACTAGCTCGTCTAAGAGGAACTAGCATGTTAGACCGTTTTACCGATCGCGCGCGCAAGGTCATGTCCATGGCCAAGCAAGAGGCGCTCGATCTACATTCAAATAAGGTGGGCACCGAGCACCTGCTGCTCGCGCTCGCCAAGGAGGACGAGGGTATCGCTGCCGAGGCGCTGCGCTCGCTCGATATCTCCTACGACGACATCATGGACACCCTCAAGGAGGTCCAGACCACGGTTTCCGAGCCCAGCGAGGAGACCGAGGCTGCCAAGCTTGCCTTTACGCCACTCGTCATTAGCGTGATGGAGCGCTCCTTCCGCGTGGCGCGTGAGAACAACCAGACCTATGTGTCGACCGAGCACCTGCTCATCGGTATCGTCGAAGAGGGCAACGGCATGGCCATGGACATCCTCATGCGCCTAGGTGTGTCGTCCGCTTCCATTAAAAAAGCCATCGAGAAGCTTACTGCCAAGGATCAGGACAAGAAGCGTCCGCTCGCCGGCGCCGCGCCGGGCGTCCCGGTGCGGGCCTGCCGTTCT
>JAQEDL010000027.1:0-20186 GCA_027669365.1 Coriobacteriaceae bacterium AM49-12 | reverse complement strand
GAGCCTGAGCCCGAGCCCGCGCCCATGCCGGAACCGGAGCCCGAGCCTGCACCTGAGCCCGAGCCTGCGCCAAGCTCCGACGAGGACCCGCAGGACGAGTAACCCTGCCACCTGCCATTTGGGGACGGGGTAGAAACGGTAGAAATAGCGCTTGACAAATAAGCGGGGGCGGACGTGCCGAAGCGTCCGCCCCCGCTTTGATATCGCGATGTGGCTATGACTGCGAGACGGTCGCGAATCGGCTACTCGTCGTGCTTCTCCTCGCGGCGCGCGGCGGCGCGTGCATCGTGGATGCCCTTGATCGCGGCGTGGCGAGCCGTGCGGGCATCGTGGATGGCGTCACGAGCTCGGCGGTCGTCGCCTTGGCAGAGCGCAACTTGGCGGCCAGATCGGGGTTGGTTTCGGCGACCGCGGTGATCGCGGGGCCGTCGAGCTCCTCTTGCGTGGGCTCGGCCAAAAAGTCGATGGCATACTGGGCGGCCACCATGGAGCCCTTGGCCAGCACCGACTCGTCAATCTTGTAGAAGCAAGAATGTTGGGCGTACGTGGCGCCAATCTGGGGGTTGCGCGTGCCAACAAAGGCGAGCACGCCCGGTACGCGGCGCAGATACTCCGAGAAGTCCTCGCCCGAAAGTGTGCCGCGATAATGGCCTTCGCCGGCTGCACCCAGGCACTTGACCACGGCCTGACGACAACGCTCGCTCGAGGCGGCATCGTTTTCGACCTTGTAATTGGCGATGGTGTAGTCGGTGAGCTCTGCCTCGGCGCCCAAGGCGGCCGCGGTATGCTCCACGATGCGACGCATAAGCTCCGGCATTTCCTCGTGGGTCGAATCTCCGTAGGTGCGCACCGTGCCGGCGAGGTAGGCCGTGCCGGCGATAACGTTGCGCGCGGTTCCGCCGTGCAGCTCGCCGACGGTAATGACGGCCGGCTCGTAGGGACTGATCTCGCGCGAAACGATGGTCTGCAGGGCATTGACGATCTCGGCGGCCACCATGACGGCGTCGTGGCCGCGCTGGGGCATGGCGCCGTGGCACGAGGTGCCGCGGACGTCGATGCGGAACCAGTCGGTATTGGCCATGCGCGGTCCGGGCTCGCAGCTCACAGTGCCGGCGTCGACCTCACTCCAGATGTGCGCGGCGTAGGCGCCATCGACGCCGTCGAGCACACCCGTGCCGATCATGAGCTTGGCGCCCTGGCCGTTTTCCTCGCTGGGCTGGAAGACGATGCGGATTTCGCCGTGGATGTCGTCGGTCATATGGCGCAGGATTTGCAGCGTGCCGAGCATCATGGCGATATGGCAGTCGTGGCCGCAGGCGTGCATGCAGCCCTCGTTGACGCTGGCGAACTTTTCGCCGGTCTGCTCGGTGACGGGCAGGGCGTCGATGTCGGCACGCAGCAGGATGCGGCGGCGTGGCGTGCCGTCCTCGCGATAGGCGTCGGGCGCGGTGCCGCGAAGGGTTGCCACAAGGCCCGTCTTAAGGGGACGCTCGTAGGGGATATTCATGGCGTCGAGCTGGTTGGCGATGTCAGAAGTCGTGCGCTCCTCGGCAAGGCTCAGCTCCGGGTGCTTATGGAAGTGGCGGCGCTGCTTGATGATATAGGGTTCAAACTCGGTAGCGATATCTTTGATGGCTGCGGTGACGTCGTCAGCCGCACGAGCCTCGGTCGCCGCCATAATCTGCTGTGCCTTGGTCTTCGTCATGGTCGATTTGCTCCTTGCTGGGTTGATCGCAAAATCGTACAGGCTCTCTCCAGTATGCCACCTGCCGCTAGGGCTGGTAAAGTTGCCGTTTGCCGCTTGGGGTTTTGTTGCAAGGGCGGGGGAGTACACTCGGGGGTGTTGAATTTCCTGCCAGAGATGGGGATGCCCATGCAACATATCGATCGGATTATCCGCTCCAAGAACGTCTTTACCGCGCAAGACGGCATCGATACTGCCCGCGAGCTGGCGATTGCCATCGCAGGCGACCGTATCGTCGCAGTCGGCAAGCCCGATGACGTGATCGCCGCCGCTCCCGCCGCCACGCCGGTTATCGACTACGGCGAGCAGTTTGTCTGCCCCGGTTTCCATGACGCTCATCTGCACTTCTTCCATACCTCGGTCGGTTCCTCGCCGTACATGCTCATGGATATGGGCACGTCCGAGGCGGCGCTGGTGCAGCACGCGCTCGAGTTTTCCCAGGACCTGCCCGATGACGCTTGGGTTGTGACGCAGGGCTGGCGCGACTACCGTTGGGACCCGCCCGCGCATCCTACCAAGCGTCGCTCGATGCGGCATTCCCCGATCGCCCCTGCGTTATGTATTCGGGCGACGGGCACACGCTGTGGCTCAACAGCCGCGCACTCGAAGCCCTCGGCGTGACACGCGACAGCGAGCCTCCGGCGGGTGGTAGCTACGACAAGGATGCAAACGGCGAGCTCACGGGTATCGCTCACGAGGCGGCCGCTATGCAGCTGCTTCCGCGCTGCCTTGAGTGGCTGGGGGAGGATCGCATTGCAAGCGCTTACGCCGATCAAATGAGGCGTATGGCCGAGCAGGGCATCACCTCGATCTGCGACATGTCGCTCATGCCCATGCCGGGCTGCGATTTTATCCGCGACGATGTCTACGACAAACTGCAGGCAGCCGGCAAGTTGGGCATCCGAGCCCATCTGTTCCCCACGCTGCTGGATGACCAGTTGCGCTTGGAAGAGCTGCAGACCCGCTACGCGAACAACGCGCTGCTCTCGGCGCCAGGCTTTAAGCAGTTCTTCGACGGCGTGTCGAGCGAACACACGGCATATCTCACCGAGCCCTATACCAATCCGCGCTTCCCGGGCGACCAGGGCCGTCTGACAGTTCCTGCCGAGCGCATGCGTAAGCTGGTTCTGGCGGCTGCGGAGCGCGGCCACACTGTGCGTATCCACGTTATCGGCGACGGTGCGATTCATGCCGCGCTGGATATCTTCGAGGAGGCCGCCGACCTGTACGGCCTGCCCCAGCACGGCCATAACACACTCGAGCATCTGGAGAACCTCCTGCCCGAGGACATCGACCGCCTGCGCAAGCTCAACGTGATTGCCTCGAGTCAGCCCTGTCACATTACGCTCGACCCGGGCGGCCCCGAGCGCGATTTGGGCATGGAGCGCAGCCGCATCATGTGGCCGTTTGCAACCTATAAGCAGCGCGGCATTCGCCAAGCCTTCGGTACTGACAGCCCTATCACGCCCGTTACCAGCATGAACGTGCTCTACACGGCTATCACGCGCCAAGACCCCAAAAGCCACTGGCCCGAGGGCGGCTGGCTGCCGAGCGAGCGCATCGATGCAGCAACAGCCCTGCGCAACTACACCCTGGGCAGCGCCTATGCAGCGGGCGACGAGCAAAACCTCGGCAGCCTAGAACCCGGCAAATACGCCGACCTGGTAGTCCTGGACCAAAACCTGCTCACCATCGACCCCCAAGAACTCCAAGCCACCAAAGTCCAAGCCACCTACCTGGCAGGTAACTTAATCTACGAGCGCTAGCCCCATACCCCACCCACAAGGGGCGCGTTTCAGCAACGTGCCCCTTTCTTGTTCGCACCATCCGCATCGCCATTTTGCTGTACTGACTTTTCTGAATGCCGGGCCCGAATTAGTTAACCTGGCTCCCGTGTGGCTCCGGAGGGGCGGGGCATAAGGTTTATCGCGAGTTCCGCACGAGCCGAAGGCCACTTAATGTGGCCTTCGTGCGAGCAGGACTGCCCGAGCAGGAAACCTTATGCCCCGCCCCTCCGGAGCCACACGGGAGCCACTGCTAAGTTATCCCCCGGCATTCAGAAAATCTAAGTGCCAAAAAATAAGATTTTTTGACTCCGTGTTGTATAACCCGCCATTCGTGGGTACCATTCAACGCGTACGCAAACAAAAAGGGTTAATTCGCGTGGTATAACCGCGCGGCCCAAAAAGGAGGAGACAAGCATGTCGTCTTTGAAGCCGCTTGCAGATCGTGTTCTGGTCAAGCCCGACGAGGCCGAGCAGAAGACCGCTTCTGGTCTGTATATCGCCAGCAACGCTCAGGAGAAGCCGCAGCGCGGCACCATCGTTGCCGTTGGCGCCGGCAAGGTCAACGACAAGGGTGAGCGCATCCCCATGGACGTCAAGGTCGGTGACGTTGTCATCTACGGTAAGTTCGGTGGCAACGAGGTCAAGGTCGACGGTGAGAAGTATCTGCTGATGCGCGCCGACGACATCTATGCCGTCGTCGAGGCCTAGTCTCGTCAGAATCTCTGATTCGTCTTTGAACGCGCCCGCCGCATAGGACTCGGAAGCGGCGACGCGAGTCACATTTCTTTTGGAGGATTACCTACCATGGCAAAGAACATTACGTTCAACACCGATGCCCGCGCTAAGCTCGCCAAGGGCGTCAACACTCTGGCCGACGCCGTTACCGTCACCATGGGCCCCAAGGGCCGTTACGTTGCGCTGCAGCGCACGTTCGGCGCCCCGACCATCACCAACGACGGCGTTTCCGTCGCTAAGGAGATCGAGCTCGAGGACAACATCGAGAACATGGGCGCTCAGCTGGTGAAGGAGGTCGCCACCAAGACCAACGACACCGTGGGCGACGGCACCACCACCGCAACCCTGCTCGCTCAGGCCATCGTCAACGACGGTCTGCGCAACGTCGCCGCTGGCGCCAACCCTCTGGCCATCCGTCGCGGCATCGACAAGGCCGTCAACGCTGCCGTCGCCGAGATGAAGGCTCAGGCCAAGCCGGTCGAGACCAAGGAGCAGATCGCTTCCGTCGGTACCATCTCTGCCGGTGACCCCGAGGTCGGCGAGAAGATCGCCGAGGCCATGGAGGTCGTGGGCAAGGACGGCGTCATCACCGTCGAGGATTCCCAGACGTTCGACATCACCATCGACACCGTCGAGGGCATGCAGTTCGACAAGGGCTATGTCTCCGCTTACTTCGTCACGGACAACGACCGCATGGAGGCCGTGATGAAGGATCCGTACATCCTCATCACCGACCAGAAGATCTCCAGCGTTCAGGACATTATGCCCGTTCTCGAGGCTGTCCAGCGCGCTGGCCGCGGCCTGCTCATCATCGCTGAGGACATCGACGGCGAAGCTCTGCCGACCCTGGTCCTCAACAAGATCCGTGGCGCCCTCAACGTCTGCGCCGTCAAGGCTCCGGGCTACGGCGATCGCCGCAAGCGCATCCTCGAGGACATCGCCGTCCTCACCGGTGGCCAGGCTGCCCTGGACGAGCTGGGCGTGAAGGTTGCTGACATCACTGCCGATATGCTCGGTACCGCTAAGTCCGTCACCATCTCCAAGGACAACACCGTCGTCGTCGGTGGCGCTGGCTCCAAGGAGGCCATCGACGCTCGTATCGCTCAGATCAAGGGTGAGATGGAGAACACCACCTCTGACTTCGACCGTGAGAAGCTCCAGGAGCGCCTGGCCAAGCTCTCCGGTGGCGTTGCCGTCATCAAGGTCGGCGCTGCTACCGAGTCCGAGCTCAAGGAGATCAAGCACCGCGTCGAGGACGCCCTGCAGGCAACTCGCGCTGCTGTCGAGGAGGGCATTGTCGCCGGCGGTGGCGTCGCCTTCATGGACGCTGCTCCTGCGCTCGATGCTGTCGAGATCGACGACCCCGAGGAGAAGATTGGCGTCGATATCGTCAAGAAGGCTCTGACCGCTCCGGTCGCCACCATCGCCAAGAACGCTGGCTTTGAGGGCGCTGTCGTGGTCGACAAGGTTGCCGAGCTGCCCGCCGGCCAGGGTCTCAACTCTGCCAACGGCGAGTGGGGCGACATGATCGAGATGGGCGTCCTCGACCCCGTCAAGGTCAGCCGCGTCACCCTGCAGAACGCTGCTTCTGTCGCCAGCCTGATCCTCATCACCGAGGCTACCGTCTCCGATGTGCCCAAGAACACTCAGCTTGAGGACGCTATCGCTGCTGCCACCGCTGGTCAGCAGGGCGGCGGTATGTACTAAGGCCGACAAGGTCTAAAACTCCCACCGGGAATCCGGGGGCGTGACGGGGGCTTCCCTCCGGAACGTCCTCGGATTCCCTGCGTTTACGGCCTTGAGGTCGGCGTGGGCGGAGGACTTGGTTGTTGGGAATACGTGTCCCGGTCGCTGTTTCGCGGCTTTGCCGCGAAAGGCGCGCCGCTTTGGGGCGAGTGGAGGATGTGGTTGTTGCAGTGGCTTGTCCCCTTGCTGTTTCGCGCTTTGCGCGAAAGGCGCGCTACTTTGGGATGGGTGGGGAACGTGGTTGTTGTGGCAACTGATCCCCACCACAAATTACCCTCGGCATACTTGCGCGAACGATTGCTCGTGCTACACTTGCAAGTGCTGTTTCAGGGCGGGGTGAAATTCCCCACTGGCGGTAAATCGGGCGGTGCTAAAGGGGTGCCGTGGCGCAGTCGAGGTGCCTGCGGCCGAGCCGATGAGTCCGCGACCGTGTGTGCGTTGGTTCGCATGCCGGCTGAACTGGTGAGATCCCAGTACCAACGGTTAGAGTCCGGATGAAAGAGGCAGGTGATCTTATGTCTGAACAGTCGCAGCATATCCATTTTGAGAACACGAATAGGTGGAGCACCAAACAGCTCGTTACCATGGCGCTGATATGTGCCTTGGGCGCCCTGTTTATGTACGTGCAGCTGCCTATCCTTCCTTCGGCGCCGTTTTTGACGTATGACCCGTCGCTGGTGCCGGCGATGGTGTGCGGTTTTGCGTATGGTCCTGGCGCCGGTACTGCTGTTGCCGCTATGGCGATTGTTATCCATGCGCTTACCACGGGCGATTGGGTCGGCGCACTTATGAACCTGGTTGCTACGCTGGGCTACATTCTGCCCGCGGCTATCGTGTACCAGAAGATGCATACCTATAAGGGTGCCGTGATTGGTCTGGTGCTCGGCGTCATTGCCGCTACGGCGTTGTCTATGGTCGCAAACCTTACCATTGGCGTATGGTTCTGGTATGGCTCGGTCGATGTGATCGCCCCGCTTATGATTCCTGCCGTGCTGCCGTTCAACCTTATCAAGACCGTGCTTAACTCGGTGTTGACGCTAGCGGTGTATAAAGCAGTCTCCAACCTCATCACGCCTAAAAAGGACCAGGTCAAAGGCCGCGCATGATTGAGTGTCGGGGCGTTTCCTTTAGCTATGACGGTGCCGTGTCGGCACTCGACGGTGTCGATCTGAACATCGAGGACGGGGAGTTTTTCTGCATCCTCGGTGGCAATGGGTCGGGCAAGTCGACGTTTGCCAAGCATCTGAATGCGCTGCTGCAGCCCGATGCGGGCACGGTACGTATCAACGGTATGGATGCGTCCGATCCCGAGCTGGTCTACGACATTCGTTCGACCGCAGGCATGGTGTTCCAGAATCCCGACGACCAGCTGGTGGCAACGCTTGTCGAAGATGACGTTGCGTTCGGTCCCGAAAACCTTGGCGTGCCATCGGCGCAAATTGCGCAGCGCGTACGCGAGGCGCTGAAGGGCGTGGGCCTGGTGGGCTTTGAGCGCCACGAGACCCATGCGCTTTCGGGCGGCCAAAAGCAGCGCGTGGCGCTTGCCGGCGTGCTCGCCATGGAACCGCGCGTGCTCATCTTGGACGAGGCTTCCTCGATGCTCGATCCGCGTGGACGCAAGGGCCTCATGAAGGTTTGCCGCGTGTTGCACGCTCGCGGCATGACCATCGTGATGATTACGCACTTTATGGAAGAGGCCGCCGAGGCCGATCGTGTCGCGGTGTTTCGGGCGGGGCGCGTTGCCATGCTCGGTACGCCCGAGGAAATCTTGACGCGGGCGGACGAACTTGCGCAGCTCAACCTGGATATGCCGGCGTCGTGCTGCTTGGGCATGGCACTTCGTGCGAAGGGCGTGCCCGTTCATGCGCAGGTGCGCGAGGCGGATATGGTCGCCGAGATTGCGCAGGTATATGCCGACCGGAGTGGGGTAGACATCGTGGAGCGGCCCTTTGGGTCCGATCCTCGTATGCTCGACAACGTCTCCTCTGCAACCGACGGGACAGCCGTGTCGGAGCCCGTCATCGAGATTTCGCACCTCTCGCATAGTTACTCGCTGAGTGCCCGCGAGCGCCGCCGCTGGCATAAGCGCTCGGTCACTGCGGGCAAATCGAGCAAACAGGCTCTCTGGGGAAACGACCCCAGCAGCCCGTGGGCGCTGCGCGATGTATCGCTGACGGTGCGTCGCGGCGAGTTCCTGGGCTTGGCAGGTCATACCGGTTCGGGTAAGTCGACGCTGGTCCAGCATCTCAACGGTTTGATTCGCCCCCAGGAGGGATTCGTTCGCGCACTGGGGCTCGACCTATCAAACAAGAAAGACGCCGCCGCGGTTAAGGCCAAGGTCGGCGTGGTGTTTCAGTATCCCGAGCGCCAGCTATTTGCCGAGACCGTGGCGCAGGACGTTGCGTTTGGCCCGCGCAACCTTGGCTTGCCGCAAGATGAAGTCGACCGTCGTGTCGAGTCATCGTTCGCACGCGTGGGCCTCGACCTGGCCACGGTGGGCGATAAGAGCCCCTTTGAGCTCTCGGGCGGGCAGCAGCGGCGCGTGGCGTTTGCCGGCGTGCTTGCCATGGAGCCCGAGGTCCTGGTGCTCGATGAGCCCATGGCAGGTCTCGATCCGGCTGCGCGCAGGGATTTCCTGGAGCTCATCGATCGACTCCATCGCGAGGGCCTGACCGTTGTCATGGTTTCGCACAGCATGGATGACCTGGCAAATTGTTGTGACCGTATCGTTGTGATGAACGAGGGCGCCGTGTTTGCCGAGGGAGTCCCCGCGCAGGTTTTTGCGCGTGCGGATGAGCTCAAGTCGATCGGCCTGGGCGTTCCTGCCGCCCAGCGTATGGCGTTGGCGCTCGCGGAAGCGGGCGTGCCGCTGCATCGCAGCGGGCTCTATACGGTTGAGTCGTTGGCCGACGAGTTGGCAGATTTGCCGATCGGTCGCTCAGGCGGTTCTTCTAACGTCTCGGACAAGGCCAAATCCGAAACGGTCGCGCGAGAGGAGGGTTGCTGATGGAGGCGTTTTCGTTTGGCAGCTACTATCCGAGCGATAGCGCGATCCATCGCCTGGATCCGCGCACCAAGCTGCCCTGGGCTTTGTGTTTTTGATCACGACGCTGACCGTCGGCGGCTTCCGCGGATTGGCCCCTGTCGCATTTTTCGTTGTGCTGATCTATGTCGTGTCCCGGGTGCCGGCTCGTCGCGTTCTGTCGTCGATGGCGCCGCTGCTGGCAATCGTCGTCGTGGTCGCGGTGCTCAACTTGTTTACCGATCAGAGTGGGCGCATCCTGTGGCAGCTCGGCTTTCTGCAGATAAGCGAGGGCTCACTGCGTTCTGCCGCCTTTATGGCGTGTCGCCTGACCCTGATGATGGCCGGCATGAGCGCCATTACGCTCACCACGCCTACGCTCGACCTCACCGCGGGCTTTGAGCGTCTGCTCGCACCGTTTGCGCGCGTGGGGCTCCCTGCGCATGAGCTCGGCATGATCATGGGCATCGCGTTGCGCTTTATGCCGCAGTTCGCCACCGAGATGAAGCAGACGGCGGACGCGCAGGCAAGCCGCGGTGCACGCGTAACGGGTGGCCCGCTCGGCGGCGTGCGTATGCTCGGCAGTGTGGCGATTCCACTGTTCACGGGCGTGTTCCGTCATGCCGAGACGTTGTCTGCCGCCATGGATGCACGCTGCTATCACGGCGAGCAGGGCCGCACGCGTCTGCATGCGCTTGCATTTCGCCGCGGGGATGCGCTGGCTGCGGTGGTGACGATGCTGCTGTTTGCGTGTGTCATCGTCGTCAACCTTCAACTTGTTTAGGCGCGATTCGAGCGCAAGAAAGGGGTCCCTATGACCGACAACGACCGCACAGCTCAGCTTGAGCGCGCCTGCTCGTATCTCAGGCGCATTCCGGCGTGGTATCTGGCCACGACCGATGTGGCCGACGGGCATCAGCCTCGCGTGAGGCCGTTTTCGTTTGCCATGGTCGATGAAGGTAAGCTGTGGTTTTGCACGTCGCGCGACAAGGATGTGTGGGCGGAGCTGAGTGCGAATCCCAAGTTTGAGCTCTCGGGCTGGAAGCCGGGGGAATGCTGGATCGTATTGACCGGCGAAGCCGCACTTGAGGACGACGCAGTTGCGAGCGACAAGGTGCGTCAAGCGGGTTTTAAGCACATGGTGGGCATCGGCGAGGAACACGAGAGTGCCAACGACGGCCGCCTTGCTTTCTTTTCGGTCCGCAACATTGCCGCGCGCTTCTGTGATATCGACGGCAGCGAGGAGCGCCTGGAGCTCTAGCGCGTCTCAAATTAACTACCCGTTCCGAATTAGCTAGCGCCAGGAGGACACATGGACGGATTGAATACGGTGTTGGAGTATCTGACGTCGGTGCCGGCATGGTATTTGGCGACGAGCGTTGACGGACAGCCTCATGTGCGTCCGTTTTCGTTTGCGCAGATCCAGGACGGCAAGCTGTGGTTTGTAACAGCGCGCACCAAAGATGTGTGGCAAGAGCTGCTGCAAAACCAGCGCTTTGAGGCCACGAGTTGGTGGCCGGGCCATGGCTGGCTCATCTTGCGCGGGCGTGCCGGCTTGGATGACCGGGCTTTAGGCGAAATGCGCGAAGCTGGGTGGAAGCATCTAGAGCGCCTGGGCGAGCACTATGAGGGGCCTAACGACCCCACGCTCGTCTTCTTTAGCGTCGAGGATCCCGAGGCTTTTATCTGCAATCACGACGAATGGGTGCCGGTCGAGCTCTAGCCAGCTGGCTCATCCTAACAACTTGGTTTTCGCATGGGCGGGCCCCGTCTTGCCCGGCGCCGTTAGGAGCGCCGGTCAATACGGCCCGCTCCATTTGTCAATTCCTTCAAGCGAATGTGTCGGGAATGTTTCAATGCATGAATATGCAAGCCATTTACGTATTAATGCATCTTTTGGTGCTAAAGTTTCAATCCACCTCATAATGACCGCTGCGAAATGCGCATCGGTGCATAAATCGCAGACAAGGAGTCTGATATGTCTTTGAAGGTTGGAATCGTCGGCGCGGCTGGATATGCCGGAGCCGAGCTCATTCGCCTCGTCCTCGGTCATCCCGAGTTTGAACTTGCTGCCATTACGTCCAACGCCGATGCCGGCCAGCCGTTGTCTGCGGTGCACCCGAGCTTCACCGGCGTAAGCGATCTTGTCTTTACGACGCATGATGCCCCTGAGCTCAAGAACTGCGACGCGGTCTTTTTGGCCGTGCCGCACACGGCTGCCATGGCACAGGTGCCCGCGCTGCTTGCATCGGGCGTCTCCTGCTTTGATCTTTCGGCCGACTACCGTCTGAACGACGCGTCCGTTTTTGAGGCTTGGTATGCCGCCGAGCATACGAGCCCCGAGCTGCTCAAGACCCGTGCCTTCGGTCTGCCCGAGCTGTTCTGCCAGGACTTGGAGACCGCCGCATCCGACCATGCCGACGGCAAACCCGTGCTGGTCGCCTGCGCCGGTTGCTATCCCACCGCAACGAGCCTTGCCGCCGCGCCCGCCGTGCGCGCGGGCTGGGTGGCCGAGAACGGCCCCGTGATTGTCGATGCCATTAGCGGCGTGACGGGCGCCGGTAAGTCCTGCAACGCCCGCACCCATTTTTGCAGCGCCGACGAGAACTTGGAGGCCTACGGCGTGGGCAAGCATCGCCACACGCCCGAGATTGAGCAAATCCTTGGCCTGACCGATCGCGTCGTCTTTACCCCGCACCTGGCACCGCTCAAGCGCGGTCTGCTCTCCACGGTGACGCTGCCGCTCGCGCCGCAGGCTCTCGATACCTTGACCCTTGAGACGTTGTCGACCATTACAAGCAGTTCTACGCCGGTCGCACCTTTGTGCGCGTGCTCGATGCCGGCCAGCAGCCCAAGACGGCTTCGGTCGTCGGCACCAACGCTGCCCAGATTGGCCTCGCGCTCAACAAGCGCGTGGGCGTGCTGGTGGCGACGGGTGCTATCGACAATTTGTGCAAGGGCGCTGCGGGCCAAGCAGTCCAGTGCGCCAATATCGTCTTTGGCTTTGACGAGCGACGAGGCTTGCCTACAGTGGCGTGCCCGGTGTAGCACATTCGATTGTTAACGATTTGGTAGTCGGGCATCGAGTGGGGCGCCACTCTTAAGCTGGTCTCATGATCACGACTGGCATGGCGCACCAACCGATGTCCGTTTTTTTGTTTGACATAAGGAGTCATAAAGACGATGAATACCGAGCTGTTTGATATCAGGATTCGCGCCGTCGAGGGTGGCGTTACGGCTGCGGCTGGTTTTAAAGCCGCAGGCATCCACGCTGGGTTCCGCAAGAACCCCGAGCGTCTGGATTACGCGCTCGTCGTGCCCGATAAACCCTGTCCCGGTGCCGGCGTGTTTACCACCAATCGCTTTTGCGCGGCGCCCGTGCAGGTGAGCCGTGCCAACCTGGGCGGTGCCGACAAGGGCTACGGTATCATCGCCGGTGTTTCGGTCAACTCTGGCAATGCCAACGCCGCCACGGGTGAGACCGGCCTTGCCTGCGCGCGCGAGACGTGCAGCATCGCCTCGCAGGTCATCGGCTGCGAGCCCCAGCAGATTCTGGTTGCCTCCACGGGTGTGATTGGCCAGATTCTGTCGATCGACACGTTTGAGACCGCCATTCCTGCTGCCTACGAGGCGCTCTCCGCCCACGGTGGCGCCGATGCCGCTCGCGCCATCATGACGACCGACACGCGCTCCAAGGAGTACGCCGTATCCTACGTCAGTGAGGCTGCGGGTCATGCGGGCAATGTCTATACGGTAGGCGGAATGTGCAAGGGCTCGGGCATGATCATGCCCAACATGGCCACCATGATCGCAGTTATCACCACCGATGTCCCCGTCGAGCCTGCGGCACTTCATGCCCTGCTGCTCTCGACCGTCAAGCAGACCTTTAACAAGGTAACGGTCGATTCCGACACCTCGACCAACGACACCTGCATCATGCTTGCCTCCGGCGCCGCTGCCGCAGATGCCGAGCCTATCGTCGAGGGCTCCGATGCCTTTGACGAGTTGGCATTTGCCGTGCACGAGGTGTGCGAGAGCCTGGCGCGCAATATCGCCGCCGATGGTGAGGGCGCATCCAAGCTTGTTACGGTCAACGTTACCGGCGCCGCCAACGACGAGGAGGCCGATATCGCCGCCCGTGCCGTTGCCAACTCGCCGCTCGTTAAGACCTGCATCGCCGGCCACGACTGCAACTGGGGCCGCGTTGCTATGGCGCTTGGCAAGTGCGGCGTGAAGTTTAATCAGGAAGACGTTTCCATCGACATGATGGGCATGCCTGTCTGTCGCGACGGTCTGACTGTTCCCTTTGACGAGGACGAGGCTCTGCGACGTTTTGAGGCGCCCGAGATTGTGATCTCGGCAGACCTGGGCGCGGGCGACGCGGCGACCACCGTGTGGACTTGCGACCTCACGCACGAGTACATCTCCATTAACGGCGACTACCGTTCCTAGATTCCAGGCACGCTGCGCATCTTGCCGCGATTGCGGACAGCGGAGCACGGCGCGATAACGATACGAAAGACGAGGCAGATTATGAAATTCGCACGCGATTGTCGTTCGAGCGAATCCAACGAAGCAACCGCGCAGCTGCTGTTCGAAGCGCTGCCGTGGATTAAGAACCTGACCGGCAAGACGGTTGTTATCAAATATGGCGGAGCCGCCATGGTTGATGAGCAGCTGCGCCGCGACGTGATGAGCGACATCGTCCTGCTTAAGATCATCGGCATGCGCCCCGTCATCGTGCATGGCGGCGGCAAGGCTATCAACGAGGCGCTGAGCCATTACGATATTCCCGTCGAGTTTAAGAACGGCCAGCGCGTGACCACGCCGGCGACCATGGATATCGTGCGCGAGGTGCTGGGCGGTAAGGTCAACCAGGAGCTGGTCGCGGCGCTCAACCATCACGGCAACCTGGCCGTGGGCGTTTCGGGCAGCGATGCCGGTACGCTCATCGCCGAGCCGCTCGACCCCGAACTCGGCCGCGTAGGCAAGGTCACGCACGTCAACACCGACTATATCGAGCGCCTGCTCGATAGCGAGTACATCCCCGTCATCGCTACCGTCGCGGCGGGGGAGGACGGCGGTTTCTTCAACATCAACGCCGATACCGCCGCCGGTGCCGTTGCGGCGGCGCTGCATGCGCATAAGGCGATCTTTTTGACCGACGTCGACGGCCTGTACAAGGACTTTAGCGATAAAGACTCACTCATCTCCAACCTAACGCTCGACGAGGTTAACGAAATGCTCTACGGCGGCGAGGTCGATAAGGGCATGATTCCCAAGCTGCGTGCGGCCGTCGATGCGCTTGCCGGCGGTGTATTTCGCGCTCACATCATCAACGGCACCACGCCGCATTCGCTGCTGCTGGAGCTGCTGACCGATGCCGGCGTCGGTACCGTGATCCATTCCACCGAGACGGCTTACGAGTTCGATACGCATCCGCATCCGCTTTCGACGTTTGCTGCGCGTCTGACCGAGAACCTCGACGAGGTCGAGAAGCTTCAGACGGTCTAACTGACTCGCAGCCGCCCCATTCCTGCACCCATAGGCCTGCGCCGTCTGGCGCCCAACGAAAGGCATCCCATGTCACTTGCAGCTCAGCAATCGCTTGAATCCCATTACGTTATGCATACCTTTGGCCGCTCTCCGGTCGAGTTTGTCGAGGGTCACGGCATGAAGCTCACCGGCGACGATGGTCGTGAGTACCTCGACTTTCTTGCCGGCATCGGCGTGTGCAGCCTAGGTCATGGCGACCCGGCTGTGCTCTCGGCGCTCGAGGCACAGACCAAAAAGCTCATGCATGTCTCCAATTACTTCTACATCGAGCAGCGTGGACAGGTCGCGGCGCTGCTGTCCAAGCTTGCCAACGACGACTTAGATGGTGCACGCGTGCTTGCCGATGCCATTGCCGCCGGCGATGAGACCACGGCAGCTGCTCTTGGTGCCCCGGCTGCGGATGAGCAGGTTTGGGAGACCTTCTTTGCCAACTCCGGCGCCGAGGCCAACGAGGGCTCGATGAAGCTCGCGCGCCTGTACGCCAAGCGTGCCGGTAACGGCGGCAACACTATCGTGTGCATGCGCGGCGGCTTCCACGGCCGTACGCTCGAGACCATTGCCGCCACCATGCAGGATTGGCTGCAGGATAGTTTCCGCCCGCTGCCGGGTGGCTTTGTGGCCTGCACGCCCAACGATATCGATGAACTGCGTGCGATCTTAAAGCAGCTGGGGGGCGAAATTTGCGCCGTGATGCTCGAGCCGATTCAGGGCGAGAGCGGTGTGCACCCCATGACCGAGGAGTTTATGGCGGCAGCGCGCGACCTGGCACACGAAGTGGGCGCCGTGCTTATCGCCGACGAGGTCCAGTGCGGCATCTTCCGCTGCGGCAAGCCGTTTGCATTCCAAGCCTATGGCGTGGAACCCGACATCATGAGCCTTGCCAAGGGCATTGCTGATGGCGTGCCCATGGGTGCCGTCGTAGCAAAGAAGGAGATTGCCGACGTGTTTAAGTCGGGCGACCACGGCTCGACGTTTGGCGGTAGCTGCTTGGCCATCGCGGCGTGTGCCGCGACGCTCTCCGCACTCGTGCGCGGCGATTATGCCGACCACGCTGCCAAGGTAGGCGCCTATATGGAGGCAAAGCTCGCCAAGCTGCCGAACGTGACCGAGGTGCGTGGCCGCGGCTTGATGCTCGGCTGCGATCTGGACGATACTGCGGGTGATGCACACGACGTTGTGGCCCGTGCATTGGGGGCTGGTGCCGTGATTAACGCTACGGGTGCCCATACGCTGCGTTTCCTGCCGCCGCTCGTGTGCGAGGAAGCCGACGTGGACAGTCTGATCGAGATCCTGTCGGACGTTTTGGCCTAACACAGCGAAATAACTTAACTTTGACCGGGTTCCGGACTGCGGACGTGCCCTATGTGGCATGATTCAGCGGTCTGGAGCCCGTTTTGCCACAAATCTGCAATGGCCAGGAGAGCCTTTGGACAAAAAATGCCAAATGTGAGTACTGTCACCAGCTGAATCTCATATGAAACCGACTATCTAGGATTAGTTAGACCACACATGTTCAGTTATGTTAATGGGGAAACAGCTAGCAAAGGCTTCAAATCGCTGATTCAGGGCTAGATTTACCCAGCGAAACCCAAAAATCGCTGCTACAAAATTAGTAACAGTACTCATTTTTGCCATTTTTTGGCCACGGCCTTTGTGGCGGACGTGCTGGCGGGTTCGAATCCCATGAAATGGGCCCAAGCAAAAACGGTCCCCTTTCGAGGACCGTTTCCAAATCAGTGGTGGGCGATGAGGGATGTCGCGTGCGGCTGACGCCGCCCGCTCTCGCTTCGGGCCTACGGCCCTCGCGTGCTGCGCTGGAAAACGCTTCGCGTTTCCTCAGCTCCGCACCCTTTCGGGTTCGAATCCCTCTGCGATGGGCCCAAAAATGAAAGGCCCCCATAGCTGGGAGCCTATCAAATCAGTGGTGGGCGATGAGGGATTCGAACCCCCAGCCTTGTGCGTGTAAAGCACCTGCGCTAACCGTTGCGCCAATCGCCCGTGCGGAGAGAGTATAGCAAAACAATCGCCTCATTCACCTCATATCCATTAAAGGTAACCGGCGCGTGTCGGCGCGGAGCTGATTCAGTTGAGATTGCCTGAACATTCCGCCCCTCTTTACGCCCTCGGGTATACTCAAAAGCTACTGATTCGATTTGATACCCAGCAACAGCAGAGGGGATAGTATATGTGCGGTTTTGTCGGTTTTGTCGGTGGGACGGATAACCAATCCGAGGTGCTCACCAAGATGATGGACCGCATCGTCCATCGTGGTCCCGACATGGGCGGCCAGTTTATCGACGGCCGCGTTGCCCTGGCTTCCGCCGCCTGTCGATCCTCGACCTGACCGAGGCCGGCGCTCAGCCCATGGCCAATGAGGACGGCAGCGTCGTTATCGTCTTCAACGGCGAGATCTACAACTTCCAAGAACTCCGTTCCGAGCTCGAGGCCAAGGGCTACAAGTTCCACTGCGGCGCCGACACCGAGAGCCTCCTGCACGGCTACGAGGAGTGGGGCGAGGCCGTCCTCGATCGCCTGCGCGGTATGTACGCCTTCGTCATCTGGGACAAGAAGAAGAACAAGCTTTTTGGCGCCCGCGATATCTTTGGCATCAAGCCGCTCTACTACTATCCCATGGCCGATGCGGGCGACGGCGCTCCGGGCGTGCTTTTTGGTTCCGAGATCAAGAGCTTCCTGGACTACCCGCACTTCCACAAGGCGGTCAACAAAAAGGCTCTGCGTCCGTACATGACGTTGCAGTATTCGGCAACCGAGGAGACCTTCTTCGAGGGTGTCTACAAGCTGCCGCCGGCGCATTACTTTACCGTAGACATCCCGACCGGCAAGATGAACATCGAGCGCTACTGGGATTGCGATTACTCTGCCGTCGAGAAGCCGTTCGAGGAGTACGTCGACGAGCTGGACGAGGTCGTGCACGAGAGCGTCGAGGCCCATCGCATCGCCGACGTCAAGGTCGCGTCGTTCCTCTCCGGCGGCGTCGACTCCAGCTACATCGCCGCTTGCCTCATGCCCGACAAGACCTTCTCGGTGGGCTTCGATTACAAGAATTTCAACGAGACTAACTACGCCAAGGAACTTTCCGATAAGCTCGGCGTCGAGAACGTTCGCAAGATGATTACCGCCGACGAGTTCTTCGGTGCGCTCGAGGACATCCAATATCACATGGACGAGCCGCAGTCCAACCTGTCGTCTGTGCGCTGTGGTTCTTGGCCGAGATGGCGCGCAAGGATGTTACCGTCGTGCTTTCGGGCGAAGGTGCCGACGAGCTCTTTGGCGGCTACGCCTACTACGAGGACACGGTTCCGGTGCGCAAGTACAAAAAGATGGTGCCGTTGCCCATTCGCCGCGCGCTCGGTAACCTGGCGCTGCATATGCCATACTTCAAGGGACATAACTTCCTGGTCAAGGGTGCCGAGATTCCCGAGAAGTCGTTCCTGGGCCAGGCCTTGGTATGGCCGGAGCGCGAGGTCGACGGCGTACTCAAGCCCGAGTACAACACCGGCGACGGCGCCTTTGAGCTTGCTGCACCCATCTATGCGCGCGTGAAGGGCCAGCCCGAGCTGGTCAAGAAGCAGTATCTGGACATGAACATGTGGCTTCCGGGCGACATTCTGCTCAAGGCCGACAAGATGTGCATGGCGCACTCGCTGGAGCTGCGCGTGCCCTTCCTGGACCGCAAAGTCATGGAGTTCGCCGAGCACATTCCCGACCGCTACCGCATCAACGAGAACGGCAACAAACAGGTACTCCGCCACGCTGCCAACAAGTCGCTGCCCGATGAGTGGGCCACCCGTCCCAAGGTGGGCTTCCCGGTGCCGATTGTCTACTGGCTGCGCGAGCAAAAGTGGTACGACTATGTCAAGGAGTACTTCACCGCGCCGTGGGCAAGCGAGTTCTTCGATACCGACGAGCTCATGCACCTGCTCGATCTGCACTTTGCGGGCAAGGGCGATTTCCAACGCAAGATCTATACGCCGCTCGTGTTCCTGGTGTGGTACAAGCGCTTCTTTATCGACGAGGACCAGCCCGCTGTTCAGGCTGCCTAGCCTCGGCTTACGAACGCCTGCGCGTAACGGCTCCTCCGGGAGCCGTTTTTGCGTGGGTGCGTTTCAGTTACTATAAAAACCGTCCCTGCCAAATGGCTGAGAAAGGTGAAAGATGCACCATTCGGATTCCGCGACCGTGACCACGGTCGATACGCTTGCCAAGCTTCTCGATGTGTGCGGCGAGCTGCGCGCATCAGAGCAGGTTGACGAGCGTGCCGTGACCGGCTGCTCGTTTGATTCGCGCGCGGTCTCGGCAGGTGACGTGTTCTTTTGCAAAGGCGCTGCCTTTAAGCCCGCGTTTTTGAGCATGGCGCTCGATGCGGGCGCCGTCGCATTTGTGTGCGAAGAGTCGCTGGTCGAGTCTCTGGAGCCGCTGGCGCAGGAGAGCGGTGCTGCGATGCTGGTTGTTGATAGCGTTCGCACGGCCATGGCCCTGTTGCCGCCGGAGGTCTACGACCGTCCCGACCACGACGTCAAGATCGTGGGCATCACCGGTACCAAGGGAAAGACCACGGCCGCTTTTATGCTCCAGTCGATTATCAAAGCGGCGGGCGAGTCCTGCGGCATGATCGGCTCGGTGAGTACCGACGATGGTATCGAGTGCTACGAGAGCACCAATACCACGCCAGAGGCCCCCGAGGTCTGGCGCCATATCGCCAACTGCCGTGAGTCCGGTCGCCAGTCCATGGTCATGGAGGTCTCGAGCCAGGCACTCAAGTACCAACGCGTCGAGAATCTGCCGTTTGACGTGGCGTGCTTCCTCAACATCGGCCGTGACCACATCTCGCCGATCGAACACCCCACGTTTGAGGATTATTTTGAGAGCAAACTCAGGATCTTTGACCAGGCGAAGACCGCCGTGGTGAATCTGGGCACCGAAGAGGTTGACCGTGTGTTGGAGGCAGCGTCGACGGCCGAGCGCTTGGTGACCGTTGGCGTCGAGCATCCCGAGGCAAGCCTGTGGGCGAGCGATGTGCGCATGGTCGGCTTTAACATCGAGTTTAACCTGCATGGCCTGTGTGCCGACGAGTCCGAGGCGGGGGAGAAGGTCCTGCTGGGCATCGCGGGCGACTTTAACGTGGAAAACGCGCTGGTCGCTATCGCCGCTGCGCACGAGATCGGCATCGGTATCGATGCCATCAAGAAGGGCCTCTCCAAACTGCGTGTGCCGGGCCGTATGGAGGTCGTGGAGTCGAAGGACGGCCGCGTGATCTGCGTCGTTGACTATGCGCACAACCAGCTTTCGTTCCGTTCGCTTTTCTCGTCGGTCAAGCGCGCGTTTCCCACTAGTCCAGTCATTGCAGTGTTTGGCGCTGCCGGCGGCAAGGCGCAGGAGCGCCGCGAGCAGCTTCCGCGCGAGGCCGCACCATATTCCGACCTGATGATCTTTGCCAACGAGGACCCGGCTCACGAGGACCCGATGAGGTCTGTCGCGAGCTTGCCGAGCATGTTCCCGACGATACGCCGAACGAGATCATCCTCGATCGCGAAGCCGCTGTGCATGCGGCGTTCAAGGCGGCGCGCGAGGAGTA
>JAQEDL010000026.1:0-33023 GCA_027669365.1 Coriobacteriaceae bacterium AM49-12 | reverse complement strand
GACTGGGCGCGCCCGCCCTGACCCGCAAACCTGATATGGGTAATGCCAACGAAGGGAGCCGTGCCAATGAGCACACAGACCGAGCCCAAGCTCGTCACGCAAATCGACTTCGCCCGCGCCGGGCAGATCACGCCGCAGATGAAGGAAGTCGCCGAGCGCGAGCATCGCGACCCCGAGTACATCCGCGAGCGCGTGGCCGACGGCCGCATCGCCATTCCCGCCAACATCGTGCACATCAAAAAAGGCATGCGCGCCTTTGGTGTCGGCGAGGGCCTGTCTACTAAGGTCAACGTCAACCTGGGCATCTCGGGCGATAAAGCCGATGCCGCCGAGGAATGGAAGAAGGTCAAGATCGCCGAGGACTTTGGCGCCGACGCCATCATGGACCTTTCCAACTCGGGCAAGACGCGCCAGTTCCGCCAGCAGCTCATCGACGAGACGCCGCTCATGGTGGGCACCGTCCCCATGTACGACGCCATCGGCTACATGGAAAAGCCGCTGGTCAAGCTTACCAAGGATGACCTGTTCGAGGTCGTGCGCGCGCACGCCGAGGACGGCGTGGACTTTATGACCATCCACTGCGGCATCAACAAGTCGGTCACCAAGACCTTTAAGGAGACCGGCCGCTTGATGAACATCGTGAGCCGCGGCGGCTCGCTGCTGTTTGGCTGGATGGAGGTCACCGGCAACGAAAACCCCTTCTACGAGTACTTTGACGAGCTGCTCGAGATCTGCCACGAGTACGACGTGACGATTTCGCTCGGCGACTCCTGCCGCCCGGGCTGCCTCTACGACTCCAACGACGCCACCGAGACCGCTGAGATGATCGAGCTGGGCAAGCTGTGCAAGCGCGCTTGGGCTGCCGGCGTCCAGGTCATGGTCGAGGGTCCGGGTCACATGGCGCTCGACGAGATCGCCGCCAACATGAAACTGCAGAAGCGCCTGTGCCACAATGCCCCGTTCTATGTGCTCGGGCCGCTGGTGACCGATATCGGCGTGGGTTACGACCACATCACCGCTGCCATCGGCGGCGCCATCTCCGCCAGCTCCGGTGCCGACTTCCTGTGCTACGTGACGCCGGCCGAGCACTTGTGCCTGCCCAACGCCCAAGACGTGCTCGATGGCCTCATGGCCACCAAGATCGCCGCGCACGCCGCCGATATCGCCAAGAAGGTGCCGCACGCCCGCGACATGGACGACAAGATGGGCCAGGCACGCCGCAAGCTCGACTGGGACTCCATGTGGAAGTGCGCGCTCGACCCGGTCACCGGTAAGAAGCGCTACGAGGAGTCCCCCGCCGCCACCGAGGGCACCTGCACCATGTGTGGCAAGATGTGCGCCGTCCGCACCGTCAACAAGGTGTTCGAGGGTACGACGATCGATCTCGGCATGGAGGACTAACTCGTCACCGGAGCCACAATCAGTAACATGGTGTTCGTCAATTGTTGACGTGTGAACATTTGCTTACATTTGCGTAAAGATTGCATCGCCCGCCCGGGTTCGACATAGAGTCGGCCCGGGCATCTTTATAATGCTGGCTTAAAGACCCATTTGATTCCGACCGAACAAGGGAGCAAACATGGATCGCAGTAAGGTACCTGCCGTTCTATCCATCGCAGGATCCGATTCCAGCGGTGGCGCCGGCATTCAGGCCGACATCAAGACCATCACGGCGCACCGCCTGTATGCCGAGACGGCCATCACCGCCATCACCGCACAAAACACGCTCGGTGTCACCGCCGTGCAGAATATCTCCCCTGATATCGTCGCTGCGCAGATCGACGCCGTATTTGACGATATCCGCCCCAGCGCCGTCAAGATCGGCATGGTTTCCTCTGCCGAGATTATCGAGGTTATCGCCGACCGCCTGAGCGCCTGGAACGCGACAAACGTGGTCGTCGACCCCGTCATGGTAGCCACCTCGGGCGCACGGCTGATTGCCGAAGATGCCGCCGAGGCGCTCACCCGCCGCCTGTTCCCACTAGCAACCGTCATCACGCCCAATATTCCCGAGGCCATGGCCCTGCTTGACTACGAGGTCGACTCCGAGCGCACACAGCAAAATGCTGCCATGCTCCTCACCCGCCGCTTTGGTTGCGCATCCCTCGTTAAGGTGGGCATCTTGTCAACGAGGCCAACGATGTATTGGCCGAACCCGCGCCACTCGATGACGAGGGCAACCATCTGGGCGATCCGCTCACCACGTGGTTCCGCCACAAGCGCATCGAGACCGACAACACACACGGCACCGGCTGCACGCTTTCGTCCGCCATCGCCTGCGCGCTGGCCCAGGGCATGGATCTTGCCGATGCCGTCAATGCGGGCAAGGCATACCTGACAGGCGCTCTGGCCGCCGGCCTGAACATGGGCAAAGGCTCCGGCCCTGTCAACCACATGTGGCAGTACTAAATAGCCAGTAACCTGCCAAAAAGAGACAGGCTACCTTGCACCAAAAACCGTCGCAACATTCGATGAAAATCGTGCAAACGCAAAAAATCATTAAATGTTGCGACGGTTTGATTTTAGATAGCGGTCGAGCAAAGGACCAGAGCGCCTATTCGTCGGCGAGTTGAATTCCCAACAAACCCGAGAGTGCCAGCGCCTGCTCGGCATTGACCGTCAAGCCACGCAACTCATGGTAATCGCCCGAAACAACGGGCGCTGCAAATGTACAGCGCGACACATCAACGCCGGAAAGCGACGTCTTGAACACATCAACACGCGTCAGGTCACAGCCATCCAGGCGTATCTGACCCAGCTTGGCACCCTGAAACGCAGCCTCTCTCAGACGTGTATCGCATGCTGTCATAGGGCCAATGCGTCCCTCCGAAAGGTTCGCATAGCTCAAATCGCACGATCCAAACGACACGCTCGACAGGCGCGCCTTGAGCAAGTTGAGTCCCGGTGCCGAGCAATCGACGAAGTCGCAGCGATTGAGCCAACAGCCTTCCATGTTGCAGCGGATAAAGCGGCAACCGCGAAACACCACGTCGCGAAACGTCGAGCCGCTCCAGTCAACACCATCGAACTCGCAAGACCGGAACACGACGCCATCGAAGGTCGCGCCGTTCGCAACGTCATAGGCAAGATCCAAATCTTCGAAAGCGGTATTGGAGACGAGCTCATCGCCCTCGGCAAAGAGGTCGATGAGCTCGTCCATGCCCATATGGGAGCCAAGCCGTTCGTTTACCCGGGCAAAGCCACCACAAAGGCGTCTGTCCCCTTTGTGGTGGCTTGAGGCTGCGCTACTCACCGAGCATCTCTTGGAGCTTGGCTGCCACGGCATGTCCCAAGCTCTCGTGGCTCTCGGGCATCATATGCAGATAGTCGATATCGCCCGGCTCGGCAAAGTCGGCGGCATTCAAAAAGTCGCAACCAAACTGCTCAGCCACATGCGCGTAGTACTCACCAAAATGCTCCGAGGCTTCTACGGAATGCTCGTCAAAATCGGTCATATATACGTCGGCGATCTGCGGCTTAATCTTGATAGGCGCCATCAACAGAATCCGTGGGCAGGGCGCGGCATCGGTCCAGGCAAACGCACGGACGGCGCGAATCAACGCCATGGCGCCGCGGGCAATATCGGAGGCCGTCACGCCAAAGACCGTCTTGCAGTCGTTGGTGCCCAGCATGATCACGATCGCATCCAGCGGCTTATGGGCCTCGAGCAGCATCGGAAGCGCGCGAATGCCGTTGAGGTTAGTGTCCAGATGGCACATGTCGTCGCGTACCGTCGTGCGGCCGTTGAGGCCTTCTTCAATTACATGCCAGCCCTCGCCTAAGTCACGTTGGACCACGCCACACCAGCGCACATCCTGCGCATAGCGCACCGCGGTACCGTCGCGCATGCCCGCCGGATCGTAACCATAGGTGTTGCTGTCACCAAAGCACAGAACGTTTTTCATCTTGAGCTCCTCATTCAGTAAAAAGCCGACGGGGGCAACCCCTCCCGTCGGCTTGGCATATCACATCGCGCGCACCGCTTACAGGTACTTGCGCCAGTCATCCTCGTCCTCGTCATCCTCGGCAGCGGCCTGAGCCTGCTCGGCGGCACGGGCGGCTGCGGCGCGGGCGGCAACCTGAGCATAGGACTCCTCGTTTCGCTCGGGGAAGTTTGCCAGCACGTGCTCGAATTTGGCGAAGTCCTCGTCCCAGCGCGTAGAGGGCACGGCAAAGAAGACCTGCTTGACCTTGAAGTCGCCCGACGCGAGCTCCTTGCGGAAGAGCTCGGCCACGGCCTCTGCGTCAAAGCCGTTGTTCTCGCAGCCCCAAGCACCCAGTACGAGCTTCTCGCGACCCAGCTCATCGCAGATGGCGAGCACAAAGCGGATACGGTCGCGCAGGGCATCCAGCAGAGCATCGTGCTCACGCGATACTCCTGGCGGGCGCGTCTAACGTTGGGCGCAGCGGCCACGATCACGTCGGCGTATGCATGCACGTGGTTGCGGTCGAAGCGCACCGCAGGCACCACCAGGGCGCGGTTACGATAGAGCTCGCAGTTGATGTTGCGGCGACGGTTCTCGCCGTACCACTTACGCTGCTTATCGAGAACGTTGTACAGATACGAATCGGCGCACAGCGTGGCCTCCTGGCCCAGATAGCCCTGAATGTAGCCACCGCCCGGGTTGGTGAACGAGGCAAAGGCAAGCACGGCCATGTCGCAGAACTGCGCGTAGCCTCGGCCGTTATCCAGAATGGCCTGCGTGGCAGAGGCGTCGAGCACGGTGACCTCGGGCAGGACCGGAGCGGGCTTTTCGGCGGCAGGCGCGGACTCGCTCTCCGTGGCCTCCTCTGCGGGTGCAGGCTCGGCCGTAATCTCGGTCTCTGCGGATGCAACCTCAGCGGTCTTAGACTCCTCGGCAATCTGTTCCCCGGCAGCGTCAGCCGCTTGGGCCTTGGCCTTCATCGCCGCGACAAATCCGGCAGGCATGCCATCGAACTCGCACACACCGGCAAGCGAGCGCTCGATATCCTTGGCACACGCTTCGGACACAGTTGCCACGTGACGCTCGGCGGCCTTGGCACGGGCCTCGCGCTTGGGATTGGGCCTGCGATTACGGTTCCTGTTGTCGACGTCTGCCATAAGTGGTCACCTTTCTCGGTCTCTGCCGCTATCGGCTTTTCCCATCCATGATACCCCGCCGCACACAAAAAAGACGGCCCCGAAGGACCGCCTTTCGCATCGATTTACGCGTGCGGCAAGCACCGCTGCAATTTGGCACTAGTCGCGACGACCAAGGATGTTCAGGATACGCAGGAACACGTTGATGATGTCCACGAACAGGTTGGATGACATGAGCACGGCGTTGGGCAGCGTGGGCGGCACCGTCGTTGCCACATAGGTGTCGTAGCCAATAAAGCCGGCGAACACCACAATCACAATCAGGTCGGTGATGGACTGCGAAACGCCCATGAACATCAGCACGATCTCGACCAGAATCGTGGCAAGCAGGATGCCAAAACCAATGCCATACACACGCTGGAAGAACTTGGGGAAGGTCACGCCCAGCGCACCAAAGACAAAGGTGATGGCGGCGGTGGCGATAAAGGCGGTGTTAATGGTAGGCAGGTCGTAGTTGGCAAGACCAAACGACGCCGTCAGGCCAAAGGTGCTCGCAAAGACCACGTAGCCCACGAGCGACAGGCCCACGGACTGTTTGCTGGCAGCAGCCGACATCATGACCATGCCGACGATGGTCAAAATAAATGAGCCAAAGACCAGCGGCAAAGCGGCGCCGCTCATCATCATGCGCGCAAACGACATGGTGCTCGTAAAGTAAGCACCGGCGCCCATGGCGCAAAAGCCCAAAAAGATCAGAGCAGACATGACAAGGTTGTACGCGCGCGGCGACATCTCCTTGGCACGGCTTGCGCCGGTCTCGATGGGGCCATTCTGATAGCCCTGGATATCGTTCATAATTTCGTCCTTTCAAAAAGCACCGCGACGGCGCCGTAGCTGACAAGTTTCCTGCCATTGTACCCGAACGCCACGCGTTCTTACCTGCGGCGCTCGCTCTCGAGTGTTCGGTCGAACGCCCACACCCACCAACGCATCAGATGAGTCTGCGAGCCATCCGGTCGCTCGCGTGCCTGTTCTTCCAGATACAGTTCGGTCGCATGTCCGCCAAAACGAACCTTATAAGTCGCCGTACGAATGCCGTGAACCGTCAGGCCAAAACCGGTGGACGAGACAATCTCGTCAATCGTAAAGCAGCGACCGTCAACCCAGCAGACGGTAACCGGCACAACCTGTCCGCCCGCGAGAATGCGAGCCACGACGTCCACATACTGCTTGTGCACGCGCCGAGTTTTGCCGTCTGTCTGTCGATATTCCATGCCTCCTATTATCGAACGCATGTTTGCATGTTGTAAAGCGAACAGGCTGTGGTTTTGGGGTGCCGGAGCGATCGCATGTGTCCGCATGGCGTGTTAGCAAAAAGAACACCCGCGGTCAACAGGGATAATATTCAATTTTAGTGCCAAAAAATTCACTGCTCCCATCAGAACTCGGTAAAGAAACCCGCAGGAGGTGATACGATTTATCATGTTTCTGTAACGTGCCTGCAAACTTCGAGAAAGCCCATATATGAACGTAACGTTCTCAACCTTCCTCGGCCAACTTGTGTCGAACCCAGTCCTTGCCGTCACCGTGATCCTCGCGCTCGGCGCCATCTTCGTCAATGGATGGACCGACGCACCCAACGCCATCGCGACCTGCGTCACTACGCGTTGCATGCCCGCCCGCGCCGCCATTCTCATGAGTGCCGCATTCAACTTCCTCGGCGTGCTCATCATGACGCACTTTAACGCGAGCGTCGCCAACACCATCTCCCATATTGTCGACTTTGGCGGAAACAGTACCATGGCGCTCGCCTGCCTGTGCGCGGCGCTGTTCTCCATCGTCGTCTACGGCGCCACAGCGTCGCGTTTTGGCATCCCCACCTCGCAAAGCCACAGCCTTATCGCCGGCCTGACCGGTGCCGCCATCGCCCTCGGCGGTGCGAGCAGCGTCAACGTCCACGAGTGGATGAAGGTCATCTACGGCCTGGCGCTCTCCATCGGCCTGGGCTTTGTCATGGGCTGGGTCCTGTGCAAGCTCGTCTCGATTCTTTTCGCCGCCGCCAACAGGCGACGTGCCAATGTCTTCTTTAAATACGCTCAGATCGCGAGCGCTGCGGCCATGAGCTTTATGCACGGCGCGCAGGATGGACAGAAGTTCATCGGCGTGCTCTTTTTAGGCGTGGCCTTTGCCAGCGGCCAGACGAGCGTCGGCGATGCCGGCATCCCCATCTGGATTATGCTGCTATGCTCGGCCACCATGGGCATCGGCACCAGCGTGGGCGGCGAGCGCATCATCAAGTCCGTTGGCCAGAGCATGGTCAAGCTCGAAAAGTACCAGGGCTTCTCCGCCGACCTGGCGGGCGCCGCGAACCTGCTGCTTGCCACCCTTACCGGCATCCCCGTGTCCTCCACGCACATCAAGACCTGCGCCATCATGGGCGTCGGTGCCGTCAAACGCCTCTCGGCCATCAACTTCGGCGTCGTCAAGGACATGATGTTCACCTGGTTCTTCACCTTCCCCGCCTGCGGACTCATCAGCTTTGTCATGGCCAAGCTGTTCATGATGTTCCTCTAGTCAAACCGAACGTCCATCTGGACCGCAACACTTCGCCCACCCGTCTTCACCTCGAAAGGACCCACCCATGGCAAAGAAACCCGATTCGTTCTACTTTGACAACTACGTCGCCTGCGCCGACCTTGCTGTCCAGGCCGCAGAGTTGCTCATCAAGATTTTTGAGAACTTTGATCCCGCGCAGATCCACGACATGCTCGAGGAGATGCATGCGATTGAGCATGCGGCAGACAAGAAGCACCACGAGCTTGAGGACGCCCTGCTCACCGCCTTTATCACCCCGCTCGAGCGCGAGGATCTGGATCTGATGAGCTGCGCGCTCGACACCGTGCTCGACCGTATTGAGGGCGTCGTGCAGCGCGTCTACTTCACCAACATTCAGAGCATCCATCCCGACGCCATCGTCATCGCCCACAAGGTGACTGACGCCTGCCGCGCCATGAAAGACCTGATGGTCGAGCTTCCCAACTACCGCAAGTCCAAAACGCTGCGCGAGCTGGTCATCCAGATCAACACCATCGAGTCCGAGGCCGACGAGCTCTACATCAACGCCATGCGCAACCTGCACGTTAACGGCAAGGATCCGCTCGAGGTCATCGCTTGGCGTGACGTCTACGCCTTCCTGGAGTACTGCGCCGACTGCTGCGAGAATGTGGCCGATGTCGTGGATTCGATTGTCATGAAGAACAGTTAATTGGGGGTACGTGTCCCGGCGGCGAAGGGCCGGCCACGGTTTGCTTTCTCACTCCGGCTGCTTTGCAGAGTCGTTCGAAAGTAAACCGTGGCCGGCCCTTCGCCTTACGTACACCATGGGGAACTTTGGCTGATACTTTGAAAGCAATGAGGCTTTTGTTGGCAGGGCCTTTGAGCCCGATTGGGAACTTTGGGACCGCCTTAAACGTTTAGCTGAATCGGGCTTTGGGTACCCTTTGTTTTGCTTTGAATTGATTCGCTGACTTTGGAGGGTTAGATTATGGGGTATTTGGATCTGGCTCGGTCTCGGTATTCTTGTCGCGAGTTTGAGACTCGGGCTGTTGAGCAGGCTGTGGTGGATGCTATTGTTGAGGCGGGGCGGATTGCTCCTTCTGCTTGTAATAATCATCCAGCCCGTGTGATGGTGCTGGATACGCCTGAGCTGTTGGAGAAGGCTGCTGCTTGTCAGCCTCGGTTTGCTCGTGATGGATCTATCTTTGGCGCTCCGCTTGTCTTCCTTATTTGTAGCGTTACCGAAGACGCTTGGGTGCGCCCGTATGACCAGATGAATTCCAGTGAAATCGATACGTCCATAGTGTGCGATCAGATGATGATGGAGGCCACCGAGCAGGGCCTGGGAACGTGTTGGGTATGCCATTTTAAGCCCGAGGTGGCACAGGAGCAGTTCAACCTGCCCGAGGGCGTCTATCCCTATCACATGCTCGTCTGCGGATATCCTGCCGACCACATCGCCGATTCCGAGCATCGCGAGGCCCGTACCATTCCCCTCTCCGACTTCCTCCTCAAGTAGATTTTGGGACATGCCCTAAAACCTATCCTTGACCGCTCACCGGTTCGCCGAGTTCTGCGCCACTATGTGCAGGGCTCGGTTTTTTATGTTGCGCGCCCCGGTACAGTCATAAAAAAGGACCCGCAAGCTGCGGGTCCTTTCTAGGCACTAAATTGTAGGCCGAATGTTAGTCCAGGTCGTCGGCAGCGAAGTTGTCGATCGGGGCGAAGGGATCGGCCACGGGGACAACCGGGTCAGCGACGGGCAGCGGCTCGGCGGGAACAGTCACCGCAGGAGAAGCGGCAGAACCGACCGGCGTGGAGGCCATGAGGTCGGCCGGGAAGGAGTTCTGGGCATCGTCCATGAAGTGCTGGATGAGCTTGAGATACTCGGCCTTGAACTCCTCACGAGAAGCCTTGAGACGATCGATCTCCTCGAGCTCGGCCTGCTTTTCGGTCAGAGCCTGGCGGATAACCTCGCGGGCTTGGCGTCAGCCTCGTTGCGAATACGCTCAGCGTTCTCATTGGCATCGTTGACGATGGTCTCAGCGGTCTGCTGGGCAGCGATCAGGGCAGCGGAAATCTGGCGCTCCTGAGCGGAGAAGTCAGGGGCGGGAGCAGCCACGGGGGCGGCAGGAACGGCCTGGGCGGGGGCATCCTGAGCCTGGGCAAGCTGAGCCTGCGCATCGGCAAGCTGCTGCTCGGTAGCAGTCAGACGACCCTTAAGGTCGACGATCTTAGCGAGCATAGCGTCAACCTCAGAGGACAGCGTCTCCAAGAAGACGTCGACCTCGGCAGGATCGTAGCCACGCTTGGCCTCAGAGAAAGTCTGAGCCTGGATGTCTGCAGGGGTAATAGCCATAACAAGTCTCCTTTTTCATCGCCTCGGCGCTACACGCCCGACGTAAGTTACTAAGTCAGTTCTACACGAGTATACCTATAAGAAGCTGCAGAACCAGCCTCTGCACCAACTGCAACGCAATAATCGCAACGACCGGCGAAAAATCGATACCGCCCATCGGCGGGATGAAACGACGGAACAGGTTGAGCCACGGACCGCACACGCTATCAAGCACCGCGGCAATATCCTGAAGCAAACCACCCTGCTTCATGGGAATCCACGTCATAAAGCAGTAGACGACAATGAGCGTGGAATAGAAGTTGAACAGCGTGTTGACCAGCTGGACGATAGTGTAGATGTTGATGGGAATCTCCTCGTCTTGTCTTTACTTAAGGTAGCCGTCCGCACGAAGCTTCTTGAGATCGGAATCTTTGACCTCGCAACCGGCGGGCAGCACCATGAACACGCGGTCGCCCACCTCCTTGACCGTGGCACCCAGACCGCAGGCAAAGCCGTAAGAGAAGTCCAAGACGCGCTTGGCAACTTCGGTGCGTACGCCCACAAAAATCAGTGCGACAGGCTGCTTGGTGCGAACGCGGCGCACCACGGTCTCCACGTCGTCATAGCTCTCGGGGCGCAGGACATAGGCCGGCAGCTGCGGTGTGGCGTTGATGATATTGCTCGCATAGGCCGAGGCATCGCTCGGTGCAGGCGCGGGCGCAGCGGCGGCACGGGCGCGGGTGTTCTCGGCGTAGCTAGACGGCGTGTCATAGGCACCAGGACGATAACCGCTCGCAACACTGTCCTGCGAGCGCGAAGGCGGGTTATACGTTGTGGCATGGCGAGAGTCATCGCCGACCAGCTGACCGGAGCGCGTATACACGGCAACCGACTCAGCTTCACCGCGGCGCGTCTGACCAAGCAGGCCGTTGCTCGGCTCGTCTTGGGTGTAGAAGCCCTCGCCCGAAGCACCGCTGTAGCCGTTGCCTGATAACTATCGTCATAGCCGTCATCGTAGCCGTAGTCGTCGTCCTGGCCATAACCCTGGTCGTAACCCTGCTGGCCGCCCAGGTGCATCTTATTTTTAATCTCGTCAAGGAAGCCCATGGTTGTGTCCTCTCGCGGTTTAGTGCAGGCGCCCCGATAATCAGTGCGCACTTCAGAGCCTTATTTTACTGCAAACTCCGGGCTAAATACTACCCTGCCCAGGCGAACGAGCGTAGAGCCCTCCTCAAGGGCAGGCTCAAAGTCCTCGCTCATGCCGCAGGAAAGCTCAGGCAGGTTCAAATCGGGATGCGCCGCCTCCAGCTCATCCCTCAGCTCACGAAGCCCCGCAAAGGTGCGGCGTGCCACATCCTTATTCCCCCGGGGCGCCATAGTCATAAGCCCCTGCACGCAAATTCCCTCAAGTTCCGCAAGCTCACCCGCGGCGGCGCGAATCTCATCGGGCGAAAAGCCTCCCTTCGACTCCTCACCACTCACATTGACCTCAATGAGCACACGCTGGGGGCCGGCGAGCTCGCCTGCCTCAATCTTGCGGACAGCACGGCTCGAGATCGCCTGCGCCAGATGCAGCGAACCCACCGAGTGAATCAGCTCGGCTGAGCCCAGCACCGCATTGATCTTATTGGTCTGCAGGTTGCCGATCATATCGAAGCGCACCTCGGGCAGCTCCGGATGCTCCGCCAGACCCGTGAGCTTGCGAACCAGCTCCTGCGGGCGGTTCTCGGCAAAATGGCGATACCCCGCCTGGATGGCGGCAACGGTCTCATCGACACCAACGGTCTTGGACACGGCAATGAGGCTCGCGGCGTCGTGGGGACGGCCTGCGCGATCGAGCGCCGCATAAAAACGTTCCAGAATCTGCTCGCGGCGAGCGCGCATCAAGTCCAAATAGTTATCCATTGCCAATCGCCTCCGCTGACAGCCATACAAGTAGTCCCATGCTAACGCAAGAGCGCGGCCTCGCATGTGCAAGGCCGCGCTCACTTAGGTATTTACAATCTTTCGACGAACGGGGCTACTTACTCCTCGTCATCCTCGCCATCGTCCTCGTCCTCAAGGTGTTCAAGCAGGTAGCGAAGGCCCTCGCTCAACTCGTCAGCAGGCACCCTAGCAACAAAACGCGCATCGACGGCGGGCCTCATGATAACGCCCTCGCCCGAAGGCACGCGCATGCTCTCGAGCTCGTCCTCGTCCGTGCGGGCGATATCGCCGGCAGTCATGCGCTGGCCGGTCAAAAGGAAGGTCAGACGACAGGCGGCATCGATGGAAATCGAAGCGATACGATCGAGGTAGCGCGAAACCATGATAGCGCGGCGTAGATCGTCATAGTTACTGTCGTCGTCCATAAAATCGCCCGTGTCCATGCGGTTGAAGGTACGGAAGAACTTCTCGTACGCCGCATGCACCGGCTCGTCCTCGACGGCCAGATTGCAGATGATGGACATGTCGTTGGTGACGAGCGCAGAAAGCGACGAACCCAGCACCTGATAGACAGCCTCGGCCTCGGCTTCAACCAAGGCCACAAGCTCCTGAGGCAGCGAGATGTCGGCCTTGACCATGTGACGCGTGGCGCGGCAGATCTGGCGAACCTTATCGGTCATGCGCTGCAGGTTAAAGTCGACGTAGATGATTGTCTGCAACAAGCGGAAGTCGGAGGCGACCGGCGACTGCGTAGCGATCAGGTTGTAGCACACGGCCTCCAGGTTGGCGCAGCGCGCGTCAATCGAAAGCGTGCGCTTCTTGGTCTTGGTGGCGAGCTTGCGATCGTCGGTCGCGTAGGCCTTCACGGCGTCGTGAAGCGCCAGGTCTACAGCCTCGTAGATGCCCAGCATCTCGTGACGGGCCTCGATGAGCTGACGGGAAAACAGTTTGCGCATGGTTCACTCCAATCAGTTGGGTGCGGTCATGCCGCCCGCACAGTGAATACGCACCGGACCAGGTCCGATCGGATTGGGACTAGTCGCACCGATCAGCCAAAGCGGCCGGTGATATAGTCTTCCGTCCGCGAATCTACCGGGCTTGTGAAGATCGCGTCGGTTTGACCATACTCGATGAGCGTGGCGGGCTCGCCGGCAACTTCCTGCAAGAAGAATGCGGTGTAGTCGCTGATACGAGCTGCCTGCTGCATTGAATGCGTGACGATGATGATCGTCATCTCGGGCGCCAGCTCGGCCATCAGATCCTCAACCTTAGAGACGGACGTGGGGTCGATGGCGGAGCATGGCTCGTCCATCAGAAGGACATCGGGCTGTACCGCAAGCACGCGCGCGATGCACAGACGCTGCTGCTGACCGCCCGAGAGCGCCAAACCATCCTTGTTGAGCTGATTGGATACCTCTTTCCAGAGGTTGGCGCGTTTGAGCGATTCTTCCACGATGTCATCGAGGTCGCTTTTGCTAGTCACGCCCTGCAGACGAGGGCCAAAGGCGACATTCTCGTAGATGGATTTGGGAAACGGGTTGGGCTGCTGAAAGATCATGCCCACACGACGACGGAGGTCGACCGGGTCGACACCCTCGGCATAGATATCATTGCCGTCGAGCGTCATGGTGCCCTCGACGCGCGTACCCTCGATCAGATCATTCATGCGGTTGATGCAGCGCAAAAACGTCGACTTGCCGCAGCCCGAAGGGCCAATGAAGGCGGTGATGGCGTTTTTGGCGATGTTGAGGTCAAGCCCCGTCAGCGCATGAAAGTCACCGTACCAAAAGTTGAAATCCTTGGCCGTAATGGCCGCTTGCTCCAGCGTGGGAGCGGACTGATAAACGGACATGGGACTCCTTAACTAGCGACGCTTGCGCGACAGGAAGCGCGCAAACAGGTTGAAGGCCAGAATGATCACCATCAGCAAGAGCGCGGTGCCGTAGGCTGCGTTCATGTTGATGCCGTCGTTGGCAAGCAGGTACAGGTGAACGGTCATGGGGCGGCCGGAATCGAGCGGCGAAATAGGTAGATTGATGGCCTGGCCCATGGTGTAGAGCACCACCGCGGTCTCGCCAATGGCACGGCCGATGGCGAGGACGATACCCGTGGCAATACGGCCAAAGGCAGAAGGAAGCACGATCTTGGAGACGACCTGCCACTTGGTGGCGCCCAGGCCGTACGCACCCCACCGGATATAGCGCGGAACGGCGCGAATGGCCTCTTCGGTGGTGCGCATGACGATGGGCAGCATCAAGAGCGCGAGTGCCAGGGCGGCCGAGACCATCGAAAGGCCCAGACCCATAGCCTCGACAAACAAGGCGTAGCCAAACAGGCCCATAACGATGGAGGGCACCGAGGCCAAAGCGTCAGCAGCGTAGCGAATGAGCTCGACGACCTTGCCCTGCTTGGCGTACTCGGCCAGATAGACGGCTGCCAGCACAGCGATCGGCGTGCAGATAAGCATGGCGAGCGCCGTCACATAGACGGTCGAGACGATCGTGGGCCAAATTCCGCCCTCGGCGTTGACGCCTGGGGCCAACCGAAGATAAAGTCGAGCGAGATATGCGGCAGGCCGTTAATGACCACATAGGCAATGATAGCGACAAGCACCAGCGTGGTGATGTATGCCGCGGCACGGAACACGCCAAGCATGATCTTGTTGGACAGGTCCTTGTTGATGCGGCCCTTCTTGCCATGGGAAAGGGCACGCTTGATGCGCTCGCGCGACGAGGTCGTATCGACCGTCGTGTCAACGGAATCGGACATAGCCTACCCCCTCTTCTTCTTGGAAATCAGACGGACGATGCCCACCAGCGTGGCGGAGATGATAAACAGGACCACGCCCATGCCGAACAGCGCCGAGCGGTGCAGACCCGAGGAATAGCTCATGTCGAGCGCGATCTGGCTCGTGAGCGTCGAGATGGGGCTCGCAATGCTGTCGGGAATAACCGGGGCGTTACCCACGACCATGAGCACGGCCATGGTCTCGCCGATGGCACGGCCCATACCCAGCACGATGGCATCCACGATACCCAGCTTGGCGGCAGGTAGCACGACCTTATAGATGGTCTGCCACTTAGTAGCACCCATGGCATACGATGCCTCGCGAATACCCATGGGAATGGAATTGAGGGCATCGATGGTGAGCGTGGTGATGGTAGGCACGATCATGATGGCAAGCACGAACCACGCCGTCAGCGCACCAAAACCAAGACCACCGGTCAGTTGCGCGATAAACGGACGGATGATGATCATGCCAAAGAAGCCATAGATGATAGAAGGGATGCCGGCCAACAGGTCAACGGCAGGGCTGATGAGCTTGCGCACGCGCTTGCTGGCGATCTCGACCAGATACACGGCCGTGCCCACGCCTAGGGGCACACCCATGGCGAGCGCACCGACGGTCACCAGACCCGAGCCGGCAAGCAGCGACACGATGCCGTAGTGGCCCTCAGAGGGCGCCCACGTAAAGCTAAAGAAGTCCACCAGACCGATGTCGGTAAAGACGGGCAGCGCCGAGTACGTGGTAAAGACAAAAATCAGGATGACGGTAACAACCGCCAAGAACGCGCAGGCAAAGAAAATCCACTGCAGCGCCTTCTCCTTGATATAGGTGCTGCGCGATACGAGCGCCAGCTCGCGCTTCTTGGGCGCCTGAGCATTCTGCTCAGTCTGGGAGTTTTCCTGTGCTTCCATGCTACTCACTCCCCTTCTCGTCGTTGGTGACGGGAATAAAGCCCGCCTCGCGAATCTGCTTGTCCATCTTTTCGGACGTCACGTAGTCGATGTAATCCTGCGCCTGCTGCGAAGGCGCACCCTTCACAAAGAAGTAAAGGTCGCGCGAGATGGGATAGCCGCCACTCGCGACCGTCTTCTCGGACGCCTCAACATGATTGACCGAGACGGCCTTGACCGAGGTCTTGGCGTTGAGGCCATCGACGAAGCCCAGCGAAATGCAGCCGATAGCCCCGCGCGAACGAGATACCACGTCGCGCACCTGGCCCGTGCCCGAAAGAACGGCGGAGCGGCGATCGAACGGGGTGCCGTCCATCACGATGGTGCGGAAGGCTTCACGCGTGCCAGACGCCTCATCTCGGTTGATAACCTGAATCCTCAGGTCCTCGCCACCGACTTCTTTCCAGTTGGTGATCTTGCCGGCATAGATATCGCGGAGCTGCTCGGTCGAGAGGTTATCGACGGGGTTGTCTTCGTTCACGATGACCGCGATACCGTCGTGGGCAATGACGATGGGAGTCAGGCCCAGATCCTGTTCGTCGGCATTGAGTCCACGGGAGGAGCTGGCGATATCGGCCGTGCCAGCGCTGACGGCTTCGATGCCAGCGGAAGAGCCCAAACCGGAAACGAGCACGTCGATGCCGGTCTCCTCCTTAAAGCCCTCTGCCGCAATTTCGGCGATAGGAAGGCAGGTCGTGGAGCCGGCCACGGTAATGGAAGAGGTAGAAGATCCCGAAGAACAGGCGCACAGCGTAAGCGTAAGCACAGCGGCGCTCAGGACCGATACGATCTTTCTCATAGCATCACGCCGATCGCAGCATAGCGCCCACAGGTGCCGTCCTCGTTACGGTAGGAATAAAAGCGGTCGTTCTGACGCACAGTCGAAAGCTGGGTATCCACGATATTATCCGCGTCCACACCGGCATCTACCAGCGCCTCACAAATGGCAGCGGAAAGATCGAGCATGCGAGAGGCACTCGCATCGATGCAAGAGAACTCGACGGCAAAGCGATCCATGAGTTCCTGGGATACCTCATATTCGTCAGCCAAGATATGGGGGCCGATATAGGCGGAAACGTCGCTCGCATCGCAGCCGGCAGCATCGCAAAGCGCCTGGCACGCCTTGGCAGAAATACGTGCAATCGTGCCCTTCCAACCGGAGTGCACCACGGCAAATCCGCCAGGGGCCACCAGCACCACGGGAACGCAGTCGGCAAAGCAGAGCAGCACGGGCACGTCATGGGCCGTACAGACGATGGCATCGCAGCCCTCGGCAATCTGCTCGCGAACAGCCTCAAGATCGTCGGCACCGTTCGAAGTCACCGTAACGATATGGTCACCATGTACCTGATTGGGCACGAGCAGATTATGCTCGCACTCAGTGGCGCCCATAGCTTCGAGCGCTCGACGACGATTTTCTTGAACAGCAAAGGGGTCATCGCCTACATGCGAGCCCAGGTTGAGCGAGGAGTACGCATCTTCAGAAACGCCACCGGTGCGCTCGGTAAAGGCAAAGCGGACATCGGATGTCGCGCCCTCCACCAACGTAACTCCATCATGGTCGACACGCGAAACGTTGTCCGCACGTGCTGCCATACTAAAGCCTCCTAATAACACAAGTACCGCGGCGTCGCCGCGCAGTCCGCGTTTATACGGCTGTCATACTTCCTTAAAAGGATACCCGCAGCGGTAGGGACCAAACGTAAAGGGAACGTAAGGAGATTGGAGGCTTTCGTTTACAAACGAGAAACAAAACGGGGTGCATCCAAATGGACACACCCCGTGCAGGTCGTTGAGAAAAACGAACTAGAAGCTACCGCGCTTCAGGAAGTCGGGAAGCTCGAACTGGTCGTTGCCAAAGTTGGGCAGCTCGGTACCACCGACGTTGCGGGTCGGAGCGGCCTGAGCCGGGCTGGCAGCCGGGGCGGTGCGCTGCGGCTCAGCGGAGGCAGCGGCCTTGCTCTGAGACTGCCATGACAGGCAAAGAGCTCATCCTGACGGTTGACGTTGGAGTCGGAGAAGCCCGTAGCGATGACGGTGATACGCACCTGATCGCCCAGGGACTCGTCGACAACGGTACCGAAGATGATGTTGGCCTCGGGGTCGACGGCGTTGGCGACAACGTCGGCGGCGTCGCTGATCTCCTGGATGCCCAGGTCCTTGGAACCGGCGATGGAGAGCAGCACGCGCGTGGCACCATCGATGGAGCTCTCGAGCAGCGGGCTGGAGATGGCCTGCTGGGCAGCGTCGACGGCACGAGTATCCCCAGAAGAGGTACCGATACCCATCATGGCGGTACCGGCCTGCTTCATGATGGTCTTAACATCGGCGAAGTCCAGGTTGATGATACCGGGGACGGTGATGAGGTCGGTGATGCCCTGGGTGCCCTGGGAAAGGACGCCATCGGCAATCGCGAAGGCCTCGAGCATGGTGGTCTTCTTCTCGGCGATGTCGAGCAGCTTATCGTTAGGAATGACGATCATGGTGTCGACGCAATCGGAGAGGGTCTTGATGCCCTCCTCGGCGCTCTTCTTACGCTTGCGGCCCTCGAAGGTGAAGGGCTTGGTCACGACGGCGACGGTCAGTGCGCCGACCTCGTTCATCGCGATATCGGCAACGATGGGAGCAGCGCCGGTACCGGTGCCGCCGCCCTCGCCGCAGGTGATAAACACCATGTCGGCGCCAGCGAGCGCCTCGGCGATGTCGTCGCGGGACTCATCGGCAGCCTTGCGGCCAACCTCGGGATTGGCGCCGGCGCCCAGGCCGCGGGTAAGGTCGGTGCCGATGTGCACCTTGATATCGGCATCAGAGATCGCGAGTGCCTGAGCATCGGTGTTGATGGCAACAAACTCGACGCCGCGGATGCCCTCTTCGATCATTCGATTGACCGCGTTGGTACCGCCGCCGCCGACGCCGACCACCTTAATGACGGCAAGGTAGTTGTTGATCTCTGTCTCGTGCATGTCGGTCCTCCGAACAAAGGTTATAGCCATAGCATGGGTCGACCCCTGCGCACATTAACCTTCAGGTTGAAAGTAAATGCAAAGGTAAACCGTATTATGTTTGCACATTATGAACGTATCAGTCAAATAATTGACCGTGAAAACCAAACAAACCAGATAAACGGCGTGGTATGGCCCCTCAACAAAGCATCAACCAGCGCTACGAGGTCGGAGCATTCCTAAATGTGTAGTTGCCCGGAGAGCGCACATTGATATACGTTACGCCCTCTACCTGCGAAAGCAACTTGGTGACTACGCGTTCCTTCTTGGCGATATCGTCCGAATCGCCCAGCGACACCTCAATGCCGTTATTGAGGTTTGCCGAGATGGCTTCGACCGAAGGCGTGGAAATATCCTTGACTTGTCCCAAGAACTCGCTCGAAAAACCACGCACATAATCCAGGCCGGCCTTAACGGCTTTGGAGTTCACCGCCTGGCCGGAAACCGGAGCGACATCCGCCGAGACATCAGTCAACAACACCGCGCCATAATGCTTGGCGAGCGCCAGCGCGGCGTCGATTCCGGTCAAGGTATTTGAGCCCTGCCCTGTCGTGATGACGTTGCCTGGTCGTCCACTTCGACCGACGTCGACAGCGGGGCGATCCAGGTGTCATCGTCTCCGATAGCCCAGGCAAGGTCGTCGGAGCTGATATACGCAATGGCGATAACTTTACGCTCCGTCGGCGTGATGATAAGCGTATGGGGAAACTGGCGCTGGACATCCACGCCCGAAACCCACGGGTTCTGCTTGAGATCCTCGGTAATCTGGTCGGGATCGACGTTAAAAAGCGACGTTCCCTCGGGCAAGTCGATCAGCTGGATAGCATCGTGCTTCGTCACATGCTCGCTGCCTTGAATCTGAATATCAGTGGCAGTAAACAGTCCAGAGTTGATCACCACGATGGCAACGACGACGAGCACGGCCAAGACGGCCAGAACGCCGCCCACGATTTTGCCTTTGCCTGTAATGACAGAAGCGGCGTCTGATGTTTTATTTGCCATCGCTCCAAGTGAAGATAACGGGTTGAAACCTTTTTTACTCGAAGGCTTCTTGGCGGTAGCCGGCACCGATGTCAGCGAGCGCGGTTTCGATGCGCCCAGCGTGAGACCTGGACGCGCCGCTTTAGTTCCCGTCGAGGGCTTGGGAGCTGCCATGGGACGGGCAGGCTTGGCGCCCATAACAGGCTTTGACGTCACCGAGGGACGCGAGGACTTTTTTGCGGCCGGACGATTACCGAGCTGCGAGCCGACGACCGGACGACTGGTCTGTCGAGCATGCCCGACAGACTTAGAGTGCGCGACGGTATTGCGTTGAGGTTTGGCAGGCGCGCCGGAACGCCCTCCGGCGCGGCGGAAGGTGGGTTTCGATGCTCTAGAAGCCGAGGAATTTAACTTCCGGTCTGAGCTCGATGCCATACGCCTCCCTCACCTTTCCGTGCACATGTCTGATAACCGCGGCAACGTCATCGGCCGAGGCAGTTCCGTTATTAACGATAAAATTAGCGTGAACGGGCGAAACTTCCGCGCCGCCAATCGAAAAACCCTTTAATCCACAATCCTCGACAAGCTTGCCCACACTCGCATCGGGCGGGTTGCGAAAGACAGACCCGCAGGATGCGCGACCCATGGGCTGCGTACGCTTGCGCCTTGTAAGGTACCGCTCCATGCGCTCGCGAATGTCGGCCTTGGGCGCCGGTTTAAGCTTGAGCACGCACTCGAGGATGATCTCATTGCGGGGAAGGCTACATTCGCGGTAGCCCCAAGAGATCTCGGACCCCGCATAATGCTTGATACCGGATGCCGGGTCAAACGTTACGACATCCTCAACCAGCGAGCCAATCCACTCGGTCCGCGTGCCGGCATTCATAGATATCGCACCGCCGACCGAACCAGGAATGCCAACGGCAAACTCAAGGCCCGAGAGGCTACGCGACAGGGCATCGTTGACCAGGCGCGCAAACATCACGCCCGCACCGACCGTCAGCGTACAACCGTCATCGGCAACAACCGTGCGCTGGAACTCACGTCCGAGCGAAATGACGGCACCGCGATAACCGCCATCGGCAACCAGCAGATTGGAGCCCTTGCCGATGATGACCCACGGCACCTGCTCGCGATCGAGCACCGCCACGGCGCGGCGGAGGGCATGATAGCTATGGCACGTCACAAAGAGGTCGGCCTTGCCGCCGATACGATAGCTCGTATGACGCGCAAGGCGCTCGTCCTCGATCACATCCGTGTCGATCATGCCCGAGAGCGCCATGACGGCGTTAAACAGACCCATTAGACTTAAGCGTCTTTCTTGGCAGTCAGATACTCAATGAACTCGGGACCGACGGTCGTAACGTCGCCGGCACCCATGGTGAGCAGCAGGTCGCCCTCGCCCACCATCTGCTCGAGCTCCTGATTGAGCTCAAGACGGCTGGAGCAGTACACGACCTCCTTGCCAGGATGCTTGGCGCGCACGGTATCGGCGAGCATCTTAGAGGTGACACCCGGAATGGGCATCTCGCCAGCCGAGAACACATCAATCAGCAGCAGTTTATCGGCATTGGCAAATGCATCGGCAAAGTCGTCGCACAGGGCCTGCAGGCGCGAATAGCGGTGCGGCTGGAACACGACGTCGACGTGCTTGTAACCCAGCGACGAAGCGGCAGCAAGCGTCGCCTTGATCTCGGTGGGGTGATGGCCGTAATCATCGACCACGGTGATGCCATCGATATCGCCCACGTGGGTAAAGCGACGGCGGACGCCTCAAAGCTCGAGAGCGCCTTGGCGGCGGCGTCGATGTCAAGGCCCAGGACATGGGCGACGGTGAGCACCGCCGTGGCGTTGAGCATGTTGTGGCGACCGGGATTGCTCTTGATCTCCACAGCGCGCTCAGTGCCGTCCTCAAAGCGAACGATAAAGTCGCTCTGGATGCCCTTGACATCCGGGTGCATGCAGACGATGTCGTTGCTCTCGGCAAAGCCGTAGGAAAGCACGTGACGGCCCGTCGACTTGGCGAGCTCGACCAGATGCGGGTCCTCACCGCAGACGATGACGGTGCCGCCCTCGCCCACCAGGCTCATGAATTTGGCGAAAGTTGCCTCGATCTCCTCGATACCCGAGTAGTGATCGAGGTGGTCGGCCTCGACGTTGGTCACAATGACTACGTTGGGGTTCAGGAACAGGAAGGAGCTGTCGGACTCGTCGGCCTCGGCGACAAAGTAGTCGCCCGAGCCGTTCTTGCCGTTCGTGTCATAGCCCTCGACGATGCCACCGATCAGGAAGCTCGGATCCAGACCCATGCGGTCGAGCATGGTGGCACACATCGAAGACGTGGTGGTCTTGCCATGCGTGCCGGCAACAGCGACGGTGGTGTAGCCGTGGCCCAAAGCAGAGAGCATCTTGGCACGGGGCCACACGGGAATACCAAGCTCGCGAGCGCGCACGAGTTCAGGGTTGGATTCCGGAATAGCGGTGGAGACAACAACCACGTCGGGCTTAACCTCGTCGATCGTGGCGGCCTCATGGCCCACATGCACCTTCACACCAGCGCGGGTAAGCTGGCGGATATAACGTGACGTCTTAAGGTCGGAGCCGGTAACGGCATAACCGCGCTCGTGCAGAACGAGGGCGATGCCGCTCATGCCGGCGCCGCCGATACCGATAAAGTGGGCGCTCTTAAACTCGGGCGCGGAGGTTGCAGTCTGGGAATCAGCCATGTGCTCGTGTACTCCTTGCGTAAACACTGCCTGTAACCCGTTAACTGTACCGCACCTACCGCATCAGCGCGAGGGCGACCGAAGATATCCCGTCTAACTAACGCAAACCCTCTACCGCATCCGCCAGAAGAGCGGCGGCTCTATCCTGAGCCAGACCACGCGCCGCCTGACGCATGGCGTCGCGCGCCGCCGCGTCATCGACCAGGTGCAGCAGCTCATCGGCAAAGGCAGAACCGTCGATATCGGCATCGGCGCAGAGCACGCCGGCCCCGGCGTCGACCAGATAACGAGCATTGGTGGTTTGGTGGTCGGCCGTCGCATGCGGATACGGCACGAGCACCGAGGGCACGGCGAGCGCAGCGATCTCGGCCACGCTCGATGCACCCGAACGCGAGAGCACCAAATCGGCAGCAGCCAGCATATCGCCCATGTTGTCGATGTAAGGCTGGGCGCGGTAACGCTTCGCCTCCTCGGGCGTCAGCGCCAAAGCGTGCTCGGTCTCCTCAAAGCCGTCGGCACCCGTCGAATGCAACACATAGAGGTTCTTGCGCGAAAGCAGTTCGTTTTTGAGCGAAGTCACGCGCTCGTTGAGGTGCTGGGCGCCAAGTGAACCGCCAAAGACGAGCAGCAGCGTAGCGTCCTCGGGAACGCCAAGTGCCTTGCGGCCACGAGCGCGATCGCCCTCGATCACCGAGCGACGTACGGGGTTGCCGGTCATGAGCACGTGGTCAGGGTCACCTTCGCGCTCAAAGACCGAACGCGCTGCCGGCACCGAGATGCACACGCGGGCGGCGTGGGAGTTCATCATCTTGTTGGCCAGGCCCGGAACAGAGTTCTGCTCATGCAGCAGATACGGAACGCCTGCGCCCTTGCACCACCCAAGCAGCGGAACCTCGACATAGGCACCAAAACCGATGGCGGCATCGGGCTTGCCGACCTTTGAGAAATGATTGGCGAGCGCACGCTTGGCCTTATTGACACGCCACAGCGAGGTCAGCGCCGTCCAAGGACGGGAGCGGTCGAAGCCCGTGACCGTAATGGGCACAAAATCAAACCCAGCCTCGGGGACCAAACGACCCTCGAGCTTGCGCGACTGGCCCACGAACACAACGTGGTGGCCACGGTCACGCAGCTCTTCGGCCAAGGCGAGCGCGGGGTTGATGTGTCCTGCCGTGCCGCCGGCTGCAATAGCAACGGTCATTTTATCGGTCATGGTAGTCCCTTCGTACACGCGGTCCCTGGTCGTCGGTGCGCAGACGCGCCGACGGGTCCGAGTTCAAATCGATTCGATTATATCCGCCGCCCGCGTTGCGAGGGCTGGGGCGCTGCGGACGACCTTGCGGAGCCGTTCGCGAGCGTGGACGAGCTGCCGGCTCGGATGCAGAACCATCCAGAACGGTAAAGCCGCTACGCGAAGGTCGTTCACCGCGCACATGGGCCACGCCGGCGGTGCTCTCGTCCATAACGGCAAAGCTCTCACGGCGGCGGTCATACTCATCGCGGCGGGCGCTCTCGTACGAAACGCGCAGGATCAACCCGGCAAGCATAAGCGACACAATAATCGACGAACCGCCGTAGCTAATAAACGGCAACGGTTTGCCCGTCATGGGAAACACGTTGAGGATGCCCAGCGCGTTAATCAAAAACTGCACCGCGAGAATGACCGCGGAGCCAGACGCCATAAGCGCGCCCCGACGATCGGTCGCCTGCTCGGCAATGCGAAACGCCGAGTAGATCAGCATCGCAAACACCAAGAAGAACAGCACGGTTCCGACAAAGCCGACTTCCTCGCCAATGATGGCCAGGATGTAGTCATTGTGCGCCTCGGGCAGATACGAGTACTTCATGGTTGAGTTGCCGATGCCACGGCCGAACAGACCGCCCGAGGCAAAGGCCATGATGGCAAGCGTGGCCTGATAGCCGTCACCATACTCGTCAGCCCAAGGGTTCAAGGCAACCTGAATACGCACCATACGGTACGGCTCTGCGACAAGTGCAATCACGATCACGAGAATGCCGAAGATTAGCACGCCGATGATAAATCTCGGGTCGAGACCCGCAAACAACGCCATGCACATGAGGGTCAACAGGATGATCAGGACAGTACCGAAATCGGGCTGGATAAAGATCAGAAAGAGCGAAATACCCAGGTAGATGCCCATCTTGCGAAGGAATTCGTTGATGTTGCCACCGGGCGAAAAGAAGCGATCAAGCATGATGGCCGAATACGCAATGGCAAATGGCTTTAAAAACTCGGAAGGCTGGAACTGAATACCGGCGATGTTGAGCCAGCGCGTGGCGCCACGGCTGCCGCTGCCCACCAAGAACACCAGAAACAGTAGCCCTATCATGCCGATAAGGAAGATCCTAAGCACATCCTCCCCAAACCAGCTGTCCGGCAAAACGCGCACGATGGCAATCAGCGCCAGAACACCAACCACGGCAAACGCGGCCTGTCGACCCAGGAAAAACGTCGCCGAGCCATTCTCGTGCAGCGCCTCGACCGAAGACGCCGAGTACACCATCAGCAGACCAAAGCACACCAAAGTAAACAGGCAGGCCATAAATATCAGACGGGGGCGCATGATGCGGGCGGGAACGCCGGCAATATAGCGTTCGCTAAACGACTGCCTGCCACGACCGGAACGCGGTGTGCTGCGCCGCGAGGAAGCACGGTCCGAGTCGGGCCTCCTCATACCTTGTCGGGGGCTCTCCTCTCTCACCGGCAACCCCTATTCCATTTGCGATTTCGCTGCAGCGGCAAGCTGAGCCACGTAGTCCTTAAACACGCGGCCGCGCTCCTCATAGCCCGAGAACTCATCGAACGAAGAGCAGGCAGGAGAAAGTAAGATCACGTCGCCACGGCTCGACAGCGAACGGGCAACGTCCACGGCATCGCGTAGGTCATCCGCTTGGGCGATATCCACATCGCCATCGACATCGGCCTCGTCCATAGCGGCGGTAAAGCGCTCGCGCGCATCGCCAAAGCAGACGACCGAGCGCACGTTATCCATAACGACGCGCGCGAAGTCCGTGAGCGGCGTGCCCTTATCGTGGCCGCCGAGCAGCAAGATCACGTTGTCATCGGGAAATGCCGTCAGCGCCTTCTCGACCGCGTCGGTGTTGGTCGCCTTGGAATCGTTGACGTAGCGCACTCCGTCAATCTCGCCGCACGGCTCCACGCGGTGCTCGAGCGGCTGGAACGAGGCCAGACCGCGGCAAATGCCTCGGGATTGGCACCGACGGCCAGGACAGCCGTGGCAGCGCACAGGGCATTGATAACATTATGATGGCCCGAGATCTTGAGCTCGGATGTAGCGATGAGCGGGGTCTCGACGCCCTTCAGGCGCACGATCATCTTGCCATCGCGCACAAAGGCGACATCCTCACCCTCTGGCTCGTCAAAGGCAACCTTGCAGATGCGACGACCCGGCGTGTAGATGTACTCATCGAACTCGTGAATGCCGGCGTCTTCGACGTCGACGACCACCAGATCGTCATCGACCATATTGTCAAACAGTTTGATCTTGGCAAGCGCATAGTTCTTATGGCTCTTATGCCAGCCCAAGTGGTCGGGAGTGATGTTGAGCAGCACCGCCACGCGAGGGTGGAGCTCGGTGGTCGTAGCAATCTGATAGCTCGAGAGCTCAGCCACAAACCACTCGTTGTGGGCTCGGCCGTCAATCTCGTTGATAGGCGGCTCACCGATGTTGCCGACAGCTACACTGGCCTCACCGGAAGCTTGAGCAGATAATCGGTCAGCGACGTGGTGGTCGTCTTGCCGTTGGTGCCCGTGATGGCAATCCAGTTATCGGGCGACAGGCGATAGGCAAACTCGGGCTCACCCATAATCTGGGCGGCATGCTCGCGCCCGGCCTTAAAGAAGCCCGAGAACTCCGAGATGCCGGCACGTCACGCATACGTCATAGGCGCCCTCGACCTGTTCGGTCCCATAGACAAACGACGCACCAGCAGCCTCGAGCGCACGCGTGGCGTCATTGGGCTCAGAGGTGCCGCCGCCATACACGGTAACGGCGCTTACGCGCTCTGGATGTGCCAGCGCCCAGCGGGCGACATCGAGACCGGATTTGCCCTGACCCAAAACGAGCAGGCTAAAGACATCAGCAAGAGGCATGAAAGACCACTATCCCAACTGGAAGAACAGAGCAAGGCCAACGGCACCAAATGCCGCAGCGATAATCCAAAAACGGATGACGACCTTGGTCTCGGCCCAACCCTTCTTTTCGAAATGATGATGGATGGGCGCCATAAGGAAGACGCGCTTGTGCGTAAAGTGGAAGTAGACAACCTGAATCATGACCGACAGGGTCTCAACGATAAACAGGCCACCGATGATGAGGGAGACGACCTCGGTGTTAGTCATGATGGACGTACAGGCAAACGCGGCGCCCAGAGCAAGCGAGCCGGTATCACCCATAAAGATGCTCGCCGGATAGCAGTTGAACCACAGAAAGCCCAGGCAGGCACCGGCACACGCGGTGCAGAAGATGGACAGGTTCACGTCTCCGTGCAAAAACGCCATGGCAGCCATGGCGAGCATGGCGATCATGGAGGTGCCGCCAGCAAGACCGTCAAGGCCATCGGTCAAGTTCACGGCATTAGAAAGACCGGCAATCATCAGCCAGCAAAAGACAATATAGAGCCACGGGAACGAATAGCCGCAGATGGCAGTCGAAAGCACGCCAAGGTCAATCGTCAACCCACCGGGAAAACGAATCTCGGGGGCGACGCCGCACCAGTTGACGGCAAGCACCGTAAAGGTGACACAGATAATGGTTAGGCCGATCATCTTGGCATGAGGCGTCAGACCGAGCGAGCGCCCATGCGTAACGGAGGTCAGGTCGTCGATCAGGCCCAGCACACCGGTCGCCAGCGTGGCGAGCAGCACGAGCACGAGCTCGGTGGTGAGCTTTCCCATCAGCAGGCAGGTCAGCGAGATCGCGACGAGGATGACAACACCACCCATGGTGGGCGTTCCCTGCTTAACCAAATGACGCTTGGGGCCGTCGGCACGAACCTGCTGGCCGATACCCTCGACCTTGAGCAGCTTAATCCACCACGGCATGAGCAGCAGCGCAATGGCTGCGGCGATGCCAAGCCCCAAAAAAGCCTGATACGTTGGATACGAGGGATTGCCGAACATGGGCTAGCACACACCTTCCACAAAGCGGTCGAGCTCAACAAAGCGGGAACCCTTGACCAGTACAACATCATGTTTTTCAAGCGCGCCGCCCATGCGGTCGAGCACCTGCTGATAATCGGAGAACACCTGGATGCGGTCCTCGTCCATGCCCATCATGCGCGCGGCATCGGCCATAAGCTGGGCCAGCTCACCACCCACGCACGCCAGCATGTCGAGCTTCTTGGCGGCGGCATAGGCGCCCACGAGCTCATGCATGCGAGGAGCCTCATCGCCCATCTCGCCCATCTCGCCCAGGATCGCCATGCGAGACCCCGTGCATGAAAGCGAGCACAGCAGATCGAGGCCGGCTGCCATCGATTCGGCGCTGGCGTTATAGGAATCGTCGATGATGCGTGCACCGCTCTTGGCGCGCTTGATCTCCTGGCGGTGCCCGGTGATCGTAAGACCCCTAAAGGCAGCATCGATCTGCTCGGGCGTCACGCCCAGGCGATAGGCAACCGCGGCGCCTTAACGGCATTAGGAACGGACTGCACGCCGGGGATGGCAAGCATGGTATCGATTGTCTCGCCCTGACCAAAATCGAGCGTAAAGACCGGACGGCCCTCGTCATCAACGCGAACGTCGCGGGCGCGGACCTCATCATCGTCAGAGACACCGGCCAGCATCACGTCGATACCAGCAGGCCGGGCGAACGTATCGCGAATGAACGGCGTAAAATCGTCCTCGCCGCCCAAAACCAGCAGCGGCAAATAGTCGCCGGCGGCGCACATGCCCTGGACAATCTCGGCCTTAGCGCGGGCGATGTTCTCGCGGCTGCCCAAAATGCCGATATGAGAGGTGCCGATCTTGCTCACGATGGCAAGGTTGGGATTGGCGGACTGGGACAGGCGCTCGATCTCGTGGAAATGGTTCATGCCCATCTCGAGCACCAGGACCTCGGTATCGGCCGGAGCGGAAAGCACCGTGAGCGGCATGCCGATCAGGTTATTGAAATTGCCCTTGGTGGCCCAGACACGATAGCGCTTGGCGAGCACAGCGGCGAGAACGTCCTTGGTCGTCGTCTTGCCGATGGAACCGGTAATGCCAACGACCAGGCAGCCAAGCTCCAGGCGATACGCGTGCGCCAAACGCAGCAGAAACTCCTCGGGATCATCGGTCAGCAAGATGGCACAGCCCTTGTCCTGCGCCAGCGAGACCAGCTCGGCCTCGGGCTCACGCGTCATCACGACGGCGCCGGCACCCGACTGGACGGCACGGGAAGCAAAATCATTTCCGTCGACGTTTTCACCGGGAAAGGCGACGAAAATCGTCCTTCCTCGACCTGGCGCGAGTCGATAACGCACCCGCGGCATACCCGATCGACTTCTCCCGTCACGGTTCGGGCCCTGTTGCGGCCGCGAGGTTGTTGACGGCGATCTCTATCATTGCAGCTCCCCTGTAAACCTAAATAATGCTATCGGCGTATTGTATCCCAGCGCCGCGCATGCGTGGTGCAGGGCATGTGAACACCCCTCATATGGGACAACAAACCACGCCCCAAAGATTGTAACCCCCTACTTCGTGTGTGGGATACCCAGCACGTCGAGCGCGTTGGCCATAATGGACTGGAACGGCACCGCAGCGGCATCTGAGCCGCTCGGCGTTCCGTCGAGCGTGATATAGCACAGCACCTTGGGCGATTGTGCCGGTGCAAAGCCATAAAGGACGACATGTAGTTCTCCTTGAGGTAGCCGCCGTTCTCGTCGGCACGTTCGGCCGTGCCGGTCTTGCCCGCCACGTCATAGCCGTCAACTGCGCCGCCAACGCCCGTGCCTTCAGACACGACCGTCTGCATGCACGATGTCACCTGGGATGCTGCATCCTCAGAAATCGCACGCTCGCCTTCGCCCCAGTCCTTCTCGTCGCCTTTGCTGGACTTATAGAAGTGCGGGGTCATCATCACGCCGCCGTTGGCGATGCCGCCCACGGCACGTGCGATCTCAATCGGCGAGACAGACAGCGCCTGTCCAAAGCTCATCGAGCCCAGCGTGGCGCCGTCATACTGGTCACGCTCCTTGACGATGCCCAGGCTCTCGCCCGGAAAATCGACACCAGAGCTGTGACCGATGCCCCACTTGTCCACATAGGCGGCAAAGTCGTCGGCACCGATCTTGCGCCCCACCAGGACAAATCCCACGTTGGACGAACGGCGCATCATCTCGCGCACATCCATGGTCATGGCGTAGTCGCGCTTGTCGGCATCGGTGACGGTATCGTCGCCCACCTTGATGCTCGCCGGCACCTCAAACGACGTGCACGACCGCACGACACCCAAGTCGAAGCCGGCGCCCGCCACGAGCGTCTTAAAGACCGAGCCGGGCTCGTAGGCGTCGGTGACCAGGCGCAGGTTCATATCCTCGGTCTTGGCGTTTTCCAAATTGGTCTGGTCGTAGGTCGGATACGAGCAGGCTGCCAAGATCTCGCCAGTCGTAGGATCGGTGACCAGCGCCGAGCCGTTCTTGGCCTTTGTCTTCTCGACAGCCTCTGCCAGGCATCCTCGGCCGCACGCTGGATATTGACGTCGAGCGTCGTCACGAGATCAATGCCGTCGACCGCAGCCACCTTTTTATAGGCACCGCCCGCGATATAGCTGCCGTCCCTCGCGCGCTCGCGTACGAGAGAACCGTTCGTGCCGGTCAGAAGCTTGTTGTATTGCTTTTCGAGACCCGTCAAGCCGTCGTTGTCTACATTCACTACACCCAGCACCTGCGATGCCAGATTGCCGTATGGATATACGCGCTTCATGGCCTGCTCAAAAAGCACGCCGGCAGGTTCTTCTTCTCCAGCGCCGCAGCGTCGTCTTCGTCCACCTGGCGCTTGATATACACCCAGGTTCCATCGGACTCAACGAGCTTGCGGCAGGTCTTTTTATCGATTCCAGTTGCCTTGACCAGCGCCGACACCGTCTTGTCAACATCCTCGACAAGCTGGGGGTTCACAGCGATGTTGCGACATTCGACCGACGACGCCAGCACGTTACCGTTACGGTCGTAGATGGTACCGCGCTTGGCATACAGCGTCTGCGCAAGCAAGCGACGTGCATCGGCACGGTCGCGTAACTTATCGGCTTCCACGATTTGATAGTCGGCAAGGCGAAGGACGCCCAAACCCAAGCCAAACCCGATGAAACCCATGACGGCTTTGCGACGGGGCAGCGGCGTGCCCGTGAGCCATTCGGTCGACGAGCTCTTGCGCGGTCTGGTGTTATGCATTTGAGGACCACTCGAGCCACGGAGACGCGACGCGGGGTCGTTGCCATAGGACGGTCTCGCGTTGTAAGATGGCCGACCCGTTCCTTGATAACCAGAACGTCCCCGCGATGAGGGACGTCCAGAACCGCGACCCCCGTCGGAACCGCGGCGATAGTCATTTGTCATACTCAGCTACCGTCTTGTTACTGAGCGGTCGCGGTCGAGCTAGCGCCCGCGGCTGCATCCTGCGAAAAATCAAGTGTAACGCTCTCGCTGGGCTCCACCATGCCATAAGCGCCCGCAAGGTCGCGAATGCGCGTGTCGGCACCATAGACCGAATGCATGACCTCCAGGTCAGAGCTCTCATCGGTCGCCTTCTCGAGCGTGTTGGTAAGCGCGGCATTGCTGTTGAGCACCTGGGCCGTAACGCCGGCGAGCGCCACACGGGCGACACCGATCGTCATAAAGATGGCCGCAATGATGCAAAACGTTTTAAGAACGCTCATGAAAACCGGGCTTACCGCCTGGTTTGCCTGACGGCCCGCGCCCGTGTAGACATCAAAGCGCGGCGTGCGCTGCTCGCGGGGAGCAGCGGGAGCCTGCGGTGCCTCACGATAGGCGGGCATGGCGTTCATATCATAGGCGAGTGCTGCGTTTGAGGTGTTGTAGCCCATGATATGCCGCCTCCCATCCCGAGTACGTTGGTAGTGTGTTTAAGCTTCGTTTGTGGTACGAGCGGGAGGTCAAATATCGCGCGGTCGCGTCTACAGACGCTGCGCCACGCGGATCTTGGCTGATCTCGCCCGAGGGTTGCGCGCAACCTCATCGGGTTGGGCAACCAGGGGTTTGCGGGTGATGACCTTGAGTATCGGCACGTTGCCGCACACGCACACCGGAATCTCCGGCGGACACGTGCACCCCTGGCTCATCTCCTTAAAGTGGTTCTTTACGATACGGTCCTCGAGCGAGTGATACGAGATGACGCAGATGCGTCCGCCCGGGTTGAGCCACCTTGTAGCGGCGTCAAGCCCTCGCTCGAGCACATCGAGTTCGTGATTGACCTCGATGCGAATGGCCTGGAAACTTCTCTTGGCCGGGTGTCCACCATGCCGACGAGCGGCAGCGGGGATACCAGCCTTGATGATCTCGACAAACTGACCGGTGGTTTCGATCGGTTCATGCTCGCGGCGGCGCACGATCTCACGTGCGATCTGCGAGGCGAACTTCTCTTCGCCGTAGACGCGTAGAATCCGGGCGAGGTCGTGTTCGTTATAGGTGTTGATGACCTCAGCTGCGTTTAAGGTGTTGTTACCCGGATCCATCCGCATGTCCAATGGGGCGTCCTCGTTGTACGAAAAGCCCCTCCCAGGGATATCGAGTTGCGGCGACGAAACGCCCAAGTCGAACAGGAAGCCATCGACCCCGGCACCTCGGCCGAGCAAAGCAGCTCGTCCAAGTCGCCGAAGTTGCCCTTCAGCAGCCGGTGCGGTACGCCGGGAACCTCGCGGTCCAGACGGGCGCCAGCGGCCTCGAGGGCCATGTCGTCCTGATCGACGCCGAGCAAAAGGCCGGTCTCCCCCACCTGCGCGGCCATCTTTACCGAATGGCCGGCACCGCCAAGGGTGCAGTCGCAGACGACGGAGCCGCTCTTTAGCTGCAGCGACTCAAGCACTTCGCCGAGCATGACAGGTTCATGCCGATATTCTTGTGTCAAGATCCCACGCTCCATCCGTTACTCGTGCCTTGCCCTTACGAGAAGAAGAGGTCCAGCAGGGCCTCGTCGTCATCGTCCTCATCGGCCGTAGCGCGGTCCCAAACCTCAAGGTGGTCGTAGTTGCCCACAACCGTGACCTCGCGGTCGAGGTTCGCCTGCTTGCGGAGAGACTCGGAAAGACCGATACGACCGGCGCTGTCCACATCCATCGACGTGGTGCGCTTGTTGATCGCCCTCATGAGCTTCTGGTCGTTAATGTCACGCGGGTTAAAACCCTCGTGGCCCTCACGACCCGCGAAGAGTCCTTCGACCCACTTATCGAGGCCTCGGCAGAGAACACGTACAGAGCATCGACATCCAGGGCTTTGAACACGCGAACGTGCTCTCCAAGCTCCTCGCGAAGGGGTGCAGGCAGGGACAGACGACCTTTTGCATCGAGATTGCGCTCGTATGCACCAGTCATTCCCATGTGCGCCCTCCCCTCGGTTACTCAGATGGCACGTACGCGGGGAACCACCCCGCCTGTCGACGTCATCAATAATATGGGGAACCGCCCCATTTTTCAACACCTTTCCCCACCCCTTCC
>JAQEDL010000025.1:0-34221 GCA_027669365.1 Coriobacteriaceae bacterium AM49-12 | reverse complement strand
AGCTTGCGGCCATTAAGTCGCGTGGCCATCTGAATGCCGGCGTTAAGAAAGACGTTCCCGGCTACGGCTATTACGACACCGCCAAGGGTCGCTTTGAGGGCATGGAAGTCGATTTGTGCTACCAGATCGCCGCTGCCGTCTTTGGCGTGAGCTACAAAGAGGCCCGCGCCCAGGAGCTTGTCGAGTTTACCGACGTAACGCCCAAGACGCGCGGCCCGCTGATCGATAACGGCCAACTCGACGTGGTCGCGGCGACCTACACCATCACCGACGAGCGCAAGAAGAGCTGGGATTTCTCGACGCCGTACCGCACCGACTACGTTGGACTCATGGTCAAGAAGCGTTCGGGCTTTACCTCGATTGAGAACTTGGACGGCAAGGTCATTGGTGTGAGCCAGGGTGCCACCACGCAGGGCCTGATCGAGCAGATGATCAAGGACAACGGCTTTAGCTGCAAGCCCGAGTTTAGGGCCTTTAGCGGCTACCCCATCATCAAGAGCTCGCTCGACGCCGGCAATATCGACGTCTTTGCCATGGATCGCTCCACGCTGGCCGGTTACATGAACGAGACCGTTGAGCTGCTGCAGCCCGAGGTCAAGTTTGGCGAGCAGGGCTACGGCGTGGCGACCAAGAAGGGCTGCGACCTTTCGGCCGTGGTCGATCAGGTGATTTGCGATCGCCTGGCCGATGGCTGGCTCGACCAAGAGGTCAAGACCTGGGGCCTTGTATAGGCACATCGTCCAAGGAAGGAATCAAATGCTCGAAGGATTATTTGACGCCGACCGTTGGTCGACGACATTTCAAAACATGGGGCCCTTCTGGGAGGGCTTTGGCGTGACGCTGCAGGTGGTCGTTGCCGGTCTGCTGCTGTCGCTGGTGCTGGGCACGCTGCTGGGCGTGTTTTCTACCACCCGTTCGCGGGTGCTGCGTGGCATCAGCCGCGTGTACGTGGAGTTTTACCAGAACACCCCGCTGCCCGTGCAGGTGCTCTTTATGTACATGGCCGGCCCGCAGTTTTTGCAGGCCATAACCGGTGCCGACCAGCCGGTGCGCATTGCGCCGTTCGTGTTGGGCTTCTTGGGCGTGGGCCTGTATCACGCGGCCTATATCTCGGAGGTCATCCGCACCGGTATCGAGGCGGTTCCGCGCGGTCAGATGGAGGCGGCCCAGAGCCAGGGCTTCACCCGTGCGCAGGCTTACTGGTACATCGTGCTGCCCCAGACGTTCAAGATCATTCTGCCGCCGCTGTGTAACCAGGCGCTCAACCTGGTCAAGAACACGTCGGTGCTGGCGCTTGTGGCCGGCGGCGACCTTATGTACCGTTCCGACAACTTTGTGAGTCTGTACGGTTACCTGCAGGGATACATCGTCTGCTGCCTTATGTACTTCATCATCTGCTTTCCGCTCGCCATGCTGGTGCAGTGGCTCGAGCGCCGCTCCAAGGAGCGTCCGCGCGGCGTGAGCCTGGCCGAGCTGGGGCTCGACAACGTAGAGGAGGCCTAGCGCATGGAAATCTTCAACGCGACCAACCTGCTCTACATTTGGGGCGGCTTTGTTAAGACCATCGAGATCTCGGCGCTGTCGATCTTTTTCTCGCTCATGTTTGGCACGGTGCTGGCGCTCGTTAAGAGCTATGCGCCCCGCCCATTCCGTATTTTGGTGAGCGCCTATATCGAGCTGTTCCGCTGCACGCCGAACCTGCTGTGGATCCTGTTTATCTACTTTACGGTGCAGGGTCTGGACATTGTGATTTCGACCATCGCCTTTACGCTGTTTACCAGCGCTGTTATGGCCGAGATTGTGCGCGGCGGCCTCAACTCGATTCCGCGCGGCCAGTTTGAGGCAGCGCAGAGCCAGGGCTTTGGCTTCTTTGCCACCATGCGCTACATCATTCTGCCGCAGACGTTTAAGACGATCATTCCGGCGCTGTTTAGCCAGTGCACGACCGTCATCAAGGACAGCTCGTATCTTTCGGGCATTAACGTGGCCGAACTCATGTACACGGCAAACGTCGTGATGGCCCACGCGATCGATCTGTCGCAGGTGCTTATGCTCTACGGTCTGGTGTTTGCGATGTACTTTGTGCTCAACTTTGGTATCTCGCTGCTGGTTCGCGCATATCAGAGGCGAATGGTGGCAGCGTAGAATGTGGCAAAGGGACAGCCCCTTTGTCACATAGAGAAAGGAATCGCGATGAGCGATCTGGAGAATAAGAAGAATCCTGTGGTCATTACCATCGCGCGCGACTTTGGCGCCGAGGGCCACGAGATTGGTCGCATGCTTGCCGACGAGTTGGGGATTCCGCTGTATGACAACGAGCTGCTGGTGCGTGCGTCGCTGCGCGCGGGCGAGTCGCTCGATAAGATGGCCGCCTACGACGAGCGTCTGGCCGTGGAGAACATGGCGTTTCTGCCCGACCGCTACGATGCGCGTTCGTACTCGGACAAGTTGTTCCAGAAGATGAGCCAGGTGATTTTGGACCTGGGCGAGACCGAGAGCTGCATTATCGAAGGCCGTCTGTCCGATTACCTGCTTCGCAACAACCCCAACCACATTGCCGTGCTGGTGACCGCTCCCTTTGAGGATCGCGTCGAGATTGTGCGCAAGAAGCGTGGCCTTAATAAAAAGAAGGGCGCCAAGCTGGTCAAGCAACAGCAGAAGGCGCGTGAGGCTTTTTACAAGCGCTACAGCGCCGGCAAGTGGAAGATGACGAGCGGTAAGGACATCGTCGTCAACCGCGCCAAGCTGGGCCGCGAGGGCTGCAAAGACGTTATCGCCGCTGCCTACCGCTACAAAGTCGCCCAGCTCGAAGACTAACCGACCAAAACCACCACAAAGGGGCAGGCACCTTTGTGGTGGTTTTTGTTTTAGGCCGAGGGAAAGGCCTTGGTGAGACCGGCGCGCGTCTGCGTGTCGGTCTTTTGATAAATGGAGCTCAGGTGGCGCTGTACCATGCGCATCGAGATACCAAGCTCCTCGGCGACCTGTTTGAGCGGGCGCTCGTCCTGGGTTACGGCCATGAGCACGTCGACTTCGCGCGGGGTGAGAGCGTGATCGGTGATGAAGACCTGACGCTGCTCCTCGATACTCGGTGCTGCCAGCGCCTCCTCGGCAAGCTGTTGATGTTCGCGCTCCTGCTCGGTTTGGGGCAGGCGGAACAAGCCGGCTGCCACGAATGCTGCGCAGGCGGCGACGAGAAGCACGACCGCGCCAATCATGATGAGGCGACGTTGCCAGAGGTCACAAGCGCAAGCGAGACGCCCGACGTGGTGAACGCGCACACGTTATTGGCCGCACGGCCCATGCCGGCCCAGAAGGCGGGCACGTGCATGCGCGGTGCCAGCTGAGTAAACGTGGCGGTAAAGAACGTGACGAAAAAGCCGAGCTCAGGTAAAAGACGACAAGGCCCAGGTTGGGATCGGCGCCGGCTTCCACGGCCAGGATGGAAATGGTCGAGAGCACGGCGATGCCGAGCATGACAAGTCCCATGTATCGACGCTCGGCAAGATCAAAGATAATGCCGGCGGCAAGGCCGCTCGCCGCCAAAAAGAGGCGCGGCCATGTTTGCACGGCAATGGTGCCGTGGGCGTTGGAGAGCGTGACCACGTTGTCGAGGGTCGAGAACAAGCAGGCCAGAATCATGACGAGCGCGATGCTCCAACACGCCTGCTTGGCAAGGGCGTGCGATGGCTCAACAAAGGGATTGATGGCGGGGCTGGAGCTCTCGGCAGCCTTTTGGGGAACGACGCTGAGGGCAGAGATGGCGATCGTTGCCGCGCCAAGAATGATGAGCTCGACGATGCCACCGCAATTGAGCAGGTTGATGGCGAACTGCATCAGGATGCCCGCGGCATAGGCTGCTCCCGCACCGGTGGCGAGCTTGGGATCGTCTTGGAATGTCGTTGCGAAGGCATGGTGTGCCGCGCCGCCCAGTAGGCCGAGTCCGAGGAATGCGAGGCATCCCAGAATCTCGAGCGCAAGCGGGCTCGTGGGGGACTGAATCTGAGTCAACCCCAAGATGGCGATGGGGACGGCGGCGCTGACAACTGCCTGAGGCCGGCCTTTGCGCTGTGCGAGCCCGAGCAGCGGCGCATATCCGATAAAGCCGATCACGCTGGCGCCCAGGATAAAGCCCTGTGCGAGCACAACGCGTTCGGCGCCGGTGAGTAGCCCGACATTGATGTCGAATCGAAACTCGGCGGCAAGAAAGACAAAGGTAAAGAGCGCAAGTGCCAGAAGCGCGTTGATTTTAGGCCTGCTCAGGTTCAAGGACGGTCCTTTGGGTGGACGAATAATCGTGTCCTCGATTGTAGCGTTCCCGGGACGAGTGTGGCGATGGCGAAATCATATTGACTTAAACCGCAGGTAGAGGCCTGGGTTCACATCTACGAACCTAGGCATACGGAGTCATTTGACACATCTTGGTGGTACAGAATCACCGCAAAGGGGACAGGCACCTTTGTGGTGGTATGGCCCATCGACCAAGGAGGCCGTTATGTACGGAAACCACTTTGACAAGCAAACCCAACGCGAGCGTACCTGCTCGCTGGTTCACGGTACTTGGCGTTGTGTGGGTGCCAAAATCGCTTGCGCTGGCGCGTGTGCGCTTATGGTCGGCCAGCTGCTGCTGCCGAGCGTGGCGCTTGCGACCGAATGTGACGATTCCGTCGCTGCGATGGGCGAGGTTGCCGCGGCTCCGGTGACGCCGACGGTTGCGGAGGATACGGCTGCAACGACCGCACCAGCTGCTTCGACCGCGCCTGCAACCGATGCTGCTCCGACGGTACAAGCCACCGTTGAGCCTCAGCAGACAATCCCAGCCGATGCCGCCAATGAGTCTAGCGGTTCGCGCTCGCTGGGCAAAACGCTTCTGGCGACGACACCGCCGCCATGCCGGCGAGTAACGCCATCATGCCCTGCGGTGTGACCGATGTTGTTGGCGGCAGCGGCGTTAGGGTCAATATTACGGTGCGGAACAATTACACCGACATCAAGAAAGAAGAAACGATTGAGTATGTGAAGGGGATTGCCCTTGTAGATGGAGACCAGTCTGCTCTCGATGGTAGCGCTTTGACTTTTATCGGCCTGGGGGACTTGAGCGTCCATGCGGCGTATGACAGTGCGAGCAATAAAACAACGCTTACCCTGGATATCAGCAAGATTCAGAGACAGAAGGAGGAACAGAAGTACTTTACGGAGTACAAGGAGAATAAGTCCAAGATGACGACCACCTATGATGGATCCAAGCTTACGTATACGGGTACAGAGCCCGGGAATATCATCATCGGTGATCCGGACGACGCCTTTAAAGGAGACACCGAGGCGACCGGGAAACCCACTATTAACGAGATCCGGGATGACTACTACACCCGCACCCATGTCTACGAGAGGGCGTGCCTTGTTATCCCGGCAGCGGAATCAGAATCGGAATCCATCTCCTTTGCCAATGTTCAGAATACGAACTTCAATTGGCAGCTGGATACTGGTCCGCAGGCGACGGCAGGTGTCCCTAACTACGATGCAGATAAATACGAAATCGCTTATGAATGCTGGCAGGAATTTGAAAACAACGAACCCGTTGCTGCCTGGTATTCCGATAACGGCTCACATGGTTCCCTGCCGACTATTACAAAGTTTAAAAGCGGGAAAGAGTACGTGTATTCTCTTATGCTGAAGCCAAAAGACGGATATTCCTTCAGCGATGAAACCGTTGTTACCGTAAACGGGGAAACCGTAAAGTCGAGTCTAAGCGGAGAATTCCTGTATGTCCCTGCCATTAAAACAATCACGATGCCTGCTTCGTCGGAAAACGAAGCTCTTGAGAATCTAAACGTCAACGACGTGAAGACCGACTACGCGCCCGGCGAGGCGCCGCGCGCGACCGCGACGGTCCCCGCTGCCGATGCCGACAAGTACGAGATCGCCTATGAGTGTTGGGAGGAAATGGAGCTCGATATGGAATCCGGGGAGTCGGTACCCGTTGCCTTCTGGTATTCCGACCCCGCAAAGTATGCGCCGGGCATGAAGAAGATTGACCACTTCGAAGAGGGTAAGTTCTACATGTATTCCGTTGAGCTGAGGCTCAAGGGCGACAATACCGTGGGCAATGACTGCATGATGTACGTCAACGGCCATTGGGCGCACCACATCAAGACCGTCAACGGCGTTTTCGCGCCAAACGCTGACAATATGCTGTGCGAGCAGCCGATCGACGAATGGCGTGCCATCGACGTTATCGAGATCAACGGTGCTACGACCACCTTCAAGGCTGGCGATAAGCCGGTCTTTACGGCGAATGTTCCGACGGGCTCCAACTCCCTTCCTCAGTGTGAGTTCTGGACGGGTAGCGATGGCAGCGAAGTGAACTCTCAGAAGTTCTGGGATCAGAACATCACGAACCACATCGACGCCTTTAAGCCCGGCGTGGCCTATCGCTACGGTATCTACCTCAAGCCCGCGCGCGGCTTCTACTTCACGCCCGACACCAAGCTGGTGATCAACGGTCAGGAGTGCGGCTACCAGGTGGGCGAAGCGAGTGTAGTTGATCCCGAGAGCGGCTGGATCTACACCCTGTGGCTCAACACCGATTTGACGTTTACGCCCGAAGCCACGCCGACCCCCGATCCGCAGCCTACGCCGGATCCCAAGCCGACGCCGCAGCCTGAGGTTAAGCCTGAGACCAAGCCCGAGGTGAAGCCCGCGGCCAAGCCGGCCACGACAACCGCCACGACCAAGACGGTTGAGAAAACCACGCAGGCCAAGAAGGGCGATGCTGTCCTGGCTACCACGGGGGATACCACCGCGATGACGGTCGCCGCCCTAGGCGTCGCCGGCGCAACCGTAGCCGCCGCCGGCCTCGCCGCGACCAAGCGCCGCAAGCATTAGAGCTGGGTGACGGCTCTCGTTCTCGGCCTCAGCAAAATCTCAATCTGTAACACCAAACTGCCCAAAACGGCTCTAGATGTTACAGATTGAGATGAACCGAATGGCCGCCAATCTAATGTCTCGATCTGTAACACCAAGCGGGGAATTTGACCTCTAACTGTTACAGATCGAGACAAACTGGCCGGCCAAGTCCAGAACCGCCACAAAGGCGCCTGTCCCTTTTGTGGTGGTTTGCGCAGGTAGAACGGTAGGTTCGTATATATGAACCTACCGTTCGCTTTGTTTTTGGACAACGATTACGCTGGATGACTTTTGGTTTGCAGGAAAGGAACGACCATGAGGTGGACTACTGTTCGAGCGCTTTGCCGCCGCCTGACCATTGCCGCGGTGACCCTCACTATGGTGACGGGCTCGTTGCCTGTGGGCGCGTTTGCTGAGGTGCTCACCACCGATAGCACCTTTGTGCAGACGGATGTCGACCAAGTAGACGCCGTCGACCCCGCCGACGCCGCGCCCGATGCCGATGCCGCCAACGCCGCCGACCCCGCGCCCGATGCCGACGCCGCCGACCCCACAGTGCTCGATACCGGTGACACCCCTACGCCCCCGGACTCCGAGATTGCATCGGCGGCGGGCCTGACGGGCGCCGGGCAGACCGAGAGCACACCTGCGGGTACGCTTGCCACCGATCTTGTCGAGGGCAAGGAACTCGCCGAGCAGCAGAAGCAAGAGGAGGCTTCCGGCACCGAGGCAACCTGGAACGAGGAGCTTGAACTCTGGGCAACCTCGAAGGGCGCCACGGGCGTAAAGGGCGAATACGACGATGGCTACGTGGCCGGCGAGCAGACCCCCGCGCAGTACTACTTCTCGATTGATAGCCTCACCAACGAAATTTCTATCGAGTATGGCGACGCGGGCATTACCACGTTGGAGGTGCCCTCGACCATCGACGACAAAAATGTCGTAAGCCTTACGGGTATGGGAAGCGCTGCGCTCACATCGATCACCTTCGCTTCGAATTCGCATGTCCGCTCGGTTGGCGGCTTGGGCGGCAGCAGCATCAAAGAGATCGCACTGCCCGATTCGGTCGAGGAGCTCAAGAGCTATGCATTCTACAAAAGCAAGACGCTCCAAACGGTAACCTGGCCCAACAACGCGGCCTTTACCACGATTCCCGAGCAGGCCTTTAAGGAATGTGAACAACTTGACGACAATGTGGTGGCAACGCTGCCGCCTTCGGTCAAAACTATCGACTATCTTGCATTCGCCTATTGCGGCGTGCCACAGTTCTATGTCTCGGACACAACGGTACTCACCTTTACGCAGATCGATGTGCCGGGCACGGTGGAGCGGATTGAGCAACATGCCTTTGACGGGTGCTCCTTTGTGTCGTCGGTGACGATTGGCGATGGTGTCAAATCTATCGGGGCGCTCGCGTTCGCCTCTCTTGATCCTGCGATTGCCGGCAAAGAGATTGTGCTACCCAAAAGCGTGGAAATGATAGAGTGGGGAGCTTTTGAGAACACGAGATACGGAAACGAGACGAACCATAATGCCGTTGTCCTGCGCGTGATGAACCCCGATCTTCAGTTTGGTGAGGCGGGATATCCGGGCGACTATAATGAGCGCGTGACAATCGATGGCGTAACGTATGCGATTCCCTTTAGTGAAGGCCAGATCATCTATGCCTATGCGACCGATTCGGCTGGCAACCCCTCGATGGTCAAAAAGCTTGCCGATGCCGTGGCCGATCGCAAGGACTCCGTCGATTCCTCGAAGCCTGCTTACACGTTTGAGTGGATGGGCGAGGCGGCCCAGGTGACGGGCAAACTTCCCCAGAGCGCGACGGCTACACTCGTGCAGGCGGGGCAGTCCACGCCGCTGGCGGTTGGCGATGACGGCAGCTTTACAGCGGACGCTCTCTCCAAGACAGCAGCCACCCTGCGCATTTCGCTCAGCGGTTACTATGACATGGTGCTGGCGCGCCCGGGCGACCAGATGACGGGCACATGGAATATCGGAGAGATTAAGGCGGGGGACTTTACCAAGATTCCGGCCTCGCGCGCGATTGAACTCAACGTGGGCTATCTTGAACCGATTGTGGGCCAGGATAAGACCGAACGCATTGAGCTCAATAGTCTCGATAACATCGATCTGACGGTGAAGAGCGGCGGCAAGACGCTTAAGCCTGCCAAGGGTGACAAAGAAAACGACTTCCGTATCCAGGGCACAGCACTCGTGGTGTCGCAGGCCATTGCCGACGCGGACCAGGATCTGGAGATAACGCTCGAGCCCAAAGACAGCCTCAGGCTGGGTGGGGCGACGGCGACGGTGAAGCCCTCGGCCGGCAAGCTCGATATCGACTTGAAGCCTTGGGGCACGGCGACGGTCACGACCAAGGGCGACTACCAGGCGCCAACCGCGTGCTGGTGTTCCGTACGTCCGACGGCAAGCTCGTAGCCGACGGTGTCACCTATTTGATGGGTTACGAAGACGATGGCACCACGCCTATCATGAAGGCCGAGACGCCGCGCCTTAAGGCCGGTTCGTACACCATCGTCGCCTTTAACAAGACGAGCTACGACATCCAAGCGACGAGCTATTCCACGTTTAGCCGCCTAGGGCTGACCGTGGGTAAGCATATCGCGCAAAAGCAGGTGAAGATTGAGGACGGCAAACAGCTCGACGTGACGCTCGACGTCCCCACGTTTGACGTGGAGACGTATCGTGCCGAGCGTGGGCTGACGGCGGGCTCGGTTATCGCTGATTCGTCCGCGGTCGTTGGCGTGGAGACCGAGCTGCGCATTCATTACGAGCTCAAGGACAGCCAGGCTGCCAAGATTGAGATTCCGCTGGCCAAGGATGCCGTCGAGGATGTGTCCGCAGGCTCTCGCGACCCCGGTGATAGCTCCCATACATGGTGGACTGACGCGACGTGGGAGGGCGACAACCTCGTTCTCGATATGAAGAAGAGTGCGGGCGCCGATGTGTTTGTGCGCTTTAAGCCTAAGGCCGCGGGCATCTATGCCGTCTCGCCGCTCATTACGCTGGGCGAGGTGACATTGCCGCTGGGAAGCACCACACTCGAGGTTAGCGGATCGCGCATCGAGGTCGACAACACCGACGTTCACAGCCTGCTGGGCAATGTGGCCTACGTATACGCAGCGCCCGGCAAAAGCGTGCAGCTTACCGTGGGCGCGGGCGCTCGGCTGCAAAGTACACCGGCAAGACCAATAAACTCGGCCGTGCCAAGATTGAATACGAGCTGCCGCAGGATACGCTTGCCGCCGAGCGCGTGACGCTCGAGGCGCGCGTGGCTCGACCGACGTCGCCGCCGCTGCCGCAGAGGTGACGGCTCGCAATTATGTGCGCTATGTTCCGGGCGCTTCGGTCTGGAACTTTGATGTGACGTATCGTGGCGGTACGCAAAACTTGGTCAAGGACGGTAAGGACACCGGCAAGAGCCTGTGGACCTTCCATCATCTGCCACAAAAGAAGAACGCCTACTGGACCTTTGACATCACGCTCGAGGTGGGAAACGAAGAGGCCGCCGACACGCTCGACCTGTACGTGGACTGCGTGGATGGCAAGACGGTGACGATTCCTCTGGCTCAAAAGTCGCGCGAGGGCACCCATGTTCGCTATGTGGCGGAGTATGTGGACGAGGGTTACCTTAAGCTGCTCGATGAGTTTAACAAGGCGAATGACTCGACCTATGTGAACTGCGGCAACTTTGAGCAAATCTTTATGCCGCAGACCTACCGCATCTCCAATGCTCAGCTTATGACCATGCTGAGTTTTGACGCCAAAGCTTCGGCCAAAAAGCATTCCGCCGCGGCCGAGGAGCGCCAGCAGGAGTTCTCGAATGCCGTGCAGCAGTGGCACGAGTATATGATGGATAACTCGTTTAATGATGTCGACGAGGCCTTTAACGACGCGATTGACCAGATGGTCGCCGATGCGTTTGCCGAGGAGGAGAAGGGCGGCAAGGACGAGGGCGGCAACGCGCGTAAGGTTTGCCGTGCTCCTGCTGCCCGCGAAGGCGAGGGTGATGATGCTGGCAACGACGAGGCGGCGCAGTTTGCCGCCGAGCTTAAGGCTGCGGTTGGTGGCTCGTCGGCGCTGCTGACCAAGCAGGGCGACAGCTATGGCGTCAACGTGGACAAGATGATCTTTGAGGACGCGTACGGCACCGGTGAGGATTGGTACCAGGAACTCGCGTCGGCTCAGGGTGCAAGCGCGGCGGACGCGGCGGCGCTCAAGGAGCTTGTTGACCATGCATCGCGAGCGGAGTTTATTGCCCAGCAGGCCGAGAATCTGGTGGGCCAGTCGATGGGTATCGGCCAGCTCAACCAATATGGAAGCTGGAATGACGCAACCGCTGCGGCGCTCAACAAGTGTGCGGGCATTAAGGCCAGCGAGTACAACGGCCAGTCGACGAGCGGGTTTAACGATTTGGGCCAGGCGCTCGGCAGCTCGCTGAGCTACAAGGCGGCTGACGACGATACCGTCAAGGGCTTTAAGGTCGCCGCGCCCGATGGCGAGCAGACGGCCTATATCGAGTCCGAGTTTATCGAGAACTCCAATAACAACAAAAACCAGGCGCTGCTGTTTAACTCGATCGCCATGCAATGCGACATTTTGGACAATCTGTACGATAACTGGAACGTAGTCCACAGCCTCAATAACTCTACGATTCGCGGATGGCTCATGGCCTGGAAGCGCAACGGCGACGTGAGCGCCCATATGAAGCTCATCCGCACGATCCGTTCGCTCAAGAGCTATAAGATCGAGTGCGAGATGTTCGGACAGGTCTTTAAGACCGATGCGTGGAAGGCGGCCGGCCAGGCGTTTCCCGCGGCGACCCAGGGCATCGGCATCTTTACCGGCATTTACGGCGTGAACGATGCCAGCAAGAACTGGGAGAACGTGAACGTCCGTATGCAGAAGGTGAAGGGCGAGCGCGAGGGCTATGAGCTTCAGCATACGCGCTTGCTTGCCAAGCCCGAGAAGACCGAGGACGACTGGAAGTGCATTTACGCGCTGCGCGACGCCATGGAGAAGGCGCGTGCGTTTGAGGATCTGCTGTATCGCCAGCTCTGCCACGATAGCACCGATGTGGCGGTGGGCTCCATTATGACAATCGCCGGCGTGCTGACGGCCGGTTCGGCGGGTACCGTGGTGGGCGCTGCCTATGACGCGGCTTCGACGAGTGTGGGCTCGGAGCGCGCGATTAAGTTGACCAATGCCGAGTGCGCCTACGATGTCGCCTGTGAGCAGGTGGAGCGCGCGTGCCAGAATCGTATTACGGTCAACTGGGGTGAGCTGACCGATGCTGAGTCTATAACGCCAACAAGGACGGCTTGATCTCGGACGAGAAGATGCAGTCGATCTTCGAGGCGCGTTACCGCCATGTGGCCGCCAAGGCTGCACCCGACCTGCGGGCGTGGTGTACGAGGGCCTGCTGTCCAATACGGTCAAGGGTGCGACGGTTGAGCTGTGGAGCGCCGACGATGCGGCCGGCACCAATGCCACGCGTTGGGATGCCGAGGAGTATGAGCAGGACAATCCGCTTGCAACGGGTGCGGACGGTGCGTACAACTGGAATACGCCGACCGGATGGTATCAGGTGCGCGTGACCAAGGACGGGTATGAGGAGGCGCGTTCGGCTTGGCTGCGCGTGCCGCCGATTCAGACTGAGGTGAACATTGGTTTGGTGTCGACGGCGGCGCCCGAGGTAGCTTCGGTCCATGCCTATACCGATTGCGTCGAGGTTGAGTTTACGCAGTATATGGATGCGAGTGACGATGCCCTGGTCGCATTGTGCGCGCAGGGCTTGGGCGACGTGACGTATACGTGGCTCGACAAGCAGGACGATCCCAATGGCAGGCCGCTGTCGCGCGTGCTGCGTATTCGCTATGCCGATGCGTGTGAGGCGGGCTCGACGGTGTCGTTTGAGCTCGACGGTGCTCGGAACTACGCCGGCACGGCCATGGCACGCTGGGCAAGTGGCGAGCTTGCCGTGGGCGTTCGTGCCGACAAGCTCAAGCTCAACGTGGAACAAGCTGTGACCATGCTTGAGGGCGGCGACTTTGAGCTGGTGGCACACGTGACCGATAAGGCGGGCAAGCCGTTTGCGGGCGCCAAGGTTAGTGTTGGGCTGGAATCCTCGGCTATCTGCTCTGTCGATGCCACCCAGGCCGTGACGGGCGAGGACGGCGCGGCGACGTTTATGTTGCACGGTGCCCTGCCCGGCTTGACGACGTTGACGGCGACGGTGGACGGCACGGCGCTGTCCAAGCAGGTCGACGTTCGCGTGTCTGCCGAGGCAGTGCGACCGGCGCGACCGGTGGCGACGATTGGTGCGACGACGTTTGGTGCATGGTCGCCCAAGGAGAACTACATTACGGTGCCCAAGGGCACGAAGCTGGAGCTTTCGGCGGAGGATGGCGCGACCATTTGGTACACCACCAACGACACCTGCCCCTGCCGTGACGAAGGCCGCGTAAAGTACACCGAGCCTATTGTGCTTGATAGCAACATGTATGTGCGCATTGCGGCGCAGCGTCCCGGCATGTCGTACAGCGAGTATTCGGAGCGCTTGAACATTACGATTACGGTGACCGATGAGGCGGTGCCTGAGCCCAAGCCGGAGCCCGGGCCGGAGCCCGAGCCCAAGCCGGAACCCAAGCCGACGCCTGGCAGCGGCGAGCAGGGTGGCGGTGCGGATGGCTCTGGCGGTACCGGGGTTCCTGCGGGTGGTTCGACTTCGACGACGACAACGGTGACGACGGACAAGTCCAAGGGTAAGGGCAAGAACGGCAAGAAGTCCGATAACGCTGCGCTCGTCAACACGGGAGACGCCACTGCGATGACGGTCGCCGCCCTGGGTATCGCCGGCGCAACCGTTGCCGCCGCCGGTGTTGCCGCGACCAAGCGCCGCAAGCGCTAGGTTTTTGGCGACAGCGCCCATCCTCGGCTTCGGCAAAATCTAAATCTGTAACACCTGACCGTCCAAAACGGCCCTAGATGTTACAGATTTAGATGAACCGAATGGCCGCCAACCTAACGTCTCGATCTGTAACATGTAGCGAGGAATTTGGCCTCTAACTGTTACAGATCGAGACAAAACGACCAGGCAAGTCCCAAACCACCACAAAGGGGACAGGCACCTTTGTGGTGATGGGTTGGCCGGCATAGAAAAAGTCCCCGCCGGGCGTGTGCTCGACGGGGACTTTGCCGTTTAATGGCTAGCGCTGAGGGTGATTACTCGCCCAGCAGGCTCTTGGTGATGGAGGCAGCGGCCTTCTTGCCGGCGCCCATCGCCAGAATGACCGTAGCGGCACCGGTGACGATGTCGCCGCCGGCCCAGATGCGGGGATCGGTGGTCTGGCCGGTCTCCTCGTCGGCGACGATGTAGCCCCACTTGTTGAGCTCCATCTTGCCGCCGATCTTCTTTGCGAAGGGGTTGGCGTTGGTGCCGATAGCCGAAATCGCGACGTCGCAGGGGATCTCCTCTATGGCGCCCTCGATGGGCACCGGGCGACGACGGCCGGACTCGTCGGGCTCGCCGAGTTCCATCTTCTGGACCTTGACGGCGCACACGGAGCCGTCCTCGCCAGCGACAAACTCGAGCGGGGAGACGAGCGGCAGAACCTCGACGCCCTCGGCCTTAGCATGGTGCAGCTCGGCGCGACGGCAGGGCATCTCGTCCTCGGTACGACGGTAGGCGATGATGGCGTGCTCGGCGCCCAGACGCTTGGCGGTACGGACGGCGTCCATAGCCACGTTGCCGCCACCAAAGACAACGACGTTCTTGCCGTGCTTGGTGGGGGTGTCGTACTCGGGGAACTTGTTGGCCTTCATCAGGTTCACGCGGGTGAGGTACTCGTTAGCGAAGAAGACGTTGGGCAGGTTCTCGCCGGGGACGTTGAGGAACTTGGGCAGGCCAGCGCCGGTCGCCACGTAGATGGCGTCAAAGCCCTGCTCGAACAGCTCCTCGGCCGTGGCCATGTTGCCCACGACGGAGTTGTACTCAAACTTAACGCCCATGTCCTCTAGGCCGTCAATCTCGCGCTTGACGACCGCCTTGGGCAGACGGAACTCGGGGATGCCGTAGACCAGCACGCCGCCGCCGGTGAAGAAGGCTCGAAGACGGTGACGTCAAAGCCGTTGCGGGCGAGCTCGCCGGCGCAGGTGATGCCGGACGGGCCGGAACCGACGACGGCGACCTTCTTGCCGTTCTTGGGGGCCATCTTGGGCGTGGAGGCGAGCTCGGGGCGGTCACCCAGGAAGCGCTCGAGCTGGCCGATGGCCACGGGCTCGGACTTCTTGCCACGGATGCACTTGCCCTCGCACTGGTTCTCCTGCGGGCAGACGCGGCCGCAGATGGCGGGAAGCATGGAGTCCTCGCGGATGGTATCGAGGGCGCCGCCGAAGTCCTTCGCGCGGATCTGCTCGATAAAGCGGGGGATGTTGATGTTGACGGGGCAGCCTCAACACAGAACGGCTTCTTGCAGTTGAGGCAGCGCTCGGCCTCGGCCAGCGCCATCTCCTCGGTGAAGCCCTTGTCGACGGGGCGGAAGTCGCAGGCGCGCTCGGCAGCCGGCTCCTCGTTATCGGGGGTGCGGGGCGACTTCATATCGGCAACGAAACGACCGTTAACTAGTGGCATGCGCAGCTCTTTTCCTCATAGGCCTTGAGGGACGCGCCCTCTTCGGAACGATAAGCGGCCTGGCGGGCACGAAGGTCATCCCAGTCGACCAGGGTGGCATCGAAGTCGGGGCCGTCGACGCAAGCGAACTTGGTCACGCCGCCCACCTCGACGCGGCAGCAGCCACACATGCCGGTGCCGTCAACCATGATGGGGTTGAGCGACGCGGTGATGGGGGTGTCGTACTTCTGGGCGGTGAGGGTCGAGAACTTCATCATCGGAACGGGGCCGACGCAGAAGACCTGGCTCACGGCCTTGTCCTGCAGCAGGCGCTCCAGCGGAGCGGTGACAACGCCCTGCTCGCCGTAGGAGCCGTCGTCGGTGGTGATGTGGATGTGGTCCTCGTCGAGCAGCTCGCGGAACTGGTCCTCCATGAGCAGGAGGTCCTTGGTGCGGGCGCCCATGATGGCGTGCACCTCGTGGCCGGTCTCGACCAGGTGCTTGGCGACCGGGAAGGCAATTGCCAGGCCGACGCCGCCGCCAATGACGGCGCAGGGGCCCTCGGCCATCTCGGTGGGAACGCCCAGCGGGCCCACGACGTCGCGCAGCGACTCGCCGGCCTCGTAGGTGGAAAGCATCTCGGTGGTCTTGCCGATCACCATGAAGATGAACTCGACCCAGCCCTCGTCACCGTTCCAGCCGGCCAGGGTAAACGGGACGCGCTCGCCCGTCTCGTTGGCGCGAACCATGAGGAACTGTCCAGCGTGCGCATGCTTGGCGATTGCGGGCGCCTCGATGCGGAACTTGAACACCTTCTCAGAGAACTGCGTCTTCTCCAGGATCTTATACATAGAACCCCTCTCTTGTTAGGGCGACCGAACCGTGCCTCCACGGAAATGGACGGTAGCCCGAGTAAAACCGTACGCGCACAGGCGATGTGCAGACATACGGTGCAAATTATACCCTCATGGGCATGTCACTTACGTGTATCTTCGGCAGGTGGGAAAAGGGTTTATCCCGTCTGGCCTGCCAAAAAGGGACAGGTTTATTTTGGTCGGTTTTATCAGGCAAAACGGCAAAAGGAGCCGGCTTCGCGCTTTGGTGAGGCCGGCTCCTTTTGAGGCATTGCATATGTATGGCGGCGCAGGGTTTATTGCGGAGCCGCCACTGTGGCGTTTCCGCAGATAAAACCTGCCAAAAGAAACCTGTCCCTAAATGGTAGGTTTTAGTGCTTGCCGTTGGCGGAGGCGGCACCGTTGACATGGTCGCGGGCATAGACCACGCCGTGCACGATCGCCAGGCCGGCGGCGTCGGCCGCGCGGGCGCAGGTGTCCTGGAAATCCTCGGCCTCGCGGGCGCGCAGCTGCTTGAGCACGTAGTCGGCCACGGCCATCTTGCCGGGAGGGTTGCCGATGCCGGTGCGGATGCGGCTAAAGTCGCGGCTGCCATCTTGTCGATGATGGAGCGCAGGCCGTTGTGACCGGCATGGCCTCCGCCCACCTTGACGCGCACGTCGCCGGCGGGAATGTCGAGCTCGTCGTGGATGACGAGCAGCTCCTCGGCCTTGATTTTGTACTCGCGGCAGAGCTTGGAGATGGGGCCGCCCGAGGTGTTCATGTACGACTGCGGCTTGACCAACACAATCTGGCGCTTGCCGCCCTCTTCCTCGGCATCGTTGATATTGATGAGCGCGACCTCGGCGCCGGCCTGGTTTTTCCAGTACGTGACGCCGGCCTGACGGGCCAGCTCGTCGATCGCCTTAAAGCCGGCGTTGTGGCGGGTCTCGGCATACTCATCGCCCGGGTTGCCAAGTCCGGCAACCATGCGAATCTTAAGCGGCTGTGCAGCTGCCATGTTCATCCTTTCGTTGATTTGTCGCCTGCTATGGTGAGCGACCCTGTTGCCGCTGTCAAATGGAGGGCAATTGAGGTTGTTTGGGGGCGTTTGGACGGCCGTCAAAATCCGAGGCGGACAGTTAGTTCAGATACGTATAAGTTCTGAGGACTCGAAGTGCTTAATTCGATGCCGATACGTTGTTTTGGAGCTTTAGTTGGTCCATATGACGCTGTTTTGAAGTCTACCCTGCCTTCAAATAGGGCGAATGGTATAGAGATAACTGCAAAACAGTCTAATTCAATGTGTCCATTTATACGTATTTGAACTAACTGTCCAGCCCTGCTCGACGGCGCACGGGTGATTCGCCGTTTAGACCGGCGCGAGGCCGATTCCGGCCCGCAGAGCGTTGAGCCAAGCGGCCTGACGTTTGCGATAACCCTTGATGCGATAGCGGAACCGAACCCCAGCAAGTCGATGCATCGTCTGGGCGAAGGCTTCGAGCGCAACAAGGTCTTTCATTTGGTCGCGATTGATAACCAGGACGTGGATACCCATGGCTTTAAGGCCATTGTTGCGATTGCCATCGTGGATGCGAGCATTTTGAAGCTCATGCCCAATTCCGTTGTATTCGTTGTCGATTCCTGCAGCTGGGCAATATAAGTCGCAGATGGCATAGGGGATGCCGGAGGACATGTTGACCGCAAGAGTGTCGAAGTCAATTCGATGGTTGAGTAGCAGGCCTCCCATGGGCAGGCTGCAACATCCGAATCCGCCAAAGCGCATGGGCGCTCCGAGAACGGCAAACATTAGGGATTCAGCTGGGGATGCAGATCCGGGTCGGGCGAGATTGACTGCCGTGCGAAACGAGGCGTAGGAGCTACTTTTGGCAAACTGTGCGGCTGCCTCGAGCTCATTTATGGTTGTGGCAGGCTCGCATTTGTAGTGCGCCTGTTCGTAGCGGGTTTCGGTCTGCTGTTCGGCCGCCGACTGGTCGCCCCGGCAATCGAGGTCGTCCATCGCTTCGTAGCCATCGCCCTTGGGCCAGATGTCGTCATAGGCAATGGGGTATGTTGCCCCGGGAGGAAGGGAGTAGGTTCCGAGCAGTTCCATGAGAAGCATCAAGGTTTTGGCGACTGATTCATTTTTGGAACAAAGCATGGCTGTCATGGCAGGAGACGTTGCGTAGATGTCGGCCTCGACGTGCATAATTGCACCTTCAGGAAGCGGAGCGGAGAGAATATGCTGAAGAAGTCGCTTGTCGGGGCGTCTGTTGTCTTCGTTTGAAACGAGAAGATCGAGCAGTTCGGAATCATCTTCATTCCAGGCATCGAGTATCGAAAGTGCGCCAAAGTCTATCGCGTCATTATTGGGAATGCAGCTAGCCAAGGCCTGTGCTTGCTGTTCACTATCAACGGAGTCCCAGGGTAGGGCAGAGTACGCCCGTCGTGCGCGACGAATTGCGCGGAGGGCGGAGAGATGTGAAATCACGGTCGTCATAGCTATAACGTACTAAGTTGGCGGCAGAATGCGACCGCCATACCGTTCTTTTCGCTCAGCGGGGCGCTGCGCGCCATGAACGGCTGGGTGTTATGAAATCGGTGGAATCGGTTGAGGGGATTGCAGGAAATTGAGCTCTGCCGCGAAGGTTGACGATAGCTACTGGACAGTTAGTTCAGATACGTATAAGGCGGCGGGCGTTCGAGGCGTTCCTAAGGGGCTTCGAGGGCGATTTGAGGGTAAATATGCGGCGGTTGTACTCGAAAACGATGAGCATTGGGCGGCATGGCATCCGCCGGGGAGCTCAGAACGCTCCGAACGGCCCTTTGGGGCTTTAAAAAAATACGTATCTGAACTAATTGTCCAGGGAAGGTTGGCGAGGGATAGAAAAAGGGTCGGAAGCGAGCTTCCGACCCTTTAAAAGCATCAAAGATGATGCGATGCGCGTTGGATTACAGTGCGAAGTCGCCGCCGACGAGCGTGGAGACGGGCTCCTCGTGGTAAACGGCGGAGATGGCCTGAGCGAACTCCTCGGCGACCGAGATAGTCTTGATCTTGCCGCCGACCTCGACGGGGATGGCGTCGGTGACGACGCACTCGACGATGGGGGCATCGTTCAGGCGCTCGATGGCCGGACCGGAGAAGATGCCGTGGGTGGCGCAGACGTAGATGTCGCCGGCGCCCATAGCCTTGAGCTCCTTGACGTTGGCGCACAGGGTGCCAGCGGTGTCGATCATGTCGTCATTGATGATGCAGGTCTTGCCCTTGATATCACCGATGATGCCCATGACCTCGGCGGCGTTGTGGCGCGGACGGCCTTGTGGGCGATGGCGAGGCTGCAGCCGAGCATGTCGGACAGCTTCTTGGCGGCTTTGGCACGACCCACGTCGGGGGAGACGACAACCAGGTTGTCGGTGTCGAAGTGCATGTCGTTGTAGTACTGGCCAAACAGCGGCAGTGCGGACAGGTGGTTAACCGGGATATCGAAGAAGCCCTGGATCTGGCCCTGGTGCAGGTCGAGGGTGATGATGCGGTTGACGCCGGCGCGCTCGAGCAGGTTGGCGACGAGGCGGGCGGTGATGGGCTCGCGCGGGCCGGCCTTGCGGTCCTGGCGGGCATAACCGTAGTGGGTGATGACGGCGGTGATGGAGCGGGCGGATGCGCGCTTGGCAGCGTCGGTGGCGATGAGCAGCTCCATGAGCATGTCGTTGACGTTGCCGCCGGCCACGGACTGAATCAGGAAGACGTCGGCGCCGCGGACGGTCTCGTCGTAGCGGGCGTAAATCTCACCGTTGGCGAACTGCTTTAGCGTAAGGCCCGAAAGCTCGACCCCAAGGTACTCAGCGATCTTCTGAGCGAGGGGACGGTTGGAGGAACCGGAATACACGCGGATGGACTTGCGCATATTCTCCGACTTCTCGGGATCATTAATCGGCATTACCCTTCTCCTTTATATCGAATGCCATATAGATGCCTTGTTGCATTGTAACCGCGCGACGGGGTTTATCGAGTCTTGATAACGTCTTTACCGTCAACGGACACGAACCGACCACTCATCCGGTCGCGCAGGTCAGCATAGAAAAAGGAGCCGTCCCCATGGGAACAGCTCCTTAGATGCTTGGTAAAACGTTATACCTCGTCGTCCTCGTGCAGGCGGCGGCGGTAATCGGCGGCCCAGCCCTCAATGTTTACCTGACGGGCGCGGCCCAGGCCGAGTGCGTCTGCCGGGACCGGCTCGGTGATGACGGAGCCTGCAGCCACGAGTGCGCCGTCGCCGATCTGGGCGGGCGCGACCATCATGGTGCCGGAGCCGATGAAGGCGTCCTTGCCGATGACGGTCTTGTGCTTGTGCACGCCGTCGTAGTTGCAGGTGATGGAGCCCGCGCCCACGTTGACGCCGGAGCCCATGGTGGTGTCTCCGATGTAGGACAGATGCGGCACCTTGGAGCCCTCGCCGATCGTGGACTTCTTGATCTCCACGTGCGTGCCGGCTTTGGAGCCGTCGAGCATGTGAGTGCCCGGGCGCAGGTAGGCGCGCGGGCCGCAGTCGACGCCGTTCTCGATGACGGCCTCGATGGCGATGGTCTCATCGATGGTGCAGCCGCTGCCGACGGTGGTGTCGGTGAGGCGGCTGTTGGGGCCGAGCTGGCACTCCTCGCCCACGGTGACGTGGCCGATCAGGTGCGTCTGCGGCCACACGACGGTGTCGCGGCCGATGACGGCGTCGGGGCCGATCCAGGCCTGCGTGGGGTCGATGAAGGTGACGCCCTCGGCCATCCAGTGCTCGTTGATGCGGTCGCGAGCGATGGCAGTGAGCTGCGCGAGCTGGATGCGGCTGTTGACGCCCAGGCCATCGCGGTAGTCGTCGCAGTGGAAGATGGAGACCGCCTGGCCATGGCCTTTGAGGATCTCGAGCATGTCGGGCAGGTAGTACTCGGCCTGCGCGTTGTCGTTGCCGATCTCGTCAATGTGGGCGGCGAGCTGCGCGCCGTCGAAGGCGTAGCAGCCGGCGTTGCACTCGAGTAGCTCGGCGGCCTGCTCGGGCGTGCAGTCCTTCTGCTCGATGATGCGCTCGATCTGACCATCGGCGCCCAGCTTGATGCGGCCGTAGCCAAAAGGATCGGGCGGGGTCATGGTCATGACGGTGCAGGCGAGCTCGCCGGTGGCGACGGTCTGTGCGAACTTGGCGACGGTGTCGGCGGTGATGAGCGGCAGGTCGCCGTTGAGCACGACGACGGGGCCTTGCGTGATGCCGCAGGCCTCGAGCGCGACCTTGACGGCATGGCCGGTGCCCAGGCGCTCGGTCTGCTCGACGCACTCGACCTTGGTGGCGCTGTTGGCGTAGGCGCCATCGATGAGGGCGCGCATCTCGTCGGCGTGGCTGCCGATGACGACCACGACGCGGCTGCAGCCGGCCTTGATGGTGGCGTCGACGATCCACTGAACCATGGGCTTGCCCAGGATCTTGTGCGAAACCTTGCAGTGGTTCGACTTCATGCGGGTGCCCTCGCCGGCGGCGAGGATAATTGCGGTTGCGTCCATGTGATCTCCTGTTACGTTATTAGAGACGTGTGTTTGGAAACGATACACGGCGCAATATGATACCGCAGGCATATGACGAGCGCGTAACGATTGGTTTGCGGCGGTTGAGGCTTGCGCCGCCGGCGTTGCGTTTGCACTGCGTGCGTGCGGCGTTGGCGGTGCTGCGGAGCTGTTGTTTGAGCGAGGGGACGGGGGTGCCCGTGGACAACATACGAGAGGAGTTTGGCGGCGAGCCCGTCGCGGCATTCTCGATGTCGCATCCGGCTGTGCCGGCACTCTATATAGCGCTGACGCTGGGGCTCACCATGTTCTCGATGCAGCCGGTACTGATTGCGCTGTCACTTGCGGGCGGGCTGGCGTATGGATTTGCGACGCGTGGGGCTGCCCGCACGTTGGGGGCGCTTCGCTGGCAGCTGCCGGTGATTTTGATTATCGCGCTGGTCAATCCTCTGTTTAGCGCCTCGGGCTCGACGGAGCTGTTCCGTATTGGCATGCGCGCGGTGTATCTGGAGAGCATGGTATACGGCCTGTGCATGGGCGGGCTGTTTGTGGCGAGCATACTGTGGTTTGAGGCGGCGGCATCGATGCTCGAATACGACAAGGTACTCGCGCTGCTGGGCAATGCCGCGCCGGTGATTGCGCTCATGATCTCGATGTGCATGAGGCTTATCCCGCAGTTTTTGCGCCGCGGTCGTACGGTGCTGGCGGTGCAAGATGCGATTGACGTGCCGGGCCGCGCGCCGGCCGACCCCGTACGCTCGCGCCTGCGGGCGTCGAGCGTGTTGATGGGCTGGGGCATGGAAGATTCGCTGGAGCGCGCGGACGCGATGCGCTCGCGCGGGTGGGGTGCCGCGACGCGTCGTACGACGTATGCGCGGTATCGGCTGGGGCGCAGCGACGTTGCCGCGCTGGTTGGGCTTGCGCTGTTTGGTGCCGCCGCGGTGGCGGTGGCATGGACCGCGACAACGCAGTATTCGTTTTATCCGCAGCTTTCGGTGCCGGCGCCGTGGCTGGGCTATGTCGTGTACGCTGCCTGGATGATGCTGCCTTGCGCGTCGCACGCGATTGATGAGAAGAGGTTTGGCTGATGGCTCGGTTGGATAGGGGCCCGGTGTCGGGCGCGGCGTGCGGCCCGGATATTCCGGCGATTGAGGTGCAGGGCCTTAGTTTTGCTATCCCGGGGCCGGGGCACCGGTGCTCGAGGGACTTGATTGGCGTGTTCCCCAAGGTGCATTTGCGCTGCTTGTTGGCGGTACCGGATCGGGTAAGTCGACGCTGCTGTCGCTGCTCAAGCCCGAGATCGCTCCGGCGGGCGAGCGCACTGGCGATGCGCGCGTGCTGGGCGAGAACGTTGCCGACATGGACGTGCGGGCATCGGCGGAGCGCGTGGGCTACGTGTTTCAGGATCCCGAGAACCAGATCGTGTGCGAGACCGTGTGGCACGAGATGGCGTTTGGCCTGGAAAACTTGGGGCTAGCACGTGATGAGATGCGCCGTCGCGTAGCTGAGACCAGCTATTTCTTTGGTCTGGAGACTGGCTTCATCGCGATACCGATACGCTTTCGGGCGGCCGCAAGCAGCTGCTGTCGCTTGCCGCCGTCCTGGCGCTGCGTCCGCGTGTGCTGCTACTCGACGAGCCCACGTCTCAGCTCGATCCCGTTGCCGAGAAGAGTTTTCTGCACGCGCTGTTTCGTGTGAACCGTGAGTTGGGCTGCACGGTTGTTGTGGCTACGCATCAACCGCGCCCAATGCTCGAGTATGCGACGTGTGCGTACCGGATTGAGGACGGTCGCGTGCGCGAGGTGGCGGATATGGCTTCTTTGGGACGCCGAGAATCGTTGTTTTCCGACGACATGTTGGGGTGGGGTGCCGTCCGATGTGCAAAAAACGGAGTATTCAGCGGGCGTGAGGACAATTTGGGCTCTCTGGAGCCGCCCGGGGACGTATCGAGCGCGAAAAAAAGTTCGGAATTGGACAAATCGTCCGAATTTGTGGCGCAAACGTCGCTCGAGAACGGCTCGGAAGCCTTCCCGCGCACGGATGGGAGCAGAATACTCCAAAAAATGCACGGCGGGTCGGCTACCACCCTGGCAGGGAGCTGGTTTCGCTACGATCGCGCGGGCGGCTGGGTGCTGCGCGGGCTCGACGTGGCGTTTTCGGCCGGTGCGGTGCATGCGATCGTGGGCGGCAACGGATGCGGTAAGTCGACGATGCTCTCGGTGCTGGCGAAGACCGCCAAGCTGCAGCGCGGCCGCATGGTGCGCGGAGCGGCCTCGGCGGCGCTGCTGCCTCAGAATCCCAAAGCATTGCTGGTTGCCGAGACGGTTCACGATGAGCTGATGGAATGGGCCTCGACCTGCGGATATGACGAGAACTTGGCGCGGGAGCGTGCGGCGAGCTTGGGGCTGTCGGGTCTGGATGGGCGCCATCCGTACGATCTTTCGGGCGGGCAGCGTCAACTGCTTGCATTGGCAAAACTGCTGCTAATTGGCCCCGAACTGCTATTGCTCGATGAGCCCACCAAGGGTCTAGACCTGGCAAGTCGCTGCATTATCGCCCGCGCCTGCGTGACCATGCGAAGGCTGGCGGCACCGTCATTATGGCCACGCACGATCTGGATTTTGCCGAGCAGGTTGCCGATGACATTGCCATGATGTTTGACGGCGAGATCGCCTGCATGGAGCCGCCGACCGACTTCTTTGCCGACAACGTGTTTTATAGGGCGTGAGCGGGCTCACGGGCGAGAGCGGACTTACTGCTTGAGCGCCGTGTACTGCTGAAGGAGCGCCATGAGCCCAACGCGGCTGTTGACCTGTGTTTTTCGAAAGATGTTCTCCAGATGCTTTTTAACGGTGCCGGTGCTGATGGATAGCTCTTCGGCGATGGCCGCATTGTCCATGCCCGATAACACGCAACGACACACATCAATCTCGCGTGCCGAGACATCGTAGTCGTGAGCAAATACGATCTCAGACGAACTGCGGTCGGCTCGTACACGCCATTTGGATAGTCGGTTCGTGAGGTGCGGTTCGATGAGTTCAAGGATCTGAACTTCACGATCGGTAAAGTCACCTTCTTCTTTCTTGCGATTGAGATTGAGCGATCCCAAAAAGCCCTCGTCATTAAAGAAGCTGACGTTGACGACGTGACGGCCGCCAAGATAATCCTTCATATAGCTGCTGTCGATATCGCCGGGGCTGAGCTGGTCGGACTCCCGCAGCACCGTCGAGCGCGTAAGCTTGTGCTGCGCGACGATCATGTCCTGTTGCCAGTACTTTTCGGTGTAGAGCTCGAGCATCCCGGCGGGGACATCGATACCAAGGGGGTCAAGAAAGACGCGCGTTTTCCATTCTTGCGGGGTGGTCACAAGATTTTTGGAGAGATCGCTCAGAAAAAATGCAGCCGACTCATAGGGGATGAGAAAACGCAGCTTTTTGAGGACGGTCGAGCGAAACTCGCGGTCATTGTCGATGGAATTAATCGAAAGTACAAGATCGTTTAAGCAGAGCCATTCGGAATCGGACAGAAAGCTCAAGATGACCTCCGATGATATTGCGTAGTGGTTTAGCTGGTATTTTAGTTAATTTGCGTAGAGATGCTACTCCTTTTTTCGAACGATGATAAGTCGCAAGCCGAATGGTTTCGGTAAGGGGCCAATCGCAAAATATGAACACCGAAGAGCCAGGGCCCGGTTCTCCAAGCTGTTCGATTACTTCGACTAATTAAAGGAGTCATCATGGAAGAGAAGCTTCCTTCATGGCGTTGGGCGATTGTTTCAGTCGTTTGCTTGCTGTGCTTTATGGCTAACTACATGCAGTATCAGGTCTCAGCACTCGCCGTCGAGGTCATGCCTATGCTCAATATCGATACCGTCGGCTTTTCGATGCTGTTCCTCGTTCCTATGCTTACCGCCGTTTTCTTCTCAATTCCGCTCGGTGCCCTTGGTGACCGTATCGGTTCTAAGAAAGTTGTCACGGTTTGCACCGCAATTTCGGTTGCCGGCGGTTTTCTCCGTTGCTTTACGTCGATTCGTTCACGATGCAGATGGCATCGATGTTCCTGATTGGCATGGGAATCTCGGCGCTCAACGCCAACCTCATCAAGGTGCTCGGCACCTGGTCCGTGAACAGACTGGTTTCGCCATGGGCTTGTTCTACGCGGCTTCGTGCGTTGCCATCGTTGTCGCTCAGATCTGTGCTGGCTTGTTCGGCAGCGTCTTTAACTCTTATATGGTCGCCGCTGTCGTCATGACCATCTCCTGGGTTCTTTGGATCGTGCTTGGCCGGGATGTTCCCGAGGGGCAATCGCTCCCCGAGCCCGTGCTCGACTACCTTAAGGTTGCTATCAAGAGTCCTGGCGTATGGCTAATCTCCGTTGGCGTCGGTTTTGGACTTGCTTCTACCACTGCTTATGCCGGTTTCCTGCCTCAGGCGCTTCAGCTTGGCAAGGGTATAGACGTCGCTACTGCTGGTTTCATGGCCGCAATTGTTACTGTCGGCAGTTTTTTTGGCTGCATCGTGGGGCCTGCGTTCTGCAATAAGCTTGGCAAGTTCAAGGGTTTCCTCATCGTCACTACTCTTATCGGTGCCATATCGATGTTCGTGACGTGGTACACCCCGGTTGGTTTCCTTCTGTGGGCGATTCTGGTCATCAACGGCTTCTTTACCGCCATCAACGGCCCGATCATGCAGTCCATGCCTGTTCTCCTTCCCGAGATTGGTGATACGTACGCTGGTTCCGCTGGCGGCATCGTGGGTACCATCTCCCTGCTCATGAGCTATTTCCTACCTATCGGTATCTCTGCCATTGCCGGTGCCGACTACACCATGAACATGGGTCTCGAGAGTTTCTGCTTCCTGCTTTCCGTGGTTCCGGTTTTCTTCCTGCCCGAGCTCGGTCGCAAGGCCATGCAGGCCGCCGTCGCTAAGGACAGTGAGTAGCCATGGAGCGGTAGTCCCTGCCGATATTGTCCTTAAGACGACGGCGCTGTTTACGGCCGAGGAACTTGAGCCTCGCGCTGGGTGCGTTGCAGTTCGCGGCAGCGAGATTGTGGCCGTGGGCTCTCCCGACAAGGTACAGCCGTTTATCGGTCCCGATACTGAGGTTATTGACGCCGGCAACAAACTGGTCATGCCCGGATTCAACGATTCACACATGCATTTTGCGCTTGGTTCAATCCAGAAGGATGAAGACTTCTGTTGCGATCTGATGTTCCTGCCGAGTGAGCAGGCTTGCGTGGATGCTGTGGCAAAGTTTGCTGCCGAGCACCTGACAATCCGTGGATTTACGGCCAGGGTTGGTATTCGCCTGCATGGGAAAACCCGATTGACCCTGACTGCCGCAGCCTCGATGCACTCGATATCGACCGCCCGATCGTGCTCTCGGATTTTTCGATGCACGTGGTGTGGTGCAATACCGCCGCGCTTAGGGCGGTCGGTATTGATCGCAATACACCGACGCCTGAAGGTGGTCTTATTCGCCACTTTGACAACGGCGAGCCGAATGGCTTTTTATCCGAGCCCCAGGCGACGAACATCTTGCTCGATGTTGTGCTCAATAAACCGGATCTTGATGCCTCGCTGCTCAAGTCGATGCGCAAGTTTAACAAGCTCGGCATCACTTCGATTGGCGATATGTATCCTTTGGGCGTGACCACGCCCGGTGTGTACGACATCTATGACCGACTGGCGAGCGAGGACCTGAGCACGCTGCGCATCAGCTACTATTCTGCACTCGATGCTCCGATGGCAGAGTCGCAGGCGCTGCGTGCGCGTCATCACAGCGAGCGCGTGCGCATGGCGGGTCTCAAGTACATTTTGGACGGCTGCCCCGAGGCCTACACGGCCTACATGCACGAGCCGTATCTTAACGCCCCCACGGGAAAGGACTTCCGCGGCGAGCCGGCGTGCAACCAGGAGACGCTTGACCGCATGGTGCTCGAGGCTAATAAGAATGGCTTCGATGTCCGCATCCATGCTATCGGTGACGCATCGGCCACGATGATTGTCGATGCCGTCGAGCGTGCCGAGGATGTGTGCGGCAACAAAGGGACGCGTTTTGCTATCGAGCACACGGACAACCTGAAGCTCGAGGATATTGCTCGCATGAAGCGCCTGGGCATTAATGCTGCGATTCAGCCGCAGCATCCCATCGGAGCCTTGGGCAGGGCGTGTACGAGGGGTCTCTTGGCGAAGAGCGCATGAGCACATGTGGCGCTATAGGGAAGAGACCGATGGCGGAATCCACTTAGGGCTTGGTACTGACTGGCCTGCGGTGATGTCGATCGATCCTATCGATACCGTGTATGCCGCGGTGACGCGTAGCGAGTTTGACGGGCATCCGGCGGAGGGATACTTCCGCGAGAATGCCCTGACGCTCGGCGAGACTCTGCAGGCGCACACGCTCGGCTCCGCATATGTCGAGGGGTTTGAGCGCCGTTTGGGCAGCCTTGCCGCTGGTAAGCTTGCCGACATCGTCATCCTGTCGGGCAATCCGTTTGAAATGAATCCGATGACGCTTCGTGACCTTGAAGTCGAGACGACGATTTTTAACGGACGCGTCGTCTATCGCAAGGATGAAGCATAGATAGGGTGATGAACGTGAGCAAAGGGACGGTCGAAAAATATGCCCTGTTATTTGTGGTATGCGGCATCGTGTTTGTTGCGAACTACGCGCAGTATCAGGTGTCGGGATTGGCACATCTGGTTGTGTCGGACCTGCATCTGACCTCGGCCGAGTTTTCGGCCGTCCTGTTTGCCCCGTTTGTTCCTGCCGTTGTATTTGGCATGCCTGTCGGCGTTTGTGCTGATCGATATGGCGTGAAAGCGCTCGTATTCATCGCATCGGCGATTTCTGCAATTGCGGCGGTTGCTCGCACGGAGTGCGCATCGTTTGCGACGCTGTTCACCGCGACCATGCTTCTGGGCGCGGCGCCATGCGTCGTGAATGCCATCGTTCTAAAAGTGCTTGGTTCCGCTTTTGGCGGAGAAACCGATAGGGCCATGGGATGGTTCTACGCTGCGGGGTCGGGCGGAATCGCCTGCTCGCTTGCAACCTCTCCTCTCTTTGCAACGCCCGGACGAGCATGTGTCCTTGCTGCCGTTTTATTTGCCGTGTTTGGATTGCTGTGGCTGCTGGTTGCGCCATCGGCAGATGTTCTGCAGACTGCAGATGGCTTTGGCGTTCAGGGCGCGGAATCTACTGCATCGTCGGCAAGTGCGTTTGCGATGGTAATCAAGATGCCGATGGTTTGGCTCGTGGCGATACTGCTTGGAGTTGCCCTTGCATCGGCTACAGCGTACTCGGGCTATCTTGTCTCAGCACTTGAGGCTTCAACCGAACCCCAGGTCGCCGGGCTTCTTGCCTCTTTCGTAACGCTTGGGTCGATTGTCGGCAGCGTGGCCGGCCCCTACGTGCGAGCGCAATTTGGCGACTATCGCGTGTTTATGGCCATCGCCGCAATGGCGGGGAGTGCTCTTATGTGGGCCGGAGAGGCTTTTGTCTCTCAGCCTTCTGTAGGGCTCATGTTTGCGATCGGCGTTTCGACCGCCGTCGCCGGCCCGGTCGTTCAGTCGTTGCCCTACATGTTGCCCGAGGTGCGCGAGGGGCTTGCGGGAAGCGCCGGCGGCGTGGTGAGCACGGTTTCGCTGGGGTTTACGTTTTTGATTCCCGTGGCCCTCTCCTTCTGCATTGGCGAGAGCTATGAAACACTTCTACTTGGGTGCGCTGTTTTGTTTGGCGCGACGGCGCTGGCGTCTCCATTCCTGCCATCTCCCGATTCACTTATGTAACACCTGCTTTCGCCCTTTGGGCCTGGCCGACTAGAGCAAAAGGAGCTGGTCTACTTGACACTAAAAAAGAGTACCGCTGTGACAATTCTCAACGGCATCGTTAATCCTCTATTCATGTGTTCATTTCTACCGATTGTTGAGGGAAAGCCTGGTTTAGATTTTCAGGGACTTACTGGTTTCTGGGGGCAGCTTATTCTGGCCATCGGTATTGCACAGTTCGTAGGTTTTTTGCCGCTCTTTGGCAAAGCAATTGAGACGTGCGTTGAGTTTTTTGGTTTTGATCGGAACACTCCGGGCGCACGGATTTGCGGAACCGTTGTGGGCGCTACTCTGCTCTTCTGCATTATCGGGCTATTTGAAGTCGCGTTTCAGTCAGGCGTTGGCGTTATCGACGGTGTGCCGTTTTTATCCCGTTGGGTTCGTCTTGTGGTAGGTGGATGGGCCTTTGTCGTTGTGGGCGGCTTGCTGTTTGACCCTTTTGTCGCGGCCATTGCCGCTAAAGTTACGGGCGAATAGCGCCCAGACCGGTCGCGTGGCGAAAGCCTGATCGACTGGCAGCCAAGGCCGGACGGGGGATTGGTCGGCCTCATTTTGCCCGTGCTACCATAAACGGACATTCGTTTGATGGGGGCTGCCGTTGTCACGCGTCTTGCAACATATGGAAATCCCGCTGCTGCTGGCGGTGCCAGCCGTGATGGCTGCGGCGTTGCTGGCGGGCGTTGAGCAGGCGGCGCTCGCCATGCTTGTCGTGGTGGCGCTGGTGCTTGCGCTGTTCTTTGCGGGCTACGAGGCGTCGCGCCCGGGCTTACGCCAGATTATGCCAACGCTGGTTCTGGCGGCGTTGGCTGCGGCGGGGCGCATTCTGTTTGGCCCCATTCCCGACTTTAAACCGGTGAGCGCCATCGCCATTATCGCGGGGGCGACGCTTGGTTGCCGCAATGGTTTTATGGTTGGCGCGCTGGCGGCGCTGACCAGCAATTTCTTTTTTGGACAGGGCATGTGGACGCCGTGGCAGATGTATGCCTGGGGGCTCGTGGGATACGTTGGCGGTGCGCTGGCGCATGCCGGCGCTTTTGATCGCGCCGATGGCACCGTGCGTATGCCGGCGCTGTTGATCTACGGCTTTGCTTCGGGTTTGCTGTACGGCGTTGTGATCAACGCGTATGACATCATTGGGTTTGTACAGCCGCTCACGTGGGCGGGTGCCATGGCGCGTCTTGCCACCGCCGTACCGTTCGATATCACGCACGGCCTTGCGACCTGCGTGTTTTTGGTCGCCCATTGGGTTTGTACAGCCGCTCACGTGGGCGGGTGCCATGGCGCGTCTTGCCACCGCCGTACCGTTCGATATCACGCACGGCCTTGCGACCTGCGTGTTTTTGGTCGCCCTGTACAAGCCTTGGTGTCGCCGCATCAACCGAGTCGTCGTGAAATACGGGCTGTAGGGTTGGTTACGCCGGGGCGGGAATCAATACTGCCGAAGCGCCATTTCAAAACTATGCCGGTTTACGGGCCAGATTGGCACAAGCAGACCATGCCGGCTATCTTTGAAATAGAGCAAGCCGTTTACCTGCGGTTTTATTATTTCGGAATTGCGTATGGTTGGGGGTTCGCGATTCAGCCCCGTAAACCGGCATAGTTTTGAAATAGCCGCTGATACGACGGGCATCGTGGCCCTCAGAGAGCCAAATTGATCCGTTTTCTTTCGCCTCCAGACGTTCCCAGGGAATCAGCTGAACCCGCCCGCCACGGAATCGGCCTATCTACTACGTTTGGCCCGACACCCCCAAACACAACCGCGTTTTATGAAAAACCGCAGGCTTTCTACCTGCGGTTTTCTTTTTGCGTTGTTCGCTGTGGTTGAGGGTAGTGGCTTAAACGTAGTAGATGGGCCAGTTTCGTGACAAGCGGGCCGCGTGGATGCCTCGCGAGGTGAAAATGATCCCTTTTCCTCCGTCCCCAGGGGATTAGTTGGGGCTAGAGCTCTAGGGTGAGGGTGACGGGGCAGTGGTCGCTGCCGAAGATGTCGCCGCGGATGCCGGTGTCGCGTACGTTGTCGGCGATTGCGTCGCTTACCAGGAAGTAGTCGATGCGCCAGCCGGCGTTGTTCTTGCGGGCATTAAAGCGGTAGCTCCACCAGCTGTAGACGCCCTCGACGTCGGGTTTGCCGCGCGCCAGGTATCGGTAAAGCCGGCGTTGAGCAGCTCGGTAAACTTGCCGCGCTCCTCGTCCGAAAAGCCGGCGTTGCCGCGGTTGGACTTGGGGTTCTTAAGGTCGATCTCCTCGTGCGCCACGTTAAAGTCGCCGCAGGTCACGACGGGTTTGCCGGTCTCGCGCTCGAGCGCGTTCAAAAAGCCGCGGTAAGCATCGTCCCAGGCCATGCGCACGTCGATGCGGGCGAGTTCGTTTTGCGCGTTGGGAGTGTAGACATCCACAAACCAGAACTTGTCGAACTCCAGCGCGCAGACGCGGCCCTCGGTTGCGGCTTGGGCGACGAGTACGGCCGCCTCGTTCTCGCCGGCGTAGGGTAGCAGTGCGTCGGCGTGCAGCACGCGCAGCGGTTCCTGGCGGCTAAAGACCGCAGTGCCCGAATAGCCTTTACGCTCGGCGTAGCTCCAGGTTTGGTGATAGCCGGCCAGGTCAATATCGACCTGGCCTTCTTGCAACTTGGTCTCTTGCAGCGCCAGGATATCGACGTCGAGTTCTTGCGCGATCTGGATAAAGCTCGGGTCCTTTTTGAGCACGGCGCGCAGGCCGTTGACGTTCCACGAGGCGAAAGTGTAAGTCTGAGGCATGGTGTCCTTTCGACGGGGTTGGCAGGCTTAAGATTAGCGCAACAGGGGCGGGGTGGGCTCCGCGCATGCTGACTTAAAGGTCGCATGCTGGGACATCGCCCGACGCCGCCCGATCAACAAGGACGGAGGGCTCATATGACGCAGGCAATATCGGACCCCAGGCAGGCGTCCGCCGCGCTGGCGGATCTGTTTGACACCCACAAGCGCGTGGTCTTCTTTGGCGGCGCTGGTGTTTCCACGGCAAGTGGCATCCCCGATTTCCGCAGCGTGGACGGCCTGTATCACCAGCAGTTTGCCTACCCGCCCGAGACTATGCTCTCGCATAGCTTTTATGAGACACATCCGGCCGAGTTCTTCGACTTTTACCGCACCAAGATGATCGCGCTTAACGCTAAGCCCAACCGCTGTCACACCAAGCTGGCCGAGCTGGAGCGCGCCGGCAAGCTTGATGCCGTGGTGACGCAAAACATCGACGGCTTGCATCAGATGGCGGGCTCGCAGCGCGTGTTCGAGCTGCACGGATCGGTCCATCGCAACATTTGCCAGTCGTGCGGCGCGGTCTATAGCGCCGAGTGGATTTGCTCGCGCGAGCACGAGGACGCCGCGGGCGTGCCCGTGTGCCCCGCGTGCGGTGGTCGCATCAAGCCCGATGTGGTGCTCTACGAAGAGCCGCTCGACGAGCATGTGTTGACCGGTGCCGTTGCCGCCATTGCCGCGGCCGATGCCCTCATTGTGGGTGGGACCTCGCTCGTGGTGTATCCGGCGGCAGGCCTTACGCGTTACTTTACTGGCGATACGCTGGCCATTTGCAATTTGGCGCCTACCGATCAGGATGCAAATGCCGACCTGCTGATTTCTTGCGACATCGCGGCCGCGTTTGCGTTCTAGCCCGTGTGCGCGGATACAATAGAAAGACTGATTGCAAAGCGACCCCGCCGCCAGCTCCCCAAGCTCGGCGGCGTGGGCATTTTAGGAGGATGTTCATGGCGAACGACAGCAAGACATGGCGGTGCGGAAAGTATGAGCTCAGCTTTGACCGTCCGCGCATCATGGCGTCCTCAACGTGACGCCCGATTCGTTTAGCGACGGCGGGGAGCACTTCGACCCGGATGCCGCCATCGAGTACGGCCTGGCGATGCTTGACGCCGGCGCCGACATCATCGACGTGGGCGGTGAGTCCACGCGCCCCGGCTTTACCCCGGTTAATCCCGACGAGGAGGCTCGCCGCGTGCTGCCCGTGGTGCGCGCGCTGGCCAAAGAGGGCGCCATCGTCTCGATCGACACGCGCCACGTGGCGGTTGCCAAGGCGGCCGTGCGCTGCGGCGCCTCGATCGTCAACGACGTGACGGGCTTCACCGACCCCAAGATGGTCGAGTTTGTTAAGACGAGCACCTGCGGCGTCATCGTGATGCATGCCGGCGAGGTCGCCGCGCCTACACGCACGCACGCAACGGTGCAGCTCGATACCTCGGCTGCGGCGTTTGTTGCCGAGAAGGCGCGCGAGGCGGCTGCCGAGGCCGCGCGTGAGGCTGAGAAGCCGGCTCGCCGCCGTCGCGGCAAGTTACTGGGCGAGCCTAAGCCGGAGGCCAAGCTTCCGGGCGGCGTGGTGCAGCCCTCGTTGCCGTTTGGCGATCCGGAGCCCGCGACCGAGCTGCAAGCGAGCAGGAGATCCGGAGCCCGCGACCGAGCTGCAAGCGAGCAGGAGACGCCGGCCGCCGAGCAG
>JAQEDL010000024.1:0-38455 GCA_027669365.1 Coriobacteriaceae bacterium AM49-12 | reverse complement strand
TGTTTAAGTTTGTCGCGAGTTCTGCACGCAAAGGAAAGCACTTAATGTGCTTTCCGTCTTGCGCAGGACTGTAGAGCAGCAAACTTAAACAGCGGGCGGCCCGTTCCGGGAATCTGCCCCCGCGCACAGAAGGGGATTCCTTTTGCCAAAAAGGGACAGGTTTATTTTGGTAGGTTTTTCCTGCTTGAATTTGAAACATTCCGTTCGGTCAAAGCGTATCTATGGTGAGGGCCTCATCGAGAACCATTAACGTCACCGGGAGGTGATTATGGAAGAACAAGCTTTTAGACAGGCAGTCGAAGATCACCGGGATGTCGTGTTTCGAATCGCATTGACGTATCTGCGCGATCGTGCTGACGCCGATGATGTCGCTCAAGATGTCTTTCTGAAGTTACTCAAAAGCGATGCGCAATTTGAAAGCTGGGAACATCTTCGTCGATGGCTTATCCGGGTCACGATCAATGAATGCAAATCGCTCTTTCGAAAGCCATGGAGGCGTGTGGAGGATATTGAGAATCTGGCCGATTCGCTTTCGACGGCGCAGGAGGAGACCAAGGCGGTCCTGTCAGACGTTATGCGACTTCCTGAGCGATTCCGTATTCCTATCGTGCTCTATTACTATCTGGGCTTCTCGACTTCAGAAATTGCCGAGTTACTGCATGTGCCAGCCGCGACCGTTCGAACGCGTTTAGCTCGCGGCAGATCGAAGCTCAAGTTCATCCTAGAGGAGGGCGACCGTGAAATCCAACCAGATCAAGCAGGCCTTCGAGTCCGTCCAAGCCGATAGCGATCTTGCTGACCGTGTTTTTTATGCCGCTGCTGGCGAGCCGCTTCGCCGAAAGGGTCACGCGAAGCCTCTGTATGTTGCCGTAATCGGATGTCTTGCCGGAGTGCTGGCGACCGGAGGGGTCGCCTACGCTGTTGTCAATTCCAGTTATTTTGCCTCTGCCTGGGGAAACCATGGCAACGGAGAGTCCGTTACCTGGACTCAAGGTGGCTCGTCGGGGACTAAATATACCTACACCAGAGAGTTTGGTGATGGTATCGCGCCCCAAAGCTTGGAGGGTTCAGTACAGAAGGTCAATCTGTCCGTCGAGGGCAACGGCTATACACTCGACATTCATGATATGGCTATCGACCAAAACGGCTGCGGTGCTGTGACGTTTACGCTGTCCAATCCAAATGGTGTTAACTACTACAAGCCGGCAGCAGAGACAGGCGAACTTGTTCTCTATGGTGAAGAAGAACAAGGCATCGGTACACCCAGCATGAACTTCGGCGAGGAATGGGCTGATACACGCTGCACCATTGATAAGGACACATCAAGCGATACTGTCATTAATGGCACGATGTACTTTGCTTCTATGGATCGCGAGCGAGGTTTTCAACATGCGGTCACCTGGAATATCTCGTGGACCGAGGGCGAAGGAGAGGATGCGAAGCCGTTCGAGGCATCGACACCCGAGTTTAGCGTTGGAGCGTACGTCGATACTAAGGAACTCCGCTCCGATGACACGCCTCTCGAGATCAGCCCGTTTTCCATCCAGACGCACATCGATGATCTGGGCATTGACGCAGTCACGAAGAAGTTGACGGTTACCTACAAGGATGGATCGGAGCAGATTATCGAAGATGACGACGCAGGGGCGTTCAACTTATATTTTTCTTATACGCGCAATAGCGGAGAGAACATCTGGGTGCCAACGAAGTTGATTGATGTCGACCAAGTGGTCTCAGTAACGCTTGAGGGCACACGCTGCACTTCAACAGGGGGCGCCGAAACGTCGGAACCCTTTGCCATCGTCTATTCGTAAGATTTGGGGCCGCTTCCTATTAGGGGAGGCGGCCCATTTTGCATTAAATGGACGGTTAGACCGAGCGATATACTTCCGAAGACGCCGCCGATTTCCATGCGACAGATGAGAGCAGATCACCGCTGGAGCGCGACGTTTCCGCAGATAAAACCGACCAAAATAAACCTGTCCCTTTTTGGAAGGGAACGTTGCCCCGACGAGCACGTCGGATTTCCGGGCCGGGCGGCGCGGGGGTTAAGTTTGTCGCGAGTTCCGCACGAGCCGGAGGCCACTTAATGTGGCCTCCGTGCGAGCCAGGACTGTAGAGCAGCAAACTTAACCCCCGCGCCGCCCGGGCCGGGAATCCGCCCCCGCGCACAGGAGGGGATTCCTTTTGTGTAGGCTTTGCGGAAATGTGCCAATTTTGGGATACGCCCGGCGGCGTGGTCTGTTGACGGCACAGCTTACGGCACGTATCCTATCGAACTGCGTGTTTCGTAGGGGGATGCTGACCCCTCGATTCAAGCCGTTGCACTTTACAGAAAGCTGGAATCATTCGAGAAGGAGTACGCTTTGCCTACTATTAACCAGCTGGTTCGCCAGGGCCGTCGTTCCGTGCCCAAGAAGTCCAAGAACGCTGCTCTGCAGCACAACTCCCAGAAGCGCGGCGTGTGCACCCGCGTCTTCACCACGAGCCCCAAGAAGCCGAACTCGGCTCTTCGTAAGGTTGCCCGTGTTCGCCTTGTCAACGGCATCGAAGTTACTGCTTACATCCCGGGTGAGGGCCACAACCTGCAGGAGCACTCCATCGTGCTCGTCCGCGGCGGTCGTGTCCGTGACCTCCCTGGTGTCCGTTATCACGTCATCCGTGGCGCCTACGACGCTGCTCCGGTCCAGAACCGTATGCAGGCCCGTTCCAAGTACGGTGCTAAGCGCCCCAAGCTAAATAAGCCAGATAACGTTTTGATACTTTCGCCGTGTGCCGCCTAAGCGCCGCACGGTAGACACTTAAGGAGATTTCACATGCCGCGTCGTGCAGCAGCTAATCGTCGTGAGGTTCAGCCTGACGCCGTTTACAACAACCGCCTGGTGACTCAGCTCATCAACAAGGTCCTTCTTGACGGCAAGAAGGCCACCGCTGAGCGCATCGTTTACACCGCTTTCGAGATCGTTGCCGAGAAGTCCGAGGGTGGCGACGCTCTCGCTACCTTCAAGAAGGCTATGGACAACGTCAAGCCCACGCTCGAGGTTAAGCCCAAGCGTGTCGGTGGCGCTACCTATCAGGTCCCGATGGAGGTCAACTCCCGTCGTTCCACCGCTCTGGGTATCCGCTGGATCGTCAACTTCTCCCGCGCTCGCAAGGAGAAGACCATGGCCGAGCGTCTCGCCAACGAGATCCTCGACGCTTCCAACGGCCTGGGCGCTTCCGTCAAGAAGCGTGAGGACGTCTTCAAGATGGCCGAGGCCAACCGCGCGTTCTCTCACTATCGTTGGTAAGTTAAGGTAAGGAACTAACATGGCTAAGCCTAAGTACAAGCTTTCCGATACCCGTAACATCGGCATCATGGCCCACATCGATGCCGGTAAGACCACCACGACCGAGCGTATTCTTTACTACACCGGTAAGACCCATAAGATCGGTGAGGTCCATGAGGCGCTGCCACCATGGACTGGATGGTTCAGGAGCAGGAGCGCGGCGTAACCATTACCTCCGCTGCTACCACCTGCTTCTGGAACAAGGACGGTAAGGACTACCGCATCCAGATCATCGACACCCCGGGCCACGTTGACTTCACCGCCGAGGTCGAGCGCTGCCTGCGCGTCCTCGATGGCGCTGTCGCCGTCTTCGACGCCGTTGCCGGCGTTCAGCCCCAGTCTGAGACCGTTTGGCGTCAGGCTTCCACCTTCAACGTCCCCCGCATCGCCTTCATCAACAAGTATGACCGCGTGGGCGCTGACTTCTTCAACGCTATCGAGACCATGAAGGATCGTCTCGACGCTAACGCCGTGGCCGCTCAGGTCCCGATGGGCGCCGAGGACAACTTCTGGGGCGTCATCGACCTGGTCACCATGACTGCATGGGACTTCAAGGCCGACGAGAAGGGCATGACCTACCCCGAGCCGATGGACGAGATCCCGGCTGAGTTTGCCGACATCGCTGCCACCAAGCGCGAGGAGCTCCTTGACGCTGCTGCCAGCTTTGACGACGAGCTCATGGAGAAGATCCTCATGGAGGAGGACTTCACCGTCGAGGAGCTCAAGGCTGCTCTGCGTAAGGGCGTTCTGGCCAACGAGCTCAACCTCGTCTTCGTGGGTTCCGCCTACAAGAACAAGGGCGTCCAGGAGCTGCTCGACGCTGTCGTCGACTACCTGCCCAGCCCGCTCGACGTCGAGGCCGTCACCGGTACCGATCCGGACACCGGCGAGGAGATCCAGCGTCATCCTTCCTTCGACGAGCCCTTCTCCGGCCTGGTCTTCAAGATCATGACCGACCCGTTCGTCGGTAAGCTCACCTACGTCCGCGTTTACTCCGGCCGCGCCGAGTCCGGCTCCTACGTTGTCAACGCTTCCAACGGTCAGCGTGAGCGCCTCGGCCGCATCCTCGAGATGAACGCCGCCGAGCGTATCGACCGTGACGACGCTGCCGCCGGCGACATCGTCGCTTGCGTCGGCTTCAAGAACTCCACCACCGGCGACACCCTGTGCGCCGAGGGCAAGGAGATCGTCCTCGAGAAGATCGAGTTCGCTAAGCCCGTTATCGACGTTGCCATCGAGCCCAAGACCAAGGCCGAGCAGGACAAGATGTCCCTGGCTCTGACCAAGCTCGCAGAGGAGGACCCGACCTTCCAGGTGTCCACCAACCACGAGACCGGCCAGACCATCATCGCCGGCATGGGCGAGCTGCACCTCGAGATCATCGTCGACCGTCTGCTCCGCGAGTTCAAGGTTGACGCTAACGTCGGTAAGCCCCAGGTTGCCTACCGTGAGACCGCTGGTCACGACGTCGAGAAGGCTGAGGGCAAGTTCGTCCGTCAGTCCGGCGGTCGCGGTCAGTACGGCCACGCCGTCATCAAGCTCGAGAAGATGGAGGAGGGCTTCGGCTACGAGTTCGTCAACGCTATCGTCGGCGGCGTCGTGCCCAAGGAGTACATCCCGTCCATCGACAAGGGCATCCAGGAGGCCCTGAACACCGGTGTTATCGCCGGCTTCCCGGTCCTCGACGTCAAGGTCACCCTGTTCGACGGTTCTTACCACGAGGTCGACTCCTCCGAGGCCGCCTTCAAGATCGCCGGTTCCATGGCTATCAAGGACGCCCTCAAGAAGTCCGATCCGCAGCTGCTCGAGCCGATCATGGCTGTCGAGGTCGAGACCCCCGAGCAGTACATGGGCGACGTTATGGGCAACCTCTCCGGTCGCCGCGGCAAGATCGAGGGCATGGAGGATCGCAAGAACAGCAAGCTCATCCGTGCCAAGGTGCCGCTGGGCGAGATGTTCGGTTACGCTACCGACCTTCGCTCCCAGACCCAGGGCCGTGCATCCTACACGATGCAGTTCGACTCTTATGAGCCCGCGCCCAAGTCCATCGTGGACGAGGTCATGAGCAAGAACGCCTAAGTTCGAGCTCCCTGTTACGTAATCCGCGAGAACATCTCTCGCACTCTTTGGAGGTTTAAGTTGGCTACCCAGAAGATCCGCATTCGCCTCAAGGGCTATGATCACGAGGTCGTCGATCAGTCCGCGAAGCTCATCGTTGAGACCGCTCAGAAGACCGGCGCTCGCGTTTCCGGTCCTGTCCCCCTGCCCACCGAGCGCAACCTGTACACGGTTATCCGCTCGCCGCACGTGAACAAGGACTCCCGTGAGCAGTTCGAGATGCGCACCCACAAGCGCCTCATCGACATCCTCGACCCCACCTCAGGCACCGTTGATTCGCTTATGCGTCTCGACCTCCCCGCTGGCGTCGACATCGACATCAAGCTCTAAGCGATATCGCTCATAGCTTAAAGGGCCCCGCTGCCGTTACGGTAGCGGGGCCCTTTTGTTTTGCATGATGGGTTTGGATCGCCGGGTAAGGCTGCCGAGCGGCTGGCTGTGGCGACCTACTCACTCAAGGGGCGCAATGACGCTTCCTCAAAATGGAAGGATCGCAAGCCGTCTTCTGTTTCGATGCACGCACGACCAAAGCCATCGACCGTTTTAAAGATGCCTCGCGCCAGCTCGTCACCGGCAGGGGAGCGGGCGATAACGTGCTTTCCAATCCAATTGAGGTGAGCGACATATTCGCCGTGGACGGGCGCGAGCGGTCCGGTGTTTTCTTCCATGGCGTTGAGGCGTTCTGCCCAGGCATCTATAGCGTCTATAACTGCGTGATAGACCTCATCGAGGAGCATGTCGACAGCTGGAACGTTCTCGTTAAGGTCCGAGAGACCGATTGCCGGCAGGCCGCCATCGGGCACCTCTTGGGGCGCATAGTTCACATTGACACCAATGCCACAGACGGCGAAAGGTTTGCCTTCGTTATCGCGTGCGGCCTCGACCAGAATGCCGCCGAGTTTGCGTCCACGCGCGACCAGGTCGTTGGGCCATTTGAGGCCAATCTCGTTTGCAAGACCCTGTTTTTCGAGCGCCTCGAGCACCGCTAGGCCGCTGACGGCAGCAAGACCAGAGTACTTCGCAGGATTAACGCATGGACGCAGGACAATCGAAAGCAATAGGTTGCCGGCGGTTGAATCCCACTTGTGGCCGCGCCGGCCGCGTCCTGCTGTCTGAGCCCGGGCGGCAAGTCCTGTTCCGTGCGGCGCTCCCTGTTTTCCTGCTTCGAGCAGGTCATCGTTGGTCGATCCGGTTACGTCGACTATCGTTAATTTGGCATCCATAACGGCTGCTACCTCCTTAATGAATAAGTGAATAACGCAATGGTGTCGAGAGAGACACAATGTGAAGCCTTTGTCGCATTTGGACAATTTAATGTTAACACGTTAACAACGACTGAAATGCGCTATCCTCTCTTGGTCGATGTAAACGCGTCAACAACTCAAAGGAGGTTAGTGATGGGTTTCACGATTCTTGGAACAGGCTCGGCGCTTCCCAAGCGCAGTGTTTCCAATGACGAGCTGTCCGAGTTCCTCGATACCTCGGATGAGTGGATTTTTACCCGCACAGGTATTAAGAGTCGCCACGTCTGCACCACCGAGTCACTTGACGACCTTGCCGTAGCGGCGAGCGAGCGGGCACTTCAGGTGTCCGGAATCGACGCGAGCCAGTTGGATCTGATCGTCTGCTCGACGACGACGGGTGACCACCTTGTTCCCGCCGAGGCGTGTGCCGTTGCTGAGCGACTGGGCGCGACGTGCCCTGCCTTCGATGTCTCGGCTGCCTGCGCCGGCTTCGTATTTGCGCTCGATGTTGCCGAGGGCTATATCGCCCGAGACGAGCCAAGCATGTGCTTGTCGTTGCCGCCGAGCAGATGACGCGCGCGCTCGACTGGACCGACCGCGCCACCTGTGTGCTCTTTGGCGATGGGGCAGGCGCCGCGGTGATTGAGGCTGGGGGAGACAGCCCCCTTGCCGTTGAGCTTTCGACGGCGCCGACGTCGAGACGTTGTGCGTTCCCGGTCTGGTCGGCACCTCGCCGTTTAAGGCCTCCGCAGATAGCGAGAGCGTGCTGTCCATGAATGGCCGCCGCGTGTTCAAGTTCGGCGTCAACGCGATTTGCGACACGGTCCATAAGCTTGCGAGCGATGCGGGCATTTCGGTCGAGGACATCGACCATTTTGTATTCCATCAGGCTAACGAACGAATCCTGAGTCAGGCGGTCAAGCGCCTCGGTGTGCCAGACAAGCGCGTGGTTCGAACGCTGCGCGAGACCGGCAACATTTCGAGCGCATGCATTCCGCTTGCCCTCGACCGGCTGGCAAACGCCGGTGCACTTCACACGGGCGACACCATCGCCCTCGTTGGATTTGGCGCCGGTCTGGATATAGGTGGCTATCTACTTCGTTGGAAGTAGTCGCACATAGGAAATAAAAACGCCCCTAGGGCACAAACAAAGGAGAACTACCATGGCAGATCAGAAGACCTTCGAGCGCGTTTGCGATGTTATCCGCGAGACCGCCGGTCTTGACGACGTCGAGATGAAGCCCGAGTCCACGCTCGAGGAGATTGGTCTCGACAGTCTGGGCACCGTCGAGATCCTCGTCGCCGTTGAGGACGAGTTTGGCATCCAGCTCGATACCGAGGAGAACCCCAAGACGGTCGGCGAGTTCGCCGATACGGTCGAGGCGGCATTGGAGAAGTAGAGATGCTCAAGACTCCTCTCTGCGATCTGCTCGGCATCGAAAAGCCCGTGTTCCAGGGCGGTATGGCCTGGATCGCCGACGCCTCGCTGGCGTCCGCAGTGTCCGAGGCGGGCGGCTTAGGGATTATCGCGGCCATGAACGCCGACGCCAACTGGCTGCGCGACCAGATTCATGAGCTGCGCGCCAGGACGGATAAGCCTTTGGCGTCAACGTCATGCTCATGAGCCCGTTTGCCGACGAGGTCGCGCGGGTCGTGATTGACGAGCGGGTGCCGGTCGTCGTGACGGGTGCCGGCAATCCCACCAAGTACATGAAGGCGTGGAACGAGGCGGGCATCAAGGTCATCCCGGTCGTTGCCTCGGTGGCGCTGGCGCGTCTCGTGGCGCGTCGTGGAGCCACTGCCGTGGTTGCCGAGGGTACCGAATCAGGCGGCCATATTGGCGAGACCTCGACGATGGCACTGGTGCCACAGGTTGTCGATGCGGTCGATATTCCCGTGGTTGCGGCTGGCGGTATCGCCGATGGCCGCGGCGTGGCGGCCGCCTTTATGCTGGGCGCCGCCGGCGTGCAGGTGGGTACGCGCTTTCTGATCGCAGATGAGTGCACCGTATCGGAGCAGTACAAGGAGATGGTCCTGAAGGCCAACGACACCTCGACGCGTGCGACCGGCCGCTCGACGGGACACCCGGTGCGTGCCCTCAAGAGCCCCTTCACTAACGCCTACGCCAAGAGCGAGGCGGCGGGCGTAAGCGTCGAGGAGCTCGGGGCCATGGGCACGGGCGCCCTTCGCAAGGCCGCCAAGGACGGCAATTACGAAGAGGGCTCGTTTTTGTGTGGACAGATTGCCGGCATGGTCAACGAGCGCCAAAGTGCACGTGAAATCGTTGACGACCTAGTCGATGGCGCCGAGCACGTCCTGAAGGGTGCGTGCGCATGGGTGGCGTAGCGTTTCTGTTTGCCGGCCAGGGCGCCCAGCACCCCGCGATGGGCGTCGACCTGATCGAGGCATCGCCGCGGCCGCCGAGGTGTTCGCCATTGTCGACGAGGTGCGCCCGGGGACCAGTGAGCAGTGCCGAAGCGCCTCCAAGGAGGAACTCTCGCAGACCGAGAACACGCAGCCGTGCGTGTTCGTTCACGATCTGGCAGCGGCTGCCGCCCTGCGTGAGCGCGGCGTGGTACCTGCCGCCTGTGCGGGTTTTTCGCTTGGCGAGGTCGCCGCGCTCACCTTTGCGGGGGCGTTCGATACGCGAGCGGGCTTTGAGCTCGTGTGCGAGCGCGCGGCGCTGATGGCCGCGGCTGCCGAGCGCCATCCGGGCGGCATGCGCGCCGTCATCAAGCTCGATGCGGCGCAAGTCGAGAACCTGGCAAAACAGGCCGGCGAGGACTGCTGGCCGGTCAACTACAACAGTCCGCAGCAGACGGTTGTTGCCGGAGCGCCCGAGGCGCTGCAGGAGCTCGACGTCCTAGTAAAAGAGGCTGGCGGCCGCGCTATGAAAGTCGCGGTGTCGGGCGCATTTCATAGCCCCTATATGGCCGAGGCGACTGAGGGGCTGGCGACGTATATCCAAGCCGGCCACGCGCCGTCACCGCTGCTGATTCCGGTCATGGCAAACATGACGGCGGCGCCCTATCCGGCGGACCCGCGAGCGGCATCGGATGTCTTGGCCAATCAGGTGAGTCATGCCGTTCGTTGGGTCGACACGCTGCATACTCTGCAGAATCAGGGCATCGACACGTTTATTGAGGTCGGCCCTGGCAAAACGCTGTCGGGCCTGGTCAAGCGTACGCTGAGCGACGTTCGCGTGTATTCGTGCGAAACGGCCGAGCAGGTCGCAGCTATTGCCGACGAGCTCGCATAGTCCACAGGGCTGTAACCCGAAAGGAATGACATGGCAACTTGAACAACGGCGCGCTCGAGCGCAACGACTCACGTCGCGTGGCACTGGTCACGGGCGGCTCGCGGGGTATCGGCCGCGCCTGCGCTGTCGGTCTGGCGGAGGACGGCTTTGATATCGCCGTCGTCTATGCCGGCAGCGTCGATGCGGCGCGCAAGACGTGCGAAGCCTGTGAGGCGGTTGGCGCCACGGCACGCGCATATCAATGCGACGTGGCCGATCCCGCTGCTGTCAACGCGTGCGTGGAAGCGGTCCTCAACGACTTTGGTTCCATTTGGGCGCTCGTCAACAACGCCGGCATCACCCGCGATGGCCTGCTCATGCGCATGGGCGATGACGCATTCGATCGCGTGCTCGATGTCAATCTCAAGGGAACATTCAATATGACGCGCGCGCTCACCAAGACCTTTATGCGCCAGCGCGGCGGTTGCGTCGTCAACATGAGCTCGGTCGTGGGCCTGATGGGCAATGCCGGGCAAGCCAACTACGCTGCTTCCAAGGCGGGCGTGATAGGCTTACCAAGGCGGTGGCGCGCGAGCTTGCGCCTCGTGGCGTACGAGCGAACGCGGTCGCTCCCGGGTTTGTCGAGACAGATATGACGGCAAAGCTCTCGGAGAAGGTGCGTGCGGCAACCGAGGAACAGATTCCCCTGAAGCGCATGGCACGTCCCGAGGAAGTGGCCGGCGTGGTGCGCTTTTTAGCGAGCGATGCGGCTGCTTACATTACGGGCGAGGTCGTGCGCGTCGACGGCGGAATGGCGATGTAGAAACCAGGGCCGAAGAACGGCTTGGATGAGGAGACCATGATGGAACAGAGAGTTGCAATCACCGGCATCGGTGCCGTATCGCCGCTCGGCAACACCGCGCTTGCCACCTGGGCGGCCATGTGCGCCGGGACCTGTGGCATCGGCCCGATCACGCACTTTGATACCGATGCGTTTACCGTCAAGGTGGCGGCCGAAGTCAAGGGCTTTGACGGCAACGAGTACTTTGGCAAGCGCGACGCCAAGCATCTGGACCCCTGCGTTCAGTTTGCGCTGGTGGCTTCGGACGAGGCAATGCACGATGCGGGCTTTGATGTCGAAGGCGCCATCGATCGTGAGCGCCTGGGCGTCTACGTGGGCTCGGGCGTGGGCGGCATGCAGACGCTCGTCGACAACGTCCACACGATCGCCGATCGTGGACCTCGCCGCGCATCGCCTATATGATTGCGATGATGATCCCCAACATGGCTTCGGGCAATATCGCGATCCGCCACAAGGCAAAGGGACCGACCCTGCCAGTCGTGACTGCTTGCGCGACCTCGGCCCATGCGGTGGGCGAGGCGTTCCGCGCCATCAAGCACGGCTATGCCGACGCGATCCTCGCGGGCGGCGCCGAGGCGGCCATTATCCCCGATGCCGTTGCAGGCTTTACGTCCTGCCGCGCATTGACCACCAACCCCGATCCTGCGACGGCTTGCCGCCCGTTCGATGCAGACCGCGACGGCTTTGTGATGGGCGAGGGCGCTTGCGTGCTGGTACTCGAGAGCATGGAACATGCGCAGGCGCGCGGTGCGCACATTTATGCCGAGGTCGTGGGCTACGGCAACACCGATGATGCCTATCACATCACGAGTCCCGATCCCGAGGCTGCCGGCATTGCCCGCGCGATATCGCTGGCGGTAGCCGAGGCGACGTCAAGCCTTCCGAGGGTCTCTACATCAACGCCCACGGCACCTCGACCAAGCTCAACGATTCGTCCGAGACGACAGGCATTAAGCGGGCGCTCGGCGAGGACGCGGCGCGCGCCGCACATGTCTCGTCGACCAAGTCGATGACGGGGCACATGATCGGTGCCACGGGGGCCATTGAGGTCATGGCCTGCGCCATGGCACTCGAGCAGGGCGTGGTGCCGCCGACCATTAACTACCACACGCCCGATCCCGCCTGCGATCTTGATTACACGCCCAATCGCGCGGTTCGCGCCGACCTTACCTGGCGCTTTCGACCAACCTGGGCTTTGGCGGGCACAACGCCGCCATCGCGCTGCGTAGATATACGAGGAGCTAGAGCATGGATTCCAAAAGACTTGCCGAGATAGCCGATGTGATGGAGGACCGCGGCCTCACGCGCGTACGCGTTGAGGAGCCCGATGGCACCGCGGTCGAACTCGAGCGCGCGAGTGTGGCGCAGCCGGTTGCCGTGCCCATGCCTATGCCGAGCGCCATGGCCGCTCAAGTTGCAGCTCCCACAGTCGCGCCTGCCGCACCGGAACCCGCCACGCAGACACCTGCCGCCGCGCCGGAGCCCAAGGGCACCGAGGTGACTGCTCCCATGGTGGGCGTCTTCTATGCTGCCCCTGCGCCGGGCGACGAGCCGTTTGTGCGCGTGGGCTCCAAGGTCAAGGCCGGCGAGACCCTCTGCATCATCGAGGCCATGAAGGTTCTCAACGAGGTGACGGCCGAGGCAGACGGTGAGGTGCTCGAGATCTGCGTGGCCGACGGCGACCTCGTGGAGTTTGGCAGCTGCTCATGAGGATCGGATAGGTGATATCCATGAACAAAGAAGAGCTCAAGAAGCTGTTACCGCATCGCGAGCCGATGCTTTTGCTCGACGAAGCCGAGCTGGTGGGCGACGAGGCCCACGGCAAGATCACGATTACAGGCGACGAGTACTTTTTGCAGGGACATTTTCCGGGAAACCCGGTCGTTCCCGGCGTGATTCAGTGCGAGATGCTCGCCCAGAACTGCTGCGTGCTGCTGATGGGCGATGAGGAGGCGCGCGGCGCGACGCCGTTCTACACGAGTCTGGACAAGGTGCGCTTTAAGCGTCCGGTGCGCCCGGGCGACACGGTGGATCTGGTGTGCTCCATCACGCGTGCGCGCGGGCCGTTCCGCTTTGCGACGGGTACTGCGAGCGTCAACGGTGAGGTTTGCTGCCGCGCCGATATGTCTTTTGCACTCATGCACGAAAGTTAAGGAAGGCTCCATGTTCGACAAAGTGCTCATCGCCAACCGCGGCGAAGTCGCGGTCCGTGTTATCCGCGCGTGCCGCGATATGGGCATCAAGACCGTCGCCGTTTATTCCACGGCCGATGCGGACGCGCTACACGTGCAGCTTGCCGACGAGGCGTATTGCATCGGCGGCCCGCGTCTTGCCGAGAGCTACCTCAACGACGATGCCGTGCTCACCTGTGCCGTAAAGTCGGGAGCTAAGGCAATTCATCCCGGCTATGGCTTCTTTTCCGAGAAGGCGAGCTTCGTGCGCGACTGCGACAAGTTCGGTCTGGCGTTTGTCGGTCCTTCGGCCGAGGTGATCGACAGCATGGGCGACAAGGACGCCGCACGCCGAACGGCCGCTGCTGCGGGCGTGCCCATCGTGCCGGGCTGCGATTTGCTCAAAAGCCCCGAGGAAGCAACGGCCGAGGCCGAGCGCATCGGCTGCCCCGTGCTTATTAAGGCGCGCGCGGGCGGCGGCGGTCGCGGTATTCGCAAGGTCGAGCGCGTGGAAGATGCGGCAAAGGCGTTCATCGAGGCGCGTGCCGAGGGTGAGGCCGTTTTTGGCGACGGCGAGTGCTACATGGAGAAGTTCGTTGCGCCGGCGCATCACGTTGAGGTACAGATTATGGCCGATAAGCAGGGCCATGTGTTTTCGCTCGGCGAGCGCGAGTGCTCGGTGCAGCGCCGCAACCAAAAGCTGATCGAGGAGAGCCCCGCGCCGTGCCTCGACGGACGCGATGATATTCGCGCGCGCATGCACAAGGCGCGCGCGACCTGGCTCGTGCCGTTGGCTATGAGGGCGCTGGCACCATCGAGTTTTTGTACTCAGATGACGGCAATTTCTACTTTATGGAAATGAACACGCGCTTGCAGGTGGAGCATCCGGTTACGGAGTTTGTGACCGATACCGACCTGGTTAAGTGGCAGCTGCGCGTGGCTGCCGGCCAGCCTCTGCCCTTTGAGCAGGAGGACATGCCGGTGCGCAACCACGCCATGGAGTGCCGCATCAATGCCGAAACGCCGGACTTTCTGCCGTCGTGCGGAACGGTCACCGCGTTGCGTGTGCCGGGTGGCCCGCGCGTGCGCTGGGATTCCGCCATGTTTACCGGTGCGAAAGTTCCGCCGCACTACGACTCCATGCTCGGCAAGCTCATCGTGTGTGCGCCCACGCGTGACGGCGCCATTCGCAAGATGCGCTCGGCCCTAGGCGAGCTCGTGATTGAGGGCGTGAGCGAAAACAGCGAGCTTCAGCTCGACGTGCTGGCAAACGACGAGTTCTTGTCGGGCATGTATCACACCGATCTGATGGGGCATCTCTATGCTGATGAATAGAAAAGCGAAGACGGTCAATGTCCTTGAGGGGCCGATAACCGAGTCGTGCGCCGAGTTCCCCGCGCGCCACGTGTTTGTCAAATGCCCGGAGTGCCGCCGTGTGATCGATGAGGCGCGCCTGCACGACAACCTCGAGGTCTGCCCTCGTTGCGGCAAGCACTTTCGCGTGAGCGGTCGCGCGCGCATGCGCATGACGGTCGACGCGGGTACCTTTGAGGAATGGGATGCCAATCTGGCGTCGAAGGACTTCCTCTCGTTTCCCGGTTATGCCGACAAGCTTAAGAGCGTGAGCGAGCGTTCGGGCGAGCGCGATGCCGTTGTGTGCGGCAGGGGCAAAATCTGCGGCTGCGATACCGCGCTCTTCTTTATGGATGCCAACTTTATGATGGGCTCAATGGGCTCCGTGGTGGGCGAGAAGATCTGTCGTGTCTTTGAGCGCGCGGCCGAGTTGGGGCTGCCGGTCGTTGGCTTTACCGTATCGGGCGGCGCCCGCATGCAGGAGGGCGTGACCTCGCTCATGCAGATGGCCAAGATTTCTGCGGCGGTTAGGCGCCACAGCGAGGCGGGCGGCCTGTATATCACGGTGCTCACCGATCCCACGACCGGAGGTGTAACCGCGAGCTTTGCCATGGAGGGCGACATTATCCTGGCCGAGCCCGATGCCCTGACGGCATTTGCCGGCCCGCGCGTGATCGAGCAGAACATGCACAAGCGCCTGCCCAAGGGATTCCAGCGCTCCGAGTTTTTGCTGGAGCACGGCTTTTGCGATGCCGTTGTTCCGCGTGGCGAGATTGCGCTCACGGTAGGCGAGCTGCTGGCGCTGCACGAAGGGCGCGCGCCTGGTCTGGGGGCTCCGCACGAGATCGTGCATACAGGTCGCCGCGGCAAAAAGCTGGGACACTTGTTTAAGCGCTCGGCGGCACCAAAAACCGCGCTCGAGATTGTCAAGCAGACCCGCTCGGCAGATCGCGCCACGGCAGGCGAGATGATCTCGCTGGGCCTGGATGGATTTGTGGAGCTGCACGGCGACCGTTACTTTGGTGACGACGCCGCCGTGGTGGGTGGCATTGGCTGGAAAGACGGACGTCCCGTGACGGTTATCGCTATCGAGCGCGGCACCACGACCAAAGAGCGCATGCGCCGCAACTTTGGCATGGCGCATCCCGAGGCTACCGCAAAGCGCGTCGCCTTATGCGCCAGGCCGAAAAGTTTGGTCGACCGGTTCTGTGCCTGGTCGATACTTCGGGCGCGTTTTGCGGCATCGGTGCCGAGGAGCGCGGCCAGGGCGAGGCGATTGCCCAGAATCTCATGGAGATGAGCGGCCTTAAGACGCCGATTGTCTCGGTGGTGACAGGCGAGGGTGGCTCTGGTGGCGCGCTGGCGCTGTCCGTGGCCGACCGCATCCTGATGCTCTCGAGCTCGGCCTATTCGGTCGTGAGCCCCGAGGCCTGTGCGTCGATCCTGTGGAAGGATACCGAGCGCGCGAATGAGGCCGCCGAGGCGCTTAAGCTCACGGCCCCCGATCTGTTGGCGCTCGGCATCATCGACGGCATTGTTGACGATAGGGGCCTGTCGCATGAGGAGATCGCCGGTGCCGTCATGTCCTCGGCATTTGATGCCTTCGATACGCTTGGGCAGCTCGACGACGCGACCCTCACAAACCTCCGCTACGAAAAGTACCGCGCAATCGGTCAGTACCGCACGATGTGACAAAGGGACAGCCCGCATGTCACATTGGGAAAGGCGTTCCATGTCACAAGTTTCTAACACCTCGTTTACAACGACGGTTTCATCAAACGCCATGGCCGTGGTGGACTATCTGTCCAAAAGCATGATGTCGGCGCTGCCCTTTATTGTCTGCGCGGCGTTGTTCCGCACCGTCGCCGTCATTATGGGCGAAGGCATGCTGGGCCTGTGGCCTGCCGATTCCGAAATCTATCGCCTGTTCTACAGTTGGCTCTATAACGCCGGTTACTACTTTTTGCCCATCTATCTTGGTTGGGCGGCTGCCCGCCAGCTCGGTTGCTCGGAACAACTGGGCATGATGCTGGGCGGCGTATTGATTGCGCCCGATCTGCTTAAGCTCGTCGATGCCGCATCGACGGCGGGGGCATCGATGACTTCCGTGTATGGTCTGCTTCCCGCGCCGGTCAACGATTACACGACGACTGTTATTCCGGTCCTCATCTCGGTGCCCGTGCTATGGCGAGTGGAGTGTTTCTTTCATCGAGTTATCCCTAAGGCCGTGGCATTTTCGTTCGTTCCGTTTGCAACCATGCTCGTCATGGTTCCGGTTTCGCTGTGTATTACAGCGCCGGCGGGCAGCTATCTGGGCATGCTGTTGGGCCAGCTTATGTTTATGCTTGGCAATTCCGGTGGCATCGTGTCGCTGCTCACGCTCATGGGGCTTGCCGCGGGTTGGGAGTTTCTTAAGATCGCGGGTATCAGCAACGTTGTCCTATCGCTTGCGTACGCGCAGTTTATGAGTGTGGGAACGGATTCGTGCATCCTGATTGCCGCGACGATGGCGACGTTCGCCGTTTGGGGCATGCCTTTTGGCGCGTCGCTTCGCGTTGCGGATAAGGACGAGAAGGCGCTCATGCTGGGCTATTCAATCTCGGGTGTTCTTGGCGGCGTAAGCGAGCCGGCGCTGTACGGTTGCGGCTTTAAATATGGCAGGTGCCTGACGTGCATGGCCATTGGCGGTGCCGTCGGAGGCCTTGTTGCGGCCGTGGGCCACGTTACGGCCTATACCATCGGCATGACGAATGTCCTCATGGTCATTGGCTTTGCCACGGGCGGCATCTCGAACCTGCTGTGGTGCTGCGTTGCCGGCAGTGTGGCATTTGCGGTGTCTGCGGCGCTGAGCTACTGCTTTGGCGTGGTGCCGGCGAAGGGGCAGACGACGGGGGACGGAGCTGATTCACCCGAAACCTCGAAGAGCGTGGCCGAAGCAAGCGCATAAACCTGTGCGACAAAGGGCGATTTCTTTGTCATGTTCCAAGGCCGTGGCCCGTGTGGGTTGCGGCCTTTTTGTATCTGGGAGACAAAGTGGCTACACTACAATCCGTTTGAGCAATAGATATATAGGTAGTACCGTGGGGGCGGATGCAGATGGTCGAGTGGATTGTTCGTCGTGCGCAGGGCGACCGTGCACGCGTGGGAACGTTGACGGGTATGGTGTGTATTCTCGCCAATGTGGCACTATGCGCTGCGAAGGGTGCAATTGGCGTGCTGTCGGGATCGGTTTCAATCGTGGCGGACGCTATGAACAACCTGTCTGATGCCAGCTCGAACATCGTGAGCGTGCTTGGCTTTAAGCTGGCGGGCAAGCCGGCAGACCCCGAGCATCCTTACGGCCATGGCCGCTACGAGTATCTCTCGGGTCTGGTCGTGGCGGCGCTCGTGCTGCTGATCGGCCTTGAGCTTATCAAGTCCTCGGTTGAGCGCGTCATCCACCCCGAACCTGTCGAGTTCTCGCTTGCCCTGGTGGCAGTCCTTGCGCTTTCGATGGTCGTAAAGCTTTGGATGGCGGCCCTCAACCAAAAACTCGGCGATCGCATTGAGTCCGAGACGCTGCATGCGACCGCGCAGGATTCCAAGAACGATGTTCTAGCCACGGGCGCCGTGTTGGCGTGCGCGATTGTTTCGCAGGTGACGCATATCAATCTAGATGCATGGGTCGGCCTTGCCGTTGGCGCCTATATTGGCTGGAGCGGCTTTGAACTCATCCAGGATACGGTGAGCCCGCTTTTGGGCCAGGCGCCCGATCCTAAGCTGGTCAAGCACATTCGAGACAAAATCATGAGCTACCCCGCGTTTTGGGCGTTCACGATTTGATGGTTCACGACTACGGCCCAGGCAGAAAGTTCGCAAGTGCCACGCCGAGATGGCGGCTGAGGCCAGCCCGCTGGAAAGTCACGACACGCTCGACAACATTGAACAGGCATTTAGGAACGAAGACGGCATGATTGTCACGCTCCATTACCCACGCCGAGATGGCGGCTGAGGCCAGCCCGCTGGAAAGTCACGACACGCTCGACAACATTGAACAGGCATTTAGGAACGAAGACGGCATGATTGTCACGCTCCATTACGACCCCATCGTGACCGACGATCCAAAGGTGGCGAGCATGCGTCTGCGCGTCAACGCTATGGCTCAAGAGATTGATAGCCGCCTCTCGATCCACGACCTACGCTGTGTTCCGGGCCCCACGCACACCAACGTGATCTTTGACTGCGTGCGTCCCTCGGATCTGCAGATGAGTGCCGAAGACTTAAAGCACGCGCTGGCACAACGGGTCGAATCGGAATATCCCAAGTCGATTGCCAAGATCACGATCGACGAAGACTACGTAGGGCATACTCACGAGTAAGGCTGTGCCGGCAAAGCAGGTTATGCAGAAGGGGAGAGCATGAAGAAGCTGTATCTACTCCGCCACGGTCAGACGGAGTTCAACGTCAAAAAGCTGGTCCAGGGCCGCTGCGATTCTCCGTTGACCGATCTGGGCCGCAAGCAAGCGGGAATGGCAGCCGCATGGCTCAAAGCCCACGGCGTCGTCCCCGACAAAGTGGTCTCTTCGCCCTTAGGCCGAGCCATGGACACGGCAAGTCTCGTCGCAACCGAACTCCTCGGCCGGGATGCAGCAGTCGAGCCCTGCGAAGGCATCATCGAGCGCAGCTACGGCACCTTCGAAGAAGGCCCCCACGACGCCCTACCCACCGACGTCTGGGACCCCGGCGAGGACCTGATCCCATTTGGCGGAGAAGGAAGCCATGCCCTGCAGGAGCGCATGGTGGCACCCTCACCAATCTCATGGGCGCCGAGGGCATCGAAACCCTCCTAGCAGTAAGCCACGGCAGCGCCAGCCGCCAATTCATCAAGGCTGCAGCCCCAGAGGGCTTCGAGCTCCCAACAAAACTCCCCAACTGCGCCATCATGATCTTCGATTTCGATGGGGAAAAGCTACAAGCAGAAGGCGAGCCAATGCAATGTAAGTTCACCCTCCAGCAAATAGTGGACCCCCAACAAAGTAATTAGCTGAGCGAGCAGAGTTAAGCAGACATCAACGTGTCGTCTCCCGAGCACGGCGGAGGGCCGGAGAAATATATTAAGGTCATCGCGAGTTCCGCACGCAAAGGAGAGCACTTAATGTGCTCTCCGTCTTGCGCAGGACTGTAGAGCAGGGACCTTAATATATTTCTCCGGCCCTCCGCCGTGCTCGGGAGCCATCCACGCACTTTACCTGCGTAAAAAATGTGAGTGAAATATGAATCTCGATGGATACGCCCGCAGCCGTGTATACTAAACAGCTGTGTGAAACCAGGGGAGTATTCTGGCTGGACAAAATGCCTGCTTAATAGGGTTGTCAGGTAGTCCGGGCGTAATACAAGACTGGGGAGCACGTCGTGTAAGTAGTGGTCCTCTAGGGGCGTACGCTCGGTGGTGTACGCATTGTCCCAAGACCACGCGAGAGTTGGGATCATATCTTGATCAGCATGATTCTCGGCCGCAAGATTGGCATGACCCAGGTTTGGGACGAGGACGATAACGTCGTTCCCGTCACGGTCATCCAGGCTGGCCCCTGCGCTGTCTCGCAGGTTAAAACTCAGGCAACCGACGGCTATGACGCCGTCCAGATCGGTTTCGGCGACATCAAGGCCAAGAACGTGAACAAGCCCATGGCTGGTCACTTCGCCAAGGCTGGCGTCGAGCTGTCCGCTTCCTTCGTGAGGTCCGCGTCGAGAACGGCGAGGAGCACAAGGTCGGCGAGGTCGTCACCGTCGCTGATTTCGCTGATGTCGAGAAGGTCGACGTCATCGGTACCTCCAAGGGTAAGGGCTTCCAGGGTCGCATCAAGCGCTGGGGTCAGCGCCGCGGTCCTATGACGCATGGTTCTCACTTCCAGCGTCACCCCGGTTCTATCGGTCAGTGCGCCTATCCTGCGCGCGTCCTCAAGGGCGTCAAGATGGCCGGTCACATGGGTAACGAGCGCGTTACCGTCAAGAACCTTTCCGTTGTCCGCATCGATGCCGAGCAGAACCTCATCTTGGTCAAGGGCGCTGTCCCGGGTGCCAAGAATGGTCTCGTCGCCATCCGTATGGCCTAAGGGCCCAGCCCATTTAGCCCAGCGTCATACCAAGGAGAACACTTAAATGGCAAAGTTTGAAGTAAAGAACAGCGAGGGCAAGAAGGTCGCCGAGGCCGAGCTCGCCGCTGAGGTGTACGGCATCGAGCCGAACATCCACGTTATGCACCACATCGTCAAGTGCCAGATGGCCTCTTGGCGTCAGGGCACCCAGTCTGCTAAGGGCCGCTCTGAGGTTTCCGGTGGCGGCAAGAAGCCTTGGCGTCAGAAGGGCACCGGCCGTGCCCGCCAGGGTTCCATCCGTGCTGCCCAGTGGCGTCACGGTGGCGTCGTCTTCGCCCCCAAGCCCCGTTCCTACGCTAAGCGTATGAACAACAAGGAGGTCAAGCTGGCTATGCGCTCCGCGCTGTCCGCCAAGCTGGCCGATGGCGAGCTCGTGCTCGTCGACGACTACGGCTTCGAGAAGCCTTCCACCAAGGCTGCCGTCGCCATGCTCAAGGCTCTCGGCCTTGAGGGCAAGCGTCTGACCATCATCGTTCGCGATGAGGACGTCAACGCCTACCTGTCGTTCCGCAACATTCCCAAGACGTTCATCATCACCGCTGACGAGGCCAACACCTACGATCTCGTCAACAACAACGCTGTGCTGATGCCCGCCGACATCGCCGCTCACTTCGGGGAGGTGCTTGCATAAATGACCGCCCACGAGATCATCATCCGTCCGATCGTGTCCGAGCGTTCCTTCTCCGGCATGGAGCAGAACAAGTACACGTTCGAGGTCGCCAAGGATGCTAACAAGTATCAGATCAAGGACGCTGTCGAGGAGATCTTCGGCGTCAAGGTCGTTCGCGTGAACACCTTGACGGTCAAGCCCAAGACCAAGCGCGTGCGCTATGTCGCCGGCAAGACCCGTTCTTGGAAGAAGGCCATCGTCACGCTGGCCGAGGGCGACACCATCGAGGTCTTTGGCAACCAGGCCTAAGACTCGCTGCTGTTGAGTGAGCTCATGCCTCCCAAATAGGGGAGGCGAGAGCTCAAGGTTTCGGGCGTATAAAATGGACACGCCCGGAACCGTGTATACGTCCGGTGTCATCGCACCCGAGGCAGAACCTCGAATCCCTGTCTGCGATGGCTAACGGATTCCTATTGAAAGGGATTGTAATGGCTGTAAAGCACCTTAAGCCGACCTCCGCTGGTAGGCGTTGGCAGACGATCTCCGATTTCTCTGAGATCACCTGCACCAAGCCCGAGAAGTCTCTTCTCGAGCCCCTGCCCAAGAAGGCCGGTCGTAACAACAACGGCCGCATCACCACCCGCCACCAGGGCGGCGGCGTGAAGCGTCGTTACCGCGTGATCGACTTCAAGCGCAACAAGGACGGCGTGCCCGCCAAGGTTGCCACGATCGAGTACGATCCGAACCGTTCCGCTCGCATCGCTCTGCTGCACTACGCTGACGGTGAGAAGCGCTACATCCTGGCCCCCAAGGGCCTCGAGGTCGGTCAGACCATCATGTCCGGTTCTGACGCCGACATCAAGCCGGGCAACGCTCTGCCCCTCGCCGACATCCCCGTCGGTACGCTCATCCACGCCGTCGAGTTCCAGCCGGGCAAGGGCGCTGCTATCGCCCGTTCCGCCGGTAATTCCTGTCAGCTGATGGGTAAGGAGGGCAAGTACGCTATCGTCCGTATGCCTTCCTCCGAGATGCGCCGCATCCTCGTTACCTGCCGCGCCACCGTCGGTGAGGTCGGCAACGCCGATCACGCCAACATCGTCATCGGCAAGGCCGGCCGTAAGCGTCACATGAACGTGCGCCCGACCGTCCGCGGTACCGTCATGAACCCTGTCGACCACCCGCACGGCGGTGGCGAGGGCAAGAACCACACCTCTGGTCGTCCCTCTGTTACCCCCTGGGGTAAGCCGACGAAGGGCCTTCGTACGCGCAAGAAGAAGAAGGTCTCGAACCAGCACATCATTCGTCGCCGTAAGAAGTAATTTCGGATACCGAGTTTTAGGAGAAAGCACTTATGAGCAGAAGTCTCAAAAAGGGCCCGTTCGTGGAGACTCGCCTTCTCTCGCGTATCACCGCGATGAACGAGGCTGGCAAGAAGGACGTCGTGAAGACCTGGTCCCGCGCGTCCACCATCTTCCCCGAGATGGTTGGTCACACCATCGCCGTCCACGACGGCCGCAAGCATGTGCCCGTGTATGTTACCGAGTCCATGGTTGGTCACAAGCTCGGCGAGTTCGCGCCGACTCGTACGTTCCGTGGCCACAAGGCCAAATAGGGGGTTAACCGTAAATGGCAACTAAGTCTATTGAAACTGAGGCCACCGAGGTTCGCGCCGTCGCTAAGTACGTGCGTGTTTCCCCCAGCAAGGCCCGCCTGGTGGTCGATCTGATCCGCCGCAAGCCTGTCGCTCAGGCCTTCGACATCCTCCACTTCTGCGACCGCGCCGTCGCCGTGGATGTCGAGAAGGTTCTCCGTTCCGCCGTTGCGAACGCCGAGAACAACAACGGTCTGCGTGCCGACAACCTGGTTGTCGCCGCTGCCTATGTTGACGAGGGTCCGACGCTTAAGCGCATCCGTCCCCGCGCCAAGGGTTCCGCTTCTCGCATTCTGAAGCGTACTTCCCACATCACCGTCGTCGTTGCTCCTCGAAAGGAGGCGTAAAGCTGTATGGGTCAGAAAGTCTACCCCACCGGCTTCCGTCTTGGCATCACCGAGAACTGGCGCTCCCGCTGGTTCGCAGAGAAGGATTACGCTAAGACCCTCGGTAACGATCTCGAGATCCGCAAGTACCTCGAGAAGCGTCTTTCCCGCGCAGCTGTCTCCCGCGTCGAGATCGAGCGCGCTGGCGACAAGGTGAAGGTCATCATCCTCACCGCTCGCCCCGGCGTTGTCATCGGTAAGAAGGGTGCCGAGATCGATACCCTCCGCACCGAGCTCGAGAAGGTCGCTGGCGTCTCCAAGGGCCAGCTCTCCGTCGACGTTGTCGAGATCAAGCGCCCCGAGCTCGACGCCAACCTCGTTGCTCAGTCTATCGCCGAGCAGCTCGAGGGCCGCGTTGCCTTCCGTCGCGCTATGCGCAAGGCTGTCCAGTCCGCCCGCAAGGCCGGCGCTAAGGCATCCGTATCCAGTGCTCCGGTCGTCTCGGCGGTGCCGAGATGGGCCGTCGTGAGTGGTACCGCGAGGGTCGCGTGCCTCTGCACACCCTCCGTGCCAAGATCGACTACGGCACGGCTGTCGCCAGCACCACCATGGGCGCTTGCGGCGTGAAGGTCTGGATCTACCTGGGCGAGAAGCTCCCGGGCCAGCCTGTTCCCAACCCTGCACTTGAGGGCTCTTCCCGTCCTCGTCGTCGTAACTCCGAGAGGAGGGGTTAGTAGTGCTTGCCCCTAAGCGTATTCTTCACCGCAAGGTGCAGCGTGGCTCCATGAAGGGCCAGGCCAAGGGTAATACCGAGCTGCATTTCGGCGAGTTTGGTATCCAGGCTCTCGAGGCCCATTGGATCACCAACCGTCAGATCGAGGCCGCTCGTATTGCCATGACCCGCTACATGAAGCGTGGCGGTCGTGTCTACATCACGATCTTCCCCGATAAGCCCATCACCAAGAAGCCTGCCGAGACTCGCATGGGTTCTGGTAAGGGTAACCCCGAGGAGTGGGTGGCCGTCGTCAAGCCCGGCCGCATCATGTTCGAGGTCAAGGGCGTGCCCGAGGAGGTCGCTCGCGAGGCTCTGCGTCTTGCACAGCACAAGCTTCCCATCAAGACCAAGATTGTTGCTGCCAAGAACGCTGAGCAGCGCATCGAGAAGGAGATGGCTGAGGAGGCCGCTCTCGAGGCCAAGTGGCTGCTGAGGACGCCGCCGCCGCCAAGGAGGAGAACTAATGAAGCCCGCAGAGATTCGTGAGCTCTCGGACGCTCAGCTCGTTGAGAAGCTGAAGGAAATGCGCGCCGAGCTCTTTAACCTTCGTTTCCAGATGGCCACCAGCCAGCTGGACAACACCGCTCGCGTCAACACCGTGAAGAAGGACATCGCTCGCGTCCTCACGGAGCAGCGCGCCCGCGAGATCGCAGCGGAGAAGTCCGCTGTCGCCGAGTAGGACCTAAGGAGAGAACATGACTGATTCGCGTAACTCGCGTAAGGTCCGTACGGGTGTCGTTACCTCCGTCTCCGGTGCCAAGACCATTGTTGTCACCATCACCGAGCGCAAGCGTCACCCCAAGTACGGCAAGATGATGACCAGCTCCAAGAAGCTGCACGCTCACGACGAGGAGTGCACGGCTGGCGTGGGCGATACCGTCCGCGTTATGGAGACCCGTCCTATGTCCAAGATGAAGCGTTGGCGCCTCATCGAGGTCGTCGAGCGCGCTAAATAAGCAGTCGCTCTTACGACTTGTACGTTTCCGAAGATGTGCGTATGCCTGGCTTGCATACCACGGGCCGTATAAAGGCTGCGCACCTCTCTTCGGTTCTTAGTTCGGAGGAACATCTACCATGATTCAGATGCAAACCATGCTGAACGTCGCCGACAACTCCGGCGCTCGCAAGATTCGCTGCATCAAGGTGCTTGGCGGTTCCAAGCGTCGTTATGCAGGCATCGGCGATGTGTTCATCGGTGCTGTCCAGGAGGCTACCCCTGGCGCCAACGTCAAGAAGAAGGACGTTGTCCGTTGCGTCGTCGTTCGCACCGTTAAGGAGATCCGCCGCAAGGATGGCTCCTACATTCGCTTTGATGAGAACGCCTGCGTTGTCATCAACAACGATGGTTCGCCCGTCGGCACCCGTATCTTCGGGCCCGTCGCTCGCGAGCTTCGTGACAAGAAGTACATGAAGATCGTCTCGCTCGCTCCCGAGACCCTGTAGTTAGGGAGATATATGTATATCAAGAAGGGCGATAAGGTCCAGGTTCTCTCTGGTAAGGATCGCGGCAAGCAGGGCGTTGTCCTGCGTGCTCTCCCCGCCGAGAACAAGGTCGTTGTCGAGGGCGTTTCGGTCGTCAAGAAGGCCGTCAAGCCCAACGCTGCCAACCAGCAGGGCGGCATCGTCTCGCAGGAGGCTCCCATCGACGCTCCAACGTCAATCTCGTTTGCCCCGAGTGCGGTAAGGTTACCCGCGTCGGTCACGAGAAGGACGGCAAGAACAAGCTGCGCGTCTGCAAGAAGTGCGGCCACAAGTTCTAAGCTGCCCGCAACATCAAGTTGCTAGCAAAGGCCCGGATGCCATGGCACCCGGGCCTTTTTCTATCCCTACTCGATGGCTTCGGTTCTGCCGTCCTGTCATTCCGGTTGCATCCAGTTTTCGGTGCCGTCTCGAATCGAGTGCCGCCAGGTGACACCCTGTCGCGTTTCGTCGGCTTCGGGGACAAAAGTCGGGACAACTCCAAAAACTATTTTCGAACTCAGGGCTTTGAGTTTTTGTTTTTGTCCCAAAGGCGCGGCGGGATGCCTTTGGAGGCTCGATAGCGCCGAAAACGCCCGTTTTGAAACTTAAAAGCCTTTTCGCGTGCAAGCCGCCAGCTGCAATAGGAAGTGAATCAACGCAGGTGGCTTTCAAGCAGTTTGCAAAACTGCAGGTCGCAGGTCTTCATTGCCAGTAGGAGAAATGAGTAGTCTCAGGTGGCTTGCCCATGAGTTGACGAACGGGATTTGAGATTACGCTGACGTCCGGAAACGCTTCGAGCACGGCGTTACGTTTTTGGGGTTTGGGCGTAGCCCCTGCACCCGCGAGCGCGGGCCTTAAGCCCGCCGAGAGGGTGACGCGTCGAAAACGAAGGGGAAAGAGAGAAGGGGCCGTCCCTATCATTCAGGTTGCGACCGAAGAAGACAAGGAGACCCCCTGAGCCTGAATGATGCCCCACAGACCGCGTCCGACCGAGCTCAAGCCGAGCTTTTCCTGACGTCCGCCTTCGCGAAGATGATGGCTGGATTGGCTATGGATTGGCAACACTAATTTGGACGATTCCGGGAGGGACGGCCCCGCCTCCCTGAACTCGACCGGCGACATGTAGCCCAGCGTCGAGTGGATCCTGAAGTTGTTGTACCAGTGCACGTAATCCAAGAGCTTGGCTCGGAGCTCGCGCGTCCCTCCTCGGTCCTTCGGAGTGGCCGACGATCTCCCCGTTGCAGAGGTCGACGAGCGGGCAGACGTAGTTCCACGACGCCCCGACGCGCACGCAGACCAAGTCGCTGCATATATGGGTGCACGGCGCCCTGCCGCCGAAGCCGCGCGCGACGACGTTCGACACGTCGGCCTCGTTGACCGCCCCGGGGTGCACCTTGAACCTCTTCCTGCCGTATGCGCCGGCCAGGCCGTTCTCCCTCATGATGCGGCAGACGCGGCGCCGGCTGACGGTAACGCCCGACCTCCCGGGCGACGCCTTGATCTTGCGCGATCCGTTCCGGCCCTTGCTGGCGGCGTGCGCCGCCGCGGCCGCCGTCGCCCCCGACATTAAGGTCCTCAAGGGCCGCGTCGTCTCCGGCGACCAGTTCGTCTCGCCCGCGGAACAGAAGGAGCGAATCCTCGCGACCTTCGGCGACCTGTGCTGCGAGATGGAGGGCTGCACCATCGCGCAGGCCGCTTATCTCAACGGCGTGCCCCTCGTCGTCGTGCGCGCCATCAGCGACAAGCCCTGCGCCGAGGGCCGGGTCGTGACTACAACACTTTCGAGAAGAAGGCCGCCTGCGACTGCGCCCGCATCGCCGCGCGCATGGTTAAGCTTTAGGCCCTGCGCGCCGGGGCCCTTCTTTATGTTGGGACCCCGGCGCGCCGGGCCCTTTCCAAAGCGAAGTGTCGAGCCGAAGTGTTGAGCGTCGGCCCTGAATGTTCAATGGCCGTTGTTTTCTGCCCCTCAAGTGGTGGACTTTTCCTCGGAGCTGTTGATTCCCCCACGCGCCCCCTTCCGTTCTCTGTTCTCCCCTTATACTCCTTGTACGAGGAGGTAAGAAGTCATGGACAAGACCACACAGGACAGCTTGGCAAAGAAACCCGTCGACATGAGGGACAGGATTCTCGAGCATCTCGAGGCCCTCACCTCTGCCGTCTCGCTCGACGACCTTGCCCGTCTGTCCACCTCCGACATCGCCGAGACGCTCATCATCTCCAGGAGCCTGGCGAGCCAGTACCTCAACGACCTTGTTCGCGCCGGTCTTGTGGTTAAGGTGGCGGGCAGGCCTGTCCGTTATTTTCATCGCCGCGCGTTCCAGAAGCGTTTTCAGGTAAAGCTCTCTGCAAGCGAGTACGCCTCGCTCGCCGACCTCATCCAGGCGACGGGAATCGCCGATCACCGCGACTTCGCGCGTGCCGTGGGCTTCGACATGAGCCTCAGCTCCGTTGTCGAGCAGTGCAAGGCTGCGGTTCAGTACCCTCCGTTTGGCCTGCCCATCCTCTTGAGCGGCGGCGTGGGTGTCGGTAAGTCTTTCCTTTCTCGCCTTGTGTACGAGTACGGCAAGAACCAGGGCTTGCTGTCCCGCGACTCCTCCTATGTGCGCATCGACTGCGCCGGGGTCCCGGACGCCGCCTCGTTCAACGGGCTTCTTGACGAGTCGATCGCGAAAGCGCGCGGGGGTGTGGTCTTTGTCAACGGCATCGAGGCACTCTCTCCCTCTGCGATGGAGCACTGCCTTGCGACGGCCCTCGGGCTCGATGCCTCCCAGGATGCGCCGCGCGCTCGCCTCGTTCTTTCGACGACGCTTTCCGCCGATGACCTGAAGGTTTCCTCGGCCTACAGCAAAATGCCCATCTGTGCCCGCGTCCCCTCACTCAAGGAGCGGACCCCCGAGGAGCGCGAGGATCTCATCTTGAGCTTCCTGCGCAGCGAGGGGTGCCGAATCGGTTCTGATGTGAAGATCAGCCGCGGCGCATACCGTTGCCTCGTGAACGCGGACTTTTCCGATAACATCGCCGGCTTGCGCGCCTGCGTGACGAACTGCTGTGCCAAAGCGTTCCTCAATCGCGAGGGCGACTACGTCGTCGTTCGCCCGTATCTTCTTCCCAGCGGGCTCCTCTCCTCCGCGCAGATCGATCAACAGCCCGACGATGGCGTTCTGATCGACGCGTCTCTGGATGCCGCCGAGAGCACAGGGCCGGTCGAGCAGGCGCTCGATGCCCTGTGCTCCCTCGATGAGCGATTCTGCGCCGGGGAGCTCTCTGTCTCCGAGCTTGTCTCGCAAGCTGTCTCCGCTGTGCGCGGCGTTGAGGATCACTTGATCTTCGACCACGGCGTCGCCTCCTCGAGGTCGCGCGCCTTCGAGCGCGTCGTGGGCGCGGTCCTTGCCGACGCAGGCTCTTCTTATGGCATCGAGCTTTCGAGGAAGGTCGCTTTTCTACTGGCCCAGGAGATTTGCCTGCAGTTGTGGCCGGGTATCGGCCTGGCTAAGCGAAAGTCTGCCTGTGCGGAGCAAATCTCCCATCTCCTCGGTGCCGTGACCTCCGAATTGCCGTTTGCCTCGAGTGTCTCCGATCAGGTCGCCGCAGACGTGGAAGGGGCGCTGGGAATCTCGCTCGATCACTTCACGAAGACGCTTCTGACGCTGTGCGTCGCATCGGAGTCTCGCGATGCGAAGGCCCTTCGGACGCTCTGCGTCATCTTGTCCCACGGCTACTCAACGGCGACGAGCATCGCCGACGCGGCGAACCGTATGCTCGGCATGCATGTGTACGAGGCTGTCGACATGCCCTACGACCAGCAGCTGAAGGACATCGTCGGTCCGCTCCAGCGCCTCGTCGACCGCCATTCCTACTGTACCGGGGTCGTGTTCCTCGTCGACATGGGCTCCTTGGAGGAGGCCTATAAGGCCCTCGAGAACGTTACCGACTCCACTATCGGCGTGGTGAACAACGTCTCTACCGGTCTTGCGCTCGAGATCGGGGTCGGGCTGCTCGGCGGCAAGTCCATCGCCGAGGTTCTTGGCGATGCGACCGCCGCGTGCGTGACGCACTGCAAGGTGATCGAGCGCGTCAACCGTGAGGACGCCATCGTCTTCTGCTCCGAGTCCGGGGTCGACGCCGCGGAGAGGATACGCCAGCTCGTCTCGCAGAGCCTCCCGCGCACCATAGGCGCGCGCCTGCTCACGAGGCCCTTCAAGCAGCTCGTCGCGAACGGGTCGAACGACGCCGTTTTCTCCGAGCACCGCGTCTGCGCCGTCATCGGCACGGGAGACCCCGGGGTCGCCTCCGTCCCCTTCGTCGCCCTCGAGGACATCATGTCGACGGCGTCCGCCTCTAAGGTTGATGCCGTGTTCGGCAGGTGGCTTGACGCTTCCGAGCTCTCTTCTTTCCACGAGAAGCTGCTCTCGAACATGACGCTGCAGAACGTCATCCGCTCCATCACCATCCTCGACCCGGAGCGGCTATTCCATGAGATCGAGAGCGCCGTGCACGAGCTTCAGCGCAGGACAGGCGAGAAGATCGGCAGCAACGCCATCATTGGGCTCTACGTTCACCTCTGCTGTCTCGTCGAGCGCCTTGTTACCAGAAACCCCATTGAGACCTACGTTGGCCAGGACCGCTTCGAGGAGGAACGCGCCGATTTCATCGAGTCCTTCAGGCAGAGCTTCTCGAGCATCTCGACGCGCTATCGCGTAGAGGTTCCTGTAAGCGAGATCGCATATGTCTTCGACTACATAAGCGTGAGCGCCGCCCCGGCGCGAGAAGAGCGCCTCGGCTCCTCGGACCTCCTGCTCGACGAGTGACCTTCCCCGCGCCGCCGCAAGCTGACCGCGCGTCCTCAATAATCCGATAACCCCTTGCCCGGCGCGAATCCGGATAGTGCCGAGGCAGTACCGAACGCAAAACTTCATTTGATAGGAGCAAACATGAGTGTTGTTATGGCACGAATCGACAATCGCCTGCTTCACGGCATCATCGTGACGCAGTGGGCCCCGGTGTCGGGCGCGACCCGAGTCATGGTCATCGACGACAAGGTCGCCGGCGACGAGGTCCTGAAGTCCACCATGAGGATGGCGCGCCCCGCGGGCATGGCCGTTTCGATCATCTCCGAGCAGACCGCGCTCAAGAACTTCGCCGCGGGCAAGTACGACCGCGAGAAGGTCTTCGTCATCGCCAAGGAGCCCGAGACGATGCTTCGCCTGGTCGAGTCGGGCGTCGAGCTCCCGTCGCTGGTCGTCGGCGGCTCGCTCGTCAAGGAGGACGGCATCCAGCTCACCCAGCGCGCCTACGCCTCCGCCGAGAACGTCCAGAGCTACAAGGCGCTCATCGCCCGTGGCGTCAAGGTGACGGCCCAGTTCGTGCCCGCCGACAAGCCCGTCTCCGTCGCAGACTCATCTAAGGGGGAAATATGGTCAACTTCACTATCCTGCAGGTCGTCCTTTTGACCCTGCTGGCCTTCATCAAGCACGTGGACTACTACGGCATCCCGATGATCTTCGTCAATTACGCCGTTTTCTGGGGCCTCATCACCGGAGTCGTCATGGGCGACTGGAAGACCGGCCTTGTCATCGGCGGCACCATTCAGCTCATGCAGCTCGGCGTCGCGGGCTTCGGCGGCTCCTCCATTCCCGACTACGGCACGATGGCCATCATCGCCACCGCCTACGGCGTGACCCTGGGCTCCGACACGGGCCTCGCCATCGGCCTGCCGGTCGGCATGCTCGGCATCCAGCTCGACGTCGTCGCCAAGATTCTCAACGGCTTTGTCGTCGAGAAGTCCCAGAAGTTCTGCAACGAGGGTAAGTTCAATCAGATGAACGCCATCCTGTGGGTCTGCCCCGCGCTCTTCGACCTGTGCGCCGCCCTGCCCGTCTTTGTCTCCGTGACGCTCGGCCAGCCCGCCGTCAACTGGCTCCTCGAGGTCATGCCCCAGTGGTTCCTCTCCGGCCTCACCCTCGCCGGCAAGATGCTCCCGGCCGTCGGTATCGCCATGCTGCTCCGCTACATGCCAACCGCCAAGTACTTCCAGTACCTGCTCGCCGGCTTCTTCCTCTCGGCCTTCCTGAACGTGCCCATCATCGGCGCCGCCATCGTCGGCGTTGCCCTCGCGATTGCGTTCTACCAGCGTGCCGAGAGGGACACCGAGCTCGCCGCCCACGCTTCCGCAGACGCCTTCATCGGAGAGGATGAGTAACCATGGAAAACGAGAACATCACCGCCGTCGCCGAGGGCAAGCCCTCCGGCTACAAGGCACCAAGAAGGACCTGCGCAACGCGAACTGGCGCTGGCTCATGAGCGTGTGCACCTTCAACTACCAGACCCAGCAGGCGCCTCAGTCGCCTACGCCCTCTCGCCGGTCCTGAGGAAGATCTACACGAACGACGAGGACTATAAGCAAGCGCTCAACAACCACTTCCGCTACTACAACACCCAGCCTTGGCTCGCCGCCATCATTCTTGGCGCCTGCGTGGCCATGGAGGAGCGCGACGGCCTAGCGGCGGCGGACGCCGTCCAAGACCTGAAGATCGGCACCATGGGACCGCTCGCCGGCGTCGGCGACTCCCTGCTCATGACCATGATCCCGACCATCATGGGCTCCATCGCCGCCTACATGGCCATCGAGGGCAACCCCGTGGGAGCCGGCATCTGGTTCGCGCTCATCCTGGCCATCTTCTGGGTCCGCATGCACGCCCTCGAGTTCGGCTACAAGCAGGGCGTGAAGCTCGTCACCGACTTCAGCGAGAAGCTTCCCAACCTCACTGCCGCCGCCTCCGTGCTCGGCCTCACCGTGGTCGGCTGCCTCATCGCCTCGGTCATCGGCGTCACCTGCCCGATTAGCTTCAGCTTCGGCGACGTCGCGATGGAGATTCAGCCGCTGCTCGACAAGATCCTGCCTGCCATGATCCCCGCCGCCATCACGGGAAGCGCGTATTACCTTCTTACCAAGAAGAACGCGAGCATGACGGCCCTCATCCTCGTGGTGATCGTCCTTGCGATGGTCGCCTCCGCCGCCGGCATCCTCGCCTAGCTTCGACCCAAGAGATTGGTGAATCAATGAGAAAGATAGTTGTGGCGAGCCATTCCCTTCTCGCCCAGGGCTTCAAGGACACCCTCGAGTTCCTTACGGGTAAGGGCGACGCCGTCAACGCCGTGTGCGCCTACGTGAACGACAACGGCGAGGGGCTCGACGCGGCGGTCGAGGCGGCTCTTTCGGGCACTGACGAGGTCGTCGTCCTCACCGACGCGTACGGCGGCAGCGTGAACCAGCGCTTTTCCCGCTTCGCCTCCGACCGGATCCACGTGATCGCGGGTGTCAACCTTCCGCTCGCCATGACGGTCGCGCTCGCGCGCCCCGACGAGAAACTCGACTTCGACGCCCTCGTCAACGAGGCGCGCCAGCAGATCATCTACGTGAACGGTGCCAGTTCCGCCGAGTGCGACGACGACGAATAGAGGAGGTCGACGATGAGAGAGTTCCTTAAGGACGTGTGGATGCACGGCGGTGAGGAAAGCCGCGCCATCACCCCCGAGAACATCACGGGCGAGAAGGGCCGCGCCGCCATGTCGGCCAGCCACCTCGGCGTCGGCCGCAAGGGCTCGTGCTGCGTGCCCCTTGAGTCCGGCGAGACCATCACGCTCGCGGACATCGAGGGCCCCGGCATCATCCGCCACATCTGGATGACCGTCCCCGACAAGACCGCCGCCGGCAGCTTCGTCATGCGTGACCTCGTGCTGCGCTTCTACTGGGACGACGAGGAGACCCCCTCGGTCGAGTGCCCTGTCGGCGACTTCTTCTGCAACGGCTTCGGTGAGCGCGCCATCGTCAACTCGATGCCCATCTGCGTGAACCCGACGGGCGGCATGAACTGCTACTTCGAGATGCCCTTCAGGAAGCACGCCAAGGTCACGCTTACGAGCGAGCACCCCGGGTTCATTAAGTACATCTTCTACACGTTCAACTACGCGCTCACCGACGTGCCGGACGACGCCATGTACTTCCACGCCCGCTTTAACCGCGAGCGCAGCACCCGCAGGGGCGTCGACTACACCGTGCTCGACGGCGTGCGCGGCAAGGGCTACTACGTCGGCACCTACATGGCCCTGTGCGCCCTGGAGCGCTATTGGTGGGGCGAGGGCGAGATGAAGTTCTTCCTCGACGGCGACGAGGAGTTCCCCACGGTCACCTCGACGGGAGCCGAGGACTACTTCGGCGGTGCCTGGGCCTTCCTCGACAGGCCGCCCCACGCGCTGCCCGAGGCGCAGTGCTTCAACACGCTGTTCGCCGGCTACCCGTACCGCTCGACGCGCGACGCCACGCGCGACCGCTTCAGCGCGGGCAAGCCGAACCCGAATCCGATGCTCGCGACTAACGACGACGCGCTGCCCAGGCACGGCCTCTACAGGTGGCACCTTCCCGACCCGATCTCGTTCAAGGAGGACCTGCGCGTGACGTTCCAGGACCTCGGCAACGACGACATCAAGCTCTACGAGCGCGAGGACGACATCTCCACCGTCGCCTACTGGTACCAAAGCGAGCCGCACGCCGTGCTCGCCCCGTTTGCCGCGAGGCAGGACCGCGTGCCCAGGTAGGGTCGCCTCGAAACAAGCCAACGTTATGGGCGCCCGCGGTTGACCATGACTGCGGGCGTCCCTTTGTAAGGAGGATCACATGAGCGAAAAGCAAATGAGGCTCGGCGCCCTCGAAGCCGGCGGGACCAAGATGGTCTGTGCCGTGGTGTCCTGCGACGGCGAGGTCCTCGACCGTATGGAGACCCCGACGCTTACGCCCGCCGAGACCGTCCCGCAGATGATCGAGTGGTTCACCGCCCGCGATGTGGACGCGTTGGGCATCGGCGCCTTCGGCCCGACCTGCGTCGACCCCAACGACGAGCGCTACGGCTCCATCCTCCAGACGCCCAAGCTCGCGTGGCGAGGCCATGGTCTTCGCGCCGCGTTCGCCGACGCCTCGGGATTCCGGTGGCCTACGACACGGACGTGAACGTTGCCTGCCTCGCCGCATCGTCCTCGGCGGCGGCGTGATGCACCAGGAGCAGCTCTACGGCATCGTCCGCAAGAAGACCCTCGAATATCTGGGTGGCTACATCCAGACCGCCGAGCTTAAGGACATGGAGAGCTACATCTGCGCCCCGGGCTGCGGCGGCGACCAAGGAATCCTCGGCGCGGCCGAGCTGGCAAGAAGGGCGCTCGCGTAACTTGCGCTCTCTCCGCCATACAACGCGTTAAGAAAAGACGAGCGCTTCTTGCCAATTGAGCGGCAAGAAGTGCTCGTCTTTTGCATTTGTTTTTGGGGCAGGACGCCCCGCCTCCGCTAGAGTCCCTGGACCGCCACACCCACGAGGTTTGGACCGGTGTGGACAAGAAGCGCGGGGCTGATGTCGGAGCGGACGACCTCCACCGCGTTGGCCACGCACTCGCACAGGGCCTGCTCCATGCGGTCGTAGAGGTCGGCGTGGGCCGAGGTGCGGCTCGCGGCAAAGCGCACCTTGGGGTGCTTCTCGACGATGGCGGCGATGAGCTTGACCTCGGTGCGATGCGGTACTTGCACAGCCATTTCGTGTACGCGAGGCTGTTGGCTTTCTGGGCCACAGCAATCACCTTCCCCCTAGTATGATGACCTGAACAATCCTCATGCTAGGGGGAAGGTTTTTGTCGCGTAGCGGAAATTGGCCTCCACCCGCTGAGCGGGTGGCTTTCTATGCCGCGCGTGCCGCGCGGCACGGACTAAAGTCCATGAATAAAAACGAGGAAGGCCACGTCCGGCCTCCCTCGCAAAGAGTCTCTGATTGCTCCCACTCATTGGGGACAGACTTAAATGAGTGCTCTTGAAATGCCGGCGCCTGGGGACGTTCTTTTTCTGTCTGCAGTTTGGGACGGTCCTTAGAGCTGCAGCGCGCCATGAGCGACGAGGCGAAGCGGATCATCCTGTCTTTCGAGTTCTAAGCATAAGCCCCTGTCTCTGAGCAATGACCGGTTCGCATTTGTGCGTATTTGCGTGCGTGGGATTGCGTGAATATGCGTATAGATGCGCCGTTTACGGGACAAAAATGACCGTTTAGTGGTGAGATACGCACAAACACGCACAGACGCGCGTGTTTGTGCGAATATAGAGCTATCCGAAATGCAAGACGTTCTATGACACAGGAGGCACATATGGTAGATTCCAAGCAGGCTCCACTCGACTCCGCGGCAGCCGCAAAAGCAGCGTTCGCTTCGGTCCAGGACAAGCCATTCCCCGATGATATCTTTACGGCTCCCGAGCTTCGTTGGGCTGTGATCGGGTGCGGCGTTATCGCCAACCAGATGGCCCAGTCTCTCGCTCTTGCCGGCCGCAAGCTTGCGGGCGTCGCCAACCGTACGCTGTCCAAGGCTCAGGCTTTTGCTGAGCAGTATGGCATCGAGAAGGTCTATGAATCGGTTGAGGACCTCTACGCCGATCCGGGCATCGACGCCGTCTATATCACCACGCCGCACAACACGCATATCACCTATCTGCGTGACGCGCTGGCCGCCGGCAAGCACGTGCTCTGCGAGAAAGCCATTACCCTCAATTCCGCTGAGCTCGACGAGGCGCGTGCCATCGCCGACGAGCACAACGTCGTCCTCATGGACGCCACCACGGTGCTTCATATGCCCTTGTATCAAGAGCTGCGCCGTCGCATGGATGCCGGCGAGTTTGGTCGCATGAACCTCGCCCAGCTCAACTTTGGTAGCTACAAGGAGTACGGCGATCTGACCAATCGCTTCTACAACCGCAACCTTGCTGGCGGTGCCATGCTCGACATTGGCGTGTATGCCCTGTCCGTCATGCGTCTCTTTATGGCAAGCCAGCCCATTGAGGTCGTTTCATTGGGCAACACCTGTGAGACCGGTGTTGACGTTGCGGGCGGCATCGTCTGCCGTAATGCCGAGCAGCAGCTGGGTGTTGTGAGCCTCACGCTCCACTCCAAGCAACCCAAGCGCTCGATTATTAGCTTCGATAAGTGCTATATCGAGGTCAACGAGTATCCGCGCGCCGATCACGCGACTATCGTGTGGACTGCGGACGGCCACCGCGAGGAGGTCCACGCCGGCACCGAGGCTTACGCCCTTTGCTATGAGATGGCCGATCTTGAGAAGGCCGTTGCCGGCGACGACTCTAAGCGTGAGCTTCTGGGCTATGCTTCTGATGTTATGGAGCTGATGACCAAGCTACGCGCCGACTGGGGAGTCGTGTACCCCGAGGAGGAGTAAGCGATGCTAGCGGAAGATAGGCTCAACGCGATCGTGTCGATGGTTCAGCAGACCGGCTCGGTTACCGTGCCGGAGCTTGCCGAAGCCCTGGGCGTGACGGCGTCTACCATTCGGCGCGACCTGCAGACGCTCGACCGAGCACACCGTATCGCCAAGGTGCACGGAGGCGCGACAAGTCTGGAGCGCGCGCACGTGACGCGCGACCTAACGCTTAATGAGCGCAGCGACCTCCATAACGACGACAAGGAGCGTATCTGCGCCCGTGCGGCGGCACTTGTGGAGCCCGAGAGCTTTGTATACATCGACTCGGGTTCGACGACGCTCAGGCTCATCGAGCATCTTCCACACCTTGAAGATGTCACCTATGTGACCGATTCCGTGCTCCATGCTCAACGCCTTGCTTTGCGCGGCATGCGTACCGTGGTGCTGGGTGGCGAGCTCAAACCCGAGACCGAGGCGCTCGTTGGCCCCGATGCCTTGGCAACCTTAGACCGCTACAACTTCAACTGTGGCTTTTGGGGCTCTAACGGCATTGCCGCCGAGCAGGGCTTCACGGCGCCCGATATCGAGGAGGCGCAAGTAAAGCGTATCTCGATGCGCCATACGGCCAAGCGCTTCGTAATCTCGGACGCCAGTAAATTTGGCATGGTGGCGCCCGTCAAGTTCGCGGACTTCCGTGACGCAACGATTATTACCGCAGGCGAGGTCCCCGCCAAGTACCGGGCAATGGACAACGTCGTCACGGTCTAACGGCAGGGACGGGCTAAGGCCAAAACCACCGCGAAGGTGCCCGTCCCCATTGTGGTGGTTAGTAATGAAAACTGAGTAGTTTTCTCAATAGAAAAGCGGCAACGTCCATTACGGGCGTTGCCGCTTTCGTTGTCTACCGGTTTAGTCTAAATCTGTAACAACTGGACCGCTTAAAGTGGGCTAGGTGTTACTGATTGAAATACTTCCGAATTGCGCCGTTCCTTTGTCTCAATCTGTAACATTTGGGATCGATTTTGCCGAGTTATTGTTACAGATTGAGATTTTCCCTTGAGGGGGATTCGAATGTCTCGATCTGTAACAGATAGACCGGAAAATGGGCTCTAACTGTTACAGATCGAGACGTTTTGGGACCGCGGCTGAGTCATCGTGGCGGCATGACGTTTGACCAGATAAAACCTGTCAAAATAAACCTGTCCCTTTTTGGCAGGATTTAGGGCTCCCAGGGGCAGGGGGCTTCGATGTGGATGTGCTCGCCAGTTACGGGATGCGTGAAGGATACGCTGTGGGCGTGGAGCATCAGGCCGCAGGGACGCGGCGTTCCGTACAGGTCGTCGCCAATCAAGGGATGATGCTCGCTTGCCAGGTGCACGCGGATCTGGTGCTTGCGGCCGGTGAGCAGCTCGACATCAATATACGAGCGCGTAGGCAGGCCACGGCGGCTCTTAAGGCGCTTGAGTACCTTGACGCGCGTCTGAGACGGCTTGCCGCTGGCGCCAACGCGCATCTTGCGGCTATCGTGGCGGTCGCGGGCGATAGGCTTGTCGATGAGCTTCTCGTTCCAGTCGATTTTGCCCTCGGCGAGCGCTAGGTAGTGCTTTTCGAACGCGTGGTCGATAATCATCTGGTCAAAGGCGGGCTGCGTCTGCTTGTCGAGTGAGAACAGCACCACGCCGGTGGTGTCGCGGTCCAAGCGGTTGAGCGGCTGCATGTCGGTCGCGGCAAAGCCGCCGCCCATCGCCAGCAGCAGGTCGCTGGCGTAGTCGGTGAGCGTGCGCTCGCCGGTGCCGTCGCCGTGGACGATCATGCCGGCGGGCTTGTCGATGGCCATGAGCCAGGCGTCGCAGTAGAGGACTTGAGGTTCTTCGTTCACGTGTAAGCCTTTCGGTTAGCTGATTCCCACAAACATGCAGCCCGAGGTGGCACCGCGCAGGCGGGC
>JAQEDL010000023.1:0-39624 GCA_027669365.1 Coriobacteriaceae bacterium AM49-12 | reverse complement strand
GCGGCGCAGGCAGGTAAGATTGAAGGGCCTGACGCCGGAGGAGTTCCGGAGCCGGGCCCTTGCGGCGTAGTCGCTATTTATTCAGTCCAAGTTTCGGGGCGCAGTTCACGGTCCCCTTCGTGGTGGTTTTTAGCGCAACGAGGTGTTCCCAGCCGACCATACGGACGGCCTTGCGCTCACGCTGCTCGATGACAGCGCATCTTTAGACGCGAAGTGCGGAACCGGGTGCATATACGAGCCGCGTAGCGTTACGAATTCATGGGAATGACCGTATCGCCAATTTGTACGCTTGCAATCTTGTCTGTGTCACAAACTTGCGAGAACGGCCAGGTCTTGTGGACATCAGTGGTGCCGTTATCCAGTTTATTTGCGAAATAGCCGCTGTGGCTGGTTGCGTCCTCAACATGACCGTCTTTGAACGTCACGATGAGGGGTATGTTGCCAACGGCATCCATAGACTCCTCCATGTTTTGAGACATCTTGCCGCTGTTGTTGTCGTGTTCGATGGAACGATCTATGTTGTAGCGGACTGAAACGCCAACGCAGGATACGGTGGCCTCTTGAATCGTCGCCTTGGTGCCGTTAAAGTTGACCGATTTGGGCGCGGGAATCGTAACGGATGTATCTTCGTAATTCAGCTGGAACTTAAGATCCCATGGGCCCGTAAGTATTTTCTTATACTCGGGAAGCTCTTTGCCAGCACGTGGCACAACGAGAGAGTTGATATGCGTGCGGACGGTCCTGCCCATAAGGCCGGGTGATTCAACGCTGAACTGTGCAAAGTATTGAATGCTGGAGTCATTGGGGTTCTTGTCAATGAGCCATGATTGGCCTTGGCCGCCATGCTCGCCATCAACGTATACGTTCCATCGACACTTCCGGCGATAGTTCCGTTCTCGCCCGGCTCGGAAAGCTTTTTCAGGGCAGCGGGATCGTCGAACGTAAGCGTATAGGCGATGGTAACCATATCCTTGTCGCCCATGATGGCGTCGGCGGTCACGGTGACTCCGTTGTTGGAGCAGCTAGCACCGACGGGCCGGCCAATACGGTCGATGATCTCGGTTTGAGAAGCAGGTCCGTCAAAGATGTCGGAAAGCATGTCAGAAGGAAGCGGCAGGACGCCTGTTGCCATAGCCGTGCCAGCGCCTCCAATGACGATAGCGAGGACTGCCGTTACAGCGGCAATGCGAGCGACTGTTCTTACGGGATGGCGGGCGATGCGCGGCTTGCGTCGCGTGCCATTAAAGTTGCTTTGAGCGGTCGCCGCATCGCTCGAGGCGACGGACTGAGCAATCGAGTTTGCCATGTGCTGCTTCGCATTATCGGTAAACGAAATGTGCTCCAGGGCGTGGCGATAGTCATTCGAATTCGTAGTCATTGTGGTCTCCTTTCAAGGAAAGCCGAAGTGACGCACGTCCGCGGCTAAGGTGCTGGGCGGTTGCAGCTGGCGTCGCGTGAACGGCGTCTGCGATTTCCCTGATGCTCATGCCTGCGTAGTAGTGCAAAAAGATGGCGATGCGCTGTGCTTGAGGCAGGGCCGTGACAGCGGAAAGAATGGCGCAGTCGCGTTGCGCGAATTCTTGCTCGGTATGTGTTACGGGTGCGCAGAAATCGGGGAGCGAATCGAGGTCGACAACCGGGTGATTCGCGTGCGTACGGCCGATATCGCGACATGCGTTCAGTGCGACTCGGATCACCCAAGCACGTTCGTGTTCGAGCGAGTCGAACGGTTGAGTGCGTTGGAGAATCTTGATCAGCGTGTCCTGGCAGATGTCTTGAGCGTCGTCAGCGGATCCAAGGGCCGAATAGCACAATCGAAGGATGAGGTCGGAATACGTGTCGACCAAGCGCTTTGCTTCCCGCTCGATCTGATCGGCATCGCATCGGAGCGTGCTATTGCGGTTACGGCGTGCAGGCATAGTGTCACCTCCAATTGGTCGTGGTGGATATAGGGAAGGCGTCTCGCGAGGTCCCTCTACATACAACACGGTCGAGACTGCATAAGTTGACAAAAAAAGACGGCACGTGAGCGCCGTCCTTACAAAACAATGAGTGTTCTCGTTAATTACACAAGCACCGTGATGGACAGGTCGGACGAGTCAGCAAAACCACCATAAAGGTGCCTATCCCCTTCGTGGTGGTTGTTGGCAGTTACCAGGGGGTTCTGGCGGTTGAAGACTCGATTGCTTCGTGGCGTTTGAGCTCGCGGCGCATGGTTTGCGAGTTGAGCCAGGCTGCCTGCCAGCCACGGATGGGGTAGCGCGCTTCATCCAGCTCAAACTGCGTATAGCCGCACGCGTTGATGATTGTTGTCCCGCATGCATGCTGGCGCTCACGCTGAAAGTCGCGACCATAGCATTGGTGCACATGCCCGTGCACCATGTAGTCGGCCCCCCAGGACTCAAGCGCTGTGTTAAAGCACTCAAACCCTCGATGCGGCAGATCGTCCAGATCACCCATACCGGCGGCGGGTGCATGGGTAAGCAGAATGTCGCACCCGCCGACCATCCTAACCTTACGCGACAGCTACGCATGCGCTTGGACATCTCGCGTTCGGTGTACATGTTGGCGCCGTCGCGATAACGCATGGACCCGCCAAGGCCCGCAATGCGAATCCCCCGGTACGTGTACACGCTGTCTTCCACGCAGATACATCCGCCCGGTGCATGACGTGCGTAGCGGTCGTCGTGGTTGCCGCGAACGTAGATGAGCGGTTTGTTGATGACGGTGACCAAAAACTCAAGATAGTCCGGGTCCAGATCGCCGGCAGACAGAATCAGGTCGACACCCTCAAAGCGCTCCTTGCGAAAGCACTCCCAAAGGCATCGTTCTTCGGTATCTGCTATGGCAAGGATCTTCATAGGGCGGTAACTCCCGGCTCATCGTCGAGCTGCGGAATGGTGCCTACCACGTTGTCCGCCAGCCAATTCATCTCGACAATCTGCGCGCTCGGCAGTGGGGGAAAGCCCTCGATCTGCACCACGCCGTCTTGGCTATGAAGCTCGCCGCCAAATGGATTGATGGAGCCCTCGACGATGCCATTGCGGAGCAGCTGCACCAGTTTGCGCGTCTGATAGGGCAGGCCCGGAGCGTAGCGAATGTCGATGACGCCCGAGCTCATGCCATACCAGTAGTTGACGGCGCGAACCTGGCTGTCGTCACTGGTCTCATCCCAGGTGCCATGCAGCAGGCTTCGCACGATAAGCTCGTAGTATCGGCCCCAGTTCCAGACCGGCATGGCGATGCCGACGACCTTGCCATCGACCAGGCGGTGGAGTCCGTAGGCCGTAGGGTCTACGAGCGACTTTGACATGTCAGCGCCGGTCATGACGCTCACGCCTTCGCGGCACATGGCCTCGGCAAGGCCTCCGGCGGGCACATCGCCCCAGGTCAGGATAATTTGCGCACGGGGGTCGAGCAGCGAGGCGCCGATGGCAAAGGCGTTGATCTCGCTAAGCGCGCCCGAGGCGAAGACCGACGCGTGGTAGCCGATACGGTGGTTGTCCGCCATACTGGCGGCAAGGGCGCCCAGGAGGAACTTGGCCTCGTACATCTTGCCAAAGTACGAACGGACGCTTTGGTGGGGAAGGCCGATAGAGCAGTTAAGGAACCGCACCTGGGGATACTCAACGGCAGCTCTGAGCGTGTATTCCATCAGGCGGTGCGAGGTCGAGAAGACGACGTTAGCTCCATGTTTGACAGCCGTTTCCACGGCGGCGTAGAACACGTCCGGATTGTGACAGTCCTCGAACGCCTCGGTGTGCACGATACCGCCAAAGTGCTCATCGAGATACTGACGCCCTTGGTCGTGCAGGCTGTCCCAGCTCGACGTCGCACAGGGGAACTCATGGATAAAGGCGATGCGCAGGGGGTTGGCCGCCGAGTAGACGGTCTTGCCCATAAAGAAGTTGAGCACGCCGGAGGTGGACTTGGCGGGCGCCTCTTCCTCATCGACACTCGGTGCCTCGACAAGATCGACCTTCTCCTCATCACTTTTGCCGGCAATGACCAACTCGCGCCAAATCTTACACAGACGGTTTACGACGATGTCCGTCGGTGTGTCCAGCAGGCGGTCTTGGTTGTACACGTTGAGGTAGACGAGCATGGCGTCGGCGGGCGTAATGTCCAGATGGTCGCCGCCGGCGCGCAGGTAGGCGCGCTTAAAGAGCAGGAAGGTATGGCGCAGGTAGTCGATCTTTTTCTGCGGCCATTTTTCGATAAGGTTCTGACCGAGCATCTTGGCGAGCGTTTCGTAGCTTCCCTCACGCGAGAACTCGATCTCGTATAGGGGGCAGACGCGCCAAAACGCGCAGAACTCACCGTACAGGCGGCTTTCGACGGAATCCCATTTGCCGGGGTAGAGACGGGTGACTTTAGCCGAAACCGTTGGAGCGTCCAGGAATTTGAGGACACTGACGCGCTTGTTGCCCTCTTGGACGTAAAACCGATGCATGAACTCGGTGACGATGATGGGGTCGCGATAGCCCTCGGTTACCTGGATGTCGTAGAGGTTGGACCACTTGCGGGCGAACTCGGTGCTAAATGGCAACAGGGGCATAAAGTTGCACGAAAAGGCAGACTGACGGCCCTTGGTAACCGTGCCGACGACCATTTCGAGCGGAATATCCCGCAGGCCGACGCTCTCTCGCTGACCTAAGGGGAGCTGGGCAACCAAGCTGTCGAGGTCCGTAAGGTATGGGTGCTCGCTTTGGCTGATGGCGCGACGGCGTCCCTGCTCGCCGCGCTTGCGTGCTTGACGATAGGCCTCTTCCATGGTGTCTACTCCCTTAGTCGTTTAAACAACGATATGAACCATGGTACCACGATGCGAAACTACCACAAAGGTGCCTGTCCCCTTTGTGGTAGTTTAGGCGATGATGGGGGCGATGGCACGAATGCAGGCGTCGGCTGCCGTAAAGGTGGTGCTGTCGTCACTGACGATAAAGATGATCTTACCCTTAATGCCAAAGTCGCCGATCTCGCTAAAGAGCACGTAGGGTTCCTTGTCAAAGCCCGAGATGGGTGAAACGGCGACCTTGGTGGCACAGGCGAGCTCGTCTGCCAGCGCATCGAGCGAGTCCCACTTTGACGTGTCCTTCACCGCGACGGGAACGACAACGCGTCCAAAGGGCATGAGGTGCACGAGTGTGTTCTTGGAGATGTTGGAGTTGGGGACGATGATGGTCTGTCCGCAGGCGTCCTCGATGGTCGTGTGGCGCCAAGTGATGTCCTGGACCACGCCCGACACGCCGCCGACCTCGATATTGTCGCCGGGCTTGATGATGCCCATAAAGGTCACTTGCATGCCGCCGATAAGGTTTGATAGCGTGTCCTGAAAGCCGAGCGAGATGGCGATGCCGCCGACGCCAAGAGCGGCGACGAGCGCGTTTGCGTTAATGCCAAAGCAGTTGTCGAGGATAAAGCTGCCGCCGATCGTCCATATGACGGCGCGCGCGATGTTGATGAAGATGCTTGATGAAGGGAGTGGGTTATCGTCGCGGTTGAGCAGGTGGTACAGGGTCTTGGACGCGACCTTGGCGGCAACGGCGGTGCCGATGGCCAAGATACCTGCCCAGATGATGTTGTGGACCCATCGTTGTGCAAAGAAATGAAGAATCGGCTCAAACAATTCCATGTAGAGAAACCTCCTAATGATCGTCCAACCATGATACCCATCAAGAAGCCCGTCCGATCAAATTCGGACGGCTTCTGTGCTCGATATGGGAGTTAGCGAAAACCGTCGCAAAGGTATCTGTTCCTTTGCGGCGGTTTTGACGTTTGCGCAGATAAAACCTGCCAAAATAAACCTGTCCCTTATTGGCAGGTTTTAGCTCAGCAGCATGCGGTCGTTGGCGAGCTCGCCGCCCGAGACCTCCTCGAACTTTTGCAGCAGGTCGGCGACGGTGAGCGACTTCTTCTCGTCGCCCGCCACGTCGTAGATAACGTGGCCCTCGTGCATCATGATCAGGCGATTGCCCAGACGGATGGCGTCATTCATGTTGTGCGTGACCATGAGCGTGGTCAGGTGGTTCTCGTCGACAATCTCCTCGGTCAGATTGAGCACCTTAGAGGCGGTCTTGGGGTCGAGTGCCGCGGTGTGCTCGTCGAGCAGCAGCAAGCGCGGCTTGGTGAGCGTGGCCATGAGCAGCGTGAGTGCCTGGCGCTGGCCACCCGAAAGCAGGCCGACCTTGGCGTTGAGGCGTGTGTCCAGACCGAGGTCCAGGCGCTTGAGCAGTTCAACGTACTCGTCCTTCTCGGCCTTGGTGACGCCCCACGAAAGACCGCGACGCTGGCCGCGGCGCTTGGCGAGGGCCAAGTTCTCGGCAATCTGCATGTCGGCTGCGGTGCCGCGCATGGGGTCCTGGAACACGCGGCCCAGGTACTTGGCGCGCTGCGACTCGCTCAGACGCGAGATGTCGGTGCCGTCGAGCTCGATAACGCCCGAATCGAGCGGATACACGCCGGCGATCATGTTGAGCAGCGTGGATTTGCCGGCGCCGTTGCCGCCGATCACGGTTACAAAGTCGCCGTCGTTGAGAGTAAGGTCGACGCCGGTAAGAGCGCGCTTCTCGGTGACGGTGCCCTTGTTAAAGGTCTTTTTGACGTGTGAGAGCTTAAGCATCTGCCTCATCCCCCTTCGTGTAGGAGCTGCGGAGCTTATAGCGCTCCCAAACCACGGGCACGCACAGGGCCACGGCAACGATCACGGCGGAGAGCAGCTTCATGTCGTTGGCGTCCATGCCCAGCTGCAGCACGATGGCGCGGATAAGGAAGTACACCACGGAGCCAAAGACGGCGGAGGCAAGACGGACGCTAAACTGCGTGAGGCCGCCGGGCAGCAGGCGGCCGAGCACCTCACCGATAACAATGGCGGCAAGACCGATAACGATGGCACCGGTGCCCATACCAATGTCGGCGTACTTCTGGCTCTGGCAGATGAGCGCGCCCGAAAGGCCGATGAGGGCGTTGGAGAGCACGAGGGCGATCATCTTGGTGGAGTTGGTGTTGACGCCCAGGGCGCGGATCATGTACTCGTTGTTGCCGGTGGCGCGCAGCGCCGAGCCGATTTCGGTGCCAAAGAACCAATACAGGATGGCAACGATAGCCACGGCGAGCAGGATGCCCAAGATGATGGCAACGGTGGACTGCGGCAGTCCCGTCATGTTGCTGACGGTCGAGAACACGGTGCCCTTGGCAAGAATGGGCGTATTGGACTTGCCCATGATGCGCAGGTTGATGGACCACAGGCTGATCTGGGTGAGGATTCCGGCGAGGATCGCGGGAATCTCAAAGACGGTGGTCAAAATGCCCGTGACGGCACCCGCGATGGCGCCGGCGCACATACCGGCCAGCACAGCGAGCAGCGGGTCGACGTTGTTATTGACGATGAGCACAGCGCAGACGCAGCCGCCGAGGGCAAAGCTGCCGTCGCAGGTCATATCGGGGATGTCGAGCAGGCGGAACGTGATAAACACGCCGAGCACCATGATGCCCCAGAGGACGCCCTGCGAAACGGCGCCCTGCAATGCAATGAGCATGCTTCATACCTCCTAGGATAGGGTGGACACGTGATGTTCCATAATAGCGGTAACAATGAATATAAGAACGGCAGGCAAACGTTTTGTTATATCTGAAACAAGCAGGGCGAACGCCGGTCTATGACGTTCGCCCCAATGGCTCAGATATTGAATAACGCAGCTATGGCGCGAGAACGAACCCTAGATGCGTTACGGCGCATGGTGCTACTCGTCCAGGGCGGAAAGATCGATGCCCAGCGCCTCGGCCATCTCGTCGTTCTTGACGACGACCAGGTCCTTGCTTGAGAGGTGCTCGATCGGCATATCCTCGGGCTTGGCCTCGCCCTTCAGAATCTTGACGGCCATCTCGCCCGCGGCGTAGCCCAGGTCCTCGTAGTTGATGGAGAGGGTGAACAGGCCGCCGGCCTTGCACATGCCCTCCTCGCCGGTGACGAAGGGGAGCTTGTTCTCCTTGCAGATCTGGCCCACCTGCGAGCGCCCGCGGCGATGGTGTTGTCGGTGGGGGAGTACAGTGCGTCGATCTTGCCCACGGCAGACTCTACGACGGACTGGATCTCGTTGGAGCTCGAGACGGTGAAGTCGGTGTACTCCAGGCCCAGCTTGTCGAGTTCCTTCTTGGCGGCCTTGATCTGGACGTCGGAGTTGGACTCAGCGGTGCAGTAGAGCAAGCCGACCTTCTTAACGTCGGGCAGGACCTTCTGCATCATCTCGAGCTGCTCGGCGACCGGGGTGAGGTCGGAAGCGCCCGTGACGTTGGTGCCGGGCTTGTCGTTGTCCTGGACCAGGCCGGAGGCGGCGTAGTCGGTGATGGCGCAGCCAACGATGGGGATATCGGCCGTAGCGCCGGCGGCAGCCTGCGCGGCGGGCGTGGCGATGGCATAGATCAGGTCGACGCCGTCGCCTACGAACTTGTCGGCAATGGACTTACACGTGGACTGGTCGTTCTGGGCGTTCTTCTGGTCGATCTTGACCTTGAGACCGCTCTTCTTGATGGCCTTGACGAAGCCGTCGTTGGCGGCATCGAGCGCGGAGTGCTCGGTGAGCTGCAGAACGCCGATGGTGTAGTCGGAATCGGCGGCAGCGGAGCCGGAACCAGAGTTGCCACCGCATCCAGCGAGCGGGGCGAGCGCGAGCAGGCCGGCAGAGACCAGAAGGCTCCTGCGGCTGATGGTGATGTCCTCATATCATTACCCCCAGTATAAAAATGGCTGGAAACACTGCACTAGGAAAAAGTGCAAGTGGGACTATAGTAACGCCGTTGTCCATTTTTACAACATCCTGGCGAGTTTTTTAATACTGAACTGGACGGGCGGTGCTGAGGAATGACGGACGGTAACGGGGCTTACGCTGCGGGCGCGGGGCTGTCTTCTTCGTCTAGCGCGGCAAAGAGTTTCTTGCCGTCGAGCAAACGCGTGCTGACGTTTCTCATGCGGCTGACCTCAACGGTGCGCAGGGTGTCGTCGGCGCCTCGGGTGTCGTAGACCGTTCCCAGCAGATACGAGACGCCATCGCGCTGCCTGATTGCAAAGGGCCGGACCGTCATCCGCACCACCTCGGTTTCGCCCCGGGTCAGGACGTTTGAGATATCAAAGCTGACGGTTGTTCCATGGTCGATGGCCTGTTCGACGAGCTCGCACGTGTCGATACGCTTGGCGCGCGGACGCGTTGTCTTGACGGGCGCGTCGTTGGCGGCCGGTGCCGGTTCGGGCATATCGAGGTAGCCGCGAACATCGGCGCTCGCCATGGCGACCAGGTGCTGCGCCATGCTCTTTCGAATGGCTATGGGCGTCGATCGGTTGCGCATGACCATGCCGTGGAGCCGTATGATCTCCTCGTCAGCAAGTGGGCGGGTGAGGAGCCGATAACCCACGCCGCGTTTATAGTCGATTTCGTATCCGGCGTGACGAAGTGCCGATATCGAGGTATAGATGCTGCGGCGTGCCGCCGAGATGGGCATGCGGGCGGGGTCGTCAGGATGGGCGAGGAGCTCGACCAGCTCGTCAGAAAGCAGCGCCTTGTCCTCGCCGGTGTTCTCGCTCAAGAGCTGCAGGATGCGTACGGCGCGATAGGCTGCCATCGAGGCGGAGCCCCTGGTCGTGGTCTCATAGTTTTCAACAACGGCTTCGGTCATAGCGCCCACGTCCTTTCCTTTTTTGGTGATGGCAGATCAGAGCCTAGGGCGCGGAGCCTGGCCAAGGACGCGTGACGCCTTGGACGGTCGATGGTTGCCGGCGAACGGCGGGTCGAGTTTTCAACAACCCTGCCTAACTGACCAAAACCTTGCCAAAAGCTTGACGGATGCTGTTGAAAAAAGCGCCTCTCGGCAGATGTCGAGAGCGCTTGTGTGACGAGCGTTGGCGTGTGGCGACGCGAGCTGGCGTCCGACGATTAGAAGTCGGCGTTGCCCACGGTGCGCGGGTGCGGCAGGACGTCGCGGATGTTGCCCACGCCGGTGAGGTACATCACCAAGCGCTCGAAGCCCAGACCGTAGCCGGCGTGCTTGCAGGAACCGTAGCGGCGCAGGTCAAGGTAGTACTTGTACTGCTCGGGATTCATGCCCAGGTCCTTGATGCGGGCCTCGAGCAGATCCAGGCGCTCCTCGCGCTGGGAGCCGCCGATAATCTCGCCGATACCGGGAACCAGACAGTCGGCGGCGGCGACGGTCTTGCCGTCCTCGTTCATACGCATGTAGAACGCCTTGATCTCGGCCGGGTAGTCGGTCACGAAGGTCGGGCGCTTAAAGTGCTCCTCGGTCAGGAAACGCTCGTGCTCGGTCTGCAGGTCAATGCCCCAGCTCACGGGATAGTCAAACTTGTGGCCGGCGGCGACGGCCTGCTCCAGGATCTCGACGGCCTCGGTGTAGGTGACGCGGGCAAAGTCGGAGTTGGCGACATGGTCCAGGCGCTCGAGCAGACCCTTGTCCACAAACTTGTTGAGCATATTGAGCTCGTCGGGGCAGGTTGCCATGACGTCCTTGAGGACATACTTGAGCATGGCCTCGGCGTTGTCCATGTAGTCGTTGAGGTCGGCGAAGGCCATTTCGGGCTCTATCATCCAAAACTCGGCGGCATGGCGCGTGGTGTTGGAGTTTTCGGCGCGGAAGGTGGGGCCAAAGGTGTACACGTCGCCAAAGGCCATGGCAAAGTTCTCGGCATTGAGCTGGCCGGAAACGGTGAGGCTCGCATGCTTGCCAAAGAAGTCCTGGCTCCAGTCGACCTCGCCGGACTCGGTGAGGGGCGGGTTTTTGGGGTCGAGCGTGGTCACGCGGAACATCTCGCCGGCGCCTCGCAGTCACTCGTGGTGATGATGGGGGTGTTGACGTAGACAAAGCCTTGCTCCTGGAAGAAGCGGTGGATGGCTGCAGCCGCGACAGAGCGGATGCGGAACACGGCGCGGAACAGGTTGGTGCGCGGGCGCAGGTGCTGCTGGGTGCGCAGGAACTCGACGGTTGCGCGCTTCTTCTGCAGCGGGTAATCCGGGGCACTGACGCCCTCGACCTCGATGGAGGTGGCAGAAAGCTCGAAGGGCTGGGGCGCATCGGGGGTCAGCTTGACGGTGCCGGTGCAGATGAGGGCGGCCGAGACGTTTTGGTGGGCGATCTCGTCGTAGTTGTCGAGCGCCTCGCGGTTCATGACGACCTGCAGGTCGCGGAAGCAGCTGCCGTCGTTGAGCGTAACGAAGCCAAAGTTCTTCATGTCGCGGACGGACTTGACCCAGCCGGCAACGGTGACGGTCTGGCCACCGAGCGACTCGGCGTGCGTATAGAGCTGCGCGATTTTGGTGCGATTCACGTATCCTCCCATAACGGTTGTACGGATTATTTCCAAACAGTTAACCATTCTAACCCGCGAGTGGAGCGTAGCAAAACGGCAAGCTCGATGTATGGGCGTGACGTGGGCACCGCGCAAGCGCCGATTTCGCGATGCCTAGTGCCCGCAGATGGCTTGACGTATGAGAGCAGCGTAGGTGTCGATTCCCGCCTGGGTGAGGTGTGTGCCGTCGTCGACAAGGTATTCGCTGTGGCCCTCTGAGGCACCGTTCCAGTCGATGACGCCGGCGTTGTCGTTTTGGGCGCAGACGTCGCGGATCGTCTGGTTGTTGCGGTCCTGCAGCTCGAGCGGCACGCGCACGGTCACAAAGTAGATGGCTTGCCGCCCACGGCATTGATCACGTCCTGCACCTGCTGCGGGTCGCGAATAAGGCCATTGGTGCCAAGTGCACAGATGACCACGCTCGGGTCGTAGTTGGCGCTGTCCTGCGCGTAGACATCCTGGAAGGTGTAGAACTGGCGGCTCACCACGCCGTCGATGCACGCGTTGGGAAGCACCGCCTGAATGCCAGGTTGGGCACCTGCGGTGACCGAGTCGCCGATCATGAGCACGCGGGCGTCACAGGTTCCGGTTGCCTCGTCGTAGGTAAAGCTCTTCCAGTCCAGGTTCTTCGGGACCTTTTCGGCGATAGGACCTTCTTTGGGTTTTTGCTGAGCGGCGTCGTTGGACTGAGCGTTTTGGTTGGATGCGGGCTCGGCGTCCTTGCCGTTGGCCCTTTGTTCTGGGACGAGGCCGCGTTCTGGGCAAGCTCGGGGCGGAGCTGCTCGGCGCGGGCGGTGGCGATGCCTGCCCAGTTAAGCGGCGCGAAGGCAAGTGCGGCGACGCATGCGGCGGCAAACGCGGGGAGCATCATGGCGGGCGCGAGGACGTGCTTTCTTGCCGTGCTGTCCTGTTGGGCCGGCTTGTGGGACCAAGGGCGTTCGACTAGGCGATAGAAAACCTCGGCTACCGCAAGGATCAGCACGAGCTGTAATACCTGCTCCCACCAGGCGATGCGGGTAGTGCGGGTTGCGGGGTTCATAAGAATGAGCAGGGGGTAGTGCACCAGATAGACTGAGAACGAGCGCTGGCCTAGCCAGACGAGCGGCTTGACCGACAACAGACGACGCACGATACATTCCGTGTTTTGCACACAGATGATAAGAAGCCCGGTGAGTAGGGCGAGCAGCAAAAAGCCACCGCGGTAGAGCAGGGGGTTCTCTCCGGTCAGCGTGAACGCGCCGACTATGACGACAGCGAGCCACGCGACGGAGACCACGTTAACCTTCGAGATGCCCTTGCTGGCGCCGGGGGTACGGGCGTCATCGCTCAGCATCTCGCGCAGACGCGGAGCGGCGATGGCGGCTAAGGCTCCGCATAGAAGCTCGGCGGCACGGGCGTCGGTTCCGTAGTAGACGCGCGATGTGTCGGCCATGGGGTCGAACATGAGGCCATCGCTGCTGTTGATATCAGTATGAACGTGATCGTGACGCCGATAGCGGTGTTGCGCGACCTAGTTTTGCTACAGAGCACCATAAGGATGAGCGGCCATACCAGATAAAACTGCATCTGGACGCCGCAGAACCACAGGTGCGTGAGCGGCGAGGGGAGTCCCGCGGCGGCAAAATACGAGACGTTGCGAAAGATATAGAACCAGTTGCTCAAGAACAATGCCGACGGCAGAGCGTCCTGCTGCACCTTAGGCAGCAGGCTCGGAGCCGCGATGTAGGTTGCTATGGCGGTGAGCGCGATGGTTACAAGAATCGGTGGCATAAGGCGCGTGACGCGGCGGCAGATATAGCGCGGGTATGAGAACCCGTCGCGTGCCGTTGCTCGCATAATGCTTTTGGTGGCGAGATAGCCACTCAGCGTAAAGAAGAGTGTAACGCCCAAAAAACCGCCGGTCAGGCGGCTGGGGCGAAGGTGATATAGGACGACGCCGGCGATGGCGAGGGCGCGGAGCCCGTCGAGCGCGACGATGCGTTGGCTGCGTTGAGGCGCGGCATGTGCGGCGCCCGTGGGTGTGTTTTGCATCGATCTTTCCTCCAATGTCGACCTAGCAGTCTAGCGCTCTGCGCGGACATGGGAAGGGGGTTCGTGCGGTTGAACAACATGCCACGGGGCGATGCTTCGCTACGCAAAAGCCGCACCTGTGTTGATGCTCAGCTGCCTATGTAGAAACGTTTCGGAACCTCTACATAGGCAAAAAACAACAACACAGATGCGGCAAAGATGCACAGGCGGTTGGCCCGTTATGTGACAGCGGTCTGCTACTTGGTCTTGGCTACCAGCAGCGGGTCGCCCAGCTTGACGAGCGGGTTGCCGCCGATAAGCGTGCCAGACTCGCCGACGTGGTCGATGCTCTTGAGGCGGTCGAGCTCGGAGACGATGACGGTCACGATGTCCTCGTGGCCAGCGGCCTTGATGGCGTCGCGGTCGAAGCTGATGAGCGGCTGGCCGGCCTTGACCACATCGCCCATCTCGACAAAGCGGGCAAAACCCTTGCCGTTCATTTCCACGGTGCCCAGGCCAACATGGATGAACACGCGCAGGCCGTCCTCGGTGATCATGCCGATGGAGTGGTTGGTGACGGTGGTGGCGCCGATGCGGCCGTTGGCGGGCGCATAGATGGTGCCAGTGATGGGCTCGATGCCGTAGCCCTGGCCGAGCATACCCGAGGCGATGGTCTCATCGGGGACCTCGTCCAGGTTGACGAGCACGCCGTTGACGGGGGCATAGATGACGCCTTCGCGGGTGGCGAAGCTTGCTGCGGGCGGAACGGACGCCTCGCCCGTCGAGGTGAAGGTGGACTTAAGCGAATCGAGCAGACCCATAGTTGCCTCCAACGTATCAAGCGCGCATATGGCACGCGTGTAATGAAGCCGGAAACGTTTCGTATGTGTTTCCCGGCACGGTCAGCGCTCCTATTTTACGCTGTGAAACGATAGCGCTGAGCTGCGATTATGTGATATATCAGTTGAAGGTGAACTTATTGCGGGAGTGTTTCTGCGCCCTGGGCCCAACTGGGGTACGCTTGAGAGCGGAAAAATAGTGCGCACGAATTGCGCGAAGGGAGCACATATGATTGTCGAGAATCACGCGCTGTGGGGCGAGGAGCCGACCGAGGATTATCCGGCGACGTTTACGTATCTGGGTGCCGAGCCGCTGCCCGACAAGCCCAATGGCCGCCGCCCCGCGGTGATCATCTGCGGCGGAGGCGGGTTTACGCATATCGCTCCGCACGAGCAGGACCCGGTGGCGTTTGCATTTTTGGACCGCGGCTACCAGGCCTTTGTGCTCAACTATGTGACGAGCGCCACGGGCGACGTGAGTTTTCCGCACCCGCAGGCAGACCTTGCCAAGATGGTTGCTACCGTGCGCGCCAACGCCGACGAGTGGCATGTCGATCCCAAGCGCGTGTGCATCGTGGGCTTCTCGGCGGGCGGCATGATCTGCGCTTCGCTGGCAACGCAGTGGAAGACTGGCCCCTTCGCGGGCCTGGCAGGGGCTCGTCCGGAGGATATTCGTCCCGACGCCGTGGTGCTGGGCTATCCGTTGCTCGACCTTGCCTATGTGCGTGATATGCAGACGCGCGACCCGCGCATCGACCTGCGCGTGCCCAAGACGGGTGGCAAGACGGGGCGCGATTTGCTCAACGACTATCTGTCGATGGTGACGGGCGGCGAGGCGACCGACGAGCACCTGGCCGACATCTGCCCCACCACGCATGTTTCGCGTCAGATGCCCCCGACCTTTGTGTGGGGCGTGTCCGACGACAAGACGGCGCCGATTGCGCAGGTTTACCCGTTTGCGCAGCGCATGGCCGAGGAGGGTGTTGCATGCGAGATGCACGTCTTTGACCAAGGTGGTCACGGCCTTTCGCTCGGCAACGCCAATACCGCGGTCGACAACGAGGACAAGCAGGTGGCGGTCCGTCCCTGGATCCGCCTAGCCTTCCGATTCCTGGAGCGCCACGGGTTTTAGTTACGGCGTTTTACCAAACGCCGTAACCACTTGACGCTGCAAGCCCGCCAGGGCGGCAATCTGCCTTTCAACTTCGGCGGCATGACCGGAGGGTCAATGCCGCCTCGTTTCTAGGCATCTTGCTCGCTCTGACGGGCTTTCGCTGTCTGCGCCAAAACATCGGCGTTGTCTTGACTGGCAAAAGAATGATCCCTCGGGGATGGAGGAAAACGGATCAGTTTGGGCGGTGCTGGCGCCAAGGTTTAAGACCGATGTCGTCCCTTGTTGCTTTCCTACCAGACGGTGAACTGGGCGTTTTCCGTGTTCCAATGGACATCGCGAACGTAGTCGCGCACGCCCGTCGCATCTCGTGCTTCGAACAACTCAAGAATATGAGCATGTTCGTTGTTGGCTTTATTGAGCAGTTTGCAAGCCGTCTCTTGGTCGACAGTCTCGTAATCGCGCTTGATAAAGCAACGCTCGAGCTGCGAGATCATATCGCGCAGACGGTCGTTGCCGCAGCGGTTGAAGTACGTAAGGTGAAAGTCTCGCTGAATATCGTCGTACTTACGGATGAGGCCACCTTGGATCGCGAGGTCCATGGAGCCGACGAGAAATTTAAGCTGCGTAATGTCATCGTCGGTTAGGTTCGGACAGGCGAGATATGCGGCCTGCCCGTCGAGCGGCCCCATAATCTCAAAGACTTCAACGGCGTTTTGCTGATCGAACCCACGGACGCGGAATCCGCGGCGGGGGAGATTGTCCAGATAGCCGTCGCTTGCGAGCTGGATGAGCGCTTCGCGGACCGGCGTGCGCGACACGCCCATGGCATCGCAGATCGCTTGCTCGCTCAGCCGGTCGCCGGCGGACAACTCGCCGGCGTCAATACGGCTCGAAATATAGTCGTATACGTGGTCCTTCAGGGGCCTTCTGAGCGTTTCCATGGGCTTATGTTCCTTAACGGTATATTTCTAAAATTAAATACGTTTCGCTTGAATAGCTCAGTCGAATTATAGAACGACCAGCTAAATCGTGCTACTTTGCGCCGATAAGCAGGAATACGCTTACCGAAGAATATCTACCGTTCAGGATTGTATACAATATACAAAACAGCAAAGACACCCTAAGATAAAGACATCGGAAGGAAGGCGGACGCAAGAAAGTCCGCTCAGTACTATGAGATCCAAGGAGGATCATCATGACCAAGTTCAGCCACGTCATCATCCGTCGTCCCGGCAAGTCCCTGAGCAATGGCATCACGAGCGCTCCCGAGCTTGGCCAGCCCATCTACGAGCGCGCTATCGAGGAGCATTACGATTACGAGCACGCACTCGAGCAGTGCGGCGTTGACGTGTCGGTGCTGCCGGCTCTCGAGCAGTATCCCGACAGCTGCTTCGTCGAAGATCCGGCCGTTATCACTCGCTGCGGCGCTATCATTACCAACCCGGTGCCGATAGCCGCAACGGCGAGAAGGACGAGATCGAGCCGGCCGTCCGTCGCTTCTTTGACGACGAGCATGTCAAGCACATCGTTTCTCCGGGCACGCTCGACGGCGGCGACGTCATGATGGTCGGCGACCATTTCTACGTCGGTCGCTCCGCTCGCACCAACGAAGAGGCATCCGCCAGTTCTGCGAGATTCTCGAGGGCTGGGGCCTCGAGGGTTCCGAGGTTCCGCTGGAGGAGGTCCTGCACCTCAAGACGGGCGTCAACTACATCGAGGACAACAACATGCTCGTCTCTGGTGAGTTCATCGATAAGCCCGACTTTGCCCAGTACAACAAGATCGTCGTGCCCGAGGACGAGGCGTACGGCGCCAACTGCATCTGGGTCAACGGTACGGTCATCGTTGCCGAGGGCTATCCGACTGTGCTCAAGGCCGTGCAGGATCTGGGCTACAAGACACTCGTCGTTGACACCTCCGAGTATCGCAAGGTCGACGGCGGCCTTTCTTGCCTGTCGCTGCGCTTCTAACGCGATAGCTGTAACAGTCTGATGATCGCTTGACCGATGGCCCGGCACCCGATTCGGGACGTCCGGGCCATCTTTCGTTCGATCACATGATGAAGGGGGTGCACATACAATGGCCTCTAAAGCTCAAAACGATGAGATTATCGACCCTAATGGCCTCGATCTCTTTCGTCTGACCATGATGGTCATTACCGCCAGTATTTGTGGCGGCATCTTTTCGCTTGCCGGCGATATGGCAGCAGGCGGGGCAAATACCGGTGCGGTTATCGTCTCGTGGGGAATTTGCTTCATTGGCGTCTTTGCGCTGATGATGGTGTTCAACGGTTTGTCTCAGGCCCGTCCCGATCTGACCGGCGGCATCTATGCATACGCTGCGGCCGGTTTTGGCGATTACATTGGATTCAACTCCGCCTGGGGCTACTGGATCAGCGCATGTCTTTCCAACGTGAGCTTTGCGCTCTTGCTGTTTAGCGCGCTGGGCTATTTCTTCCCTGCGTTTGGCGCGGGCAACAACCTGCTTTCCATCGTCTGCGCCAGCGTGTTTTTGTGGTTCCTTACCGCCCTTGTGCTTCGTGGCGTTAAGGAGGCTGCGGGCATTAACACAATCGTCACCTTGGCGAAGCTGGTGCCGCTGGGACTCTTTGTGCTGAGCATCGTGCTCCTGGGTAAGTTCAACGTCGATATCTTTATGGACAACTTCTGGGGCGAGCCGGCTGGTCCTGGCTTTGGCGAGCAGGTTGTCTCGACCATGATTGCCCTTGTCTGGGTCTTCACGGGCATCGAGGGCGCTGTCGTTATCTCGGGCCGTGCTAAGTACGTGCGTGACGTCGGCCGCTCGACGGCACTTGGATTTGCGGCCGTGTTCACGCTGTATCTGATTATCTCGCTGCTGTCGCTCGGCATTATGCCGCGCGCGGAGATGGCGCAGCTCGCAACGCCCTCCATGGCGGGAATTCTCGAGTGCGCAATCGGTCCGGTTGGTGCTGCCATCGTAAACCTTGGCGTTATCCTCTCGCTGGTCGGCGCGCTGCTGGGCTACGTCATCATTGCGTCCGAGACGCCGTTCGAGGCGGCGCGCCAGGGATCCTTCCCGCTGGCGTTTGCCAAGACGAACAAGCACGACGCCCCGGTGGTAACGGTTCTCGTGAGCTCCGGCATCACGCAGCTCTTCTTGATCGTGTCGTATGTGGCGGCGAGCACCTACCAGTTCTTCTATAGCTGCGCAGTCAATACGATCCTAGTTCCGTACGTGTGCTCGGCTGCCTATTACATGGTGATTGGTTGGAAGAAGGAGCATCTGGACGGGCCGCATGCGCCAAGCGTCGGCAAGGCGCGATTCTTCGGCACGCTCGGCTTCATCTACACATTGTTCCTTGTGTGGTCGACGGGTCTCCAGGGCGTCATGATCACGACGATCCTTTTTGCTCCGGCCATTCCCGTTTATATGCTGGGCGAGCGAGGTCGCGGCAAGCCGGTACTTCCGCACCTGCACGACAAGCTGATCGCAGCGGTGGTCATTGTCGTGGCGGTCATCTCGCTGTATCTGCACTTTGCCGGCATTGCGCCGATTGTCTAAGACTATGGCGAGTTTCATTGTTTGATAAGCCGGCGGGCATCGCGTGTCGGTGCTGCTTGGCGCACCATAACTGATGTGGGTCTCTATAACGTGCCTTTGGGAGCGCCCACCAAGCCGCGCAGGTGACATTTGTTGCCAGCGCGGGCTTTTGCAGTTGCGGCGAAATGCTGCCGGCAGTTGGGGACGTTCCTATTGTGCCGGCACCTTGGGACACTCCCTGGATGATTCGCATGCTACGGAGGAAAGCGGATTGTTTTGGGTGGCGGCAGCCGGCTATTTCAGCGTAATGCAGGACGCGAGGAGGTCGCAGTATGTCTCTCCCGTGAAATCATAATTGATCCCAAGCGGGCGATATCCATCCTGAACATATCCCCAGTAAGGTCCGCCGGACAGCACTACAGTCTTGCCCGATGACGTCTTTCCGATCGTCTTAGAGAAGGCGGTCTCTGCGCCGCGTGGCGATCCATCGGTTGCGTATACCGTAAAGTTTGCTTTCGAGGCCACATCTTGCGCTCGAACATCGTTGACGGTAAGGGTGTCGGACGTCGTTTCGAATTCAAACCAGTCCATGGGGAACCAGTCGGGAAGGACCATGGTGAAGTAATCGGTCTCGAACGTCCTTGCCCGTCTTGCCTCCTCGGCCTTCCTCGCTTCTTCCTCGGCCTGGCGCTTCGCCTCTTCCTCGGCCTGCTTGGCTGCCACGGCGTCGTCGCGGCGCTTGGTCGCGGCGGTCGCGAGTGCCTCGGCGTCGAAGTCGAAGCCCGCCTTCTTGGCGCCTTCGTCCTCCTCGGCGTACTTCTTTGCCGCGGCGATCTGGTCGTCGGTCACCTCGGACGCCTCGACCGGCTCCAGCGCCACGTCGCCCGCGTCAATGGTCTTCTTCTCGGCGGTCTTCTCTCCCAACTTGATGTCGAGCTTGTCGGCGGGGACAGCGTAGATCGTGCCGTCGGCGGCGATGGGGGAGGCGGCGACCTCTGCCTCGTAGCTGCCGCGGCGGAGCTCGACGCCCCTGCCGTCGCTGTCGATGTAGCGCACGGTGTCGATCTTCTTGCCGCGCTCCTCCTTGCCCGTGATGTGCACCGGCAGCCTGCTCGCTCCTGCCGAGGTGTCCCAGCCCTGGGCCGAGACGCTAAAGCGCACGGCGTGCTTTGCCGCGAGCGCCTCCTGTTCGGCTGCCTGTCGAGCCTGCTCGGGGGCGTAGATGCCGAAGTAGTAGCCGGCGCCGCCGCCCGCGGCGAGCAGCGCGGCCACGACGGCGGCGATCATGAGGGGTCTCTTTGAGCGCTTGGCCTTCGCTGGCGCCGGTGTCGTCGGCTGCGCCTCGGCTGCCGGGGCGGATTGAAAGCCGCCCTGCGATTCGGCCGGGGCTTCACATTCGGCGGCGATAGGCTCTCTGCACACGGGGCAGAACCTGGTCCCGTTCTCGACCTTCGACCCGCAATTTCGGCAGAACATGTGCAGACTCCCCTCGATCGGCGCCCGTGCGAATACCGGGCACATTTCCTTCTGTCTTCATGCTAAGGGCGAACGCTCGCCCGTTGTTGCGCAACATTGCTGGGCTCTCCGCTCGGAAACTGCGTCCCGTTTCTGCTGCAGATTCCGGGATGCGCTTTCCGCTAGAGACCTCAACCGGAAAGCGCATCCCGTTTTGACGCTTCAGAGTGGGACGCGGTTTCCCCGAGAGGCCCCATCGGGAAATTGGGGACCGGAATTCGCCTGAGTAGTGGGATGTAGTTTCCGCAGCAGGCCCGTCTGGGAAGCAATGGCCCAGAATTCCCTTTGCACCGATCTGTCGATTGAACATCGTTGCACGTTCGCGCTATCATGCATTGTTAAATTGGTTAGCCATGGCAAACGGTTAGCCAAGATAAACAAAATGCAACGCCCTGTGGGCGCCGGGGGAGGAACACGGACGTGAAGCTCGATACACTCGAGATTGGAAAGGACGCCGTTGTCGCATCGGTGGCATCGGACGATCAGCACTCCGACAGCATATTTTGGACATGGGCCTAACGCCGGGCACCGAAGTCACCATGATGAAGTACGCCCCCATGGGCGACCCGCTCGAGATCCGCCTGCGTGGCTACGAGTTGACGTTGCGCAAGGACGATGCCGCTCGCATCGAGCTCGTGGGTGTTCACGACACCGATGCGGGTCCGCGCGCTAATGCCGCAATCGGCACGACGGAGCATCCGGCACTTGGCGAGGGGACGTATTCGCCCCGTGCTGCCAAGACGGCCGTGCCCGAGGCGCGCCGCTGCATTTTGCCCTCGCCGGCAACCAAAACTGCGGTAAGACTACGTTGTTCAACCAGCTGACAGGCTCCAATCAACATGTCGGTAACTTTCCCGGCGTGACGGTCGACCGCAAAGATGGCACCATCCGCAACCACCCCGAGGCAAGCGTTACCGACCTGCCCGGTATTTATTCGTTGTCGCCGTATACGGGCGAAGAAATCGTGAGCCGCCAGTTTATCCTGGACGAGCATCCCGACGCCATCATCGACATCATCGACGCTACCAACATCGAGCGCAATCTGTACCTGACGCTGCAGCTTATGGAGCTCGATCGCCCCATGGTCATCGCGCTCAACATGATGGACGAGGTGACGGCCAACGGCGGCGCCGTGGACGTCAACCTGCTCGAGAGTCTGTTGGGCGTGCCCGTTGTCCCCATTAGCGCTGCCCGTAACGAGGGTATCGGCGAGCTGGTGGATCACGCCTTGCACGTGGCACGGTTCCGCGAGCGCCCCGGTCGCCTGGACTTCTGTGCACCCGATGGCTCGGACGGCGGCGCGCTGCATCGCTGCATTCACGGTATCGCCAACCTTATCGAGGACCATGCCGCGACGGCGCACATTCCGGTGCGTTTTGCGGCGACCAAGCTGGTTGAGGGCGACGAGCTGGTAACCGAGGCGCTTCACCTGGACCGTAACGAGCTCGATGCCATCGAGCACATCATTACCCAGATGGAAGGTGAGGCCGGTACCGACCGTCTATCTGCGCTGGCCGACATGCGCTTCGGCTTTATCGGCGACGTGTGTGGGCGCTGCGTCGTCAAGCCGCACGAGAGCCGCGAGCACGTGCGCTCCGTTAAGATCGACCGCATCCTGACAGGTCGTTACACGGCCATTCCGGCGTTCCTGGTGATCATGGGTCTCGTTTTTTGGCTGACGTTTGGCGTGATCGGCGCGGCGCTGCAGGGACTCATGGAGGACGGCATCGCTGCCATCATCGCCTCGGCCGATGCGGGTCTCAAGGCGTTCGGCACCAACGACGTAGTGCGCTCGCTGGCTGTCGACGGCGTGCTTACGGGCGTGGGCAGCGTGCTGACCTTCCTGCCGATTATCGTCGTGCTCTTTTTGTTCCTCTCCATTCTGGAAGACTCGGGCTACATGGCGCGCGTTGCCTTTGTCATGGATAAGGTATTGCGTCGCTTTGGCCTGTCAGGCCGCAGCTTTGTGCCCATGCTCGTCGGTTTTGGCTGCACCGTGCCGGCAATCATGTCGACCCGCACGCTACCGTCCGAGCACGACCGCAAGATGACGGTCATGCTCACGCCGTTCATGAGCTGCTCGGCCAAGTTGCCGGTCTACGGTCTGCTGTGCGGGGCGTTTTTCCCGCAAGCGACAGTTCCCGCCATGGTCTCGCTCTATCTGATTGGCATTGCGGTCGGTTGCATCGCGGCTTTGGTGCTCAACCGCACGGCATTTAAGGGCGACCCGGTGCCATTTATCATGGAGCTTCCCAATTACCGCCTGCCGAGCGTCAAGACGACGGTGATGCTGGCATGGGATAAGGCCAAGGACTTTATTACCAAGGCCTTTACCATTATCTTTGCCGCTACCGTGGTCATCTGGTTCCTTCAGACGTTCGATATCCGCTTTAATGTGGTCGCCGATCAGTCGCAGAGTCTGCTTGCCGGTCTGGGTAGCATTATCGCTCCGCTGCTGGCGCCACTCGGCTTCGGCGACTGGCGTGCGTCGACGGCGCTCGTCACCGGACTTATCGCCAAGGAGAGCGTCATCTCGACCCTCACGGTGCTTTTGGGCGCAACGTCGCCCGCGGTGCTGTCAACTATGTTTTCGCCGTTTATCGCTTACGTGTTCCTGGTCTTTACGCTGCTGTACCCGCCCTGCGTGGCGTCCATCGGCGCTGTCAAGAGCGAGTTGGGCGCGCGCTATGCCGTGGCCGTATTCGCGTTTCAGGTGACGGTCGCCTGGATTGTGGCGTTTGTCGTGCATTCGGCGGGCATATTGCTGGGGCTGGCTTAGCTATTAATTGACGGCGCAACCTCTGCGTATCGAATTGTTTTCGGTTCCGTGTCCGTTACTGACGGATGCGGGACCGTTGCTATATAATCGCCCACCGCCCAAGACAATCGGAGAGGTTTCCACATGGCTCAGGCAAGACAAGATGGCATCTCACTCAAGCAGTGGCTCCCGCTTATCGGGCTCGCCTGCTGCGCGTTCGTATTCAACACGTCGGAGTTCATGCCCATCGGCCTTCTGACTGATATCGCCGCGTCGTTCTCGCTCACCGAGGCCCAGGCAGGCATCATGATCTCGGTCTATGCCTGGGGCGTCATGCTGCTGTCGCTGCCGCTTATGGTGTTTGCCTCGCGCTTTGAGTTCAAGCGGATGCTGCTGGGCGTTTTGGCCGTGTTTTCGCTCGGCCAGTTCCTGTCCGCTGTGGCACCGACATATCCCATTTTGGTTTGCGCGCGTCTGGTGGTCGCCTGCGCGCATGCCGTGTTCTGGTCAGTCGCCTCGATCATGGCCTCGCGCCTCGTCGACACCCGCCACGGGGCGCTCGCCATCAGCATGATCGCTACGGCTCGTCCATCGCGCAGATCTTTGGCCTGCCGATCGGCCGCGCCATCGGACTGGCCGTGGGCTGGCGCATGACATTCGCCGTGGTCGGTGCCTTCTCTGCCGCCGCGGTGGTGTACCAGGCCACGGTGTTCCCCACCATGCCGGCGGGCGAGCGTTTTACGCTCAAGCAGCTGCCCGAGCTGCTCAAGAACCCGTTCCTCATCGCGCTTTATGCGGTCACGGTGTTCATGGCAACTGGCTATTATGCGGGTTACAGCTATATCGAGCCGTTCCTGGCTCAGGTCGCGCATGTCGACGCAAGCGCTATCACCATGACGTTGACGGCGTTCGGCTGCTCCGGTCTGCTCGGAAGCTGGCTGTTTGGCCGCCTGTTCGATGGGCATCGCTTCCCGTTCTTGGCTATCACACTCTCCGGCGTGCCGGTGGCTCTGCTGCTTGTGGGTCCTGTCGCGTCGTCGCTCGTCGCGGTTCTTGGCGTTTGCGCGCTGTGGGGCTGCTGCGCCACGGCCTTTAACGTGGCGTTTCAGGCCGAGCTCATCAAGTACACGCCGGCGGATTCGTCGGCCGTCGCCATGTCGATCTTCTCGGGCCTGTTCAATCTGGGTATCGGCACGGGCACCGCAATCGGTGGCGCCGTGGTTTCGGGTCCCGGTATCGCTTGGATTGGCTTCGCGGGCGGGGCGATTACCGTCGTGGGCGTCATCCTCGCCATCACCGTACTGTTCCCAGCCATACGCCGTGCAAAGCCCGTCGCCTAATCACGTCCCCTCATCAGTTGCGGTGGAATAGTTCCTGCTTGGGCCTTCAGAGGCCTTAAACAGGAACTATTCCACCGCAACTTATTTTGGGGGAGAGGATACAAGCTGGGCATACAATGGATGTCGTTGTGTTGCGCTTACCGGGAGGTTGCTATGTGGCATACGAGACGACGTTCTATCAGATCTATCCGCTGGGCTTTTGCGGAGCTCCGCGCGAAAACGCCGCACCCGTTGCCGAGGATGAGCTCTCCCAAGCTGCCGGTACCGCGTCCAATCCCGATGCCCCCATCATGAAAATCGCCCAATGGGCCGATTACCTGCAGGAGCTCGGTATCGGTGCCGTGCTGATCAACCCTCCGCTTGAGTCCGATAGCCATGGCTACGACACGCGCAGCCTGCGCCATATAGACCGTCGTCTGGGTGGGGATGCCGACTTTGCCGCCGTGTGCGAGACGCTGCATGCCCATGGCATCCGCGTGGTGCTCGATGCCGTCTTTAACCATGTGGGCCGTGGCTTTTGGGCCTTCCGCGATGTGCAGGAGCGCAAGTGGGACTCGCCCTACAAGGACTGGTTCCACATTAGCTTTGACGGCGACTCCTGCTATGGCGACGGCTTTTGGTACGAGGGCTGGGAAGGCCATTTTGAGCTTGTGAAGCTCAACCTGCAAAATCCCGCTGTGGTCGATTACCTGCTCGAGTCCGTACGCCGCTGGGCCGAGGTCTTTGGCGTCGACGGCCTGCGCCTGGACGTCGCCTATATGCTCGATCGCGACTTTATGCGCCGCCTGCACTCCTTTACCCGTGAGCTCAAGCCCGACTTCGTGCTGATTGGCGAGACGCTCCACGGCGACTACAATCAGATCGTCAACGACGAGATGCTCGACTCCTGCACCAACTACGAGTGCTACAAGGGCCTGTACTCCAGCTTTAACTCGGTCAACATGTTCGAGATCGCTCATTCGCTGCACCGCCAGTTTGGCGGCGATCCGTGGTGCATCTATCGCGGCAAACATCTGCTGTCGTTTGTCGACAACCACGATGTGCCGCGCCTGGCGAGCATCCTTACCGACAAGTCCTGCCTGCGTCCCGCCTACGGCATGCTCTTTGGCATGCCGGGCATCCCGTGCGTCTACTATGGCAGCGAGTGGGGAATTGCTGGCGAAAAGGGCGGCCCCGATGGCGACTGGGCGCTGCGCCCTGCGCTCGACGAGCCCGCGCCTAACGAGCTGACAGGCTTTATTGCGCAGCTTGCGCGCCTGCGCTCGACAGACGACGCGGCGGCCCATGCTCTCAACTACGGTGCCTATCGCAACGTGGTGATCCAGAACAAGCAGCTGCTGTTCGAGCGCGCCTGCGACGACGCGACAGTGCTCGTGGCGGTCAATGCCGCGAACGAGCCCTATACCTTTGGGGCCGGTGAACTCAACGGCTCCTTCGTCGACCTGCTTGCCGACGATACGCCCACGGTCGAGCTGCCGGGCTCCCTTGAACTTGCGCCCTATGAGGTGCGTTATCTGCTGAGGGCCTAATTCATGACTGCGTCCGACGAGGGCTATAAACATATTGAGCATGGGTTTGAGCCCGTGTTCGACCAGCGCTCGCGCGTTTTGGTGCTGGGGTCGTTTCCCTCGGTGCTTTCGCGCGCCAATGCTTTTTATTACGGCAACCCTCAGAACCGCTTTTGGCGCGTGATGGCGGCATGCTCGGTGCGCCTGTGCCACCTAATGAGGGCGACCCTTTGGCGGATGGTACGCCGGCGACACTCGACGCCTCGATTGCCGCCAAGCGATTCATGCTCCTCGACGGCGGCGTAGCCTGTGGGATGTGATCGAGAGCTGCGATATCAAGGGCTCGAGTGACGCGAGCATTCGCAACGTTGTGCCGACACATATCGAGCGCATTACCGGTACAGCTCCCATTGAGCAGGTGATATGCAACGGTGGTACAGCTGGCCGGCTCTACAAGCGCTATCTACAAGAACGCACCGGGCTGCCCGCCATCGTACTGCCCTCGACAAGTCCTGCCAATGCGGCATGGCGCCTGGAGCGGCTTGTCGAGCGTTGGCACGAAGCCGTTGACTGGGCCGCTCTCTAATTTAGATATTTGATTGAGTATGGGCGCCGAGGCGTTTGATGATGGCGCGCCAGATTGGTGCGGGCACGGCGGGCCTGGCGCGCACCATGCCGTCGGCATTGACGCTACCGGCATTGCCGCCGCCAAGCAGCTGCGCATGCTCTATGGCGCAGCCCATGCGCACGGCGCCCACAAGCTTGTCCATCGCTTCGGAAAACGGTCGTCGCAAGAGGCCCATGCGCGGGGAATGGCGAAGCGCTGCGATGCCGCTGCCGGCACAGATGACAACGCCGTCGCACCATGGCAGGTCACGTAGAATACATGCCCGGTACAGGCGGTCGAGGACTTCGTCCGCCTGTTTGTTGTTTTTGGACAGGGCCTGGACGACGACATAGATGCGTGTCTCTGTATTCCCAAGGTGATCGAGCACCTGCTCGACAGCGATCATAGCCTCATCATCAAATGCATCATCAACAGCGAGCACCATGCCATCGACTGCACCGGCATCATCCGTCTCCAAATCGACCGGGTGGGGGAGCGCGGTGCCGGAAAGCTGAGCATAGGCCGCGATGGCATCCTGCAGGTCCCAGAGCAAAAACTCAAGATCGGCGCTATCGGGAATGCTGACATACGCAATGGTTCGCAACGTTTTTGGCACATCGCCGCGCGCGATCGTCTCCATGCCGCCTCCTTTCCGGTTCGTTTCCGTTTAGGTTACACCGTCTGGCGGCGCCCCGCCGCGCTATCCTAGTGCAACCCTTACGAAAGGAACGCCATGCGTCTGCTCATGAATACCTCGCTTGCCACGCTCAAGCCCTCCGGCATCCGCCGGATCAATGCGCTCGCCGCTCAGCACCCGGGGTGTATCGCGCTCGCGCTTGGTGAGCCCGATTTTCCCACGCCCGATGTGATTAGTGCCGAGGTGACGGCCTCGCTCGACCGCGGCGACACGCACTATCCGCCCAACAACGGTCGCCCCGCCCTGCGTGGGGCGTTGTCTGCCTACATGGGGGACGCAGGCCTGGCGTTTTCCGCCGATGAGGTCATCCTGACCGACGGCGCGACCGAGGCCCTGTCGGCAACGTTCATGGCTATGCTCAACCCCGGTGACGAGGTCATTATCCCCACACCGGCCTTTGGCCTGTACGAGAGCATCGTCGTGGCCAATCACGCCAAAGCGGTCTTTTTGGATACGGAGCCCGCGCAATTTCAGATTAACGAGGAAGCGCTTCGCGCCTGCGTGACCCCGGCGACCAAGGCCATCGTTATCTGCTCGCCCAACAATCCCACGGGCTGCATTCTCAATGCGGCCTCGCTCGACGCCGTAGCGCGCGTAGCGGAGCAGGCGGGCATCTACGTAGTCTGCGACGACGTATACAATCGCCTGGTTTATGTGGATGGCTACGAGCGCTTCGCCCAGCGACACCCGGAGCTGCGCGAGCAGACGGTCGTCATCGAGAGCTTCTCCAAGCCCTGGGCTATGACCGGCTGGCGCCTGGGTTGGCTCGCAGCCGCAGCCCCCGTCACCGCCGAGATCGCAAAGGCCCACCAATATTTAGTATCGAGCGCCGTTTCCTTTGAGATGGACGCCGCGGCCCGAGCCCTGACCGTCGACCCAACCCCCATGCTCGAAGTCTACCGAGTCCGCCGCGAACGCGTGCTTGCAGCCTTAGGCGCCATGGCCTCGACGCAGTAGAACCAGCAGGCGCCTTCTATACCTTCCCGAGCATCAAGCAATTCGGCCTAACCAGCGAAGCCTTCTGCATCAAAGCCATCAAAGAGGCAAACGTAGCCCTAGTCCCAGGCGACTGTTTCGGCACCGAAGGCCACATCCGCCTAAGCTACTGCGTCTCCGACAAAAACCTGGACGAAGGCCTCCACCGCCTGTCCACCTTCGTCTCAACTCTATAGCCACCAGGGACGCAACACATCAGCCCACCGACATAAGGGTTATGCGTGGGGCGCGCCGGCCAACGGCAACCCTGGCTGCCCCAAAGTCAACACAGGTCGCGCCGCCAAAGGCAGGCGCAAGCTTTTCGTAGATTCCGCACGAGCCGAAGAGCACTAAATGTGCTCTTCGTGCGAGCCCAGGACTTGACCGAGCGAAAAGCTTTCGCCTGGCCTTTGGCGGCGCGACCGAGATGGTGGAATTGTGTGCAGCCAGGGTTGCCGTTGACCGACGCCGGGGTCCCCGCCATAATACTTTCGGTTCACGCACGAATCCGCTGCCAGAGATAGCCGGCGCAAACGGGCATTACCCGCGAGCTTAATGGGATATCCCGCCAGCCGAGGTGGTCGAGTAGATATGTCTTCTCGCCCCCGTCGCTCATGCAGCGCGGGGGCTTTCTTTTTGGACATGCCCCCGTCACGTCCTTGTGGCGGACCGTGCCCGGAAAGAATTCGAGGAGGTGTAATTCATGCCCCAGCAGTACAAAATCGACAAGGTTGCAGAGATCGAGTCCCGTATCGCCGAGAACGCCGGTCTGTTCGTCGTCAACTACAACGGTCTGACGGTTAAGCAGGCTCAGGAGCTGCGTCATCAGCTTCGCGAGTGCGGCGCCGAGATGAAGGTCTACAAGAACAACCTGGTCAAGATCGCTCTCAAGAACCAGGAGCAGCCCGAGCTCGACGAGATCCTCGCCGGCCCCGTCGCTTATGTGTTCTACGAGACCGAGCCGGTCGAGGCCGCTAAGGCCCTTAAGGACTTCTCTGCTAAGTCCAAGGGCGTCCTTGAGATCAAGGGCGGTATCTCCGACGGCAAGGCCGTTTCCGCTGATGATGTTAAGGCTATCGCCGAGCTGCCCACCAAGGATCAGCTTCTCGGCCAGATCGCCGGTCTCATCTCCGGTTTCGCTCGCGACATCGCTGTCTGCGTCAACGGCGTTTCCTCTGGTCTCGCTCGTTCGATCCAGCAGGTCTCCGAGCAGAAGGCAGCCTAGTCGCTGTTTTCACCCGCGGCGGCAACGCCGCACCCCTGGCGCATTCGCGCCGTGTTTTAACTGATCTCCGTGCATCCGCACGGAAACCGAAAGGACTTAGAAATGGCTAAGCTTACCACCGATGAGATCATCGATGCTCTTAAGGAAATGACCCTTCTCGAGGCTTCCGAGCTCGTCAAGGCTATCGAGGACACCTTCGGCGTTTCCGCCGCTGCTCCTGCCGCTGTTGTCGCCGCTCCCGCTGCTGGCGCTGCTGAGGCCGAGGAGAAGACCGAGTTTGACGTCGTGCTCGAGGGCTTCGGCGACAACAAGATCCAGGTCATCAAGCCGTCCGTGAGCTCACCAACTTGGCCTGAAGGAGGCCAAGGAGGTCGTCGAGGGCGCTCCCAAGGCTGTTCTCGAGGGTGCCAAGAAGGAGGACGCCGAGGCTGCCAAGGAGAAGCTCGAGGCTGCTGGCGCTGCTGTCACCCTCAAGTAATCAGGCTTTCTCGCCAGATTTCTTTGCAGACGGGGTTCGCATTGCGAGCCCCGTCTTTTTTTTGTTTTGACCACCATTCCCATTGCTCGGCGCGCAGAACACCGTTGTCTTCACCGTGCCAATCTCGTTACCGCTGGGGCGTAAAATTGCACCATTCGAGCAATAATTTGCGTTGACCTGCTGAAGAATTGCGTTTGCCTTACGGCGACGTATGTCTCCGGCGGTAAGATACTTCGGTATCGCAATTTGGTCTGCGGCCGCCGCGCCGCACGCACAGGGCGCATTCTGCGCCTGCGAAAGGATCCTTGAATAACATGAAGGCAATCATCCCCGCCGCCGGTCTTGGCACGCGTTTTCTGCCTGGCACCAAGTGCACGCCCAAAGAGATGCTGCCGGTGCTCGACAAGCCGGTCATTCAGTATGTCGTTGAGGAGGCACTCGACCCCGAGGAGGTCGACGACGCCATCATCGTTACCTCTCCCGGTAAGCCCGAGCTGCTGAGCTATTTCCAGCCCGATCGTTCGCTCGAGAACCTGCTGCGCGAGCGCGGTAAGGATGCTTATGCCGACGCCGTCGCCCATGCGGGCGGTATGCCGGTCGACTTCCGTTATCAGTACGAGCCTAAGGGCCTCGGTCACGCCATTCGCTCTGCCGCCGACGCTGTGGCGGGGGAGAACTTCCTGGTTCTTCTGGGCGACTACGTTGTGCCCAACCGCGACATCTGCGACAAGATGCTCGCCGTTTCCAAGGAGCACGGTGGCGCTTCGGTTATCGCCGTCGCTGCTTGCTCGCCCGAGGAAGTCAGCCGCTACGGCGTTATCGCCGGCGAGCGCGTCGGTTCGCTCGAGGGCGCCGAGGGCGTTGCCGATGCCGAGCCGGGCGCTGTCTGGCGCATCGGCGGTCTGGTCGAGAAGCCCGCTCCCGAGGCGGCTCCGTCCAACCTGTACATCGTCGGTCGTTACCTGCTGAGCCCGCTGGTCATGGACCTGCTGGCCGATCAGCAGGCCGGTAAGGGCGGCGAGATCCAGCTTACCGACGCCATGGCCCGCTCGCTCGACCGCGAGGCCATGTACGCCGTCGTCATCGATCCGCTGTCGGGCTACGACACCGGCACCCCGTCTGGCTGGATGGCCACCAACGCCCTCATGGCCGCAAGCGATCCTCGCTTTGCCGACGCCTTCTGGGACGCCATCGACGAGCGCGGCGGCTTGATGCGCAAATAAGCCTTCGGGCATCGACATTTACGGGTGCGGACTTCGGTCTGCACCCGTTTTTTATAAGAGCTGCGATTGCTGGCTCTCTGTTCACAGAAAATATATGAACACCTGTTCGATATACCACTATCTACCTGCGTGTTTTATGTCGAAAAACTTTGCTACTCCAAAAACTCAATCGCGTCAAGGCTTTTCTTGCCCAACGGTCGGTACCTGATAAACTATTAGGTTGCGATAACTGGCGAAGCTATGCCTCGCCAACCCACCGAGCATTTCCGTGAAGGAGGAAAAACCTGGTGACCTACGCATACACTGCCACTGAGCGCAAGCGCGTCAGCTTCGGGAAAATCCCGGAGGCCATGGAGCTCCCCAACCTTATCTCTGTTCAAAGGGAATCCTTTGAGCGTTTTAAGGACGAGGGCCTTCGTGAGGCGTTCAAGGAATCCAGCCCCATCCAGAGCCAGAACCATGTTCTCGAGGTTACCTTCGGCGAGCATCAGTTCGGCGACCCCGCGCATACCGTCGAGGAGTGCCGCGAGAAGGACATGACCTATCAGGCCCCGCTTCTGACCGACGTCCGTCTCACCAACAAGGAGACCGGCGAGATCAAGGAGCAGCTCGTCTTTATGGGCGACTTCCCCATGATGACCGATCAGGGCACCTTCATCATCAACGGTACCGAGCGTATCGTCGTCTCGCAGCTCGTCCGCTCCCCGGGCGTGTACTACAGCTCCGAGATGGATTCGGGCAAGCAGATCTACAAGGCCCAGATCATCCCGTCCCGCGGTGCCTGGCTTGAGTTTGAGGTCGACAAGCGCGACCAGCTCATGGTCTCCATCGACCGTAAGCGCAAGCAGAGCGCCACGATGTTCCTGCGCGCCCTTGGCATCGCCGTCACCAACGACGACATTATCGAGCTGCTCGGCAACTCCGATGTGATCAAGCGTACCCTGGAGCGCGACACCGCCCTCACTCGCGAGGACGCCTCATCGAGATCTACCGTCGTCTGCGCCCGGGTGAGCCTCCCACCGTGGACGCTTCCCGCAGCCTGCTCGAGGGTCTGCTCTTTAACCCGCAGCGCTACGACCTGGCCCGCGTCGGTCGTTACAAGGTCAACAAGAAGCTCAACCTCACCACCGAGGAAGAGGTCACGGTGCTCACCGACGAGGATATCGTCGCGACGCTGCGCTACCTGCTGTCCCTCGCTGCCGGCGAGCAGGGCTTCAAGGTCGACGACATCGACCACTTTGGCAACCGCCGTATCCGCACCGTCGGCGAGCTCGTCGCCAACCAGTTCCGTATCGGCATGAGCCGTATGGAGCGCGTCGTCCGTGAGCGCATGAGCTCCCAGGACATTGACGAGATCACCCCGCAGTCGCTCATCAACATCCGCCCGATCGTGGCCTCCATCAAGGAGTTCTTCGGTTCCTCGCAGCTCTCGCAGTTCATGGACCAGGCGAACCCTCTGACCGGTCTGACCCACAAGCGCCGTCTGTCCGCACTCGGCCCTGGTGGTCTTGCCGGCCACAAGTCCGGCTCCAGCCGCCGCACCAACGTGCCGACGGCCGTCCGCGACGTTCACAACTCGCACTACAGCCGCATGTGCCCGATCGAGACCCCCGAAGGCCCCAACATCGGCCTGATCGGCTCGCTCGCCCTCTACGCCCGCGTCAACGAGTATGGCTTCATCGAGGCCCCGTTCCGTCGCGTCGAGAACGGCGTTGCCACCGACCAGATCGACTGGATGACCGCTGACGAGGAAGAGAAGCACGTCATCGCGCCGGCCAACACGCCGCTCGATCCCAAGACCAACGAGTTCATCACGACCGATGCCGAGGGCAAGATTGTCCGTCCGCACACCGTGATCGCCCGTACCCGCGACTTCGACGGCTCCTTCGGCGCTCCCGCCGACGTGCCCGTCGAGGACGTCGACTACATGGACGTCTCGCCGCGTCAGATGCTCTCCGTCGCAGCCACGCTGATCCCGTTCCTGGAGCACGACGACGCCAAGCGTACGCTGATGGGCGCCAACATGCAGCGTCAGGCCGTGCCGCTGGTTCACCCCGCCGCTCCCTATGTCGGTACCGGCATGGAGCGCCGCGCCGCTCTGGACTCCGGCGAGGTCACCCTGGCCAAGAACGCCGGCGAGGTCATCTTTGCCGACGCCGCCAAGATCATCGTCAAGCATGCCGGCGGCATGGACGAGTATCACCTTGCCAAGTACCAGCGCTCCAACCAGTCCACCTGCATCAACCACCGTCCGCTCGTGCGCGTCGGTGACACCGTTGAGCAGGGCGAGCCCCTGGCTGACGGTCCTTCGACCGATCATGGCGAGCTCGCGCTGGGCCAGAACCTCACCGTGGCATACATGCCGTGGGAAGGCTTCAACTACGAGGACGGTATCGTCGTGTCCGAGCGCCTGGTGGCCGAGGACCTGCTGACGACCATTAACATCACCCGTCACGAGATCGATGCCCGCGACACCAAGCTCGGTCCCGAGGAGATCACCCGCGAGATCCCGAACCTCTCCGAGGATATGCTTGCCAACCTCGACGAGGACGGCATCATCCGCATCGGCGCTGAGGTCGGCCCTGGCGACATCCTGGTCGGCAAGGTCACGCCTAAGGGCGAGAGCGCTCTGACCGCCGAGGAGCGCCTGCTGCGCGCCATCTTCGGTGCCAAGGCCCATGACGTCCGCGACACCTCCCTTAAGATGCCTCACGGCGCTTACGGCCGCGTCATCGACGTCGTCCGCTTTAGCCGCGAGAACGGCGACGATCTGGCCCCCGGCGTCAACGAGCAGGTGCGCGTCTACGTCGCCCAGCGTCGTAAGATCCAGCAGGGCGATAAGATCGCCGGCCGCCACGGCAACAAGGGTGTTATCTGTAACGTTCTGCCGGTCGAGGACATGCCTTACATGGCTGACGGTACCCCGATCGACGTTATCCTCAACCCGCTGGGCGTTCCTTCGCGTATGAACGTCGGCCAGCTGCTCGAGTGCCACCTTGGCTGGGCTGCTGCCTGCGGTTGGGATACCGAGCAGGCCGACTCCGACAAGTACGTCCCCGGTCCGTTCTTCACCGCCACGCCCGTCTTCGACGGCGCCAAGGAGGACGAGATCGCCGAGGTCATTCGTCGTGCCAACAAGAACATGCTCAACAAGGCCACCGCTGCCTTTGGCGATCACATGCGCCCCGAGTTCGTCACCCAGCTTGACGAGCGTGGCAAGACCCGTCTGTTCGACGGCCGCACCGGCGAAGAGTTCCGTGAGCCATTACCGTGGGTACGTCCTACATCCTCAAGCTCGGCCACATGGTCGACGACAAGATCCACGCCCGTTCGACCGGCCCTTACAGCTTGGTTACCCAGCAGCCTCTGGGCGGCAAGGCCCAGTTCGGCGGCCAGCGCTTCGGCGAGATGGAAGTTTGGGCACTGTACGCGTACGGTGCGTCCAACGTCCTGCAGGAGATCCTGACCGTCAAGTCCGACGATACCGTGGGCCGCGTCAAGACCTACGAGTCCATCGTCAAGGGCGAGAACGTTCCTGTTCCGGGTATCCCCGAGTCCTTCAAGGTTCTCGTCAAGGAGATTCGCTCCCTCGCACTGGACATCGAGCCCATGCACGATGCCGACGAGGACGCCTCCGCCCCTGTGACCGCCGAGGAGACCTCCGCTCTCGACGACCTGGCTGCGCTCGCCGGCGTTGACGCCGACGTCGAGGCCCAGGATGCCGAGACCGCCGAGCACCCGAGGCTGTCGCCGCCACGACCACTGATAAGGAGTAGTTGACTGTGGCAGATTTCGAAGCTACTGATTTTGACTCGGTAAAGATCTCCCTTGCCTCCGCCGACCAGATCCGTTCCTGGTCGCACGGTGAGGTCAAGAAGCCGGAGACCATCAATTACCGTACCCTCAAGCCCGAGAAGGACGGCCTGTTCTGCGAGAAGATCTTCGGTCCCGCCAAGGACTGGGAGTGCTCCTGCGGCAAATACAAGGGCATCCGCTTTAAGGGCATCGTCTGCGAGCGCTGCGGCGTCGAGGTCACCTCGGCCAAGGTGCGTCGCGACCGCATGGGCCACATCGAGCTCGCCGCTCCCGTGTCCCACATCTGGTACTTCAAGAGCCCCACGAGCTTCCCGATGAGCCGTATGCTCGACATCAAGTCCAAGGACCTCGAGAAGGTTCTGTACTTTGCCAGCTACATCATCACCGAGGTTGACTACGAGGCTCGCGAGGCCGACGCTGACGACCTGCGCGAGGAGCTCGCCGCCGATCTGGAAGAGATCGATGCCGAGTGCGCCCGCCAGATCGAGTCCCTCAAGGAGCAGGGCAACCCCGAGAACTTTGACGAGTTCTCCGACGAGGAGCCGCTGACCCCCGAGGAGATCGCCTCTGGCATCGTCGACATCGAGGAAGAGTGCAAGGACGAGAAGCAGCTCCGCACGGACGCCTTCAACGCCTTCATGAAGCTCAGCGAGCGCGACCTCATTTCCGATGAGCCGCTGTTCCGCGAGATGACCCGTTACTACTCCATGTACTTCAAGGGTGGCATGGGTGCCGAGGCCGTCCGCGACCTGCTCGCTGCCATCGACCTCCCTTCCGAGGCCGAGAAGCTCAAGGCCATCATCGCCGACGAGGACTCCCAGAAGCAGAAGCGCGAGAAGGCCGTTAAGCGCCTCGAGGTCGTTGACGCCTTCCTGAAGGGCGGCAACAGCCCCGCGAACATGATCCTGGACGTCATTCCGGTCATTCCGCCCGATTTGCGCCCGATGGTCCAGCTTGACGGCGGCCGCTTCGCCGCGTCCGACCTCAACGACCTGTACCGTCGCGTGATCAACCGTAACAACCGACTCAAGCGCCTGCTCGACCTGGACGCCCCTGCGATCATCGTGAACAACGAGAAGCGCATGCTCCAGGAGTCCGTGGACGCCCTGTTCGACAACGGCCGCCGTGGTCGCCCGGTCTCTGGCCGTGGCGGTCGCCCGCTCAAGTCGCTCGCCGAGGCCCTCAAGGGCAAGCAGGGTCGCTTCCGTCAGAACCTGCTGGGTAAGCGTGTCGACTACTCCGGCCGTTCGGTTATCGTTACCGACCCCAAGCTGCTGCTGCACCAGTGCGGTCTGCCCAAGACCATGGCGCTGGAGCTCTTCAAGCCCTTCGTTATGAAGCGCCTGGTCGAGCTTGGCAAGGTCGAGAACATCAAGGGCGCCAAGCGCGCTATCGACCGTGGTGCCACCTTTGTGTGGGACATCCTCGAAGAGGTCATCGACGGCCGCGTCGTGCTGCTCAACCGTGCACCGACCCTGCACCGTCTGTCCATCCAGGCCTTTGAGCCGGTGCTGGTCGAGGGCAAGGCTATCCACCTGCACCCGCTGGTCTGCTCGCCCTTCAACGCCGACTTCGACGGCGACCAGATGTCTGTCCACGTGCCGCTGTCCAGCCAGGCTCAGGCCGAGGCTCGCGTGCTTATGCTCTCTGCGAACAACCTGCGCTCGCCGGCATCCGGCAAGCCGGTCAACATCCCCTCGCAGGACATGATCATCGGTGTGTACTACCTGACCCAGGTCCGCGACGGCCTGCCGGGCGAGAACCACGTGTTCTCGAGCTTCGACGACGCGCTGCACGCCTATGACTGCCGCTCCGAGGTCGACATGCAGGCCAAGATTCAGGTCCGCGTGTCCGCCGAGAACGCCAACGTCATTAACGAGGACGGCACCCGTATCTTCCGCGTTAAGAACGGCAAGAACGAGTTTGTCGACTACGACGTCACCGGCAACAAGACCGCGCGCTTCGAGACCTCTATCGGCCGCATCATCTTCAACCGCCAGTGCCTGCCCGAAGACTATGAGTTCATGAACTACAAGATGGTCAAGGGCGACGTGGCCAAGCTGGTTGCGGACTGCTGCGATCGTTACCCCGAGGCCAAGGTCGGCCCGATCCTCGACGCCATCAAGTACTCCGGCTTCCACTACGCTACCCGCGCCGGCCTCACCATCTCGGTGTGGGACGCTCTCATCCCTGCCGAGAAGCAGGAGCTGCTCGATCGCGCCCAGGCCAACGTCGACCAGATCAACGAGTACTTCGAGGAGGGCTTTATCAACGAGACGGAGCGCCACATCGAAGTCGTTAACGAGTGGACCGCTTGTACCGACAAGGTCGCAGCGCTCATGCTCGACATGTTCGACGAGGAGAACCCGCTGTACATGATGGCCGACTCCGGCGCCCGTGGTTCTAAGACCCAGCTGCGTCAGCTCGGCGGCATGCGTGGCCTGATGGCAGACATGTCCGGCGAGACGATCGACCTTCCCATTAAGGCGAACTTCCGCGAGGGCCTGCTGCCGCTCGAGTACTTCATTTCGACCTACGGCGCCCGTAAGGGCCTGGTCGATACCGCATCCCACACCTCGGACTCTGGTTACCTGACCCGTCGTCTGGTCGACGTGGCCCAGGACGTCATCGTCCGCGAGGAGGACTGCGGTACGCACGAGGGCGTCACCTACAACCTCATCATCCCCGGTACCACCGACCTCAACACCGACCTCGTCGGCCGTTGCTTCATTGAGGACGTCGTGGCTCCCGATGGCACCGTGCTCTTTGAGCAGGACGGCTACATCGAGAAGGTCGCCGACATCCAGAAGATGGTCGATGCGGGCCTCAAGAAGGTCAAGCTCCGCGCGCTGCTCACCTGCCGCTCCAAGTACGGCGTGTGCCAGAAGTGCTACGGCTGGGATCTTTCCACCCGTCGTCCGGTCGCCATCGGTACCGCGGTCGGCATTATTGCCGCCCAGTCCATCGGCGAGCCCGGTACGCAGCTTACGATGCGTACCATTCACTCCGGCGGCGTCGCTGGCGTCGACGATATTACGCAGGGTCTGCCTACGGTCAGCCGTATGTTCGATATCGTCGGCAACGTCAACGAGAAGATCCTGGGTCGCGAGGCCGAGCTGGCTCCGTACTCCGGCCACCTCTCGATTAAGCCCGAGAAGTCCGAGTACGTGCTGACACTCACCGACTCTGAGGATCACACCCGTGTCCTCGACGAGCGTCGCGTCCCTGCTTCGGTGCGCTTTATGCCCGAGATCGAGGACGGCTGCGAGGTTCGCGCCGGCGACCAGATCACCAAGGGCTTCGTCAACTTCCGCAACCTGCGCAAGCTGACCGATATCGAGTCGACGATGCACACCTTCGTCGAGAGCGTCAAGGACGTCTACACCAGCCAGGGCGTCGACCTGAACGACAAGCACATCGAGGTGCTCGCACGTCAGATGCTGCGTCGCGTTCAGATCACCAACCCGGTGACTCTAAGTACCTGCTTGGTCAGTACGTCGACCGCTACGAGTTCGCCGACGAGGTCGAGCGCGTTGCCCGTCTGGGCGGTCAAGCTCCTGTGGCCGAGCCCGTCATCCTGGGTACGCTCAAGGTCGCGTCCAACATCGACTCCTGCTGTCGAGCGCTTCGTTCATCCGTACCGCCGGCGTCCTTACCGAGGCTGCCATCGAGGGCAAGGTCGATCACCTGCTCGATCTTAAGTCCAACGTCATCGTCGGTAAGAAGATCCCTGCTGGTACCGGCCTCAAGCCGTACGCCAACGCCAAGATGACGTATCGCACGGCCGACGGCTACGTGGACATCGACGGCCCGGCTTCGCCCAACGCCAAGTCGCTGCCCGAGTGGGCTCCTGTGGAGCTCAAGGACCTGGACGAGCAGCTCCCGCAGCAGCTCGACTGGGCCGGCTACGACGAGTTCGGTGGTGCTGACGGTTCGTTCACCCGCAACGGCCACACCATCTCCGCCGAGAAGGCTCGTCTGTACCTGTTCGACGACCTGGGCGTGTCGCAGCGCTGGACCAACAAGTTCAGCGAGGTTGGCATCGAGACGGTCGGCGACCTGGTCGGCAAGTCCGAGGAGGATCTGCTGCGCATCGATGGCATCGGTGCCAAGGCGATCGAGGAGCTCCGTGATGGCCTTGAGGCCCACGACCTGCTCTACATCCTCGAGAACAACGACGACGTTGCCGACGAGGAAGACCTCTCGCAGCTGCTGCAGATGGTCTTTAGCCCCGACGGTCCGGACGACATCCTGCTGGGCACCTCCGCCACGCCGACGCATCACGCCGACGCCGACGAGGAGCTCCTGGGCGCCCCGATCGACGACAAGAAGCTCCCGCCAACGGTGCCATCAACGAGGACATGGCTTCCCTCGACGAGTTGCTCAACCAGCTCGTAGACACCGACGACGCCGAAGAGGCCAAGGACAACGACGAGGAATAATTTCCTAGTACGTTAACCGCCCTTCCAAAGACCCGCTTCCCAACAGGGGAGCGGGTCTTTTTTGATGAGGAACGTTGCCCCGACGAGTACGTCGGATTCCCGGAACGGTCCGCCCGCTGTTTAAGTTTGTCGCGAGTTCCGCACGCAAAGGAAAGCACTTAATGTGCTTTCCGTCTTGCGCAGGACTGTAGAGCAGCAAACTTAA
>JAQEDL010000022.1:27612-40668 GCA_027669365.1 Coriobacteriaceae bacterium AM49-12 | reverse complement strand
CCTCGCCCGCAGGCGCGCCCGCGGCGGCGCCCACCACGTTGCCCACCGTGGGCAGATGGTCGTCGGCCAGGGCCGAGGCGCCCACGTACGGAATCTGCTTGGTGCCGCCCATGGCATTGACCTTGAGCGCCAGCAGCTTGTTCTTCTCGTCCATGAGGTCGAGCACCTGCTTGTTCAGGCGACCGATCTCGCGATAGAGCGCCTTGTTGGACGTATCGTCGCGATGCAGGCGGCGGTTGATGCGGTAGCGGTGGACCAGAATGGCCACGATCAGCACGGGGACGCAATGAGCATGGCAAACAGAATGACCGCGCCGATCTTGCCCACCAGGTCAAACGTGGTGAAGTAGGTCATAAAGATGTTGAAGTACTCAACCCAGCCAAACACCAGCAGGTTAAGGATAGAGCTCACGACGGCAACGACGTTGTAGACGACCTTTGCCAGCAGCTCCCAGGCAAATCCCAGAAACTCACTCACCGTGGGTACCCTCCTGCTTGGTCGCGTTCATCGCCGCCTCGGCCTCGGCCTTTAAACGACGGGCTTCCTCGAGCTTAGCCTCGGCCTGGGCGAGCTGCTCGGCGGCGTTATCGGCCGTGACGGTAGTGTCACCCTTGCCCTCGGCGTCCACGATGGCAGCCGCGGCGGCCAGGCGGTCCTCCTCGGCCATAGCGCGCTTGAGGTTCATGCCCACCACGATGAGGTGATACACCTGGTAGATAAAGAACAGCAGCATGGGCAGCACGATCACAATGAGGAAGCCCATGGAGCTGGACAGGAAGTCCATGACCTTGCCCATCTGCGGCAACGCGAACAGGTATTTGCCCACGATGTCGCCGTCGCTGATGATGTGCGTATCGGCCACGTCGTTGTTGTCGCCCTTGGTGGTAAAGCTGCGCATGCCGTTGACCTCGTCGATGGCGGCGATGCGGTGCGTGTTGAGCGCGTACTCGTTGTCGATGATGGTATGGAACGTCACGATGTCGCCCACCTCGAGCTTGGAGGTGTCGCACTTTTTGATGACGATGAGGTCGCCCTTGTTAAACGTGGGAGCCATGGAGTCGGACTGCACGGCGAGCGGGGTGAAGCCGGCGATGTCAGAGACGCTGCCGTCCTCGCGCGTGGCGAGCGTGGTAAACGCATACAGGGCCGCCACCAGGATGATGATCCACATGACGACGCTCAGCGCGATGGATGCGACTTTTTTAACAGATTGCATGATGTCCCTTACTACCGTGTCTGTCTAGGTCGTGCGCGGCCCGGTGGCCGCCGTGCATATCTACTGTTCCTCGATGCCCTCGAAGCGCATCGATACCGAATAGTTAGCTCCCTTTAGCATATTAGTGCAATTTGGGTCCGTTCCCTCGAGCCATATGCGAACGGTTACCGGCTTGTCCGTTTCTGTTATCAGGTCGAACATGTCGCTGGCCGCGGTGGCAGCACCCGAGTCGAGCCCAAAGACGGTGGCCGAGCCAGATGAACCGCCGCCCCCGTTAGGTTGTAGACCCACGTTCGACCATCGGCGGTAAAGCTCATACGCATGGCACTGGCCATGCCCTGTGTATCGGAGCTAAACCGCGTGCCGGACACGCCGCCGTCGCCATCCTGCCCGGTCAGGCGAACGCGCAGGTCCGTACTGCTCATAAAGTGCAGCGTAAACTCCAGGTAGGCGCCGGTGGCGGGATCGGCGGTGGAGCCGTCCTCGAAGGTGAAGGTCTGGTAGTCGCTCGTGGTGACGGGCTTGAGCTTGGACGCGTCGATGTCCACGCCCTTTTCGCTGGCAATGCGCGCCGAGATCTGGTCGAAGCCCAGGCTGTGCACGTATTCGTCGAACGCGGCGTGCCCGTCCAGGTCAAAGCGCAGCGAGCCGTCGGCGTTGGCGTCGATCATGAGCATGCGGGTCTTGGCGCTATCGGCGATGGAGAACCAGGCGAACGTTGCCATGGCTATCGCCACCAGCGCAAACAGCACCAGCACCACGGTGGTGGTGAGCTTGCGGCGCAGGTCGGTGTCGGCGGGCGCGGCGGCGTTGGGCTTGCCGGTGGCGGGCGTGCAGTTGGCGGCGGGTTGTTTACGCGTCATGGCTACTCACCGTCCAAGGTCGCAAAGAGGGCCAGGTGCAGGGTGCCCGGGTCTTGATGCAGGTAGTCGGCGCTATCGGGATCGGTGCCCTCGATGTAGTAATAGATATCCAAACGATAGGTCTGGTCAAGCCCCAGCGTGGCAAGCGTGTTTTGCGGACGCGCGGCGTCTCGCTCGTGTCCAGCGTAAAGGTGGCCGGGTCCTGCGTCACGTTGGCGCCGCAGGTGAGCTGACCGTTTTGCCAGCCCAGGAGCATGCCCTCGGTGTAGCCCGCCAGGCCTGCAGGGGCAGTCGCCGGGTGCTCGGCGCGGTGACCACTATCGGAGCCGTCGAGTTCAAAGATGTTGGTGGCAAGCACCTGGTTGCCGCTCGAGATCTTTATGCCCACGCGGGCCGCGCGCAGCAGCTCGGCATCGGCGCTGCGGGACCAGCGATTCGGCCAGATACAAGCTGACCTTACCCTTTACTTTGCTGGCGCCCGTTCCGGTAATGGTGGGACGCAGGTCGATCCAGCCGTGATAGTAGGCAGAGCCATTGTCTTTTGCCTGCTCAAACACCGTGGCATCGCCGGCGGAGTTGTTTTGCGCGCAGGCAGCAAAGCCGTTGAGATCGAAGGTCGAGACCGGATAGAGCGTCACGGCGCCAGTCGCATTGGAAGTCAGGGAAACATCGCCCTGCTGCGACCAGCTGCCGCGATCGGCGTCGCCCAGCTCCAGCACCAGCTTGGACGTGTCGCTGTGCACGCTCACCGAATTGGTGTTGACCTTCATGTTGTTGGTAAACCAGGCGTAGGTCGCGGCGCCCAAGGTGGCGGCGAGTGCCACCATAACGAGCGCGATGTAGGCACGCGCGTGGCGAGCGTGGCGGCGGGCGGCGGCGCCCTCGAGGACCTGGCACTCGGCGGCTACGCTGGAGGGAACCGCGGGGCTCTCGCTCTGGGTTTTGGCCTCGCAGCTATCTGCTGGCATGCGCTTCTGATCTTTCACGTCGCTCGCCCCCTTACGCCTTGGCCGCAGCAAAGGCAAGCTGCAGCACCACATCGCGGGCCTGGGCCTCGTCGATGCAATTGGCGTCGCAGCCTTCCATGTACACAACGTAGCGAACGCTTGCCACCTCGTTGGCGGCCAGCGTGCAGATGGGCGTGGCGCCCGCGCGCGGCGTGGGCGTGTCACCGGTGCCATCCATGCTGTAAGAGCTAATAGCGCGGGCCGGGTCGGCGGTGTAGCTCCAGCCCGAGGCGGCACCCGCTACGACCGCGCCGTCCTGCGCCGTGGTGCGCCTGTTGGTGGCGCCCGCGGTATTACCCAGGTCGTCGCAGGTAAAGATATGCGTTTGCGTACCCGACTGGGTTGTAATTACCAGACCCAGGCGCAACGCGGCCAACAGCTGCGGGTCGCTCGTCACGCTCATCTGGCCCTGATACAGGTACACGTTGAGAGCGCTATCGCTGCCCTTAAGGTACAGCGTGCCCGAAAGGCGTAGTCGTCCAGCTGCGCTGTGCAGTCGGCGTAGTCGGTCGTGATGCCCGCGGCGTTTTGGAACGTGCCACGCCAAAAGCGGGAAAGATCGGCCGTCGAGATGGGATAGAGCGTCTTATCGGCGGCGGCAAGCGTTGCCGTTGTGTCCCATGGTCCGTTGGCCGAAAGGCCAATCTGCAGGTCGGAGCCCTCGTCGCTTACCGTGTGTGCCACAGGCGTCACGTTGGTGTAACGCGAGTTGCTAAACCACGCGTAGGTGGCGGCGCTCAGGGCAGCCACCAGCACGAGCATCCATGCGGCCGCGGCAACCATGCGACGGCGCGAGCTCAGGATGTCTTTGATGTTCGATGTACTCATGCCCCGGCCCCCTACGAACGCTTGCCGGCAAAGCGCAGCGCCAGCGATTGCAAGCTGGTGGTGGCCAGATTGTTGGTGCAATCGGGGTCGCAGCCTTCGAGCCACACGTATACATCCACACGCACGGGTGTGCTACGGTTGGCTCCCTTGGCAGCGGCGGGCAAGCTGCAGATCTTGGTCGTAGCCTCCTTGAGGCCCACGATACCGGTGTCTTCGTTGTAATCGCAGAAGTTTGCGCTGGTCAGCTGGTCAAAATGGACCGTGGCGCCATCGGAGCGGGTGCTGTCGAGCACCAGGTGGTTCTGCTCGTTCTCGCCGGCATCCTTGCCGTCGAGCGTGTTGTAGCGCGCCTGGGGATTGTGCTCGCCCGAGACCTCAAAGATGTACTGGCCCGTCACGGTGTCACCCTGCCCTGGAGCATAGGTAACCAGTCCCACACGCAGGGCGGTGGAGATGGGGTTTGCCGGGTCCTGCTCGGTAAAGTCGATGCCCGACAGGTACACGTCGGTCGCGGCCGAGTTGGTGGCCAGGTACAGGGATGTTTTGTAGTAGTCGGAATGCTCGGCCGCGCCAAACATGCTGGCAAACAGCGAGTCCTGGGTGGTTCCGCCGGTAAAACCCGTTACCTTTTGGAAGCCGTTGAGCACGTTATCGGTCGAAACGGGATCGAGCAGGCCCGCAAAGCTTAGACCGGCGTTGGTCTTGTACTCGCCGTCGTACTCGTTGGAGATAAGGAAGGTCACGCCCGTGCCCGCGGCCATCTTGACGTCGGTGATATGGCGGTTGGCGTTGTAGATGTACCAGGCATACGTTACAGCTCCGGCAGCAGCAAGCGCCACCAGCAACGTGGCGAGCATGCGATTGAACTGTTTTCGCAGCGAGCGCGCGTCCGACATGCCCCTCCCCCAGATGCCGTGTTGTAAACCGCCTGGACACCATTTGCCCATAATGAAGTTATTTTACGCGAACGTGCAGTTCATCGGGGGTACAAACGGGACTTTTCGCGTGCTGTTCGCGCTGCGGCAGGCTCCGATGGGGCCACAAATCACCAGTTTTTTAAAATAGTTCTTGCCACCGGGTGGGAGCTCCGTTATATTATTTCCTGCGCACTCGCGCACCCTTGATCGGGCGTTTAGCTCAGGGGGAGAGCGCTTCCCTGACACGGAAGAGGTCAGAAGTTCAAATCTTCTAACGCCCACCAAATGTTCGCAGCTCAGAGGCTTCGCCTCTGAGCTGTTTTGTTTTACGCCGCCAAGCCAAGAGGGCGTCGCGGCACCCAAAACCGCTTCGACAACGCCAGCAACCACCCCAACCAAGCCCAAAGCCGCCCAAACAACCCCAGCGGCGCCCCGATCAGGCCCGAATGGGCCTCGCAGCCATATCCGGGTGACCCCCTCAAATCGAGGGTGAATGGTTTCCCGCGAAGTGAACGAGCCAAAACGGACCCCCGAAGCATCGACACTTTTTGCGGCTCATTTCCTGCAGTTTTGTCGTTAGAATCCTGCGGTTTGGCGCCAAAAAGTGTGGATGCTCGGGGGTTCGAAAAACACTCGTTCACTTCGCGGGAAACCATTCACCTTCAATACGGCAGCACCCCCTCCGCCGCCAAAGGCCCACTTACCAATGCTGACGTGCCTCAATAACGGTCTGCCAGAGCTTAAACCGCTTTGTCTCGACGCGCGCCTGTGCCAAATATCGCGCTTCCTCGGTCATGGGCTTGTAAAATATGGGACGCTTGCGACGATGCAGCTTGCGCCGGACGCGCTCGCACAGGCGAACGAGCTTTTCGTAGTCGCTCGCCTGGTCAGTCGTCACCGTAAAGTACGCGACCCCATTGAGCATCTGCAGTTCGTTGCGGCGCTCGGCATCCTTGTGGATTTTCTCGCTTCCATCATGGATGGCGTCGCTGTCGTAATCGACCAGCGCGGTAAGCACCTCGGGCAGCAAGCCAGCCCTTACTTTATCCAGGCCCACCTCTGCTTTCGCCGTAAGCGTGATGTCGGGCGTGCGCTCCAACACGCGCAGCTTGCGGTTGCGCCCATCGTTGTAACCGTCGCGAATGAAGTACTTCTTGTTCAGCTCGGCCTTGCCCAGCGCAAGCCCGCCGTAATGCGCGGGCAGCGACATAAACATGCAAAGCCCCGACTCCCTTGGAGACCGTGAGCTCTCTTCCACGTACGGAAGCAACGCCTTCGCCTTGGCGGCGCCCCTCACCTTTGACGCCCGGTCAAGGTACGCCGCAATGAGCTCCTTAGTCGTGAGCCTGCCATCGCGCATGCCCGCATCCCTGCTTGTTACCCCACCGGGAGCAAGGTTATCCAGCCGGTAGTCCGATGTCATGGCATAGCCGGCGTAGATGGCCTCCGCCGCATCGCCATCGTGCGCGGCCTGCAAAAACGCCAGCTCGGGAGAGCACACGTATGCATCCAGGTCGCCCATCCAGTGACCCAGCGAGATAAACGAACCCGCCGGGAGCTCGTTGGTGCACAGGTGCGTCGCGACGTGCTTGGTCCGCCGACGGTCGGCGCGCGTCGGCACCATCAGATCCAGCACGTCAATCCCCAGGTCGTAGCGATCGATAAACTCCTGCGCCTCCTGGTCACAGAGCGCGCAGCACCCGCGATCGACACGACCTCTGACTCCGAATCCCCAAAGCGCGGGTTCGGGATGTGCGCCAAGAGCGCCAGCGCAGCGTTATGTGAAACGATAAAGTACCCCATGGCGCGAAGATAGCACGCGCGTCGGCGGCCGTTGGCGGTCCTGCCAAGTTTTCGGCAAACGACCGGCGGATTTTTGCCGCGGCGCGTCCAAAGTGCTCATTCGTCGACGTCTAGCTGCAAATTCGTCAAGCTCTTGGCAAGGTTGCCGCTCAACTGACCAAAAGCTGACCATTTGCTTGCCCATTTGCTTGACGGCACGCCCTCGCCAAAATGCTCCGCGACTTCTCGGACGGTCGAAGTGCTCGTTTAGCGACCACGCACCCGCCGCTGGGGTATCCTTGGAGCACATGCACCGCAAGCCGCACAAAGGAGCTGCCATGCGCACCGAGCTCGATGTTCCCTTTTCGCACAAAGACAAGGCCAAGGCCCTGGGCGCCAAGTGGGACCGGGCCAAGAAGATCTGGTACGTGCCCGATGGCGTCAACCCCGAGCCCTTTGCCGCGTGGCTGCCTGGCGTGGATCGCTCCGACCCCAGCGCGCCCTACATCTACCTGGTGCTGGGCAAGCGCGAATGTTGGAAGTGCCACAAGCAGACAACGGTCGCGGCCTTTGGCATTCCGTATCGGGTGGCCGAGGACTCGAGCAGCAAGGCCGCGCCCAACGCCACGCCCGCCATGGACGACGCGGGCCACATCGTAATCGACACCGCCCGCGCCAACGCCATAGCCATCGTCCCCGCGCTGGGCTGCGTGCCGGCCGAGATCCGCGACTACCTGCGCGAGCGCTGCGGCTACAAGCCCGTAACGTCGCGCACCACCAAGACCGCATCGCTCGCCAGCACCTGCACCGGCTGCGGCGCGCTGCAAGGCAGCCATTACCTGTTCGAGGAGCCCACGTCGCCGTTTGCACTCACGGCCATCAACAAGCTGCCCGCGCTGGAGTTTGTGCGCGTGGAGGTCGCCGGCGTCTTTGGCATCCCCGCCAGTCACGACAACTTTGACCAGGCGCTCTTCACCTGGACACGCGACCACCACACTCAGTTCCACAAGACCCTGTGCGAGGGAATTTACCTGTAGGACAAAACTCGAAAATCGAGTCCAGTTTTCCTCGAAAATCGAGTATGCGCAGGTAGTTGAGTTGATTAAGCAGTCGATGGCTTCGCTCGAGCGTGGATAATCTCCCGTTTTTGACAGCCTTCCAGCACAAAATCGTCCGATAATCCACGCTCATTTTTCAATCGTCCAAAAATCCTCGCTCATCAGCAGGCAACTAGGCATCCGTCTCGTCATAGGTAATGGCACATCCGCAGGTTGGGCATTGCTGAGGATAGACTGGAAGGCGCAAGCCTGTTCGAGCGCGTGAGTCGGCGGCGTGTTTGTCGCGGACGTCGATGAAGCTGATGTCTAGGCACGGAAGGCCTGCGCCGCAGCTTGGGCACGGCAGGCAGATTTGGCTGCAGGTGGCCTCGACGAGCGGGAATAAGCTCCGATCCATCAGAACGCGCGGCAAGTTACCGTATGTGCCGCACGCAATATCGCTTCGCCATCCCATGGCCTCCCCTTTCCCGTTTTAACCGTTGAAGAGAGGATGGCAGGATCGCACGGTCCACGATGTGACACGGCGCGATCCGATCAATCGACATGATTGAGTTGCGGCAGGCTGCACCCGGCTAATACGGAGCAAGGGCTTCCGCACGACGTCGCGATTCCGAGAAATCGAACTCGGCGCGGTGGGCTTCGAGGAATCGGGCATTGGGACGCAGACGGTGTTCATCCGGTTCGCGTAACACCGAGCCCGCAAATGTCGCATAGTCCGTATGCTGCAGAAGATACGACCCGCAAAGTTGATAATCGCCGCACACCAATCAAACGAAATCAGATGGGCATCGAACAGCGAGTGCAGGTCGCGGCGCAGCAGAATGCCGTTGCTGACAATCTGTGACTTGGGGCCCGAATAGTTCTCGATGTGCGCGGCCTCGAGAGCTTCGTCGACATTGCAACCCGACACGGCGCATCGACCGGCATAGGCATCAAAGAGCTGATTGCGAAAACGCTGCTGGCCAATTCGCTCGCGACGCAGCGCATAGCGAACCTTTTCATCATCGCTCGCCGGAGCGCCGGAAAACTCCGCCGCGACCGGAGCATCCTTCATGTAGCTCATATCGGGAAAGAAACGCGCGTCGGGTCCACCCTTATGAACAGGACCATGAAGCACAAACCAACTGTTCTCGGGTTCGTAGCGCTCGACGAATGCGAGGCCCAGCACCTTGTAGCCCGCGCTCGTTGCAAAGAACACACCAACGGGAACGCCGCATTCCATGCAGTTGATCATCTTTTGGTTATAGTCCTGGTCGCGCCAGTTTTCGACCGAGGCACTCTGCGACGAGTACTTAAATACCAAGTGCCATCCTCGAGATAGAGCGGCGGAACATCGGAATAAGGACCATTGGTAGAGTTATGCACCGAGAGGGCGAAGGTCTTCTCACCCGGGTGCTTGATGCGCCCACGACCCGGCCAATAGATGCCCGAATCGCGCGAGACGGGAAAAGGCTTTGAATCGATGGTCAGGCGGTTGGAATATTGAGGGCTTTCGGGTTTAGTGCGATGTGGGAGGTTCTTCCACAACCCGCCGCGCTGTTCCTCACGCAAGAACCACTCCCAGGCCAGGACATACTCAGACGGCACAAGACTACAAGCGCGATCGAAACTCGGCAGAGTTATCAGCGGAACACTAGAAGCGATGCCGTCCATAAGGAACCTCCGGGAAGAACAGTTCTTCACATTATCGCCGATTGAGGCAAATGATGGGTCGAGTCGTTTTGAGAGAATGCGATGCAGGCAGCCTAACAAAAATGGAGAGGCCCAAATTGAGCCTCTCCATTGCCACAGCGTTTTATTTAGTTCTGCTAGTTCGCCTGAACTCCAACAAATCCAAGATTACCGGTAATGGCATTCTCGATACCAGAGGCAGCGTTTTCAGACACGCAGTCCTTGTCGCAGCCCTCGTACCAAACACGAACGGTCACGGTAACTTCCTTATCGGTACCGCTCTCAATAGTCGTCAACTTAGTGGTGCCGGCATGCGCCTGGCCCTGAGCGTCAACGCTGCCAGCATAATCGTCAAAGTTCGAATAAGTTGCAGCAACAATTCCGTCAGCTGCGTTCTTGACCCAATAATCGCCCGTCGTCGCACCATTATCCGTATAGTAGCCCTTGTCAGTTGCAGTGCCCTTAACCTTGAACATCAACCACTGACCATTGCCGACCTTAACAGCAAAGCGGCCCGCGGTTCCCATGGCAGCAGACGCTTTGAGAGTGGTTGCAGCGGTGGAAGAATCAAAATAGACATCCATCTTGCCATTGCTAACACCGAGTTTGAAGGTGTAGTCTGCATAGTTCGTTTTACCGTTTTCGTGGGTAAGTGCGGGCTGGTACTGATCGGCAACGGCATGACCGGTTCCCGTCGTCCAGTGCAAAGTCTCAAAGAAGTTCTCCGCATCAGGAGTAGAGATGGGATAGATCTTAGTCGGATTCTTCTCAGCAGCGGTCATCGTACCTGAGGTCTGACCGACACTCGTAATATAGAGATTCGGGACAGACGAAGTCGTCGTCACGTCAACGCCAGTTGCAGTTACGGCGTTGTTGCTGACAAACCATGCGAAGGTGGCGGAGCGAGGGCTACGGCTGCCACGAGAACCATGGCGATGGCGGCGCCCATCTGCTTCTTTAATGCCTTGGTATCCATACGGACCCCTTTCTTTCCCCATTCGTCCCAGATGACCCTCGAGAAGCCCGGAAGGGGAGCCCGTGCTTTCGTGTTGGATGTTGCTTGCCCATCTTTAAAATTTGGATTTGAGAATACCACATTTCTTACGATTTCCTTATGAGTTTTCGAGGCCTTACATTCCGGCAGATTCATGGGCCTACCTTGGGCTAGGTATGGAACAATGCAAACTCTGTTCACCTTATTTGGCCACGCGCTTCTGCAAAGCCATAAGCCTCTCTTAAGCTTTACGACCGCAGCGCCATGCCGACACATACATACGCCCCCTACCGTGCTTTACCCTTAGCCCTTCCCCACTCGCTATACTGATGCAGAACGTGTAATTTTTGCCTGCTTAGCGGGCTATTTGTTGGGAGGGCCCATGGCTGCCGCCACTCAACCCAAGGGAAGCGTTTCCGCCGGATCGATCAAGCCGGTGACGCGCAAAGCCGTTCGCTGCCAGCGCGAAGTCGCCTGGTTGGTCACGCAGGCGGCCGGCAAGCTCGTCGCCACCACCGATGACGTCAACGCCCCCACGCCCAGCTTTGTGCTGGCGGCGGCGCTGTCGCACACCCGCGAGCAGGAGCAAGCCGCCCAGGACGGTGGACACGCGATTGACTACGAGACCGTCATGGGCCCCGACCTCGCGAGCTTTTGTGCGGCTGCGGGGCTGCCCGCAGCACCCAACGCGCTTTCGGACTCGGGCTACATGTTCACCCTCTCGGGCGCGGACCTCATTCGCGAGGTTTACGCCTACTGTAGCGATCTGGACGAACGCACGGGTGACGCGGCGCAGATCAAACCGGGCTACGCGATCAAGCTCGCGCTGCGACTGTTCCTGCTAGATGCCGCTGCGGGCAACGGCGCCGCCTCCAAAGACAACGCCTCGGCATAACAAAAGCGCCGGGCCGGGAAACAATCCCGGCCCGGCGCTTGTTCGTTCTACTTGTCCCCGTCGCCTACGGGCGAGTTCTTTTGGTTGCGGCGATTACTCCACGTCACGTTGTGCTCCTTGTAGTAATCGGGCGCCTCGTTGCCGCTCGCGCTAATGGGGTCGTTGCCGGTCAGGGTGTCGGCAATATCCTGCACAAACTTAATGAACAGACTCGAATCGTCGGTCTCGGACGAATCAAAGTCGAAGCCAAACTCCACCGCGCCGCCGATGATTTTGTCCACGCACTCCGGATCGTCGCCGTCCAGCCAAATGACCACGGTGTACTTGTCCACGTCGCCCACGCGGAAGTTCGCGTGGCTAATGGTCGTCACCACGTCTTTGGACGCAAACGGCTCGGTGTTGGGCTCGGGATTGCCGTCGGCCGCGGCAGCCGCGTAGGTGGTGGGCTTGCCGTTGCGATACACCCGCACGCGCGCCGCCTTCTCCACGCCCTTGCTGGCGCTGACCACCTTGAGCTTGGCGCTGTAGCAGATCGGTCTTGCCGGCGTTGCGGATATAGAAGGTGTACGCCACGTAGTTCTTGCCGTTGTGGCTGCCGTCGATGTTATCCAGGTTGTCGGGCAGGTCGTCGGCGGCGATATTGGTGCCGTTGTCCACGGCGTCGGCCGCCAGGCGCGCGGTGGCGTTGTTAAAGTCACCGTTGTCGGCAATGGCCACGCCGCGGCGGAACAGCTCCAGGCGGTTGAGGTTGATGGTGAAGTTACCCATGTTTTCCTGCATAAACGACAGGGCGAACAGCACGCCAAAGGCAAGTGCCAGCACCACGAGGGCCTTTTGCAGCTTGTCCATGCGCAGCAACGCCGTGCCGATGCGCTCCATGCGGCGCTTGGGCATGTACATGGACACGACCGCGTCGGGATCGATGTCGTCGAGGTCCTGGTCGGCCAGCGCCTGCTCCAACTCCTCGATGCGCACCACGCCGCGGAGGTTGCGTTTGGGCTTGGACTTGGGCTTGCCGAAGCGCTTGCGCGGGTCGGGATCGGTGCCGGGGGTGTCCTCGGGCTGACCCTCGGGCTGACCCTCGGTCAAATCCTCGGCCATGCCCTCGGTCAAATCCTCGGCCATGCCCTCGGCCAAATCCTCGGCTACACCCTCGGGCAAATCCTCGGCCAAATCCTCGGCAGTTTGATCTTTGTTGTCGTTACGCTTGAACAGTGCCATGGCGATCAGATCTTATATTTGGTGCGAATGTAGCGACGTATTCTTTGACGAGCTCGCGCTCCATGTCGTCGGCGTAGCGAAACTGCAGGCCGCAGACGTTGCGGTACAGGCTGCCCTTGGGCGCGCGGCGCACCAGCACACGATGCCCAGCTGCTCGGGCAGCTCGTGGCGCTCGCCCTGCAGGCGGATCGTGGGCATTTGCACGGCCAGGGCCTCGCCCACGTCGGGATAATCGTTGAGGTAGACGGCCAGACCGCCGGCCGAGACGTCGATGGTCATGGCGTCCTCGGGCTCGGGGGTCGGCTCGTTGTCGCGCTGGTAGGTCAGGCGCATGGCGACCTTAAAACGCTCGTCGCGGCGCTTGACAAAGGTGCGCTGCTCGGCGACTTTGCGCATTTTCCAGTAGGTGCGGATGCCCTTTTTCTCGACTGACTCGGGGTAGCCGGCGAGCACGAACGTTTCCTCGCCCACTTTGTATTGCAGCAGCAGCTTTTGGTTTTCGTCCATGATGAGCGGCTTGCCGGCGAGCATGGGCGCGCTCATAAGAAAGTACGCGTCGTCCAGGTTCTCTTTGTACGTGGCGAGCATGTTGAAGTCGGTTTTT
>JAQEDL010000022.1:0-27512 GCA_027669365.1 Coriobacteriaceae bacterium AM49-12 | reverse complement strand
GGGCCGAGCGGGTTGCCCGTCGAAGCGATGCCAATACCAATGCCGGCGGCAACCACGCGGAACGTACCCCAGTAGAACGAATCGCCGATGCCGGAAAGCGGTCCCATAAGGCCGACCTTCATGGCGTTAATCGAGGACGTGTCGAAGTTCTTATCGGCAGCCGCCTGCTCTTCCATCGAAACCGTTAGGCCGGCTACAAACGGAAGCACATGAGGCGTGATGTTAAAGAACTCGGTATGGCGATCGAGCGCCGCATAGTAATCGTCGTCGTTGGGATAGATCTTTCGCAGGGGCTTCTGAATGGTGTACATGAAGCCCATTGCCATCATCTTGTCGTACGACTGCGAGCACTGGCTCGTAAACTGGCGAAGGAACATGCTCCGATACATATCGGGAGTCATAATCACGTCCTTCTTGGCCTCTTTGAGGTCGGTGTTCTGGATAGCCATTAGAAGTCCTCCTCTTCATCTGCAGCAACCGTCTGCGGACCGGACGAGCCCTCGCGGAAGGCCAGGAGCAGCGCGACGCAAATGGCAGCTGCGGCGACGCCGACCACGTCCATCTTGAGGTAGATGACCATAATGAAGCCCAGGAACAGCCAGGGAAGGAGCTTGTTATCGCCCATGGTCCTGATAAGAAGAGCGAAGCCGATGCAGACCATGACGCCGGACGCAACGTTGAGGCCGTCCATCACAAACTGCGGAATCGCGTTGAGCGCATTGTTGATAAGGTCGGCACCAAAGAACAGCGAGCCAAACACCAGCAGTGCAGACGGAATGCCAATCGACAGCGGCACGATGGTCAGATGGTACAGATTCGCCTTGGCAAGATCGCGATTTGCCAGAGCGGTCTCAATCTTCTTGCAGGCAAAGGCACCCGGAACGGCGTAGCAGAAGTTGCGCCACACCTGAAGGAAGACGGAGACGGGAAGGGCGAGCGCGACGGCAGTTGCCGTGCCCGTACCCGTAATGACGGCAAACGCGCAGCCAAGCACGCCGGAGGCATAGACCTCGGGAGGAACCGCCGCGCCGACCATGATGGCGCCCATGAACATGGACTCCAAAGCAGCGCCGACGATAACGCCCTGCTGGACATCGCCAAGGATCAAGCCGACAAACAGGCTCGTAAACAGCGGACGACCAAGCATCGTAATGCCAAATAATTGCTCGTCCATGGACGCAATAAATGCGACCAGTGCAACTAGAAGATACTGGACAACCATTTCGATCAACCCCAGAAACAGGTCTGCAGGCGAGGCATTCTGCGCAGCTCGCCTGCAGACAACCGCAGCAATTTGAGAGGATTAGTAGTTCATCTGGTGATAGTAACGACGCGTGGTGAGCGGGTGGTTACGGACGTGCTCGAGATGGCAGCTCAGACGCTCGGTGATGGTGTAGGTGACCATCGGGGAGACGATCTTGCGGAACTCGGGGTCGCTGAACGGCAGCTCGACCTCGGCGGTGTCAAACTTGTTCACGCGGACGTTGACGCCCTTCTCGTCGGCGAGCATGTGAGTGAAGTTGTCCACGCGGTCCATGAGCTTACGGGTGTCGTCCTCGCCGTAGAGCATGATGAGGCTCGTGCCTTCCTCGCACAGCTCGATGGTGCCGTGGAAGAACTCGGCGGCGTGGATGGACTTGGTCTTGATCCACTGCATCTCCTCGAGGATGCACATGGCGTAGTCGTAGGCCTCACCCCAGAGCATGCCGGAGCCAATCACCATGTGGTAATCGGTGTCCTTGAAGTCCTCGGCCATGGCGGCGCAGCGCTCGTCCTGAGCGTCCTTGGCCTTGATGAGGTACGGAGCGATGTTGCCGAACTCTTCCATGAAGGTGTCGTACTTGGGGAAGGCGCCGGCGTTCTTGAGGAAGCGGGCGACCAGCGTGATCTGGTAGGTGTAGATGGCCTCGCACAGAACGTCGTCCTCGGCGAAGCTGAAGAACTTGTAATCGGCGTACTCGGTGGCCGGGGTGTTGTCGTTGGAGACATACATCAGCGTGCGGGCGCCCTGCTCCTGGCAGAACTTGGCAGCTCAATGATCTCGGGGGTGGTGCCGGTACGGGTGGAGAAGACGCAGACAGAATCCTTGTTGAAGGTCTTGGGCGGGCAGGCGAGGAACTCTGCGGCGATCTCGCAGTGGACATCGACGTCGGCCGTGGTGGTCTCGACCCAATACTTCATCGGGAGCGTGTGGGCCCAGGTGCCGCCGCAGCCGATGAAGAAGATGTTGGAATAACCCTGCTCGCAGACCTCGTCCACGGCAGCCTCAATCTGAGGACGGAGAGCGAGGGCATCGCTCACAACCTTCTCGTAACGAGGCTCATCGAAATTGAACATCCCTTACTCCTAACTCACTTGGATGAACCCTTCATTCATCCCATGACGTTATAATACTTTATATAACTAACTATGCAAGAACTATTTCAGATTTTTTTGATTTTTCTTTAATAAAAAGCCCGCCGATCAAATGATCGACGGGCATAGGCATAGAGCATTGGTTCAATAAATGCCGAGCATCAACGTGTTTCCGGCTAGAAAACGTCCTTGGCAAACACCTTAGCGTCATTGGGGACCTGACGGATTTCGATGGCCACGCCATCGCCCAGGAGCTCTTGGATATGCTCGGCATCTTTCTCGGTCGCAAAGATCGCAGGGTCGGATGAAGCGTGGTCTCAGGGTCTTTCGGGTTCCGCCCAGATTGATCTCTTTGATGTCTTTGCAACCCTTAGCGAGACGATAGACATCTTCAATCGTCTCAGTGATGATAAACAGCGAATACTTGTCGGTAACGCCGCTGTTGAGCGCCTCGATAGCAGCGTCAACATCCTTGATGACGAGTTTAACGCCGTTGGGGCGGGCGAGCCTCAAGGCCGCCTTCCTCATGTCGTCTTTTGCCACAGCATCGCTGGCAAGCAAGATGCAATCTACATCCAAAGCGTGAGTCCAGGACATGGCAACTTGGCCGTGAATCAGTCGGTAATCAACTCTCGTAAGCTTAATCATCGTTATCATCTCCGCACGTGATAAAGGGAATGACAGGTGTGGCCCCTAGCTAGCTCGAACCAGAACTAACTAGAACTCTTCTTCCTCGGCGCCGGCAAGCATGTCCGCCGCCTCGCAAAGCTGAATAAACGAACGCGATCCCTCGACCGCGGCTTTGGCCTTGTCCGCATCCAGGGAGTCCAGCTGTGTAACCATTTCCACCAGCAGCGGCAAGTTCATTCCAGCGATTAACGTAAACGATCCGTCGGTCTGCCTCTGAATGAATTCGTTGTTTACAGAGCCGCCAAAGATGTCAGTCACGACAAACCAAGAGTCGGCAGGGTCCCTCGTCTCCATCCATGCATCAATCAACGCCGCGACGTCCCTTGAATCGTCATCGACATAGGCGTACAGGCACTCGATTCGGTCGTTGGTGCCCATCAGAATCTCCAGAGAGCTTTTCATGCCTTGGGCGAGATAACCATGACTCGCTAGCAATATCTTATTCATAGTTCTCCAATACCAATAGGACGTACTATATTGTCATAACAAAGTATATTAGCAATCTACCCTACGTGGTGTGTCTATTTTCCAAATCCGCGAACGGTAACAATTGGTCGGTAAATCGACCAATCTATCGCTAATTTACAAATAGAACTTCAGTCGCTCGGTGCAGTACACCTGACGGGAGATAAAAAGCGGCTCGCCACTTGGGGCATAACGTCTATCGACAAACAGAAGCAGCGAAGAGTCCAGCTCCACGTTAAGGTATGCCGCCTCGAGCTCGCTCGCATAGCAGACCTCGAGCGTACGCGTGTTGGGACCCATCTTGATTCCCTGGCGATCGAGTACCGCCATCAGCGAATCATCGAGGGACTCATGCTCCAAAAAAGAAAGCGCAGCGGAATAGCTATTGGTTTCCAGCATCGTGGGCTTGCCATCCACAAGGCGCAGACGACGGCTACGCAATACCTTTTGGGTATCGTCTACGCCCAGGAACTTCGCGTCTCGCAGACTTGGGAAGTCCCAGCCCATTTCGAGAACCCTGGTAGACGCCTGTTTGCCCGCAAGCTGGCACGAATGGGTAAAGCTCTCACGGTCGTCCGCGGCATACATCTGCGTGTCCGACGAAACGAACGTGCCCTTGCCGCGGGCCCTCTCAACAAGCCCAGCATCTTCCATTTCTTTAATTGCGGAGCGAACCGTTATTCGGCTCACGCCAAATTGCTCGATAAGCTCCGCCTCGGTCGGAAGCTTATCTCCCGGGCGGTACGTGCCGTTGGCGATTGAATCAGAAAGCGCACGAACAATCTGTTTGTACAGGGGGATAACGCTATTTGCCTCAACCATATCAACCATACCTTTACAAGGAATCAGCAGCCTATAGATAAATGACTTATATTGTATTAGAACTTTTTAGCACTCCACGCCATTTCCTATAATGTTTTAGCAAACGAGGGGTTATTTTGCGTAAACGGTGTAGAGTCCATCCATTTCCGCATACAGCTTCAATCTGATGGCGGTATATGCATCCGATAAGCCGATTGATTTTTATCTTCTACCTGTCTCACATTCATCCCTCGTCGTAGAGATGAATGTGAGGTGAGAGATACGTACTTGACACGCGAGCGTGGATATTTGGACGGTTTTTGGGCTTTTGGCGGCCGATTTCGTCCGAAAATCCACGCTCATGCGGCAGACGTCCGAATTTCCACGCTCGTGTGCCAGAAAATCCACGCTCATCCGGCAGATTGGTCGAAGGCCCCATATGGGTATACTCTCGAGGATTCGACTCGATTCGCCCCCGTTGGGGCGTCAAAGGAGACTGCATATGTCCACTGCCTCAACCGACCCGCGCGCAGCTGCTGCCGCGCTGCTGGTGCCCGGCACCACCTGCCACGGCTTTGCCGTCGAGCGCTGCGAGACCGTGCCCGAGCTCGACTCGGACGCTTACGTGCTGCGCCATACCACCTCGGGCGCTCGCCTGCTGTACCTAGCATGCGACGACGAGAACAAGGCCTTTGCCATTGGCTTTAAGACGCCGCCGGCCGATTCCACCGGCGTGTTCCATATTCTTGAGCACTCGGTGCTGTGCGGATCGGCTAAGTTCCCCGTCAAGGAGCCGTTTGTCGACCTGATCAAGAGCTCCATGCAGACGTTCCTCAACGCCATGACCTACCCCGACAAGACCATCTACCCCGTTGCCACCACCAACGAGCAGGACCTGTACAACCTGATGGACGTGTACCTGGACGCGGTGTTCAACCCGGCCATCTACACCAAGCCCACCATTTTTGAGCAGGAGGCTGGCACTACGAGCTGGACCTGCCGGAGGACGCCGAGGGCGACGGCAGCGCCGCGAGCCTGCACGAGGGCACGCTGCGCTATAACGGCGTGGTGTTCAACGAGATGAAGGGCGCGCTGTCCGACCCCATGAGCGTGCTGGACGACGCCGTCAACGCCGCGCTCTATCCCGACACCGCCTATGCGCACGAGAGCGGCGGCGACCCGCGCGCGATTCCCGCGCTCACCTACGAGCAGTTCCTGGATACGCACGCGCGCCACTACAACCCTTCCAACTCTTATATAACGCTCTACGGCGACCTAGATGTGGACCGCGCGCTGGCGTTTTTGGACGAGCGTTATCTGTCGCAGCCGAGCGCTGCGAGCCGCCGCATGGACGCTTCCGTTGCCGCCGGCGAGGACCCGTCCACGCTGGCACCCAATCCGCTGGGCGTGCAGGCACCCGTGACCTGCGAGTACAAGCGCGTCGAGATGGCCACCACGCCCGAGAACGCCTGGTGGGCCTGGGCCTGGTGCTGGGATCAGCGCTCGACCGCAAGCGCACGATCGCGGCGGACATCCTGTTCGAAGCGCTACTGGCTCCAACGAAGCGCCGGTTAAGAAGGCCATTCTGGCCGCCGGCCTGGGCGGCAACGTGGTGAGCTACACCGCGGCCGAGAGCCTGCAGCCCTACGAGCTCATCATGCTGCAAAACGCGCAGCCCGGCGTGGCGCGCGAGCTGCGCTGCGTGTTCCAAGACGCCTGCCGCGACCTGTGCGAGCACGGCGTTCCGCGCGAACGCCTGGAAGCCATCATCAGCAGCAACGAATACGACCTGCGCCAGCGCGACTACGGTATCGCCGACGGCGTGGCCATTGCGTGCGACGCGCTGAGCACGTGGCTCTACGATGACGACGCCGCGACGCTGGCGCTCAAGTACGGCCCGGTGTACGAGGAGCTCCGTGGCGAGCTGGACGGCAGCTACTTTGAGGACCTGCTGCGCGAGCTGGTGCTGGAAAACGACCACATGGCATTGGTCGAGCTGGTGCCGGTGGATGCCGATTCCGGCGCGGAGGGCGCCGAGGGCGCTGAGCTGGCAGCCAAGCGCGATGCCATGACCGATGCCGAGCTGGCCGACGTGGTCGAGCGCACGGCCGTACTGCGTGCCGCGCAGGAGGCAGAGGACACGCCCGAGGACAAGGCCACGCTGCCGCGCCTCCGCGTGTCCGACATTGGCGAGGCGCGCCCCGAGCCGCCGCTGGTCGTGGACACGACCGCGCCCATCCCCTGCCTGCGCCACGGCATTCCCACCAACCGCCTGGCCTATGCCATGCAGTATTTCGACCTGGGATGCGTCGCGTTTGAGGACCTGCCCTACGTGACCTTGCTCTGCCGCCTGCTCAAGCAGCTGCCCACGAGCGAGCACTCGGCCGAGGAACTTGACAACCTGCTCGCCGGCAAGCTGGGCTTTTTGAGCTTTACGACCGAGGTCATGACGCAGCCCGACGTGGACGGCGTGCGCCCCTACCTGCTGGTGAGCGCCGGCGCCCTGTCCGAGAAGATCGACGCGCTGGCGAGCCTGCCGCGCGAGGTGTGGTCGAGCACGCTTTTGCTCGATGCCGACGCCGACCGCGTGCGCGACGTGCTCGCGCAGATTCGCATTGGGCTTGAGCAGGGCTTTATCAACAACGGTCACTCGGCGGCGCTCGGTCGCGCGATGAGCTACAGCTCGCCTTCGGCCGTGGTGCGCGAGCAGCTTTCGGGCGTGGACTTCTACCTGTTCCTGCGCGATCTGCTCGAGCACTTTGACGAGCGACTGGACAATCTGCGCGCCAAGCTTGCCGAGCTGGCAGACCGCATCTTTGTGGCCGACGGCTGCACGGCGAGCTTTACCGGCAGCGATGAGGACTTTGACGCGTACTGGGATGCCGCGGGCGACCTGGGGCTGGGTGCGGGCGATGGTGCCGGCCGCGACGCGCTCGCGTGCCGACGCCGCGCGACCGTCACGAGGCTTTCGTCATCCCCAGCGACATTTGCTTTGCGGCAAGCGCGTGCGACCCGCGTCGCTTGGGACTCGACGTGACGGGCGCCTGGGCGGTTGCCGCCAACGCGCTCTCCTACGACTACCTGTGGAACGAGATCCGTGTGAAGGGCGGCGCATACGGTTGCGGATTCCGCGCGGCTGGCGAGCGTCAAACGGCGTTCTACACCTACCGCGACCCGGCGATCGATCCCTCGATTGAGCGCGTGGCGCGCGCAGGCGAATGGCTCGGCAGCTTTGAGCCCGACGAGGCCGCCTTTGAGGCTTTATCGTGAGCTGCGTGAGCGGCATGGACGCGCCAGTGAAGCCGTACGCGCTCACCAAGCGCCGCAATACGACCTACCTGGCCGGGCTCGATCCCCATGCGCGCGAGAAGCGCCGCGCCAGATGCTCGCCGCCACGCCCGGTGAGCTGCGCTCGCTCGGCGCCGACGTGACGCGCGTCGCAGCCGAGTCGCCGACCTGCGTCTTTGGCGGCCGCGATGTCATCGCCAAGAGCAGCGCCGACTTCAACGTAGTCGACCTGCTCGCCTAACCACCAAAGGTAGATTTTTGGGACATGCCCGAAAATCTACCTTTTTCTTTGGCGCTGCTTGGGTGGGGCAGCTCACCCCGTCCCACCAGTTTGTCTAAATCTGTAACATCTAGGCGGCAATATTGGCTCCAGATGTTACAAATCGAGACGTTTTCGGATGACGCCGGCCCTTTGTCTCAATCTGTAACAACTAGGTCCAATTTTGCCGAGCTACTGTTACAGATTGAGACAAACCGCCGCGAACACCCGCTCTTCGTCAAAACCACCACGAAGGTGTCCATGAACTGCCCCCTTGCGATGGTTTGTGTGGTGGTTTTGACGTTTGCCCAGATAAAACCTGCCAAAATAAACCTGTCCCTTTTTGGCAGGCTTGCTAGAGGAGTGATGGATGGACAAGGCTGAGTTGCGACGGGCGGTGATTGCCCGACGTGACGCTCTTGATTTGGATGTGCGGGCGGCGAAGTCTGCCGTTATCTGTGCGCGGCTTGTTGAGCTGTTGGATCGCTTGGATGCCGCGGCGCCGCACACCGTTGCCGTCTATGCCGCGATGGGCTCCGAGGTCAACCCAGCCGCGTTTGCCGCCGCGACCGCCAAACGCGGCTGGCGCGTGGCTATCCGTGCATGCTCTCGGCAACCGAAGCTGCTGCCTGCGGCCAGCGTATGTGCATGCGTGCGGTCGCTGCTGGCGACGCATCCGCGGCCCCGTTTATCGGCCACCCTACGCGGGCCTTCGCAGCCACGGATGTCGACAGCAGCCGCTTTCCTATTGTGCCTGCCGAAGCTCTCGACATGGTCGTCGTGCCGCTCGTAGCCTTCGACCGCACCGGCGCGCGCCTGGGCTACGGTGGCGGCTGCTATGACCGCTACCTGCCCATGCTCTCGCCCGCATGCCAAATCATTGGCATCGCCTTTGACGAGCAGCGTGTCGACCACGTTCCCACCGATGCCCACGACCTGCCGCTGCCCAACATCATCAGCGCCTAACGGCTGGCACGCTGCACCCCACAAAAATGAGCGTGGAAAATTTCCCACTTTGGGCCTGTTCGGGGGCAAAAAACGGGAGATTATCCACGCTCATTATTCAAACGTCCGATAATCCACGCCCGTGTGTCCGAAAATCCACGCTCAACCAAATCGCGTCTAAATTCCCACGCTCATCCGTCCGGATTTCCACGCTCGTGCAGCCTAACGCCCTGCCACCGCCTCAGCATGCACGCGGCACGCCGGCAACCTTGAGCTTGCGATCGAGCTTTGTCGGATCCCTTAGGTCATCCCAGCACAAGCGCACAATCTTGCAGTTATCGAGCATCGAAAGCCTCGACTCGCGCTGGCGCTCGTCAAATTGCGCCTTTGCGAGCTTGCCCTCCTCCGCCGCCTTCTCGCTTTTAACGAATCCGTCGAACTCCCCAATAATCAACCGGTCACCCACGCGCCACAAATAGTCAACGCGATACGGCCTTCCCGGCTCAACCGGATCGAACAGCTCAACCTGCAGCTCCGGAACCTGCCAGCCTCGTTCGATCATCAGCGCCCGCGCCTTGGACTCGCCGCCGCTTTCCGACAGGCCGTCGGCACACCGTGCAACCCTGCGCGCCGTCACAACACCGCGGCGATTCAAGCCGAGCTTGTTAACTGCCTCAATGAGATGTTCCTTCGACAAAAGCTGCTCATGGAGCGCCGAGTCCGCAATGATCAGCCCTTCGACAAACGATGCATCGACCAGGCAATCCGCAATCGTTTGATCGATATCGGTCACGGCAATATCCATCTCGCTGGCCCGTGTCCGATAAGCATACCGATGGCGAACGACTTGAGAGCCTGGCGTCGTCGATTGCGCCGGCATCGCGGCGATATGGATGTGCGTCAAATTGGCATGCGAAACCGAAAGACCATAGACAACGGCCGCCGTATAGGAGCAAAACGTCCAGTCGGGGTGCTTTTGCGCAAGCGCCCGCACCCGATGCAGATAACGCTGCCGAAACTTGAGCTCGGACCAGTATTCCGGACGCGCATACAGTCCCGGCATGACCACTTCGAGACTTCCCGCCGCCACCCGCCGCTCAATCTGCTTTGCCTCCGCCGTCGTGCGCGCGTACACGCAGCTCATCTGCTGCTCGCACGCTTTAATGTGGCCTGTAAGTCTTTGATTCGCCGTCGCGTTTGCCATGTCGCCTCCCAACTCTTGGAACGGCGCCAACGTACCAGACGGTTTCATGCGAAGTCTGACCAAATGCTGTCCAGCAGCTGACCAAATGCTTGACGGTTTTGGATGTTTTAGGCCAATGCTCCATATCTGCAGGTAGAGCGGTTGTCCAGAGGTCCCTGTCTCCACATTTTGAGCCTCAAAAGCCACCGACTTCATTGAAAGAAAATATGCCGTGGATCAAAACTACCTAGTTTGCGATGTAGTCCGCATGTACTCAACGCGTGATGATGCCGACGGTACGGCAGCTGCAAAAAAATGAGCGTGGAAAATCTCCCGCTTTGAGACCCCTTGTGAGCCAAAAACGGGAGATTATCCACGCTCACGTTGCAAACGTCCGATTATCCACGCTTGTGTGTCCGGATTTCCACGCTCATCACGCAGCAGACACGGCAGCGGTCACGGCAACAGATACGGCAACCGCCACAGCCATAGCAGCTGCCACCGCCACAGCGGCAGCCACGGCCGCGGCCTAGTGCTCCTCGCCGGCGCGGGCTAGGTCGTAGGGCGTGGTCTGGTAGACGTAGTAGTTGAGCCAGTTGGTGTAGAGCAGCTGAGCCTGGCTGCGCCAGACGTTGAGCGGCTCGGCCGTGGGGTCGTCGTTTGGGAAGTAATGCGCCGGCACCTCCGGGTTGAGTCCGCGCTTCACGTCGCGCTCGTACTCCAGGCGTAGCGTGTCGGTGTCGTACTCGGGGTGGCCAAAGACAAAGAAACGGCGGCTGTCGGTCGACTTGACGATATACAGGCCTACCTCGTCGGACACGGCCACGACTTCAAGCTGCGGCTCGGCCTCCACGTCCTCGCGGCGCACATCGGTGTTGCGCGAATGCACGGCATAGAAGCGGTCGTCAAAGCCGCGGACCAGCGGGCTTTGCGGCTTCACCAGATAATGCTCAAATACGCCGCTCGCCTTTGCCGGCAGGTCGTACTTCTGGATACCGTAATGATGGTAGAGCCCCGCCTGCGCGCCCCAACAAATGTGCAGCGTGGAGTGCACGTGCGTGGTGGACCAATCCATGATCTGGCAGAGCTCGGGCCAGTAGTCGACCTCCTCGAACGGCATCTGCTCCACGGGCGCGCCGTGATAATCAGGCCGTCGTAGTGGATGTCGCGGATGTCGTCGAACGTGCGGTAGAACGTCTCCAGGTGGCCGGCGCTCACGTGCGTGGCCTCGTGCGTTTTGGTGCGCAGCAGGTCCACCTCCACCTGCAGCGGCGTGTTGGAGAGCTTGCGCATGATCTGCGTCTCGGTGGCGATCTTGGTGGGCATGAGGTTGAGGATGAGCACGCGCAGCGGACGGATGTCCTGGTGCAGCGCGCGGTACTCGGTCATGACAAAGATGTTCTCACTCTCGAGCTGCGCGGCGGCAGGGAGGGCGTCGGGGATGCGAATGGGCATGGATGCTCCTTATGAGTCAGTTGCAGCTATGGTACAACGACCGGCCCCATCCGCGCGAGCACATCGCCCAGCGATGCCGTCAGCGGCCCAAATCACTCCAAAAGTAGAGATTACGGCATGTCCCAAAAATCTGTGGCGCTTTAGCCTAGCAAAGTGGCAACAGGACGCTACAATGGTTCGACGCGAAAAACTCGGCCGAAAGGATACATATATGTACCAGACGCGTAAGATCGGTGTGGTCGGCCAGGGCCACGTAGGAGCACATGTCGCCAACAACCTGCTCATGCAGGGCATTGCCGATGAACTGTACCTGTGCGATATCAACGAGGCCAAGGTGACGTCCGAGGTCCAGGACCTGCGCGACTCCCTTTCGTTTGTCCCGTACAACACCAAGATCGTCAACTGCTACGACCACTACGAAGAGCTGGCTTGCTGCGACGTCATCGTCAACGCTGCCGGTAAGGTCGCGCTGGCAGCCGGCAACCGCGACGGCGAGCTGTTCTTTACCACCGACGCCGCCCGCACCTTTGCCAAGTGCATCGTCGACGCCGGCTTCGACGGCATCTTCGTGAGCATCTCCAACCCCTGCGACGTCGTGTGCACCGAGCTGTGCACCTGACCGGCTACGATCCCAAGAAGATCATCGGCTCGGGCTGCGGCCTAGATTCGGCCCGCCTGCGCACCGAGATCTCCAAGAAGGTCGGCGTGAGCCCCAAGTCCATCGACGCCTACATGATCGGCGAGCACGGCTTTAGCCAGCTTGCCGCCTTTAAGGCCGCGACCATCGCCGGCAAGAGCCTTAACGAGCTTCAGGCCGAGAATCCCGACAAGTACGCCTTCGACCACATGGAGGTCGAGGAGCTCGCACGCAAGGGCGGCTACGTAACCTACCAGGGCAAGCAGTGCACCGAGTACGCCGTCGCCAACTCCGCCGCGCGCGTCTGTGCCGCCGTGCTGCACAACGAGCACGCCGTGCTTTCGGCCTCTACGCTTATGACCGGCCAGTATGGCGAGGAGGGCATCTTCACCTCCCTGCCGTGCGTGATCGGCGCCGAGGGCGTCGAGGAGGTCTACACGCTCGACCTTTCCGAGCACGAGCTCGAGGGCTTCCACAAGAGCTGCCAGCACATTCGCGACAACATCGCCCAGCTCGACTGGTGGGATGCCGAGGCCTACGACGCAAAGTAGTTCGCCGGTTGACGCGGCAACTCGCTCATAACGGACGCAATGCAGGGCGGGCCGTGCCGGAAATCCCCGGTGCGGCCCGCTTTTTATTGACCCCAACAGCATGCCTGCAGATTTAGGTCTAATACTTTTCCTGCAAAGTGAACGAGCCAAATCGGACCCCCGAAGCATCGACACTTTTCAGACGCCATTTCCTGCGATTTCGTCGAGATTTACCTGCGGTTTTGGCACCAAAAAGTGCGGATGCTTCAGGGATCCAAAATAGGTCGTTCACTTCTGGGGAAAAGCATTTGACTTCATTATTCGACAGCTGGGACGGGGTGCCGCGACGCAGACGGGACCCTCGTTTGGCGAAGGCCCCGTCGTAAAAGTTCGCTTTCCCCGCTACTTAGTACTGCTCGATGCCCATGTAGCGACGAACCTCGGGGCTGTGGTCGAACACCTTGCCGCGGGCGGCGCGCAGCTCGCAGCTCATGTTGTAGAAGAAGATCGGCTCCAGGTACGAACGCACGCTGGCAGGCACGTCGCCCACGCCGTACTCGAGTGCGTCGAGCACCATGACCGTATCGGTGTGCGTGTTGAGGAACGCCAGCGCGCGCTCCTCCATGGGGCGGCACTCGCCCGATCCGAGCTGTACAAAGTAGAACACGCCGGGCTCGGTGGCTTCGAACGGGCCGTGGAAGTACTCGCCGGAGTGGATGTAGCAGCAGTGCTGCCACTGCATCTCCATGAGCGAGCAGATGGCCATGGCGTAGGTCTGGCTAAAGTTGGGGCCGGATCCCAGGATGTAGAAGAACTCGTGCTGCTGGCAGAGCTCGGCAAAGCGATCGCCCAGCTCGGCATTGACCTTCTCGCGGGCAGCGGGCAACAGCGCATCCATCTGCTTAAGGCCGGCGTACATATCGGCGAGCGCCTCGTAACCCTCCTGCTGGTCGAGCAGCTCGGCAGCCATCAGGACGCCGATGCCTTGCGGAACCTCGGCCTGCGGCACGCCTTCGCCCCACGGATAGACCCAGGTGGTCCACTTGCCGTTATCAATCTTGGAGCCCTCGCAGTCGGTCATGGCCACGACCTCGGCGCCGGCTGCCAGCGCCATCTCGCAACCGTCGACGACCTCCTGCGTATTGCCGCTGTGGCTGCAGGCGACGACGAGCGACTTCGGCCCTAGGCTCTTGGGGGCCATCAGGCAAAACTCGCGCGCTGTGTAGACCGTCGAGGTAAACGTGGTGGCCTCGCGCTTGAGCAGTTCGTTAGCCGGCATGAGGTCGATCATCGACCGCCGCAGGCGATCCAAAAGACATTCTCGACCTTGCCTTGCGCTCGATGATTTCCTGAATCAGATCGTGTGCGTTCACGGTGACGCTCCTCCTTGTGTGGCGGCTTTGAACGACAGCAGCTCGTACCTGCGGTCGTTCTATGTTGTCCTATTTATACCACGCAAAGCTTCACCGGTGAAGTCATTTCGGCAAATTTGTTCTATGTTGTTCTATCTATGAACGTTAGATGTCGAACACGTAACGCGAGCCCACGATCTTTTGGCGCCCGAGCAGAAGGGGGCGCTCGTCTGCATCGGTAAAATACGCCTCCATATAAAAGAGAGGCTCGCCGACCGGCACCTCCAGCAGCGGGGCCGCCTGAGCATCGGCAAGCGCAATCTCCACAGTGCAAGGGTCGGACTTGAGCGGTGCGCGGCCCGAATGCTCGGCAACGAGCGCAAAGATCGAGTTATCGGCGAGGTCCTTATCGGCCAGCGTCTGCAGATAGGGATGGTCAGCCAGCACAAAGGCGTTGTTCTCGAGCATGACGGGCACGCCGTCGGCTGTGCGCACGCGCTCGACCACGATGAGCTCACTGCCGGGCTCCACGTCAAAAAACGCCGCGTCCTCGCGCGTCGCCGCAACCACCGTGCGCGACACCAGGCGCGCTCCGGCCACCATATCGTTGGCAGCACAACCCTCAGTAAAACTCTGGACGTCACCCTTCTGGCGAATCTTGCGCTTGAGCTTGGGCGCGCACACAAACGTGCCCCTCCCCCTGCTGGCGGCTGAGATACCCCGCGCGCGACAGCTCCTCGATGGCGCGGCGCACGGTGATGCGTCCCACGCCGTAGGACTTCGCGAGCTCCATCTCGGAAGGAATACGCGAGCCGGCCGCGTACACGCCGCGCGCGATCTCGCCCTTTAGGTCGTCCATAACCTGCTGGTACAGCGGTACGGCGGATACGCCAGCGCGGTCGGTTTTATCGTCGGTTGCCATCGTTACGCTCCATCCCGCGCATGCTCGGACTCAAACTCTTCAATCGCCGCCATAAACTGCTCGCCAAAGGCGTCGGCCTTTTTCTCGCCGATGCCGTTGACCTGGATAAGCTCGTCGCGCGTCTGCGGGCGCAGGCGGCACAGGCCGCGCAGGGCCTTGTCGGAGAAGACATATACGGCGCCATCTCGAGCTCGGTCGAGATTTCCTTGCGCAGGGCGCGCAGGCGCTCGAACAGCTCGGCATCGTCGCCCACGCGCGGGCGCTGATCCAGCTCGGCCTCCTCGCGCAGCAGATCCACCGCACGGCGGGCGCGGGCCGAGGCCTTGCGCTTGGACGCGCGACGCTTAACGGTAAAGGCGAACGCCTCGTTCTCGACCTCGCCGGCACGCGGGCCCAGCCCCACGACCGGGTACTGCCCCTGCGAGGTGGCCAAATAACCGCGGCCGCACAGCTGGCCGATGATATCCTTGATGCGCCCGACCGATTCGCTCGACAGCTCACCGTAGCCGCGGTCCTCGTCCAGATGCATCTGCGAATGCGCTCGGTGTTGCCGCCGTGGAGCACATCGGCGACCAGCGATTTGCCAAAGCGCATGGGACGCGTGGCCACATAGCGCACGGCGGCGCGGGCCATATCGGTGACGTCCTCGACCTCGAACTTCGTGAGGCAGTTGCTGCAGTTGCCGCAGCCCTCGGCGTCGTCCGTGGCGGTGCTGCCCGCACCAGCCGCGGCAGCATGCTCGGCCGCGGCCTCGTCGCCAAAGTAGCGCAGCATGTATTCGCGCAGGCAGCCGGTGGTATTGCAGTAGCCCTCCATCTGGCTGAGCAGGCGATATCGATTCTGGAGCGCCCACGCGCGCTGCTCGTCGTCGAGCGCCTCATCGGCAGCATCGCCGCGGTCGATCAAAAAGCGACGCATGCGAAAATCGTTACCGTTCCACAGCAGATGGCAGCTGGCCGGGTCGCCATCGCGGCCGGCTCGACCCGCCTCTTGGTAGTATGCCTCGATGCTCTCGGGCACGTTGTTGTGAATCACGTAGCGCACGTTGGGCTTGTCGATGCCCATGCCAAAGGCGTTGGTGGCAACCATCACCTGGATATCGTCGTCGATAAAGGCACGCTGGCTTTGGCGGCGGGCGTCGTTACCCATGCCGGCATGGTAGCGGCCAACGCGAATGCCGCTGGGTCCCAGCGCCTCGGCAAGCTCGCCTGCCAGCGCATCGACCGTCTTGCGGGTGGAGCAATACACGATGCCGCTCTCGCTCGAATGCGCGATCACGTAGTCGCGCACCCAGGCAGTCTTGGCCTTGTCGCCCATCTCCTCGCAACCAAAGTAGAGGTTCTTGCGATCGAAGCCCGTCACCACCGTCGCGGGGTTTTGCAAGCCGAGCATCTGCTGAATGTCCGCACGCACGCGCTCGGTCGCCGTAGCGGTAAAGGCAGCCACGATGGGGCGCTGCGGCAGCGAATCGATAAACTCGCGAATCTGCAGGTAAGCGGGGCGAAAATCCTGGCCCCATTGGCTCACGCAGTGGGCCTCGTCAATGGCCACGAGCGGCACGCCGATGCCGCCGTCCGCCGCGGCCTCCTGCGCAAAGGCTAAAAAGCGCGGCTCGAGCAGGCGCTCGGGCGCCACGTACATAAGCTGGTAGCGGCCCTCGCGCGCCCGCTTGAGCACGGTGTTTTGCTGGGCCGGAGTAAGGCTGGAGTTGAGATAGCTGGGCCGCGCACCCGCCGCGAGCAATGCGCGGGTCTGATCCTCCATAAGCGACAGCAGCGGACTCACCACAAAGGTGATGCCGGGCAGCATGAGCGCGGGCACCTGGTAGCAAATGGACTTGCCGGCGCCTGTGGGCATAACACCCAGCGCATCGCGACCGGCAAGGATCGCATCGACCATGCGGTCCTGTCCCGGGCGAAACGAGGTGTAGCCAAAATAGGCGCCGAGCGTGTCGAGCGCCATCTGCTGCATGCTATCGGTCATGGTTTCCTAACGTCCAAGTCATCTGCCGCCGATTATACGCCGCCACGCGGACCGCTGCCGTACGGCTGTCAGCCACGCTCATTCTGCGGGTAGTCATTGGGGACGTTCTTGAATGACTAGTCGTTTAAGAACGTCCCCAACGGCTAAGCTCTTGACAGGCGTGGAAACGTCTCAGGTTGAGCATAAGTCAGCGAAAACGCCCCTAAGCGAGCAAGGTGACGTGAAAGAGGAGGGAAGCGTACTTCGGTACGCGACCGACGATTGAACGTCAGATTGCCGCTTAGGGGCGTTTGCAGCGTCGACCGGTCCGCCGTTCGCTAGAACGGCGGAACCAAGGGCGCAGCGTCGGCCCGTTACGCGGTTTGGTAAAACCGCGTAACTTACATGACCATAACGTAGCGCGATCCCACGTAGTACTGCTTACCCATCAGGACCGGCTCGCCATTGGGGCCGATAAAGCCGGCACGCAGGTTGAGCAGCGGATCGTGCGGAGCAATGCCCAGCTCAGCCGCCTGCTCGGCATTGGCGCGAACGGCCTCGACCGTGCGGTAGCCAACCGAGACAATCGGCGTTCCGCCAACACGCTCGACCTCGGCAAAAATCGACTTGTCCTCAAGATCGGCCGTCAACAGCTCACGGTAGGCGTCAAACGGCACAAAGATGTTCTCCTCAAAGATGGGCTCACCGTCGGCCGTACGCACGCGCTTGATATGCAGCAGCAGCGCATCCTTCTGCAGGCCAAAGAACTCCATCTCGTTTTGGCGCGCCGGAACAATCTGACGATCGATCACATGTGCGCCCGCCTTCATGCCGTTGTCGGCACACAGCGCGGTAAACGTCTGCAGCGTCGAGGCGTGAAACTGGCGATTGATGTGCGGCGTGGAAACAAAGGTGCCGCGGCCCTGCTGCTTAACCAGGTAGCCATCGGAGCACAACTCCTCGACGGCGCGGCGCACCGTAATTCGGCTCACCTCGTACTGCTCGGCTAGCTCGAGCTCGGACGGAATACGCTCCTTGGGTGCATAAACACCTTTCTCGATCGCATCCTTGATTTCGTCGTAAATCTGCTGGTAAAGCGGTGCATTTTTGGGCGCAGGCATATCTAATCACTCTTATCGAAATATTAAAATAACTAATACGTATATAACGTCTTTTTATATGTTACCTCAGTTGGATAAAACGATACACCACATACAGCAAAACCTTACTTGCCGTCGTCCTGTTGCAGACTGTCCTGCTCGCTGAGGCGCGCCTGCCTGCTGGCCATGCGTGCGGGCTTGTCGGGATCGGGAACGGCCGTGGGCATGGGCTCGTCGACATGACCACCCCACCAGCCGCCCACAAAGCTGAGCGTGTGGAACACGTTGATCACGGCACCGGGATCAATGTCGCACACTAGCTTGATAATGTCCTGGCTCTCGTAGGTCGAGACAACGGTGTGCAGCAGGTACATCTTTTCACGGCTGTATCCGCCGATGACCTCGGCGCAGCTAATACCATGCTGAAAATGGTCAACATAGGCGGTCATGACCTCGTCTGCCTTGCGCGTTGTGATCTGCAGCGTCACACGGTCGTAGCGATGATAGAAGCTGTCGATGGTCTTGGTCGAAATAAACTGGAACACTATGGAGTACGCCGCGTTATCCCAGCCAAACATAAAGCCAAAGATCGCCAGGATAAAGCAGTTGAAACCAAAGATGACACCCCAGATGGTCTTACCCGTGTGGTTGGAGACCCACAGCGCGATAAAGTCGGTGCCGCCGGTAGATGCGCCGGACTTAAGCGCGATGGCAGCGCCCAGACCCGAGACCACGCCGCCAAAAATGATTAGCATGATCTTGTCGCCCAAAAACGGCGCGAAGTGAAAGACGTTGAGGAACAGCGACGAGAGCACGACCTGCGTCATCGAGAAGATGACGAAACGCTTGCTAATGCCGCTCCAGCATAGGAGCGCCACGGGGATGTTGAGCGCGAGCATACCGAGCGAGATGTCGATGTGAACGCCACCGAGCGAGGTAACGCGATCGAGCAGGACCGCGACGCCGGTAAGGCCGCTCGGAAGCAGGTCGGCGGGTTGAATGAACGCCTGGATCAGGAATGTCTGGAGAACGGCAGAAATGGTGACCGCCACGGCAGTAATGGCGCGGCGAACGATGGTGAGGCGGCCGAGCACGAGCACGCGGTCCGTGAGCTGATCGATGGCGTTCGCCACGTAGGCTCCTTTCGAAGGCAGATGTAGTTGTGGGGCGTGGCCGCGATTGTAGCATGGAGCATGCGGGGGCGCCTCAATTCACCCTCTCTCGACAACCAAAGCGGGACCAGCAACCCCACGACCAAAGGCCCAAATTACAAGTGAGTAGACTTTACGCGATCTGCAGAGCACACCCAAAACCGCCACCCCTGTGACCTGCGGTTTTACTAGAGCAGATGCGCTTTGTGCTCGTCCTGCACCAAAAAGTCTACTCACTTAGTCCGAATCGAAGCCAAACGGATCCAAATAGATGACAAATTAAGCCAATCCGCAGCAAATGACGCGTGAACCAGTGCTTCTCGCGGTGGATTGACACTACAGAGCGGCCAAAATGTCGCTCAGGTTGTCGATGACGACGTCGGCGGCGGACTGGTCCAGGTTGACGCCCTCATGCGGACGCAGTGCCAGGACGCGGGCGCGGAGCGCTTGCCGGCCTCGATACCCAAAGGCGAGTCCTCGATAACCAGGCACTCGGCGGGGTCAACTCCCAGCGCCTTCATGGCACGCAGGTAGATCTCGGGGTCGGGCTTAAACGCACTGCACTCGTGACCGCTGATGGTGTAGTCCAGCACGTCGGCGATACCGGCAATCTCAACCAGCTCGTCAATGAGCTCACGATAGGACGAGCTTGCGATGGCGCACTTCACGCCGCGCTCGTGCAGCTCGCGCATCACCGGCTCCGTCTGCTCGTTGAGCAGCTCGGCATACGGAACGGGGTGGTCCGGGCTGTAGACTTGCTTGTACTCCACGCGCAGGCGCTCGCGCAGCTCAATATCGTCGGGAACCAGCGCCTCCCAAATGGCAGGCTCGTTAGACCCCGAAAGATCGGGGATCTCGTCAAAGTGGAACCCCTTCTCTTCCATAAACGCCACGCGACGGCGGTTGTAGAACCACTCGGTATCGACCAGCACGCCGTCCATGTCAAACAGCACTGCCTTGATCATACGCATCTCCTCCCACCTGCCAAAAAGGGACAGGTTTATTTTGGTAGGTTTTATCTGGGGTTTTATGGCGCGACAGACGCACCCTCCCCAGAGCAAAAAAGGGGACGGGGCGCAAACCCCATCCCCTCTCAATCAACCCGTAAGGTCTACTTACTTGTGATTAGTAGGAAAGCTTCCACATGTAGCGACGCATGGTCAGCGGGTGCTGACGGGCCTCGGCGATCTGGTTGCCGTACTCGCGCATAACGGCGAGGTGCAGCAGCGGGTTGAAGTAGGTGACGACGCTCGCGGGCACGGCGTCAGCCAGGCCGTAGTCCTTGGAGTCGATCAGAGCGACCTTGGCGCCCATGCGCTCAAGGAAGGTGAGGGCGCGGGCGTCCATCGGACGGGTGGCGCCATCGGACATGAAGAAGACGTAGGGCTTACCCTCGGTGGAAACCTCGAACGGGCCGTGGAAGTACTCGCCGGTGTTGTAGGCGGCGGCGTCGATCCACTGCATCTCGGTGAACAGGAAGGCGGCGTGAGAATAAGCCATCTTCTCGGAGGCACCGGAAGCCATGAAGTAGATCATCTTGTCGTCCTTGAAGTCCTCGGCGAACTTCTTGGCGAGCTTCTTGCAGTGCTGAGCGGCGTTCTCGCAGAGATCGAAAACGTTGGTGAGGCCGGTGATCATGTCCTCGTAGTGGTCATAGCCCTCGGTCTGCTGAAGGATCTCGAGAGCAAGAGCGATGGCATAGCCGGGCTTCTCGCACTTGGCAGCGTAGTTGGCGTGGAAGCCGTGGACGATGACGTGGTCGGCGTCGACGGTCAGAGCGGAGCCAGCCTTGTTGGTGAGGGAGACGACCGGGCAGTTGTGCTTCTTGGCGGTCTTGTTGGCCTCGACGGTCTCGGGCGTGGAGCCACCGAGGGAGCAGGTGATCACGAAGGTGTGCTCGTTGACCCAGGAAGGCGTGTCGTAGTTGAACTCGTTAGCGGTGAAGATCTGAACGTTCAGCTTGTCCGTGTTGTTGGCCAGGAAGTACTTGGCGGGGTAAAGGTCGGACATGGAAGCACCGCAGCCGACGAAAGCGACGCTGTGAATCTCGTGGTTGGACAGGACGTCAGCGACGATCTGCTTAGGGAGGTTAAGGTCGATCTCGTACATCTGACACATTCCTTTCGATTTGTTGCGGCGCCACATTGCCGGACGCTCGCAGGGTTACCGTGGTTAGGACCGAGTCGCCGGCCCGTTGAGGATGTGACAAAGGAACTGTCCCCTTGTCACATGTTAGGGATGGAAGCCTGCCTGGGGTATGGGATGCCAGGCAGGCCCCCGGGGGAAGCATTGGGTCGCGACTAGGCCAGGATGCCGGCCGCGGAGAGGGCGATGCCGCCCACAATGGCGATCACGAGAAGCCAACCGGTGTTGACGTTCTTCTTGATGAGCCAGTACATAAGGCCGGTGAGGCCAAGGGAGATCATCTGGGCATCATGCCGTCCAGGATGTCCTGGATCACGACGGTACCCTCAGCGAACTGCAGCGGGGTGGTGGCGCCGATCAGCGTAGCGATCATGCCGCCCACGGACATAAGACCCACGATGCCGCAGACATACATGAGCTTCTCCATGAGGTCGCCACCCTGGAGCTTGCTCAGGTACTCGTGGCCGCCCTGGTAGCCGATCTTGGCAGCGAACCACGTGATCAGCACGGAGGGCACGATGGAGATGAGCATGGCCAGGATCGGACCCATGATGGAGCCCTGCTGAGCCAGCTGAACGCCCAGGCCAAAGGCGATAACGCGGATGGTGCCCTGGAAGAAGGAGTCACCGATGCCGGAAAGCGGGCCCATGAGGGAGGTCTTGACCGCGTTAATCGAATCGGGATCGAAGTTCTCGGGATCCTTGGCGTACTCCTCCTCCATGGAGGCGGCGAGGCCCAGGATGAAAGCGCTCGTCTGCGGGGTGCAGTTGTAGAACGCCATGTGACGGTGGTAAGCCTCTTTCTTAGCAGCGAGCTGCTTGGGGTCGGACTCGTCCGGATAGAGGCGATCGAGCGTGGGGACCATGCCGTAGAGGAAGCCCATGTTCATCTGACGCTCGTAGTTCCAAGAGGCCTGGATGGCCCAGGAGCGCCAGAAGAACTGGCTGACCTTCTTGTTCAGGGACACGTCCTTGGTTGCGGTTGCCATAGTGTGTTCCTCCTTAGTCTTCGTCGTCTTCGAGCGGATCGTAGTCGGAATCGACACCGGCGGCTGCATGGGAGCCATTGAACTTGAAGCCCATGAAGACGATAGCCAGGCACACACCGATCAGAGCGACCGCGATGACGGACAGGTTGAGGTAGGCGGCGAGCAGGAAGCCGATGAACAGGAACGGGGTCATACCCTTCTTGATCATCATGGTGAGCAGCAGGGCCAGACCGTAGGCGGTCATGATCTTGGTCGAGACGTTCAGACCAACGGACAGCCACTCGGGAACCATGTTGACGATGGCTTGGACCAGGTCGGTACCGACAAAGACGGCCAGGAAGATCGGCAGGAAGTACATGATGGCGTACAGACCGGAGCCGGCGCAGATGTGCATACGGTAGGCGGTCTTGAACTTGCCGTTATCAATCGCGCTATCGGCCACATGGGTGAGGGCGGCGATGATGGAACGGAACACGATGCCGAGGAGCTGACCCAGGACGGCGACCGGGATGGCGATCGTCATGGCGGTCTCGGCGGAAGCATCGGTCAGGCACGCAAAGGCAGCTGCCACGATGCCGCCCAGGACCATATCGGGCGGAACGGCGGCGCCGACCTGCACCAGGCCCATGGACACGAGCTCGACGGCGGCACCGACGGCAAGGCCGGTGGGCACATCGCCCAGCAGCAGACCGACGAGCGTAGCGCCAACGAGGGGCTGCTCGAAGTTAAGACGACCGAGCAGGCGGGAGTCCCACATGCAGAACACGCCGACGAGGCCGACGAGCACCGCACTGATGAACGTATTCATACCCTTCTCCTTTCAGTCAGGCAAATGCCTGGTTGATTACAGCTTGGCGTCGATGTCGACGCTCTGATACGTAGGGGTCTGCTGGACGTAGAGCTTGATGCCCATGTCGAGCAGCTGGTTGACGTCGGCCTTCTGGGTGGCGTCGAAGAAGACGGAGCTGTCCTTGCCGCCGACCTGCTCGGCACCGTCGTGGTTGGCGGTGGCGCCCAGGTTGATGGCGTCGAGCTTGTAGCCCTGGCAGAACTGCAGCATCTCGGCAGTGTTGCCAAAGACGAACATGACGCGCTCGCCGAGGGTGTTGAGCTTGTCCATCTTGGCGAGGGCACGCTCGACGGTGAAGACGTTCAGGCGCACGCCCTGGGGCTTGGCCAGCTTAAGAGCGCCCTTCTTGATGTCATCGTTGGCAGCAGCGTTGTCGACGACGATGATGCGCTCGGCCTGAACCTTGGTGGTCCAGGTAAAGACGACCTGGCCGTGCAGCAGACGGTAGTCAAGACGTGCGAGGACGATCTTGGCGGGACCGGAGCTGTGACGGGACGCCTTGGCCTTCTTGGCGGGAGCCGCGGCGACCTCGACCGGTGCGTTGGGGTTGGTCAGACCGGTGCGGGCCTCGTTGATGAGGGCCGCGAGCTCGGCACCTTGACGGGGGCGGGGCTCATGGCAAGCGTCAGTGCCAGCGGAATGTTGAAACCGCTGATCACCGTGAATGCTGCACCGTTGCGGGAAAGCTCGACCATGCTGTTGTTGACCGAGCTGCCGAGCATATCGGTCAGCACATAGACGGTGTCGTCCGCGTTGAACGTGGCGATCATAGCGTCCACCTTATTGGTGATGGGCTCCTTGTCGTCACGAGCAAGCGACACGACGTGGACGTTCGACACGTCGCCGAGAACCATCTCGAGCGTGTCTTTGGCGCCTGCGGCCAGGCCGCCATGAGATGCGAGAATGATCTGATTCATCTTGCCTCCTCCTTTTCGTTATGGTCATTATAACGTCTTATACGTTGCTTATATTGATAATTAGTATATAAACCGTTCGCGGGTGAAAAACGACCGTTGGCGGGCTTAACGTACTTGAAACGTTGGGGCTGGGTAGGCCGGCGCTGACTGGATAACCCCAGGTCGGACGCCGCGCGCAATCCCCTATCGCACGAAGTACCAGGGCTTTCCTGCACGGTGGGCTCCAGCGTAATGCCCGTGCGCTCGCGGAACAGATCCATGTCCTGCGATTTCTCCGTCCACCACGCGTTGGGCTTAAAGGTCATGCTCTCAACGACATGGCCGACAAACACACTGTTGCGCAGCTTGGAAAAGTCGGTGTTCATGATCACGATGGACGCGAGCACCAAAACGATGCCCAGAACCTTGATCGCACCGGCGGGCTCGGCGTAGACACCAATGCCCAGCAGTACGGTGACGACTGTCTCGAATGACATTACGACGGGAACTTTCGACGTCTCGAGCCCCATGGACAGACCCTGCATATATAAGATGTAAGCCACGGCTGTGGGGATGAGTCCAAAGCCAAGGAACAGCAGCAGCAGCTGTGGCGACATTGCCGCGGCGACATCCGGCCACGGAGCCGCGATAGCTGCCATAACCGCACCGCCAAAAACAAAGCCCCAAAACGTGACAGCCAGCGGGTGGACCGTCTTGGTTGCTATCCGGCTAAACACCGCGAGCGACGCACCACAAAGGCCTGCAATCACGCCCGACGTGACGCCCCAAACCGAAAAATGAAAACCGGAAAGGTCGCCATTGGTCACCGCAAGCACGCAGCCAACGATGTTAAAGACAATGGCGATGAGTTTGTTGAGGGTCACGCCCTCGCGATAGAGTACGCGGCCGAGCGCGACGCCAAACACCGGCGACGTGTAGAGCAGCACCGATGCCGTGGACATGCCCACCTCGCGCATGCACTCGTAATAGCAGGTGTTGGCGGCAGCCAAACCGACGATACCGACAAGCGCGCAGGAAACAAGCTCTTTAGGGCTTGCCTTGAACAGGGTCAGCGGACCCTGAGCCACGGTAGACCCCTCACCCGGACGGCAGCTCATAAACATCAGGACCGGCGCCAAGATAAGCGCTCCGACCAACAAGCGAAAGGCAGCCATGCTCTGGGACGAAACGCCCATGGCCGAGATGCCGTTTACAAAGATTCCGATGCTGCCCCACATAAGCGCGGCGATCAGCACCAGCACATAGCCCAGATTGCTTTTCTTCAACGCAGCCTCCTCGGTATTGTTTCCAATATGTTTCACACTACGTTATAGTCGTTATATACATTTTTCAAGGCACAAATCGGTGAGCGGGAAATCTCTCGACACAAGGAGTGTCCCCAACTGCCGGCACAAAAGGAACATCCCTAACTGCCGGCAGAAAGGGAACGTCCCCAAGTGCCGCTCTAGCAGTTGCGGTGAAATAGTTCTCAAACAGAGGCTTCACACTCCCAAACAGGAACTATTCCACCGCAACTCATGAGGGGTATTGGCTGTTAGGCCGCTCTATCCCTTAGTAATCCAGCTTCCACATGTAACGGCGCGTCATGTAGTCCTTGTGGGTGACGGCGGAGAGCGCACGCATGTAGACGTTGTTGAGGATCGGGGCAAAGATCAGGTGGTTGAAGTACTCGCTCACGCTGTCCTTGATGTCGTTGAGGCCGAGCTCCTTGGCGTCGAGCTGGTAGACGCGCTCACCACCGTACTGGTTGACAAAGCGAATGCCGCGCTCGTCGTTGCAGCGGCTGCGGCCGACGCTGATGAGCTGGAACAGCGAGGTACGCTTGTCCAGGATCTCGAAGGGGCCGTGGAAGAAGTCGCAGGTGTTGATGGTGCAGGAGTCGATCTGCAGCATCTCCTGCACGTTGCAGATGCTAAAGACGTAGGCGGCACCAAAGAGCGGGCCCTGAGCCATCACGTTGATGCAGGGCTTGTCGGCGTTCTGCTCGGCCCACTTGGCAGCGAGCGGACGGGTGTACTCGACAGCCTTGCGATAGATGGGGTCGACCAGGTCGAAGGCGGCCATAGCGGTCTCGTACTCGGCATAGCCTCGGTCTGCTGCGTGAGCTCCATGGCGATCATGGTCACGACGGCGGAGTTGGTGCGGCCCATGCAGGACTCGTCGACGGCCAGGCTGTCGTACTGAATCTTGTAGTCGCAGACCTCGGTGAGGGCGGACTCGTCAACATAGATGGCGATGGTGCTGGCGCCGTGGTTCTTGGCGACCTGGGCGGCGACGATGGTCTCCTTGGTGCCGCGCATGGACACGACGACGGCCAGGGTGTTCTCGTTGACGTAGGCAGGCGTGGCGTGCACGAACTCGTTGCTGGTGTAGCTGGAGCTCACGACCTGCGTGGCCTCGTGCTCCATAAAGTACTGGGCAGGATAGTTGCCGCCGTTGGATCCGCCGGCGCCGATCCACACGACGCGCTTGATGCCGCCCTTGTCTGCCTTGTCAGCCAAAACCTGGGAGACGACGTCCTTAACCTGTTCCTGAGTAGTCATCGCGCATCAGCCTTTCTTCTCATTTAATGCTCTTGACGGCATACAAGTTACATACATGTTTTAGCGATGTCGACTAGTTGTATGCTATATTTGTCTTAGAAATTTTGCTGATGCAGTTTTCAATAAGTCGTTACCAGCAGTTTTATTGTTGTATTAGATACATGCTTGATTAGGCAAGCATACAAGTTAGATACAGGTTAGTCGTATGAGCGCTTCGTCTGAAAAGAAACTGACCCAATACGAGCGTCTGGCGGGCACACTGCGCGACCGCATCGCCGCCGGCACCTACGCCCGTGGAGACAAGCTGCCGTCCGAGATGGAGCTCATGGACGAATCGGGCTGTCGCGCAGCACCGTACGCCACGCCCTTAAGGTGCTCGTCGATGAGGGCCTGGTCCGCACCGAGCGCGGGCGCGGTGCCTTTGTGGCCGACACGCCGGCGCTCCACGAGAACAACCTGGTGTTTTCGAGCTATACCAAGCAGGTCGAAGGCCAGGGTATGAAGCCCACCACGCGCACGGTGGACTCGGGCTTTGCCAAAGCAATGGGCAGCGTGGCCAAGTTCTTTGACGCTAGCGTGGGCAGCAAGCTTGTCAAACTTGTCCGCCTGCGTTACCTGGACGATGCGCCACTGTGCCTGGAGACCACCTATTTGCCGCCAAGCTTTGGGTCGCTCATCGATCGCGATATCAACGGTTCGCTCTACGCCACGCTGCGCCAGGAGTTCCATCGCGCGCCGGCGCAGGGGCATAAGACCTTTGAGGTGTGCTATGCGTCGCAAAACGAGGCATTTTTGCTCAACGTCGAGCGCGGGCAGGCGCTGATCCTGATCACCGACTACGTCTACGACACCGACGGCCGTCCGCTCCATGTCTCCAAGCGCATCCAACGCACCGACCGCGCCAAATACACCGAGCCCATCGGCTAACCACCACAAAGGGACAGGCACCTTCGTGGTGGTTTTAGGCGGGAAGG
>JAQEDL010000021.1:0-43892 GCA_027669365.1 Coriobacteriaceae bacterium AM49-12 | reverse complement strand
GCATCCGCTTCGCGGATCCGCACCGCTTCGCCCGCCTGCCGGCGGACTCGCCCGCTCGCTACGCGTCCGCTCCACGCTCGCGCCTCGACCGAGGTTCGAATCCATGCGGCGTCTGCCTAAAAGAAAAGCCCCCGTTGCCGGAGGCTTTCAAGTTCAATTGGTGCGGCGTATAGGATTCGAACCTATGACGTTCTGATTCGTAGTCAGACCCTCTATCCAGCTGAGGTAACGCCGCAGCGCAAAATATATAAAACCACTTTAGTTCGTTAGAGTCAAGCAAAATCTCAAACTTTTTTCGCGCGGGCCGCAATTTGTCACGCTGCACCACAAGCATCAGCGCTTCTTGTGCGATCGATTGGCTTCTCAATCACATCGAACCCGGCGCCAAGCTCCCCCAGAAGCGAACGCACCCGTTGGCACAGTCGTAGTCGGCAAACGAGATACCCAGCATGCGCGCCACCTGGTTAGAAGTTCCCACCTCATAAAACCGCTCAAGCGCCACAAGCCCCTCATGCGCCACAAACGTCTCGACCATATGCGGCGACTCCTCATAGCACCATTGCGTCAATGGCCCCTCGCTCGTCTGCCGAACCACCAAGCCACCCATACCCGACGGCTCGCACGTTACCAGCAGGCGTTCCCCGCCCTCATCGCTCTGGAACAAAACAACCCGCTCGTCGAACAGCTCCATCACATCCCCTTTCTCTTGCTCTTAGGCAACAAAAGAATAGCAGGTAAATGCATGTATACAGAACGTCTGTTCGTGTGTTTTCTATCAAGCTGTCCGCGCGGCATGGTATAGCCGTACAAAAAAGGGCGCCCCTAAAAGGAGCGCCCTCGCAAATCGCCTATGCAGCTAGTTTACGCGACCGGCTCGATCTTCTCGAGGCCGCCCATGTAGGGACGCAGAACCTCGGGGATCGTGATGGTGCCGTCGGCGTTCTGGTAGTTCTCCAGAATGGCAGCCATGGTACGACCAGCCGGCAGGCCGGAACCGTTAAGGGTGTGCAGGTAGCGCGAACCCTTGAAGTTCTCGGGGTCGCGATACTTGATGTTGGCACGACGGGCTTGGAAGTCACCGCAATTGGAGCAGGAGCTGATTTCCTTGTAGGCGTTGTAGCTCGGCAGCCAAACCTCGACGTCGTAGGTCTGACGAGCAGAGAAGCCCAGGTCGCCGGTGCACAGGCTAATCACGCGATACGGAAGGCCCAGCTGCTGCAGCAGGTACTCGGCCTCGGCGGTCATGCTCTCGAGCTCCTCGTCGGACTCCTCCGGCTTAGCGAACTTGACCATCTCGACCTTGTCGAACTCGTGCTGACGGATAATGCCGCGGGTATCGCGACCAGCGGAGCCGGCCTCCTCGCGGAAGCAGGGGGTGAAGGCGGTGTAGCGGCGCGGCAGGGTATCGGCGTCGAGGACCTCACCGGCGTGCAGGTTGGTGAGCACGACCTCGGCGGTGGGGATCAGGAAGTTGTCGCCCGAGACGTGATAGGCGTCGTCCTCGAACTTGGGCAGCTGGCCCGTGCCGAACATGGTCTGACGCTTGACGACGATGGGCGGCCACCACTCCTTAAAACCACGGCTGGTGTGCGTATCGAGGAAGAAGTTGATGAGGCGCGCTCAAGACGGGCGCCGGCGCCACCGAGAACGGTGAAGCGGCTGCCGGAGAGCTTGTTGCCGCGCTCGAAGTCAAGGATGTCGAGGTCGGTGCCCAGATCCCAGTGCGGCTTAAAGTCGAAGTCGAACTCGCGCGGGGTGCCCCAACGACGGCGCTCGATGTTCTCGTCCTCGTCCTTGCCGTACGGCGTGGCCTCGCAAGGAATGTTGGGCAGGTGAGCCATGAAGTCGTACTGCTCCTGCTCGAGAGCAGTGCGGCGCTCGGCCAGACCGTCAATCTTCTCGTTGACGGCGCGCACGGCCTCCTTGGCGGCCTCGGCCTCGTCCTTCTTGCCCTCCTTCATCAGGGCGCCGATCTTCTTGGACTCGGCGTTGCGCGTAGCTTGAAGTTCCTCAACCTCGGTGATGACGGCACGACGCTCGTCGTCGAGCTCAAAGAACTTCTCGCGATCCCAAGACGTCTGGCGGTTAGCCATGGCGACATCGATGGCATCGGGGTTCTCGCGAACAAACTTGATATCAAGCATTAGATCCTCCGGCGATATACATTCCATTTAGGTTGCAACCTTGTACATGTATGGGCAAGTATATACTTATGAGCGTTTACGACCCAACTCAACTACGCAAGAAGGCACCCAATGGACGCAGTTTTTTCCTTTTTGTTTGGCACCCGCACCGGTTTTGCCATCCTTTTCGCCGGCGGCATCCTGCTGTTTGCGATTATTGCCTTTGTAATGGAGAAGCGCACCCATAAGATGTATGTCGACCGCGGCCCCAAGTCCGAGGACGAAGAAGACAGCTTCTGGGACTAACCTGCCAAAAAGGGACAGGTTTATTTTGGTCGGTTTTATCCGGGCAAACGCAAGTGCCCCGCAACTGGAATTGAGCCAGTTGCGGGGCACTTTTCGCTAAAAGGACAAAACCGCAGGAAAAACCTGCCAAAATAAACTGTCCCTTTTTTGGTCGGTTTTACTGGAGGGTTGCGTCGATTGCCTTGACCAGGGCGCTGCGCATGCCGGCGTCCTCGAGCGCAACGACGCCCTTGATGGTGGCACCGCCGGGCGAGCACACGGCATCCTTCATCGCTGCGGGATGCTGACCGGTTGCGAGCTGCAGCTTTGCCGTACCCAGCACCATCTGGCTCACAATGCGATAGGCATCAGCACGCGGGATACCGTGCTTGACCGCTGCATCGCCCAGGGCCTCGATTGCCATAGCGACAAATGCCGGAGCGCAACCACCCACCGTGCCGCCCACGAACAGCAGGCTCGTATCGAGCTCGACCACCGCACCGAGCTTGCCAAGCAAATCAAGCACCACTGCGCTCTGCTCATCACTAAGCGTGGAAGCCTTCTCGCAAGCGATGACGCCCTCGCCCACCGAAACCGGCGTGTTGGGCACCGTCGAGATATGCGCGACGCCCGGCAGGACCTGCTCCCACTTGGCACTGTCCCAGGTCCAGGCAACCGACAGAACGACCTTTTTGGCAAGAGCATCCTTGAGCGGGGCGAATACCTTCTCGATCATGTACGGCTTGACCGCAGCGACCACGATATCGGATGCGGCGACAACCTCGGCGGCATCGTGGCAAGCGGCCATCCCGCGCGCCTCACAGCGCTCAACCAGTGCGTCGTAGCGACCCGCACAGGCGCACATGTCGCTCGCAGCTACACCGGCAGCGATCCAGCCATCGGCCATAGCGCTCGCCATATTGCCAAAACCGACAAATCCAATCTTCATATCACATAGTCCTTTCAGACACATTCCTCAAAACGAAAGCTATTGTCCCACGCCATTGTTTCGTATTGCTGACCTATTTGTGATACGGCTCGCCGCGGCTGATCTTGCAGGCGCGGTAGATCTGCTCCAGCAGCACCACGCGCGCCAAGTTATGCGGCAAGGTAATACGTCCAAAGCTGAGCATCTCGTCGGCTCGTGCGCGCACGTCATCGCTCACGCCGTCCGATCCGCCAATTACAAAGGCGATGTCGCTGTTACCACGTAGCATAAGATCATCGAGCCGCGCCGAAAGTTCCTCGCTCGAGCGCTCTTTGCCCTCAATGGCCAGCAAGATCACATGTGCTCGAGGCGGCAGGGCTGTAAGAATCGCCGCCCCCTCCTTGTCGCGCGCGGCATCCACGCCGCCCGCCTTAGCCGGGTCGATATCGGCCACCTCGCGGATATCCACCTTGGCATAGGCACCTAGGCGCTTGGTGTACTCAGCGCACGCGTCCTTCCAAAAGCGCTCCTTGAGCTTACCGACGCAAACGACGGTGTATTTCACGCGCGTCTACTCCTTCGAATCGTTTTGAACTTTGCCGGCGGCCAGCATCTGCTCGAACATCGAGGCCGACTGCGAAAAGTCGCTCGGCAGCACGACCGTCGAGGTTTTACCCGTGCGAGCGAACTCCGTCATCATCTCGGACCACTGCGTAAACATGAACAGTTGGTTGGCCTCGTCATTGCCGACACCCGTCTCCTGGATGATCTCGAGCGAATCTTTGATACCCAGCGCGATGGCCTTGCGCTGGTTGGCGATGCCCTCGCCCGCCTTTTCCATAGCCTCGGCCTCGGCGGTCGCCTCGGTGACGCGCTTGATGCGGTCGGCCTCGGCGAGCTCCTGTGCCGCAGCGCGCTTGCGCTGGGCAGCGTTGATGTCGTTCATGGAGTTCTCAACCTCGGTCGGCAGTGCGATTTTGGTGATGAGCGTCGACACGAGGGTGAAGCCGTAGGCGGCCATCTGCTCGGAAACAGTAGCGTTGACATCCTTGGCGATGTCATCCTTCTTGGCAAAGACCTCATCGAGCGTGTAGACGGGGATGGAGGAGCGCAGGGCGTCGGTGATGAAGTCGCGCATCTGGTCGACGGGCTCCTGCAGCATGTAGTAGCTCTTGTAGATGCCCGAATCCGCCGGGCCGGCGCCCAAGTCATAGCTCACGTGGTACTGAGCGGAGACCTCAAGGCCAATGGTCACGTTGTCCTGGGTCTTAACGTCGATGCCAAAACCATTTTTCATGGTGCGCAGACTCACCGTGGCGGCCTTGCGGTCAATCACGGGCACCTTCACGTGGAAGCCCGCGTTGACGATACGATTGAACTTACCCAAGCGCTCGATGATCACAGCGTGCTGCTGCTCAACGACGTAGCAGGCGTTGGGGAGCAGCAACAACAGGATGATGATGGGAATCAAAAGGCTGGTAAGGGCGGCGATGATACCGGAAAATAGCATGGTCTCTCCTCTGATAGGCACACGTTGGCATTAGGATACCCGTCCAAGGAGATCGTGCATAACAAAAAAGCTCCCATTGCTGGGAGCTCTTTCAATCAATGGTGCGGGCGAAAGGACGTCCGCGTATCCGCTTCGTGGATCCGCACCGGCTTCGACCGCCTGCCGGCGGACTCGTCAACTCGCTAAAAACGCTCCGCGTTTTCTTTACGCTCGCTCCTTCGCAGGTTCAAGTCCCCGCGATGGGCCCATAACAAAAAAGCCCCCATTGCTGGGAGCTCTTTCATTTAATGGTGCGGGCGAAAGGACTTGAACCTTCATGGGGTTGCCCCCATACGGACCTGAACCGTACGCGTCTGCCAATTCCGCCACGCCCGCGTGCAGGAATTAGAATAACGGAGCGCCACCGCGAACGCAAGAACTATTTTTGAAAAAGTTTGCAGGCATTTTCCCAAGCGGCATGCGCGATTGTTTCGGCGTCCTCACCAGTGCGATCGACACGGTCGTTAACCAGCGCGTTTGCCGTAATGGAGATCATTGCGGGCTCGCATTCAAGACCGCGGATGGGCTCCGGAGCCATATACGGGCAATCCGTCTCGAACAAAATTCGATCGAGTGGGGTTGCCGCAAATGCCTCGCGCACGTCGTCGTTGCGCTTAAAGGTGGCCGCACCACCATAGGCGATATAGCAGCCCAGCTCCACAAAGCGCTCCATCGTGGCGCGGTCCTCGCCAAAACAGTGCAGCACACAACCGGCCTGGGGCACGCCCACCTCACGAAGCACGTTGTAGGCGTCCACGTGCGAGGTACGCTCCTGGTCCATGTCCTCGTGACGCAGATGCAGCTCCACCGGCACGTTACGGCACACGGCAAGCTCGAGCTGGCGTGCCATGCAGTCAATCTGCACGCTGTGGGGCGCCGGCGCGATGTCGTCGTCGTAATCCATGTGGTAGTCCAGACCGATCTCGCCAATACCGGCGCACAAAGGGTCATCAAGCGCAGCAACAACCTGCGCGTGAATGTCGTCGGTATAGTCCGGCGCGCCATACGGATGCACGCCGGCAAGATACTTGATCTGCGGGATATCCTGCATCGGCAGAATTTCGCGCACGAGCCAGTCGCTATAGTCCGTCACGCTGCGCTTGTCGGCGATGGGGTCGAAGACCGTCACCAACAGGTCGATGCCTGCCGCCTTGGCACGCACGAGTGTCTCGGGCACATCCTTGCCCCAGAACGAAAGCAGATGCGCATGCGTGTCGGCAAGCGGTGCCAAGGGTACGGGACAAGCAACCGTCTTCTTTTTCTTGGTAAACGTCACGCGTTCGGCATTAAGCGTCATGGGAAAGCTCCCGAGCCAGGCACACAAAGTCGGCGACGCCGAGCGTCTCGGCGCGCGTGGTGGATGCGATACCGCAAGCCTCAAAGGCGGCATCGAGCACGTCCTTGGCAAAGCCGTTGGCGCTCATGGAATTGCGGATGGTCTTGCGACGCTGAGCAAATGCAGCGTCAATCACGCGGGCCACAAATTCGCGATCGAGTCCTTCGGGCACCACACCGTCAACACGGTCGATGCGCACGACGGCCGAGTCCACGTGTGGCGCCGGCATAAAGCAACGCGGCGGCACCTCAAAGCGACCCGTTACCTGCGCATACAGGCCAAGCTTTGCCGTATAGCCGCCATAGGTCTTGTTGCCCGGCACTGCGGCAATGCGATCGGCAACCTCCTTTTGCACCATGACGACGGCGCGCTTGAGCGCCGGCATCGTCTGGAAAAATTGCAAAATGATCGTCGCCGCCACGTTATAGGGCAAGTTCGCAACAAATACCGTCGGCTCACCGCCCGCAGCCTGCTCAATCTGCTCCGGGCCCACCTTAAGCGCGTCGCCCATGATAAAGCGGAAGTTGGCATAGTCGGCGGCGTGGGCGTCGAGCACCGGTTCGAGCTCAGGATCGGCCTCAATGGACGTAACGCACGCCGCTTCCTGCAGCAACGCAAGTGTCAAAGTACCGCAACCCGGACCCACCTCGAGTACGCGCTCGTCACCTGCAAGCTCGGCAAGCTCGCAGATACGCTCGATCACATGATTGTCGATTAGAAAGTTCTGGCCCAGGCGATGCTTGGTCGCAAGGCCAAACTCCTCCAGCAGCTCCCTGGTGGCCGTGGGGTTTGCCAAAGGCGAAGTTGTCATGGTTGCCTCCTTAGCATGATGGCGGCGTCTTGAAACAAAAGGGCATGGACCGTGGCGGCCATGCCCTTACAGCTAAACAGCAAATTGCCGATATGGCGCTCGCGCGGTCTCTACGCCAGACGCGGGAACAGCGGATCGCCCTTCTCGACGGGCTGACCACCAGCAAGCAGGCCCCAAGCGCAAATGCCCTTGAGGTCGTCGCTCGCGGCCTCGCCCTCACAGGACAGGCGGCGCAGAGCCTCGACAGAAGTCTGGGGCATGAGCGGCATCAGCAGGTGGGCGGCGATGCGGATGGCCTCGAGCAGGTTGTAAATCACAAATGCCAGCTCGTCAGCCTTGGCCTCGTCCTTGGCAAGCGCCCAGGGCTCGGAGTCCTCGATGTAGTGGTTGGCGGCATGGATGAGCTCCATGACCTCATCCTTGGCTCCGCCGTAATCGAGCATGTCCATCTTGGCCATGTAGCGCTCGACCAAACCGTCGGCAATCTTTGCCAGCGGGTTATCGAACGCGTCGGCAGACGCCGGTTTAGCCGGGGCGCAGCCGTCAAAGTACTTTGCGCTCATGTTGAGCGAGCGCGAAATGAGGTTGCCCCAGCTGTTGGCCAGATCGGCGTTGTAGACCTGCTCCATGCGATCGAAGCTGATGGCGCCGTCGGTGCCGGGGACCACGTCGGTCATAAAGTAATAGCGATAGCCCTCAACGCCCAGCATGTCGATAACGTCCTGCGGAGCGATGGCGTTACCGCGGCTCTTGGACATCTTCTCGGCCTTGCCTGTCTCGGCATTGCGCACGGTCAGGAAGCCGTGGGCAAAGACGTGCTCGGGCAGGGCCTCGCCGATGGCCATGAGCATGGCGGGCCAAATGACGCAGTGGAAGCGGATGATGTCCTTACCCACGATGTGGAACTGCGCGGGCCAGCGATAGCCAGCTCGGCACGCGCCTCGTCGGTGTCGACACGTAGCCGACGGCCGTCATATAGTTGAGCAGCGCATCGAACCACACGTAGGTCACGTGACCCTCGTCAAACGGGACCTGAATGCCCCAGTCAAAGCTCGTGCGGCTCACGGAAAGGTCGTTAAGGCCGCCCTCGACAAAGCTACGTACCTCGTTCATGCGGAACGCAGGCTCGACAAAGTCGGGGTGCTCGTCATAGAGCTTGAGAAGCTTGTCCTGGAAGGCGGAAAGCTTAAAGAAGTAGGACTCCTCCTGCACGCGCTCAAGCGGACGGTGGCAGTCGGGGCATAGATGCTGGCCGACGCTGCCGTACTCCTCGTCGCCCTTCTGGACCTGCGTATCAGTGAAGTAGGTCTCGTCAGGCACGCAATACCAACCGTCGTAGCTGCCCTTATACAGGTAACCGGACTCCTTCATGCGCTCCCACAGGTACTGCACGGCATGATGCTGGCGCGGCTCGGTGGTGCGGATGAAGTCGTCGTTGGAGATCTCGAGCTTGCTCCAAAGCTCCTTGAAGTGCGGAGCCTGGCTGTCGGTCCACTCCTGCGGCGTCATGCCATGCTTGGCTGCGGCCTCGGCGACCTTCTCGCCGTGCTCGTCCATGCCGGTCAGGAACTTGACGTTATAGCCGGCGGAACGGCGATAGCGAGCCTGAACGTCGGCGATGATGGTGGAATAAGCCGTGCCCAGGTGCGGATCGGCGTTGACGTAGTAGATGGGCGTCGTGATAAAGAACGAAGGCTTGCTTTGATCCATGGGGTTTGTCCTCCAGAAAAACGTTGCATACAGAGGATGATTCTAGCGCAAGGGCTGGATATCCTCCATCTATTGCATATCGAGCACTATGGCATAGACATCGCGCTTGCGGCGCGAATACTTCTGAGACAGGCGCTTGGCCACCGCAGACGCGGGCTCCCCCTCCTCGAGCGCGGCGCGGATATCCTCGCGCAGGGCCTCGTCGGGATCCGCTGCCGCGGCGCCAACCGGCACGATACCGGCCTCCTCATCCTCGCTCGGCGGCGCGATGACCAGCGCAATCTCGCCCCTTACCTCGCCGCGAGCACGCAGCTCCTCGGCAAGCTGGTCAGCGGGCCCGCGCAAGACCTCCTCGTGCAGCTTGGTGAGCTCGCGGCAGACGGCAACCTCACGCTGGGGAAAGACCTCCGCCACGGCCTCGAGCGTCGCCACGATGCGATGTGGAGACTCGTAGAAGATGAGTGCGCCGGGCACCACGGCAAGGCGCTGCAAACGGCGCACACGGTCGCCGTGCTTTCGGCCCAAAAAGCCTCGAAGAAAAAATGCTCGCAGGGAATGCCGGACGAAACAAGCGCCGTGACGCAAGCAGAGGGCCCAGGAATAACTTCGACGGGCACATCGGCCTCACGCGCCGCCTCGATCAGCGCCTGGCCGGGATCGGACACGCTCGGCATGCCGGCGTCCGAGGCAAAAGCGAGGGTCTCCCCCGCCAGCAGACGGTCGACCAGGCCGGCGGCGCGGCTGGCGATCACATTCTCGTCGCAACGGACAAGCGGCTTGGAAATGCCCAGGTGCATCAGCAGCTTTGACGTCACACGCGTGTCTTCGCAGCAGATGACATCGGCAGCGGCAAAGGCCTCGCCAACGCGCGGGGACAGGTCACCCAGGTTGCCGATGGGCGTGCCGACCACATAGAGTTTGCCCGTATGGCGCTGTTTTGCGTCATATCAACCTATTCAATCATGCCGCGCTCGAGCGTACCGAGCGCCGCGCGGGCGTCCCATGCTGCAATGCGCTTCTCAGTCTTCCACGTTTGGAAGAACCAACCGGCAGCCGGCGCAAACGAAGCCAGCTGGTTGGCGATAAACACGCGCTCGTAGGCATTGCGGCCCTCGGGCGTAACCGACGAGTTGGCAAAGATCGCCGCGCCCGACCATTCGCCCACCAGCACGGGGAACCCAGTCGAAATCGCTTCTTTAAGCTCGCGCTTGTTACGCGAAATCGCCGTCGTCAGCCCGCGAGGCTCGTGATGTCGAGCGCATACTCGTCGCGGTAATGGTACAGGTGAAGGTCCATGTAGACGTTCTTGTACTTGGCGCCGCGCATAAAATGCTTCCACTCGCTGGGATGCCCCGACGACGAGAAGACGACGATCTTATCCTCGGGCATATACGAACGGACGAGCTCGTAGGCATCGCGATAGAAATTGCGCAGGTAGTGAGCAGGAATGCCATCCGTCATGGTGAAGAGGCTCTTGCGAACGCTCATCTGCGGCGTGTCCAGCAGCTCAATGCCCAGCAGGCTCTCGGCCTCGCCATAGCGATCGGCCAAGCGCTCGAGCACGTCGAGTGCGACATGACGGCCGTTGGTGGACGAATGCCACTCGGCAACAGCCTCCGGCGTGGTGGGCGAATCGTTGGAATCGCCCTGGCCACCGGGCACGGTTGCCAGATCGAGCAGCACGCGGATGTCGTACTTGGCAGCCCACTCAATTGCGCGGTCGATGTAATCGACAACCGATATGTAGGAGGCATCGGACTCCTGTGAGCCAAAGGCATACCAGGCACCGGCAGACGCACGGCATTGAGACCGATCTGCGCCATGCGGCGAAAATCGTCCTCGCTCACAAACGTCTCGTAATGGCGGCGCATGCGCTCGTTATAGGCGGCGGTACCCATGGCTCCTGTAGCTCAGCCGCGTTGGATGCACCGGTCGCCGCGTACAGCGACGGGGTCACCCAAGGCTCGGGAATAAACCAGCCAGAGAGATTAACGCCGAGTATCCTCTCCATCACTGCCCCCTTCGGATCATGCAGGTCGAACCCGCATCGTATTGCGTAGGATAAGTATCGTTTTGAGTATACCGCGTGTGCGGACAGGCGACCGAACGGTCTGCAAAGTGACGCGAAAGTGGGAGGAATGTCTAGGAGCAGACGGACTCGGAATGGTGCGACGAGGTGTGTACGCGCGCCGGAGGCAGGCACCGGAAAGTGTGTCCCGTTCTGAGCCCTTATTCTGGGACGCAGTTTCCGCAGAACCCTACATAAAAGAAAAGGACCCCTTTGCAGAGGTCCTAGTCAATTCAAGGTGGCGGGGAAGGGAATCGCGTCCGCGCGCTGCGCGGACGGACCGCTGCGGCGCTTACGCGCCTTGCGAGCTGCGCTGGCAAACGCTTACGCGTTTACTCAGCTCCGCGCCCTCACGGGGTTCGATTCCGTGCGAGGGCTACATAAAAGAAAAGGACCCCTTTGCAGAGGTCCTAGTCAATTCAAGGTGGCGGGGAAGGGAATCGAACCCCTGACACGAGGATTTTCAGTCCTCTGCTCTACCAACTGAGCTACCCAGCCATTTGAGGTGTGCCTTGTTTCAAGGTTGATTAGTATAACCAAGGACGCGTTCCGGTCAACCGAGAATTTCAAAAAAGTTTTTGAGCACAGCCTCGGTTCTTTAAATCGGCACGTCAGAGGCATCAGCCGGCAGCAAGAAGTTTTTCGCTCAGAGCCGCACGGGCAAACTCACTTGGCGTCATCCCCTCGGCAGCCGCCCGTCGACGAATGGCCTCCTTCATTCCCAGAGGAATCTTGACCGACAGCGTTGCCGTCCCCTCACCTGAGAGTGGGGGCCGTCCATGCACGATCCCACCAACGGTGTGTTCGCCATCCGGAAACTCTCCGCGCTCGTACGACTCGCACCACGCGTCAATCATTTCATCCGTTACAACCTGACCATTAGCGGCCGTATACATCTTGCCCATCATCGACCCCTTTGCCGAGCCCGTTCAATCTCCTGCCAAAATTTCTTCTGGACTGGAGACAAGGCATGAATGATAAGCCCCCACGGACAAGCTCGACCGCGACAAGCTCCACGCTTCGTCCGTCTGGGAGCCATCCAATCGCAAGCCATCTCGGCGGCTCGTCCTTCGGCTCGCGACGAATGCACTCAGTAACCGCAAGCCAAGCGCTAAGCACCTGCTTTTCCGTCAGGTGCTTTTTAGCGTTGGGATGGATCTCAACATCCATGCATCTTCTCCTCCATCTTACCCAATTTCGTATGACGAAAGTCCGCTGTCGCCAATTCTTAAGCCGGCACGCGTTGGAGAGCAGGGGTCGAAACAATGATTGAAGGACGCTCTAGTACGGCCCAGGCGCCGGGGCAGGAGCACATACGCCAGGGACGTACGTTTTCGTAGCATACGAGGACATAGCCACGTGCATCGATAAAGGCGATATCGATGGGATAGGCCATAAAACACGTATGGACCGAAGAGCAGCGTGGAAATGCCATGACGAGCGGCAGACCGTTGGCGGCAACCGGACACCGTCCCAGCATGCCGCGCAGGCGCACGGCAAACGACTCCGCCACCGCAAACTCGGCCGGCGTCCAGCCCAGCCTATTGAGTGCCCGCGCGTAGGCGATGTAGGACGAGACCGCGGTCACATGACCACCCCCGGACGCATGGATCGACCGTCACCGCGCGCTCGTGCGACAACGTTGTCGGCGCCCCCAGCGGAACGCCAGCGATGCTGAGAGAAGTCGGCCACGGCTCATAGTGCATGGTGCAGGTGTAGGTCCTAAACGTACCGGATAGGGAGAGCAGGCCACCATCCGATGCCTCCGCGCCTTGCTCGCTCGACACTTCGATCTGCAAGTCATAGCCTTCCATGGCATTCAGAATTTGAGTCCGGACCGTCGCCGAGGCATCGACAGAGCTTTCGTCGCCCTCCCCGCTCGGCGCCACGGCGTGCGCCAACACGATGTCGGGCACCACGCGGTCGAAGCGCGCGACAGCGCTGGCATAGATCATGACGTTGTATACGATGAGTGCCAGCACCAGCAAAACGGGCGTAACCACTGCTATCTCCACCGTCGCTTGGGCGCGCTCCTCGCGCAGACGCATGCGGATACTCATTACGACCCACCGCCCAGAGCGCCAACCAGCGTGGCGACATCGACGGTGAGCGGGATGGAGCCGCCGCCGGGCAGAGGAATCTCCGCAAGCGTGAACACCGTACCGCTGATGGTGCGTTCGACTTGATATTCCAACGCCTCGCAAAGCGCCTTGGGATCGGTCACGCCCAACGGAATACTTCGCAGTTTGTCTTGCGCTTGAGAGAGACCAGCAATGTCAGACCCCGGGCTCTTAATGACGTTGGCGGAATCAGTCAGCACCGGCTTTCGCAGGCGCAAGTCGCACGGTTCCAAACCCAGCGCCGCCACGGACGCCGAAACGGTATCGCCGAGCCACGATGCGATGGAGCCCAACGCGCCGCTGCCCCCTCCTAGGCCTTTAATCATCTCGTCCATAAGTTCGTCGGCCGAACCTTGGATGTCTCCGTATCCCACAAGCAGCCGTCCCCAGACATCCATGACGCCATCGAGTACGCCGGCAACGCCACCCGAGCGTTCCTTCAATGTCGAGAAAAATCGCGAAAGCACGTTGTTTTGCGCCGTCGCCTCATCGGGCGCCAGCACCGCGGCAGAGATGGCACCACGATCGCCAAGCCTGACTGCAGTGTTAAACGAAGAGTTGAGCTCATCGGGGCTCGAGATGGCACCCGAAACCGCAAAGGCAACCACGCCGTTGCGACCGGGCGGAGCGATACGCGGACGCTCGCCCGAAAGCGCTTTAATGGCCTGGTCAAACGCATTGCTCGCACGGTCGGCCTCATCCTCGGTCTGACGCATGAGCTCAAGCTCTTTGTTCCGACATTTGACGTATTCCTCCAAGGCCTTTTTGAACTCGTCGAAGTGATATTCGAAGCCGTTTTCGATAGAGGTTGAAGGCGCCGCAACAGCACCAAGCGACAAAACGCCAAAATGGCATTTGCTGCATTTATCCTGTCCATCGTAATCGGCAACCGAAGCAAATCCGCTCGGCGTCCCTTTCTTATAGTTAGGGCAGGTCGTCCCGTAATGCAGATACGCCTTGTCATCGTTCACGCTCGTCGGCCACACCGCATCGGTATAGAGTTCCGTCGCCCGAACCTCATCAGAGTTGCGCGGCAGCAGCGGAATATAGGAGGAAACCCTGTCTCCGTTCTCGGTTATATGCGCCCGATCGACCTCCGCGCTCGCATAGGTATAAAACGCCTTACGCGCCGCAGACTCTGCCTTCATCTCGACACTCGAGCCGTGGGGCTTCTCATTTGTCAGACGCCAATGGTAGTAGTCCTTCGCGCGATCAAGGGCAACTTGGGGCTCCCACGTAACGCTCGATGAGTAATGCGGATTTTGAACACCGGAGAGATCCGTTAGGCTTTTCGCACGCTCCCACATGCAAGAACAGCTGCCGACCGAGCCCTTGTCAGACCCACCACAATCCGCCAGCCAAGCACGCTCTTTAGCCTTCGCCGTGTCCTCAGAAGCCTTCCGCAGCTCCTCGGCCGCACACTCTAAATCATCTGATGTGTCTTTAATGGCATCGGTCGAGATCTCGGACCCCTCGAGCGCAGCGAAGTCAGACTCGGATGTCCTGGGCACGGCAAGCGCCGTACCGGTATAGGTCACACTATCGGTATCCTGCGCCGACACCGCCTGCGTGGCACGCGCGGCGATCAGATACGGCAGAGCCGTCTCGATTTTCTGTAAGCCTTCCGATGCGCTTTTGGCAAACTTGTTGCGCGTTTTAATGATCTCAATCCCGGTGTCGACCATATTGCCGCAACCGGCTCGGCACCCGGGATGAGGATGGCGACCAGGCCCGTCCCGATCGTGGCAAACCCCGCCAGCCCCAGACTCAAGATGCTCGCATCAACCACCGTGGCAGCCGTGTGATAGGACGACACTACGTTGGCACCCGCCAGCGCGCCACTATCAGCCGCCACCTGAGTATCCCCGACACGCGACATGCTCCATATCGCCGCGGTCGACGAAAACAACAATGTGAGCACCACTAGGATGACCACGGCAGAAGAAAGCGTGGTATAGGCGCCGTCTTCGATAAACAGATCGACACCGGCTCGACCCATAAAGCCGCCTCGTTTGCGGAGAGCGCCTGGTCGACGGCGGGCCGCAAACCCTTGCGTCACCCGCAACAGGCAGCGCCTAATCCCATGCAGCAATCCACGAATCATAATCTCCCTCCAGCCATTCGGGACGCGATTGATACGAGACATCGACCTTGAGCTCAACGTAGCCGCCCTCGGCGGTACCACCCATAGCCTGCGCAAACGCACCGATCACAGGCAACGGCTTGACCTCGCCGGAAACGGACACGGACGAGACGCCACCCGCACCGGCCCGGCCAAGCTCGATATCCCACGACAACGGCCCGCCGGCATGAAAGATCGAAACGTTGGGCACTGCGGCAAGTCGGCGGCGGGTGAACTCCTTAAGATCGTCGTCCTCCGCCGTCGTCGTGGTCATGAGCCGCGCGGTCTCGGCGGCGGCAGACTCCATGACCGCGCGCGTATAGAGCAGGCACACCGGTTGCAGCGCGAGAAGGATGAGTGTCAGAAACGTCGGCAGCAAAAAAGCGGCCTCGACCGTAGACTGCGCCCGGTCCTCGCGCGCGGCATCAATACAACGCGATGTCCTTAGCGGCCGCAGCGGCGTCGATAACCGACGTCGAGGCAACGCCATGGGATGCCGCCCGCTCAACCAGCGCCGCCAAGCGCCCATCGGTGCCGGCAGGCCAAAGTCCCGCGATCGCCAGCACGATCGATAACAGCGCCACCGTGACGATGGCGTATTCGACCGTCGCCTGGGCAGATTCCTCACGCAGGACATCATGCATTTCACGATCCCTCCTTTGAGTCCGTTGCCTGCGGGCTCAGGCGCACGGCGCGCAGACGACACGAAGCATCGCCAGCATCCGCGGCAATTGTCACCATATCGACCCAGCCGCGTTCGTCGCGCACGATGGCGCCCCACACGTTTCCCTTGATGTCGAGATAGCCGCTCAGAGCAAGTTGCGCCGTGGGTACCTCGCGATAGGCACGCAGCATATCCGCCGCCGCTTCGGTCATCGGTCGGTCCTCGGACCATGCAAGCCGGACCGCAATCTCGTTGCCCTCAGGCGAATCCGTCGCAGTGCCAGACCGCTTGTCGAGCGTCCGCAGAAAGGTTTGCGCCGTGACAGCGACATCCGAATCGTCCGCATCTCGCATCTCATCTTTTTGAGACGCCACCGCCGAATCTGAGCCCAAATCGGAGGCGGTCCCAGGACGCTGCTGCCGCGCGGCGTTAAGCCCCCAAAGCACCGCCGCTATCGCCACGGTCAGGCAAGCAAACACCAGCAGCACCCCGATGGGACGCTCGCCCTCTACAGGCTGTTGATGCCCTCGCTGATAGCGTTCCATAGATCTTGGACCTTGCCCTTAAATGCGACGATGGCGATAATCGCGATCACCACGAGCACGCCGACCAAGATGGCATACTCGGTGGTACCCTGTGCACTCTCCTCCTGCAATAGTTCCTTGGCGCGCTGACGAACATGTGCCGCCCGGCAAAACGCCCAGCCCTGGACCTTGCCAGCAGCGTCAGTCATCGTGTTCATGTATTCCTCCCTACATCATCCCGCCTGCTCCCAGCAGCGGGCCCAATATGGACAGAAGCAACGCCGGCAAGATGAGCGTGCCGGTGGGAATCAGCAGCTTGACGGGCGCACGCTCGATCTCGCGCTCGACCGCGGCGCGATGAGCCGCACGGATCTCGCGACTTTGAGCGGCCAGCGTCTCGGCAAGTGGGCACCCAGGGCGAGCGCCTGCCCCACCGTGATGGCAAAGGTCTCGAGCGCTCGCACGTCCAGGTCGCGCGCGGCGGCCAACAACTCGTCCTCACGCGTGCCCACGCCCACCTGCCACGCCATGCAGGCGCGCTCAAGGCGAAGAGCCAGCACTGACCGGCGGTTGGCGCAGAAAATCTCAAGCGCCGCATCAAACGAAAGACCGGCCGAAAGACCCAAGCGCACAACATCGATCATCTCGGACACTTCGCCGAGCGACACTCGCGCCGGGCCGCCCGCTCCAACCGCGCCCTTCACTCGCGCGGTCAGAGCATCGACCACCGAGCGACCCGCGGCAGCGACCAGCACCGCCTCGCGCTTGCAGGCCCCTGCGACCTTGCGTGCATCCGCCCGATCCAACCCCGTCGCGACAAATACGCTCAGGCGCACAGGCAAGCCGCAACTGCAACCGGGGCGCTCATAGCTCCACCCGCATAATGCGCCGGATAACCACCAGGCAACGGCGTTGAGGGCAAGACCCAGCACCACAGCGCCCGCGCCGGCAGGCGTCGCAAGACCGCGACGAAAATCTGCCGAAAGCAGCGCCAACACCGCGCACATGCCCGCCGGCATCGCCGCGACCATATGCGCAGACATGCGAGCCTGCGACGTCTTAACATCCAGGCGGCGCTTGAGCTCAATGCGCTCCCCCACCATGCTCGACGCCTCGGACAGTAAGTCGGCAAGCGGAGCGCCGGTGCGCTGAGACACCTTAAGCGCCAAGGTCACAAGCGAAAGACCGGGGGCGTCGATACGCACGAGCAAGTCATCGAGCGCGTCGGTCGCCGAGATGCCGCAATCGATCGCCGCCGCCACCCGCAAAAACTCGTTATGCACTGGCTCTTGCGCATGAGCGCCCACAAAGCGCATGCCCTGGGCCAGCGAATGTCCCGAGGCAAGCGACATGGAAAGTGCGGTAAACGCCTCGGGCATTGCCTCTTCTGCATCGTGTTGCTCGCGCCGGCTCTCAAAGCCATCCCGAGCGGCACCAACGGCAAACGGAGCAACAAGTCCCAAGGCAAATCCGAGGGGCGATAACGACACCATCGTTAGTAAAACGCAGCAGACACCGCTCGATAGCAGCAGAAACGCCAAACATCCCGAAGCATCCTCGATCACGAGGCCAAGGCGATGCGCCGGAGCCAGCGATGCCCACGAACGGACGATCTTTTTCAGCAGATCGTTTTCCACCAGCTCACGCGGCAGCTTCTCTGCCACCGTCTCGAGCGCCTGACGTGCCAGCTCCGCCGGCGGTACCTGCGGCACACGAGGTTCCGCCCCGCACGCCGTCGCGACAGAAAGCCCTGCCAAGCCCCCTACGACGAGGGGCACAGCGATCTCCATTCGTCCACCTCCTCTTGTGTGAGCGTCCCCGACCGCAGGCCTTCTGCGATAAACGGCGGCTCGCGGTCAAGCGTCCAGGTGCGCTCGGCGGCATCGAACGTCACATAGCGCTCGAGCTCTACGCCGCCCGATGCGGCGCGTCGCACCCCCGAATACGAGGAGACGAAGCGCCTGCCATCGGCGTGGCGCTCGGACATCACGATACCGTCGAGCGCCATGCAATCTGCTCCTCGATGAGCTCACTCGGCAGGTCGATGCCATAACGTGCAAGCAACGTCAGACGCACCACGGTCTCCTGTTCTGAACCCGCATGAAGTGTGGTGAGCGACCCGTCGTGGCCCGTGTTCATGGCCTGCAACATGTCGCAGCACTCGGCACCGCGCACCTCGCCCACCACGATGCGGTCGGGGCGCATGCGCAGGGCATTAGTTACCAGGTCGCGGATCGTCACCGCGCCTTCACCCTCAATTGAAGCCTCGCGCGCCTCTAGGCGCACCACGTGCGGATGATGCGCAAACTTGAGCTCGGCAGAGTCCTCGATCGTCACGATGCGCTCGCCGGTGGAAATCTCACATGACAACGCGTTGAGCAGGGTGGTCTTACCAGATCCCGTGCCTCCCGCAACCGCCAGGTCCTGTCGCAGCGACACCGCGCACGACAGCAGCTGCGCATACCAAAGCGGCAGCGACCCCAGCCCCACAAGCTCGTCCAGCGAGCAGATACGGTCCGAGAACTTTCGGATGGTGAGAATCGGTCCGTCAATCGCCACAGGCGGAATCACCGCGTTGACGCGATAGCCCGTTTTGAGGCGGGCGTTGACGATGGGGCTGCGCTCGTCGATACGGCGGCCAAGTGGCGAGATGATGCGGTCGATAAGCACACGGATCTGTTCATCATCCTCAAACGCATGCTCGATGGGGTACAAAACGCCGCCGCGTTCAAAGAAAGCCGAGCGGCAGCCGTTGATCATGATCTCGGTAACGGTGTCGTCCTCGATGAGCGGCTGCAACGGCCCCAAGCCCACCACGTCATCCAAAATCTCGTCGATGATGGTTTCGCGCTCGGGCGTCGCGAGATCGGTCGGCTCCTCAACATTGAGCGCCGCCTCCACCGCAGGACGCAATTCCGAGCGGGCAAGTGCCGGGTCGATATAGGCGCTGATACGCGCCACTTCGTCGTAACCCATGCGGTCCATCACGGCGCGCTTGGTGCGTCGTTTCACCGCGCGGCGACGCCCCGCATCTACAGGCGCTGCCGCCGCTGCAGCGCCGGCAGCCTTAATCCTCGTTTGCAGGCTCATCGCTGATCACCCTCGCGCGACCAGGGAAGGCGGATACGCGGGCGTTCGGTACGCGTTGCACGGTCGGCGACCATATCGCTCCAAGGGCCGACGGCGCACCCCAGTTCCACGAGCATCTCGCGCGTGGCCTCGCGCATGCTAGTCGCAAAAGCGCTGGTCTGCCCCACCGCCTCGTCAGCGCGCCCAAACGCCATGAGCGCGGCGAGATCCTGCCCGCCATCGGCGATACGAATCTTGGAGCTCAACGCACAGGCAATCTCAAAGCGCATGGCGACGTCCTCGTCTGCCCCGCGCGCACCGAACCGGTTGAACACGGCGCTCATGCGCGTGCGCGGCACACCTACTCGACTTGCCAGTTCGATGACGCGCGACGCCGATGTCGCGGACGACACCGCCGCATCGCCAACGACCAGGCAACGGTCGCTCGCCGCCACCGCAGCCGCCACGGCGTCGCCCCAAAAGACCGAGGTATCGATAAAGACCACGTCGGATTCGCGACGCAGAACATCAAGCAGTAGCTCCACCGGACGCGCCATGAGCTCGGCTTGCTCGGGCGCCGCGACGGGACCCCAGAGCGTAACGCCCGGCGCCACGCGCATCGATGTGGCTACGATATCCGGCTCGGTGAGCGTGCCCGCCGCCGACGGCTCGATAAGTGCCGCCATATCGCGCGGAGCATCGACGCCTAACAAGTCGTAAAGGTTTCCAAACATCAGGTCCAGGTCGAGCACGGCGGCACGCAAGCCCAACAGCGACGATGTGTGTGCCATGGCGGCAACGATCGTCGACTTGCCGCAACCGCCCGAACCCGAAATAGCGCAGATGACCGGAGCTCGATGCGGCGGAGCGGCAGCGTCTGCCGGCGGCATCGGAGGCGGCGGGGCGGGCGTCGGTGGCAGCGCACCCGTCTCCCCCGCCGCAACCACACGCTGCGTCCAAGCCGGCATGGCAGCTTGTTCGGTCTGCGAGGCAGGCTCGTTCTGTACAATCTGCTCATGCTGCATCAGCGACAACTCGCCGCACCCGGCAAAGCCCTCAACTTCATCGAGTTCATCCGCCAGATTCACGCCGTGCACGTATCCCATATCTACAGCCGGGGAATCGCCAGCATGCTGCGCCGGCCCTCCAGCGTCATCGTATACAAGGGGGTTCCGGGGCGCCGACCATGCTCGGCTTCCGCTTTTCCATAATCATCAACACGCGGGCCTCTTGTAGCGCGAGGCGCCCCGGGTTCCCTATCAACAAAAGCATCGGGCTCAATCGTCATGCTCCGATCGGAATCAACCGCTCCCTCGCCCGCGCGCCCGTTGCCGCATATACTGTGTGCAGCGATGACCTCGGTCGCCCCCGCGCGAAACAGCCCCTCAATATCCGACGGATCGAGCGCTTCTATCAACACGACCACGCGACTCACGCGGCCTTCGGCCGTCAGGCGCGCAACAGTCTTGCGTACATCTTCGGTATCAAACAGAGACGCCGCGATGATGGCAGCCCCGCGGCGCGACGGAAACGCCCGCGCCATGGAAACCAGCCCGTCCAGGTCACCCACGCGAAGCACCTGTGCACCCACATCACGGCCCTCGACTTCCCGCTGCAACAGCCCGTAATCGCCGCACGCGCAGCACGCAAGCCAGATCGCCTTCATCACTCGTCGCCTCCGCTCTTTTTGCCGCGCGCCGTGGCGGGAATCGTCAAGCTGACCGTTCCCTTGCCCGAGGCTCCCAGCAGTTCCTTGACGTCTTCGGGGTCAGCCGCCAGCGTCACCCATTCGATCTTGCCCTCGCGCGTGGCACCGGAATCCTCACTGGTATCGATCACGTGCGCGCCGCACAGCCGATCGGTCACGCCGTCCTTTTGCACGTACACGTCCACGTAGCTGCCCACGCCCGTGGCACCGCCGACCGAGTGCTCGGCATCGACCGCCACCGAAACGGCAACCTTGCCCTTAGGCACCTCGAGCTTGCGGCTCTCGGCCTTGGTGTAGACATTGCAGATCACGGCGTTTTTGGGAATACGCGAAGTCGTCACGTCGCCGCGCACCTGGCGCAGCTCGGTCGCTGCGTCACGCGGCAGCAGGCTCGTCAGCCATTCCTGGGTTATGACATTGGTCTCATCGAGGGTCTCGCCCACATCGATATCGCGCGCCGCGACGCAAACCTCGACGCGATCGCCACCGTACTTGGCCAAGGTCTCAGCCTGGACCTGTTCGGCTTGCGAGCGGATCGACGAGCCGTAAACCATGCAGAGCAGAGCAGCGAGCACGCCCGCGACCAGACTGATGGCGATGCGCTTGCTCTTGTTCACGGCCGCTCCTCTCATGGCAGTGCCGGGCGAATGCCCGTACCACCATTGTCTGAGCGGTCAGAGTGCAAAGCGGCGCAATCGCAATCTTGGTTTTCGATGTCAAACCAATCGCTGACCAAAAGCTGACCAGCCCGTCAAGCTCGTGGCAAGGTTTTGGTCAGCACGTCAGCAAACTGTATGTTTCGAAGCTTTTCCGCAGCAAAAAAAGCCGTCTCCCGAACAGTTGGGAGACGGCTGTCATAGGAAAAATCAATTACAGATGGACATCGGGATCGAGCATTTGAGCGCTCACGCGCATGGATGACGCCAGGTTTTGGAACGTTTCCAGACGCAGGCTATCGATCTGCCCGGCGTCCTCGGCCTCGCGAACGGCGCAGCCCGGCTCATGGGTATGCGTGCAATCGCCAAACCGGCACGCGCGCGATGCCTCGACAATCTCGGGGAAAGCGCGCGCCAGACCCCGCTCGTGACCCACGAGCGGCAGGCTGCGCAGGCCCGGGGCATCGGCGATCACGCCGGCGTCGCCCGGCAGTGCCACCATCACGCGCGCGACGGTAGTGTGACGGCCCTGATCGTCGCGTTCGCGCACACCGCCGGTCGCCAACGTATCGTGGCCCAGCAGCGCATTGAGCAGCGTCGACTTGCCGGCACCCGACTCGCCCAGAATCATGGCGCAGCTCCCGGCGGGCACGCAGGCACGGACCTCGTCCAGGCCGCGGCCCTCGGCAGAGGACGTCACGATCACACGCACGTCCGGACCCACCAGGCGGCGCGCGCGGTCCAGATCGCGCTTGAAGCTCCTCGGCATCGCAGCGATCAGCTTTGGTGAGTACCACCACCGGCTCGGCATCGCAGTCGAGCGCCAACACCAGCGAGCGCGCCACGCGGTCGAGCAGCACCTCACCGGCACCGAGCGCCTGCACGATTAGCACGCTATCCACGTTGGAGCAGAGCACCTGGCGCTCTCCGCGGGCACGGCCGCGCCAACGCTCAAAGCTCGTACGGCGCGGCAGCACGCATTCAATCACGCCCATATCGTGCCCGGGAGCGCGGCGCACCGCCACACGATCGCCCACGGCAGGCAGCAGGACCTCGTCCTCGCCGCGCGACTTGGCAAACCCCACGGCATGCTCGGCACGAAACGTGTCATCAGCAGTCGCCACCAGCGGAAACCCGCGGTCCAGGCGCACCACGGCACCAAGCTGCATCTGCTCGGGCTCCTCGGCATGTGCACAAAAATCATCAAAGGCAGTCTGCTGGGCTTCATCGACCGGCAGGTCATCAAACGCCGGAACGTCCTGCAGCGCGTCGAGTCCCGGCACGCTCGCCAGCAGCTCCTCGGCAGACGCGGGAGCCTCGGTCGCGAGCTTCCGACGACGATCGCGCTTAGCCCGCGCTCCCGTCGTCTTTTTCTTCGCTTTAGCCTTAGCCTTGCCCACAAGCGCCTCCCAGCACAAAACCACACAACTGAGCAGGTATTTTACCCACAAAAAAGAGTCGGTCGAGCAAGTGCTCGACCGACTCACATACTTTCCCTCAGCTCATGGTCCCAAGAGGTTATCCGAGGCCCGCCCGCCGGGAGGGGTTTCTTCTGAGCGATCCCGCAGCGCGAAGCGCGAGGACCAGCGAAGAAGAAACCCCGCAGGCGGTCGGGCCGGTGGGAAGGATGGCCTTTCGACCTACTCCTTCTCGACCGCGCGCATGATCGCCTTGTAGATCTCCATCAGCGGGATAATCAGGAAGGCAAGGCCCAGCGCGGCAAGAACGCCCTTGAGCTCAAGCGTCACGGGGCCAAAGAACATCTCGGCAAGCGTCGGCTGCACGGTCACGATCACCGTCAGCACCAGCGCCAGCGCAGCGGAAGCCCACAGCCACTTGTTCTGCTTCTTCATGGTGAACAGCGACGCACGACGGCTGCGCATATTGAAGCAGTGGAAAATCTCGACCATGTTGAGCGTGATGAACGCCATCATCACGCCTTCCTCGTCGGCATTGCCGGCGATCATATCGGCGATGTGGATGTAGCCCATGTCAAAGTACACGCCCACAAAGAAGCTCGCCAGCACCAGCACGGTGATGATTAGGCCCTGGACCACGCAGTCCAGACCCATATGTCCGGCAAAGACACCGTCCTTGGCGTTGCGCGGCTTGCGCTTCATGATGTCGCCCTCGGCGTCCTCCATGCCCAGCGCGAGCGCAGGGAAGCAGTCGGTAACCAGGTTCACCCACAGCAGCTGCACCGGCTGGAAGATGGTAAAGCCGATGAGCGTGGCGATAAACACCGAGAAGACCTCGGCAAGGTTGGCCGAAAGCAGGAACTGGATGACCTTGCGGATGTTGTCGTAGATGCGACGGCCCTCTTCGCAGGCACCGATGATGGTGGCGAAGTTGTCGTCGGCAAGCACCATGTCGGCGACGTTCTTGGTGACATCGGTACCGGTGATGCCCATGCCCACGCCGATGTCGGCGCGCTTGATGGACGGGGCGTCGTTGACGCCGTCGCCCGTCATGGCCACGATCTGGTCGCGCGACTTCCAAGCCTCGACGATGCGTGTCTTGTGCTCAGGCTGAACGCGGGCGTACACGCCGTAGTCCTCGATGTGCGCGTCGAGTTCCTCGTCGCTCATGCGATCGAGGTCGGCACCGGTGATGGCATGGCTGCGATCGGTGACGATGCCCAGCTGCTTGGCGATGGCCACGGCGGTGTCGATGTGGTCGCCCGTGATCATGACGGTGCGGATACCGGCGTCGTGCGCCTCGCGGATAGCGTCGGCCACCTCGGGACGGACCGGGTCGATCATGCCGGACAGGCCGCAGAAGACCAGGTCATGCTCGAGCGCAGCGGGGCTGCAGTCGGCAGGAACCTCGGTGTAGGTGCGGCTCGCCAGCGCCAGCACGCGCAGGGCCTCGTCGGCCATGGCCTTGTTGGCCGCCACGAGCTCGGCGCGGCGCTCCTCAGTCAGCGGAACGACCTTCTCACCGTCATAGATATGGGTGCACAGGCCGATCACCACGTCGGGCGCGCCTTGGTGTACTGCTCGTACTCGCCATCCAGGGTCTCGACGACCACGGACATCATCTTGCGGCCCGAGTCGAACGGGGCCTCGCCCACGCGCGGGTGCTCGGCAGTAAGGCCAGTGAGGCCCGCCTTGCCGGCGTCGTTGACAAGCGCGCACTCAGTCGGCTCGCCCACGGCCTCGCCCAGCTCCTCGTCCCACTGGGCATCGGAGCACAGCGCCATGCCAGCCAGGAACTTCTCCTTGGGCGCAGCGAGCTCGTGCTTGACGACGGTCATCTTGTTCTGGGTAAGCGTGCCGGTCTTGTCCGAGCAGATGGTCTGCGTGCAGCCGAGCGTCTCGACAGCAGAAAGCTTGCGGATAATCGCCTGGCGCTTGGCCATCTTGGTCACGCCGAGCGAAAGGACGATGGTCACGACGGCGACCAAGCCTCGGGGATGGCGGCGACGGCGAGCGAGACGGCAACCATAAAGGTGTCGAGCAGGGCAGTCGGGTCGGTAAGGACGTTGCCCACGCCGTGACGGATGATGTCAACGCCAAAGATGACGACGCAGATGACGATAACCATGATGGTGAGGATGCGGCTGAGCTCGGCAAGCTTCACCTGCAGCGGCGTGAGCTCCTCCTTGGCCTCGGCCAGGCGCCGGCGATCTTGCCCATCTCGGTGTTCATGCCGGTGCCGACCACGACGGCGCGACCGCGGCCGTACACCACGGTGGAGCCCATGTAGCACATGTTCTTGCGGTCGCCGAGCGGCACGTCGTCGGTGCCCGCGGCAAGCTCGATCACGTTGGCGTGCTTCTCGACCGGCACGGACTCGCCGGTGAGTGCGGCCTCTTCGATCTTCATCGTGGCGCTCTCGAGGACGCGGCAGTCGGCCGGGACGGAGTCGCCCGCCTCGAGCATGATCACGTCGCCGGGCACGAGCTCGGCGCTCGGCAGGTGCACGAGCTTGCCGTCGCGCAGCACCTTGGACTGCGCCGCGCTCATCTCCTGCAGGGCCTCGAGGGCCTCCTCGCTTTTAGCCTCCTGGACCACGCCCAGCACCGAGTTGACGATAACGACGAACATGATGATGGCGACATCGGCAAAGTCCGCCTCGCCCTTGACCATGCCCGTGAGCGCGCTGATGACGGCGGCAACGATCAGCATGATGACCATGGGGTCGGCCATCTGCTCAAAGAAACGCTTCCACAGCGGCGTCTTCTCGGCTTCCTCAAGCTTGTTAGGGCCTGTCTTGGCGAGGCGCGACGACGCCTCGTCGTTGCTCAGGCCGAGGTTCTCATCGACACCCTGGTCGCTGAGTACCTCCGCCGCGGCGGACAGGTATTCCTTTTGCATATAGAGTCCCCTCCTGGGATTCGGGCCACTCAGCAGATTGATGCCCGATCATAATTCCCAGGAGAAGGGCAAGGGCTCATCAAGGCTGCCGTGCTGAGCGGCAGTTGATAGTGGAGCTATGGTACCCCAAAGCGACGGGTCTAGCCAAAACATTCGGTTTGGAAATATGGTCCGCACGCAACGGTGCAGACCGTGTGATGCTCAACATTGGTAAAACGTTTTTTCTTCGGCACATCGCCAAACTGACATATCGCCCAGATAGCAGCGGTTGGAGTGGTTGGTAAAGATTTTCCATATACCGTTTTTCCCGCAAAAAATGAACTTCCATTTCGGCATACGGTCGATTTTTTGGGGTATTCGGTCGGCATTTCGTTATAATCATCTCGGTTTTATTTCTTATGGTTTATCTATCAGCGCAAGACGATGTCAGATGGAGGTCTGAATGTACAAGCGCACTAAGATTGTATGCACCATGGGTCCCGCCTGCGATAGCGACGAGACCATCCGCGAGATGATCAAGGCGGGCATGAACGTCGCCCGTTTTAACTTCTCGCACGGCTCCTACGACGAGCACCACGGTCGCATCGAGCGCGTCCGCCGTATTTCCAAGGAGCTCGGTCTGCCTGTCGGCATCCTGCTCGACACCAAGGGCCCCGAGGTCCGCACCGGCCTTCTGGTCGACGGCAAGAAGGTTGCCGTCAAGACCGGCGATAAGATCGTCGTCACCGCTCAGCCCACGTCCGAGGATTTCCACGGCACCGCTGAGCACATCTCCCTCGACTACCTGGCTCTGCCCTCCGAGGTCGAGAAGGGCTCCCTCATCCTGATCGATGACGGCCTGGTTGCCCTCGAGGTCGAGTCCGTCAGTGGCCAGGACATGACCTGCGTCGTTAAGAACGACGGCCTGATCGGCGAGCGCAAGGGCGTCAACATGCCCAACGTCAACATCTCGCTGCCCGCTATCACCGAGCGCGATCGTCAGGACATCCTCTTTGGCCTGACCGAGAACATCGACTACATCGCCGCTTCCTTCATCCGTGATGGCGAGTCCGTCCGCGGCATCCGCAAGCTTTGCCGCGAGAACGGTGGCGAGCACGTGACGATCTTCCCGAAGATCGAGTGTGCCCTGGGCGTCGAGAACTTCGACGAGATCCTCGAGGCTTCCGACGGCATCATGGTCGCCCGTGGCGACCTGGGCATCGAGATCAAGCCCGAGCTTGTTCCGCACATCCAGAAGGAGATCATCGCCAAGTGCAACGCGGCCTACAAGCCCGTTATCACCGCTACGCAGATGCTCGACTCCATGCAGCAGAACCCGCGCCCGACGCGCGCCGAGGTTGCCGACGTTGCTAACGCCATCTACGACGGCACCGACGCCGTTATGCTCTCTGGCGAGTCCGCTGCCGGTAAGTACCCGGTCGAGGCCGTTAAGATGCAGGCCAGCATTGCTCTCGAGACCGAGAAGTACCTCCCGGCCCACGCTCCACTCGAGGTTCCGGCCGATGCTCACGGCACCCGCGTTGTCAACAACGTTGTGGGTATGTCCGCTGTGAACATGGCCACCACCGTTGGCGCCAAGTGCATCACCGTGCCGACGACCACCGGTCGTACCGCTCGCCTGATCTCGCACTTCCGCCCCAACATGCCGATCTGCGCGTTCTCCCGCCACGAGTGGGCCGTCCAGCAGATGATCATGTACTGGGGCGTTATCCCGCACCAGGCCGAGATTACCCAGGCACCGTCAACGGCACGATCGTCAAGGCGATCGAGACCGCTAAGGAGCTCGGCTACGTCGAGGCCGGCGATCTGACCGTCGCTACCGCCGGCGATCCCCGCATGAGTGTTCAGCTCGAGGACAAGGTCTCCTCGACCAACGTCGCTTACGTCGCTCAGGTGCGCTAAATCGCACTTGCAAGCACGCTTGCATTGCAAAAGGGCCCGGAAGGCTTTGCCTTCCGGGCCCTTTTTAGACCTTCTTCGTATGCCGCATCATCGATTTGTGTTCAGTCGCAAGCCTCTCCGATGCCGAGCGCACCACCGAAGACGCCTGCGACGGGAGCCGTTGGTCAATTGGAATGAACTGTTCACCGTTAAGCCGGCCGGCTAGCAGCTAGCGATCAGGGGGACTGCGGGAACGTCAGAAGCAGCAACGCGAGCCGCAAATCCCGCCTCGGTCAGCTCGATGACCTCGGTAAACGTTGCATCGAAAAACTCCTCGGTTAGCAGGCGATACGGCGGATGATCGGGCTCGCCGGGGTTTTCGCGTACAATCTCGTGCATGACGCCGATAGTCTTGAGCACATATTCTTTATGGATGGGATACTGCCCAAAACGCGTCGCAGCGGTATAGAGGCGATCGGTCGCACGCGGAATGGAAACGATGCCCAGCGTCTTGCCAAACCAGTCAAAGTCGCCTTGCTTTTTAATGCGGAATTCCTCGCACGGCTTGCCGCCGTGCGCCTCCAGGTACTGATTCACGCGCGTATTCCATACGGTATCCGCCACCAGATGCGACCAGACGCCCAGCGTCAAATCGAGCAGCGACTGCGCCACGTCACCGGGCGCGAGCGAAAGCTCGCTAGCACCGGGACCAGCAACCGGCTCGGCGTCCTTGTAGCGTTGGGGATAATGCACCCGATTGAGTCGCTCGCGCTCCTCGGCGATCGAGGTCGCGGCAGCCGGCGTACCAACAGACGCCCCTTTGAGCAGCGGCGCCACATAGGTATTCCAGAACTCGTGCTCGCGCGGCTTAGGGATAGCTCGGGGTTTGCAAAGTGCGTAATGCGATACGGAATGGGATCAGCGATACCAGGGACCATATAGCCCACGAAGATATCCGGAACCACGCAGCCAAACAAAAAGGCATTGCGGTCGCGCACGCTATTGGCAAGCGCGCCGGTGCACTCCAGCAAACGCTCCGTCTGAGCGATATGAATGTTCCAGCTTGGCATAGCCACCCCCATAAAAACCTGGATAACTATACCATCACGGCAACGCCGCGCGGGCCGCTACGCACGCTCTACGCAGCAACTATTCCGCAGCGCCGCTCTCGGTTCCATACGAAGACACCGGCGCCTCGACCACATGGTGATATCGATCGATATAGATGGCGCGGGCACCCAGGCGTCGTACCAAATCCTGATGGTGCGTGCTCATCAAGACCGTCTTACCGGCAGCAACATAGGCCAGTAGAAAGTTGACCACGATGTCGCACGAGTCCTCGTCAAGTCCGTTGGTAGGCTCGTCGAGCACCAGGATATCGGGGTTCATCGACACGACGGCAGCCAGCGCCACGCGCTTCTTTTGCCCGCCCGAAAGCTGATAGGGCGAGGCATCGACCAGATCGGCAACCTGGAACAGCTCCATGGCATCGCGCACGCGGCGCTCGAGCTCGTCTGCCGGCAGCCCCATCTGCGCGGGACCAAAAGCAACTTCCTCGCCCACCGTAGCGCAGAACAGCTGGGCGTCGGCATTTTGAAACACAAAACCTACGCGCTGATGAAAACGCTGAGCGGCCGCGGAATCCTTGAGATATGCCGCATCGATCACGTGCCCGTCAAACAGGTACGCACCCGCGTCCGCTAGTTCAAGACCGTTGATAAGGCGCATGATCGTCGTCTTACCGCAGCCGTTGGGACCGAGTAGGGCAACGAGTTCACCACGATCGACCTGCAGCGACACACCATCGACAACCGTATGGCCCGCATAGGAGAACACCACGTCGCGCAGCTCGATGAGCGGCGTGGCCTCGGCGCCGCCCGCACCGTTCGTGCCCGCCGCACTATTCATATCGATCGTCAAAACGTCGCCCTTCCCTAGTTGCATCCCCAGCCGGAACCAGCAGCGCCTACAGCACCGCGCACAACACGGCGAGCAGAACCACGCCGGCCGCATAGACCGCATCGCGCCAGCCAAACCCGGCGCGTGCAGGCGCCGGGTACACGCCGGCAAAGCCGCGGCAAAGCATAGCCTCGTCCATCGCGCGGCTGCACTCCATCGCCTTGATAAACGTCATGCCCATGATACCCGCCAGCGAGTCGGTGCGCGAAAAACCCGCAGGCGCGGAACCGACGCTGCGCAGCATGACCGATTCGCACAGATCGTGCGCTGTGCGTCCCAGCACCTCGATATGCTTGAGCGCCATATCGAAAGTAAAGATGACCTCGTCGGGCAGGTGCAGCATCTTAAGCGCCGCCGACATGCGGCTCCAGGTGAGCGTCCACGAAACACCCAGCACCAGCGACACGTTAATGAACGTCTTGAGTGCAATCTTGAGCATGGCGCCCGAGGCAGAAGCACCCAGCAGCAGGGCAGGCAGCGCCAGAACCACGGCAAACCCCGCGGCAGCCAACGCCGGCACAAAGGTAGCGCGCAGCCCGCGTACGGGGCGCACCGCGACCAGCACCAACGCGATCGCCGCCATCAACATGAGGTACAGCGGGCTCTGTGTCAGACACACGCACAGGACGCAGACGAACATCCCCACCAGGCGCACCGGAGCCGAAACGCAAGAAAGGGCGCGGTCGACCATCGACCCGCCCTTGTTCGCGCCTCCACCCAGGCGAACCCGCTCAAGCAGGCTCGCCAGGTGCAGGACGTTCTTTTGCATCACACGATGCCGAGCCCCCGCGGCTCGTAACGCTGCTCGACCGCAAGCCAACTAGGCAGCTCGGCTATTGCCATGAGCACCGCTTTCCTTGACCGTCAGCGAGACCAGGCGGAATGCGATGGTGAGCACCGCCACGCCAATCACGCCCGAAAGAATATACATCGCGGCCTGGCCGGCAAAGCCAAGGCCCTGCTCCTCGGAATAGGCCTGCAGATAATCGCCCGTGGGCAGGGCATCGGCAAAGGTCGGAGTGTCGAGACCGACCGAAGCCTGCAGACTGTCGTCACCAGCCTCCTGAACGGCGGTCGCGGCGCCCTCGGCGTCCCACTCACCCCAGGCGTCACCGGTGGCGAGCAAGCCGAGCGGCGTAGCCACGACAAGCACGGCGACCAGAATGAGCGTGGGAATCAGGGAAGTCTTCTTGGCGGTACCATCGGCGGCAAGCTGGCCATCGGCGGCTTCGGGGCCGACGATAATGCTCGGCGCCGTCTTCTTAATGAAGCCGTAGATGGCGGCCGTCGCCACGCCCTCGATCACGCCGGCAACCAGCATATGCGGGATCAACATGGCCGGAATAGCCACGGACAGCGGGAAGGGGCAGTACAGAGGGCGCCCGAAGCGTTGGTGAAGAGCATCGGCTGAATACCAAACTCGATTGCCGCGCACAGGGCCGCCAGGCACAGGCCGACCCAACCGCTCACGATGGCAGAAACCGAGGTGCCCCAGCTCTTGTCGTGCAGACGGCTGTTGAGCGCACGGAACACGATAGCAGCGACAAACGGCAGCACAAAGGCCATGTTAAAGCAGTTGGCGCCAAACGACAGAACGCCGCCGTCGCCAAACAGCAGCGCCTGCAGCGCCAGCGCGACCGAGACAGCGATAGCCGCGGCCTCGGGGCCCAGCAGCAGCGCGATGAGTGCGCCGCCGACGGCGTGACCAGTGGTGCCGCCGGGCAGCGGCACGTTGAACATCATGAGCAAAAAGGAGAACGCAGCGCAAATACCCAGAAAGGCCATATGCTCGCGATCGAGCGTGGCGCGCACTTTCTTGATGCAGTGAACCCATACGGGCACCATCGCCACCGCCATAACGGCATCGGTCTGCGGGGACAGATAATTATCGGGAATATGCATGAGCCCTCTCAATCAGAACGTTGTGTGTTACGTTTCCAACAATCCGTAACACCGACTCTGCATACTAACAAAAAGGCGCACCGCCCACAACGCAGCACGCCCTTGCAATACGTACGTTATTAGCCCAGGTCCACGCACCGCCCAATAAAGGGCCCATGCACTCCCAACTTTCCGGTCACCCGGAAGAAGGTGCGATCCGCTCGCAACAAGGTTAACGCAGGAACCCGCCCCCGAGAGGGTTTTCTAAGGCAACATCCCGCAGCCGCGAAGTGGCGAGGACGTTGCCGTGAAAACCCCGCAGGGGGCGGGTTCCGAACAGCAAAGATTACGAGCGGACTTCGCCGTTTACGCCCTTGCACACCTTGGTGACGATCTTCTGGTGCGCCTTCTCGACCTCTTCGCTAGTAAGCGTGTGGTCGTCCGAGCGATACGTGAGCGCAAAGGCCATGGACTTCTTGCCCTTGCCGATACGAACCGGATCGCGGTAGACATCGAACAGGCGCACGCCCTCGAGCAGCTTGCCGCCGGCGCTGGTAATACGGCGCTCAAGATCCTCGCAGGTCACAGTGTTGTCGACCACGATAGCGAGGTCGTGCTCAACGGCCGGGTACTGCGAGAACTCACGGTAGTTCTCCTGGTTGCGGGCGCCTTGATCAGCTTATCCAGGTCGAGCTCAAAGGCAACGACGACCTCGTCAATGCCCATAGCCTCGCGCGCCTCGGGGTGAATCTCGCCGACCCAGCCCAGCACGGTACCGCCCGAGAGCACCTCGGCAGCACGACCCGGCTGCAGGAAGGCATAGCTCTCGCCCTCGACGGGACGGAAGCGAACCTTCTCGATGCGCAGCTGGGCAAGCAACTCCTCAACGATGCCTTTGCCAAAGAAGAAGCGCAGCTTGCGGTACTTCATGTTCCAGGACTGCTCGCTCCACTGGCCCGAGAGCACGCCCGCCACGGACTTGGTCTCCTTGGGCAGGCTGGCGTTCTCGCGACCGTGGAACAGGCTGCCGACCTCGTACAGGTGCACGTTGGGCGTACCGTGTGCCTCGTTGTAGGCCACGGACTGCAGCAGGCCCGGCAGCAGCGAACGACGCATCTCGGTCTGCTCGGCTACCAGCGGGTTCATAAGCACCACGGGGCAACCGCGGCCCTCGGTGGACATGCCGATCTTCTCCAGGTCGCCCGGGGCGGCAAAGCCAAAGGTCGTGGTCTCGTTGAGGCCGCAGGCGCGCAGGATCTCGCCGACCTTGCGGGTGAGCTTCTGCTCGCGGGTCAGGCCACCGATGTGGTTCTTGGCAGCCGGGATGGTCGCCGTCACGCGGCCCATGCCCCACAGGCGCAGGACCTCCTCGATCAGGTCGATCTCGCGCGGCAGGTCGGGGCGGAAGCTCGGCGGGGTAACCATAAAGTCCTCGCCGTCGCGCTCGACGGTGCAGCCCAGACGGGTGAGCGAGCGCTCGATAAAGTCGGGCTCGATGTCGGCACCGCAGATGGCGTGCACGCGGGCCAGGCGCAGCTTAATGCCGTCGATGGTCTTGGGCGCGGGGAACACGTCGACATAGCCGGGAGCGACCTCGCCGCCGGCAATCTCCTCGATGAGCGCGCACGTGACGCTGGCGACATCCACGCAGCCGGTCTCATCGACCTGGCGCTCAAAGCGAATGGAGGCGTCGGAGATCAGCGACAGGTCGCGGCTGGTGTGCGAGGTGCGACCGGCGTTGAAGCAGGCGCTCTCGACCATCACGTCGACGGTGTCGTCCTCGATCTCGGAATCCATGCCGCCCATAACGCCGGCCAACGCCACGGGGCGCTCGCCGTCGGTGATAAGGCCCATGCCGGCGTCGAGCGTACGCTCCTCGCCGTCGAGCGTCGTGAACTTCTCATCCTGCTGGGCGGCGCGAACCACCACGCGGCGATGGCCATCGCGCTCGGCAAAGGTGTCCAGGTCAAAGGCGTGCAGCGGCTGACCGGTGAGCATCATCACATAGTTGGTGATGTCGACGATATTGTTGTGCGGGCGCACGCCCAGGGCGTTGAGGCGCTTGACCATCCAGTCGGGCGACGGGCCGACCTTCACGTTGCGCACGATGCGGGCGACGTAGCGGTCGCACAGGCCCTCGTCGGCAATCTCGACCGAAAGCTCGTCGTCGGTCGCACGGCCGGTCTCGGCCTTGATGGCGGGCAGCTCAACATGGAAATCGCGGTCGAAGATGGCACCGGTCTCGCGGGCCATGCCGATCATGGACAGGCAGTCGGGACGGTTGGGCGTGATCTCGCAGTCGAGCACGGTGTCGCTCGAGCCCACGTACTCGGCAAACGGCATGCCGCAGGGCGTATCCTCGGGCAGGATCATGATGCCGGAGTGGTCGCCGCCCAGGCCGAGTTCGCGCGCGGAGCAGTTCATGCCCATGGACACGACGCCGCGAAGCTTGCTCTTCTTGATCTTGACGTCGCCGGGAAGCACGGCGCCGATCATGGCCGTGACGATGTGGTCGCCGGCCTCGAAGTTCTGCGCGCCGCAGACGATCTGCAGCGGGGCGGGGTTGCCGTCGGCGTCGAGGTTCTTGTCGCCCACGTCGACCGAGCACACATACATGTGGTCGCTATCGGGGTGCGGGGTCTTGGTGAGCACCTTGGCAGTCACCACGTGGTCGAAGGACTCGCCCACGGTGTCGATCGCCTCGACCTCGGTACCGGTACGGATATATTCGTCCGAAAGGGTCTTGGGATCCTCCGGAATATCGATCATGGTCTTGAGCCAGTCGTAAGAAACACGCATCTAGCTCTCCTTTCATACTGAAAGCCTGCGAAGAGATGCAGGTGGAAACTTCAACTTTGTGAACATTCCTTACAAAGCGAGGGTTGTCCAAGTGCGGCAGATCGGCCCGAAAGAGGAGTGCCGCGTACTTTGGTACGCAAGCGACGAATGAGCGCCGAGGTGCCGTGCTTGGGCAAGCCGCAGCCTAGAACTGATTCAAGAAACGCATATCGCCCGTCATGAGCGTTCGCAGGTCGGGCAGGTCGTAGCGCAGGGCCGCGACGCGTTCGGCGCCAATGCCAAAGGCGAAGCCGGTATACTTCTCGGGGTCGATGCCACAGTTGATCAGGACGTTGGGGTCAACCATGCCGCAGCCCAGGATCTCGATCCAGCCGCTGTGCTTGCAGAAGTTGCAACCCTTGCCGCCGCAGACGTGGCAGCTCACGTCCACCTCGCAGCTGGGCTCGGTGAAGGGGAAGAAGTGCGGGCGGTAGCGCGTCTTACGGTCCTCGCCAAACATGCACTTAACAAAGTAGTCGAGCGTGCCCTTCAGGTCGCCAAAGGTGATACCCTCGTCGACGACCAGGCCCTCGATCTGGTTGAACTGCGGCAGGTGACAAGCGTCGGCCGTATCGGGACGGTAGACGGTGCCCGGGCAGATCATGTAGATGGGCGGCTTCTGTGACTCCATGGTGTGGATCTGCACGCCCGAGGTCTGAGTGCGCAGCAGCACGTCGGACTCGCCGTGAGCGTGAGCCTCGGGATGCGCGACGCTGCCGGGGTTGTTGTCGACCACATAGAACGTGTCGCGAGCCGAGCGGCTCGGGTGATCCATGGGGGCGTTGAGCGCGGTGAAGTTGTAGTAGGAGGTGTCGACCATGGGGCCGGACTCGACGGTGTAGCCGATGCCGCAGAAGATGTCCTCGGCCTCCTCGATAATCTGCTTGATCAGGTGCTGGTGGCCGATCTGCGGACGGATGCCCGGCAGCGTGATGTCGACGGCGTCGTGCTCCAGTGCGCGCTTGAGGGCGGCGGCCTTCATCTCGGTGTTGCGCTCGTCGAGCATGCCCTCAATCAGCTGGCGCATCTCGTTGGCTCGCTTGCCCATCACGGGACGATCCTCGGGGGCGAGCTTGCCCATCATGCGCATCAGGCCGGTGATGCGGCCCTTGCGGCCGAGCAGCTCAACGCGCGCAGCCTCGAGCTTGGCTGCGTCGTCGGCGCCTGCGACGAGCTCCTTGGCCTCTTCCTCGAGTTTGACCAGATCATCAATCAGACTCATGTCTTCCCTTTCGTCTCTCGCGCTCTCCGTTTGCCGAGGCGGCTGCCGCCGTCTGGCGTTGTGAAAACGCGGCCCGGTTCGGTAATAAAAAACCGTCCTCGGGCGTGTGCATTGCCCAAGGACGGTTGAATTCCGCGGTACCACCTTGTTTGACCCGGCGGATGTCTGGCCCGCCGTGCCCACTCTGCGCCCCTTATCGCGAGGCTCACGGCTTCCCTACTGGGGCTTCGCCGCCGCTAGCCGCGCGCCCGTTGAGGTCGCTGCTCGGGAGTGAACGCTTGGCCCTTGCCACCGCAGGAAGGCTTGCAGCCCATGACCTTCCCTCTCTTGCCGGCGACGCGGCGGGCAAAACCCTCTCCGTCAACGCATTGGGCTACAGGATACCACATTGTGTGGGCGTATCGCCGCGTTCCGTTTTGTTCGTGCTGGGTACAAGGCAGGTAGCTGTGCAAACTGGCCGCGCCGCCGCGTGCGACGGGCGACCTGCGAGATCAAGGATATGGTATGGGAAAGAACAAGGATAAGATGGCCAAGCCCGCAGCGGATAAGACGCCCAAAGGCATGAAGGTCGATAAGGCCGTCAAAAAATTCCGCAAGCTCGAGGGCAAGCTGTGGACCCGCGAGTACCTGCTCAAGATTGCCGAGTTTGACGGCGCGACCATTGCTCCCGCCAACGGCGCTGCGGCGCGCGCCGATGCTATGGGCACGCTTGCCGGCGAGCATCACAAGCTGCTGACCAGTGAGAAGTCCGTTGAGCTCGTACGCTCGCTGGCACGCGAGACCGTCGCCGGTGGCAAGATCGACGACCCGCAGCTGCTCGACGAGATTCGCGTACTCGGCCGCGACCAGCGCGAGGCAAGCGTCATCCCCACCGAGGAAGCCGAGGCCTGGACCAGGCTCACCTGCGAGGCCGACGCCGTGTGGCACAAGGCCAAGACGGCCAATGACTGGGCGAGCTTTGAGCCCTATGTGGATAGAATCGTCGCCCAACTTAAGCATCAGGCCGAGCTCATGGACCCCAAGCGCGACCCATACGATGTTTGGCTCGACCAGTACGAGCGCGGGCTTTCCGCCAAGAGCTTCGACGCATTTTGCGACGAGGTCAAGGCCACGGTCGTTCCGCTCGTGCACGCCATCGGCGAGCGCGGCCAGCAGCCCGATGCCGACTTCTTGCACGCCCGCGTGCCCGAGGCCGCCCAGCGCGCCATGAGTTTCGACCTTATGAAGCTTGTCGGTCTGGACCTGGACGACACCACGCTCGCCTTTACCGAGCATCCGTTTAGCGAGGGCTTCTCGGTGGGCGACGCGCGTATTGCCACGCACATCTATGAGGACGACTGCATCTCCAACGTCTACAGCATCATCCACGAGGCAGGACACGCCATGTACGAGCTGGGCGTGAACCCCGCCTATGCGCGCACGTGCCTGGAGGGCGGCACCTCTATGGGCATCCACGAGAGCCAAAGCCGCTTCTTCGAGAACACCGTGGGTCGCAGCCGCGCCTTTATGGGACCGCTGCTCGAGGTGCTGCGCCGCCACGCACCCGAGGTCTACGGCGACGTCGACGAGGACACGCTCTACCGCGCCGTGAACATCGCGCAGCCGTCGCTGATCCGCACCGAGGCCGACGAGCTCACCTATCCGCTGCATATTATGGTGCGCTACCAGATCGAGCGCATGCTGTTTGCCGGCGAGGCCACGGCCAAGGACATCCCCGCGCTTTGGAACCGCTTTATGAACGAGTACCTGGGCATTCCCGTTCCCGACGACACGCACGGCTGCCTGCAGGATACGCACTGGAGCGGCGGCTCGTTTGGCTACTTCCCCACGTATGCACTGGGTAGCGCCTACGACGCCATGTTTGTGCCGGCCATGTGCCGCGACGGTGTCGACCTTAACGGCGCCTGTGCGAGCGGCGACCTGGCGCCCGTCCGCGCCTGGCTGGGCGAGCGCATTTGGCAGTGGGGCCGCGCCAAGGACGCGCCGGAGCTCATCAAGGGCGCCTGCGGCATGGCGTTCGATGCCCGCTACTACTGCAGCTACCTGCAGGACAAGTTCACCACGCTGTATCAGCTGTAAAGCTTAGGCGACACGCCAACGCAAAGGGGGCGCCGCGGGTTGGTTCCGCGGCGCCCCTTTTTCATCTAAGCCAGAGACCCGGCACTTGGGGCCGTTTGCAGCGTCGAGCAGTTACGCGGTTTGGTAAAACCGCGTAACTACAAGGCCTCGAGTGCGTTGGCGATGCGCTTCATGGCGGTGTCGGCAGCTGCTTGGTCGGGGGCTTCAGCCAAAACGCGAATCACCGACTCGGTTCCGCTCTTGCGCACGAGCACGCGTCCTTCGCCCACCAGCGATGCCTCGGCCTCGGCGATGGCGGCCTGCACACCCATGTTGCCCAGCGCGGCGTCCTTGTCCGCCACGCGCACGGCGACCTGCGCCTGCGGCAGCAGCTTGCACGGTGCCGTGAGCTGCGAGAGCGTCTCGCGCTCGGCGCGAATCACTTCCATCACGCGCAGCGAGGTCATAATGCCGTCGCCCGTGCGCTCGATATCGCCAAAGATCGTATGGCCCGTCTGCTCGCCGCCCAGGCTGTAGCCACCCTCGCGCATCTTGGCATACACGTGACGGTCGCCCACGCCGCTGGTCACGGCGCTCAGTCCGGCAAGCTCCAGCGACTTGACCAGGCCAAAGTTGCTGGCAATCGTCGGCACCACGGTACCGCCCGAAAGGCGACCGTGCTTGTTCAGATACACGCCACACACGTACAGGATCTGGTCGCCGTCGACCACGCGGCCGCGCTCGTCCACGGCCAGGCAGCGGTCGGCATCGCCGTCATAGGCAAAGCCCACGTCCAGGCCCTGCTCCACCACGTGGCGCTGCAGGCGCTCCATATGCATGGAGCCACAGTCGACGTTAATGTTAAAGCCATCGGGCGCGGCGTTGATCACGCGCACGTCGGCACCGAGTGCGTCGAACACCGGCTTGGCCACCGAGGACGCCGAGCCGTTGGCGCAGTCGATGCCGATCTTGACGCCCTGCAGTGAAAAGTTCGCGCTTGCGATGAGCGAAGCGATATAGCGGTTGCGGCCCTGCATGTAGTCCACCGTGGCACCGATGTGGTTGCCCGTGGCCAGCGGCACCTCGCTCTTGCCATCGATATAGTCCTCGATGAGTTCCAGCACGTCCTCGTCCATCTTAAAGCCGTCGCTGTTGACGAGCTTAATGCCGTTATCGCAAAACGGGTTGTGGCTCGCGCTGATCATGATGCCGCAATCGAAGCAGCCCTCCACGGTCTGATGTGCCACGCCCGGCGTGGGGATCACGTGCAGCATATAGGCGTCCGCACCGCTCGCGACCAGGCCGCTCACCAGCGCCGCCTCGAACATATAGCTCGAGCGACGAGTGTCCTTGCCCACGATCACGCGCGCCTTGCGCTCGCGGTTGGCGCCGTAACACCAGCCACAAAACGGCCAATCTTATAAGCGTGCTCTACCGTCAGCCCAACGTTGGCCTCACCGCGAAAGCCGTCGGTGCCAAAGTACTTCATGCGCTCTCCTTACAAAATAGGGGCGGACAGATTGCCTGTCCGCCCCAAATGGTACTCGATTATCTGCGCTACCAGAAAAACCCTACGCCGACGCGCTGTCGCGAGCCGCCTGGCATGTAGGAGTCTGACGCAGCGTAAGCGGCTTGTCCCCCGCCTCGGCCGACGTGGTCAGCGTATACGTGATCGTCGTCGTCTCGCCAGCATGCAAGTCAACGGTGCCCGAATAGAAGGGGATTCCATGCCACGTAGCGGCACCAAGACCAAACTGGGTGCCCTCGACGGTCAAATCAGTAATGTTGCCGCCCGTCGGGGCAAACAACGAGACATTCAGACGCTCGTCGTCGCGCGCGGCATCGGGCGCGCTCGCCGCGACGTAGTCGGGCAGCTTGCCTGCCTCCTCCTGCGTCATGATGTTCGTCAGGGTAACGGTGATGCGATACGAGCACGTGCCGTCACCGTTCTTGACGCCCTGGCCAATCTGCGTATCGGCATTCAGGTACCAGTCGAGCTTGGAGAAGCTCAGGTTGTTAAAGTAGACACCAGCAACGGGATCTTCACTCGGGTCATCCGGATCGGGCAGCGAGGCGTCGATGTTCATCTGCTTGATAGCGTTCTGCTCGTCATCGTTTTTCATCCACGCGATCAGGCGGCCCTCTTCGGCACCGCGCTCAACGGCGCTGACAAGCTTCGTAACATCGACATCGCCGATACCGCCAAGGATCTTGTCGAAGGCAGCGCTGGCGACGGATGCAAAGATGCCGTCAGACTCCTCGACCGGATAGTTCCAGTACACATCGTGCATGAGGACCTTTGCGGCGTTGGTGCCGTCGACAACCGTTCCGTCGGGCAGCGAGACATTACCGACGAGGCCCAGCAGATACTGCAGGAACACCGGGTCGATACCCACGACGCCGTCAACGTCCTGCCCATACTGGGACTTCCACAGCGCGGCGACACGCTGCGAGTTGCGGGGCCAATCGGGCGAATACGCGTTACCAGAGTTGTACAGGTTACTGTGGTCGCCAAACAGTGCCTCGTCCTCTTCGTCGACGCTCTCAACCGCCTCGTCTTTGCCAAGCGCAATACATGGAACAAACTCGCCAATCGACATCTGGCCGTCGGTGACCGAAATCAGGCCCTGCGAACCGCCAAAGCCGCCGCAGGCACGAATCTCGACGTTGTTCATGGCGTACATAAGGTAGTTGCGCGTCTGGCCGTTGGCGCCGAGCATCTGGGGAAGGACGGGGGCGACTTTCTCCGCCGCGTCAACCGCGCCGTTGAGGGTGGCAAAGCCGTCCTTGGCCTTATCGACCAGCTCGGTCACCTGGGAAATATGAGTATCGCCAATGCCCTGGATCTTCTCGTTGGCGCTCTTGAACACCTTCGAGCTGCTGGAAAGCGAATCGGCGACCGCCTGCAGCGCGGACACGTTAATCATGCCGTCCTGAAACAGCTTGCCGGGCGTGGCCTGCGAAAGGTTATCGGCCATGGGAACCAGCGCATTGCTCGAGACATCGGACAGGGCGTCGATCATGGTGCGGGCCGCATTGATGTCGCTGCCATACACCGGGATAAACGAAGCCGCCGTCCACAGCGGGCTCGAGGTCTCCGCCTTCATGCTGTCGCAAAGCTCATCAATCTTCTTCGCGTCGTCAGGCAGCGTCGAAAAATCGCCCGACGTGACCTTGTCCTTAAGGCCACCGACGATCTCGACAGCCTCCTTCGCTTCGCTCTTTACGGTCTTTGCCGAGTTAAGCAGCATAAAGCCACTTGCGCCAAGCGCAACGAGAAGCACCGCGACTACAGCGGCAATAATGGCGCCAGTGTGACGCTTTTTGCGCTCGCCCTTGCGATGGCGATGACGGACCAGACCGTCAGAGGTCGAACTCGACGAAGCGTCGCTACCGTAGTTCAAGCCAAAATCGTAATAATCTTCCTTGGAACCCGAGCCCGCAAACTCGGCACCGCTATCATCCAGGCGGGCGAACGTGCCAGTCTCGGAGGCGCCGGTGTAAATCGTGCCAAGGTTACCCGTAAGCCCCGCGCCACCGGCAGAGGGAGTATTGTTGGCGGCCTTGCCGGCATTAACGTTGCCGGCGGTATTCGCGGCGTTGGCAGCACCTGCGTTGTTCGCAGGTATCGAAGGGGCCCCGCTCGGCTGCGACGTGGAGGTTGCACCGCCCGCAAAGACATTCCCTCTTGCACGGCCGGTCTTTTTTGCCTTTTGAGACTGCTCGTACAGAGCGGTAAACATCGCCGTCTCGCCCGGGGACACGCGCTTACCGGAACCGCCCTGCCCAGCGCCGCCCGGCGTGCCGGCCTTACCAGCCCCGTTCGGACGCGGCGGAACTGCAGGACGGCCGCTATCGCTGCCCTTAAAGTGATTACCAGCCATAAAGAAATCCTCGCAATTGAGTCGCAATGAAAAAGTCCATAACGTTACTAGTTTATGGCATTTTGAGCATCGACAGCTAAACTCCAGACACGGACATCAATTGGCGAAAATGTGGCACAACGCCTTTTCCGTCTTGGCGCCAGCTACACCGTCAAAAACACCATCGCGATAATCATGGCAAAGCCCGCCAGGTCGGTGGGCAAAAACACCGTTCCCAGCATAAGGGCGCTGGTGATGGTGGCCGAAACCGGCTCCATGGTTCCAAGGAGCTCGCGCGCACCGAGCCAATCTCCTTAACGCCCTGCATGTAGAACATATAGGCGAAGAACGACCCCACCACAATAAATATCGCGAGCGCGCCGACACCCGAGGGGCCGAGCGCCGGCATATGCGCCCACGGCTGGGTAAAGATACTCATCACGATTCCCGCCGAAAGCATGGCCGAGCCCGTGACGACCGGGCTACCGTATTTGTTGAGGATTCCGGCAGGGATGATTGCTATGCAGGCACCGCCCACTGCGCACAAAAGGCCCGAGAGCAGGCCCATCGGCGAGATGTTGAGCGTACTGGGGTCGCCGCCCGTGGCGATCAAAAACGTTCCGCCCAATGCGAGCAAAATGCCAAGAGCCTCGCGCGTGCGCGGCAGTCGATGCGCGGTGACGCAGGCATACCCCATGACGACCACCAGCTGCAGGCACTGGAAGACAGTCGCGGTGCCCGCGTTGGTCAGGCGCACGGCTGACAGATAGCAAAGCTGGTTGAACAGCAGGCCAAAGATCGTAAACAGAATAAGCTGCTTGCGATCGGCGGGGGTAGTCCACAGCTCGATCAAGCGGTCGCGGTCTTTTCTGAGCACAACGAACATAAAGAGCAGGCCAGCGATAACTTGGCGCACGCTCATCAGCCAAAACGTCTCGATATGGCACACGTCAAAGAGGTAGCTGGCGCTGGTGCCAGAAAAACCCCAAAACGTACCGCCGGCAAACGCGGCGAGCGTACCCAGGGCCATCTTGCGCGCCTGGCGTCGTTGAGGCGGTCGCGCCATGCGCGGCGGGTGCTGCGGCTCAGCTCGTCAGTCCCCTCGGGCACGATAAAATCAGACGCCGCCGTCATCGGTACCGAAGCCCTTTCACGTGCACACTGCGCCGAGCGCTTCTGTTCCATCCCACTCCCCAGAAATCAATTGGCAACAAAGCGCTCAAACTGTAGCACGAATATTGATACGGAAATGCGGGCGATTCGGAACATCTACGAGCATCCAAATTGCAGGGACGAAAGGCACCGAAGAGCTATGCCGAGCGGTTGGAATCGCCTGGGGCGCCGGGATCGGCTTCCGCACTTTCATCGGTATGGCCACCGTCGGCATCGCCCTCGTCACCGGCGTCGCCCTGCTCCTCCTGCTCGCGACGGCGCTTTTCGCGAATCTGCTCCACGGCTGCGCGCAGGGCGGCCTCGTCCTCGGCGCGTGCCACCTCTTGCGTTGTCTTGACCATATGGCGAATCTCGAGCACCAGCAGCACGATCAGCGGCACCACGATAAGCGGAAAGAACAGCAGCGGATTGGTGAGCAACGAGACCACCACGCCCAGCCCCGCCGAGACAAAGACCACGCGGCCCACCACGTCGGCGGCGGGCACGGGCGCGGCGTCCTCGACCGGATTGGCATCGCCCTTGGTGCGGTAGACCGGCGTGCCGTCGGCCGCGGCCTCCACGGCAACGATGCGGTGCGTGTTGAGTGAACCCTCCAGCGCGTCATCGGACGAATGGAAGGTGATGATGTCACCCACCTGGTAGGCCTGACTGTTGTCGGTATCGACGACGATAAACGAGTGCACGGGAATCGCCGGCTCCATAGAGCCGGTCAGCGTACGCATAAAGCCATAGCCCATGATGGTGGGGATCTCACCAGCGGGCGTGAACACCGTGCGCAGCAACACCACAAAGGCGACCAGGATCACCACGGTCGCCAACACGTTGATCACGCGGAGCACGTGCTTCATCACTTGTCGGCGTCCTTTGCGGAAGGCTCGACGTCAGTGGCGTCAGATGCCGAAACGTCGGTCCCATCTCCCTCAACGGTCGTGGCGACATCGCCCTCGGCGGCCTCTCCGCGCAAGCGAGCCAGCAGATAGCGCGACAGGCTGTTGCCCTCGGCACGGCGCTCGGCGCGGGCGCGA
>JAQEDL010000020.1:41721-45013 GCA_027669365.1 Coriobacteriaceae bacterium AM49-12 | reverse complement strand
CCAAGTGGCGCTCGGCGGCCTCACCCCGGTGGAGTTTCGGAAACGGCTATTGAAAGCGTCCTAGTGTTCGCTTCTAATAAAGAAGGCCAAGATTCGGGACGCAGTTCAAATGAGTACCCCCCGTGGTACTCATTTAAGTCTGTCCCCAATGAGCACCGAAAATAATACAACCGCCCTTGTTGAGCATAAGTCAGCGAAAACCCGTACACGCGAGCAAGGTGACGTGAAATGAAAGGGCGCAGACCTTATGGTCGCGCCCTTGAAATTGAACGTCAGATTGCCGCGTGTACGGGTTTGCAGCGTCGAGCCGTTACGCGGTTTGGTAAAACCGCGTAACAAATTACGCCAGCTTTGCGCCGACGATCTTTGCCGCGGCAGGCTTGTCGAAGTTGCCGCCGGTGGCCTTGCCGAGCGCGCCCATGACCTGGCCCATCTGCTTCTTGGACGTGGCACCCAGCTCGGCGATAACCTGCTCGATCAGGCCTCGAGCTCCTCGCCCGAAACCTGCGCGGGCAGCAGGCTCTCCAGAATCTTGACCTGCTCGGTCAGGTTGTCGGTACGCTCCTGGTCGGTGCCGGCCTTGATGGACATCTCCAGCGTCTCGCTCGTCTGCTTAATCAGACGCTTGATCATGCTGTTGACGTCTTCCTCGGTCACATCGCGACGCTCGTTGACCTCGATGTTCTTCACTTCGGCCTTAACCTGGCGAATGATAGACAGGCGAACCTTGTCCTTAGCCTTCATGGCTGCGATCATTTCCTTCTGCAGCTCTTCGTTGGTCATCTGCAAATCCTCCTCAATAGTGCGGGCGGCACTCACACGAGCGCCGCCCCATGATTACTCAGTCGTCGACGAATTGTCGGTCGAACTCTTGGTGACGCCCTTCAGGCTGACGTTGTACGGCACGTCCTTGGGCATGGGGTTAACGGTGATGTAGGCGTCCTTCTTGTACTGCTCCAGCCACTCGCTGTACGCAGTGCTCTCTGCCTGCGTCTTCACCACGTTGGAGACATACTTCTTGATGTCCTTGGGCACCTGTTTAATGTCATCGACCTGGCTATCGACATGGAAGTAGTCGGTGCACTTGATGATGTGGTAACCATACGTCGACTCGACGACGTCGCTCACGTCGCCCTTGTTAAGGCCTTCGAGCGCCGCCTGATAGCTGTCGACGAAGGTGGTGAGCTTGTCCCAGCCCACGTCGCCCTTCTTCTCCTTGGAACCGGTGTCGTCGGAATACTGCTTCACGGCGTCTTCAAAGCTCAGCTCGCCGGAGTTAATCTTGTCCAGGCACTCCTGCGCCTTGGCCTTGGCGGCAGCCTTGTCCTCGTCGGATGCGTCGGAATCGACCTTGATCAGGATGTTCGACGAGCGGCGGGCATCGTTGTACTTCGACAGGTTCTCGTTGATGTAATCGACGATCTCGCTGTCCTTGGGCTTGCTGGTGGGCGCCACGGCTTCCTTGAGCTTTTGCTGCGCCAGGCTCTCCTTGAGCGAGCTCTTATAGGTGTCCTCGGTGTAGCCGTAAGTCTTAAGGGTCTTCTTAAAGGTCTTGGCGCCGCCCGCGCTCTTGCACGCGTCCTTCCAAGCCTTCTCGACTTCCTCATCCGACACCGTCACGCCGTTTTCCTTCTGCGCCTGCTGAAGCAGAATCTGCTGCGTGTAGGAGTCGATGAGCTGCTTGCGGTACTTCTTGGGCGTGAGGTCGTTGTCGACCAGGTACTGTGCCCAGTCCTTGTCCTTGGTGTAGCCATAGGACGTGCGCATGCTCATGATCTGCTTGGTCACGGTGTCCTCGGTGAGGTTGGTGCCATTGATGGTAGCAGCCACGCCGCCGGTCAGCTTGTAGCCCGAGGTGTCCTCGGCCTGCGACATAAGGCCGGAGCACGCCATCGCCGAGACGGAAAGCAGCATCGCCAGCACGCCGATGACCACCAGGACGATCTTGACGGTCTTGGACACGTACGTCTTGCGCTGCTTCTTGCGAGAGCTGGAGGCAGCGTGGGCCTGCTGCTCGGGCGTCGGCGCGGCCTCGGAGTTCTTTTTCTTATTTGCCATAGTTGGCCTTTCGCATAACGAATCGAACAAACGCCATTGTGTCACAACGCAGCCCCCGCGGCACGCTTGGTGCATTGGGGACAGGTTAATCTGCACCATTTTGGTGCAAAGGGGACAGATGTGGCACTTGGCAGTTGGGGACGTTCTTTATGTGCCGGCACACGGGGACTGTCCCTAACTGCCGGCAGAAAAGGAACGTCCCCAAGTGCCGACTCAGCCCCACCTTAGAAGTGACGGCGGATGGCGTCGACCATGCCCTGGGGCGTGGTCTGGCCGAGCACATCGGCCGCGACATCCGCGTCCATAAAGATATTCATAAGTGCTTGCAGGGCCTCGACCTGGCCGCCCGGCTCGGCGATGCCAGATTGATGACGATCTGCGCCGGCACCGGAGCGCCCATGCCAGCCATAGCGTTAAATGTCACGGGCGCGGCGGGCTTCACCACCGCGATATAGGGCTTGGCCACAAACCCCGGATCGGTATGCGGAATGGCAATGTTTGCCGCCGGCATGGCAAGACCCGTGGGATAGGCATCCTCGCGCGTGCGAACGGCGTCGAGCCAACCGTCGGCAATGTAGCCGCGCGGAGCGAGCTCGTCCTCGAGCTGCGCAAACACCTCATCCGGCGTCGCACACTCCCAATCAAAAAACACCAGCTCAGGCGAGAAAAGCGCCTCGGCGTTATCCGCCATACCGTCCTCCAAAGTTGCATGGGGTTCACATTGCCCCATATGATAGCGAAACCAGACAGACAAGGTTAGTCGAGGATCCCAATCATCTCGAGTGCACGCGCGGGCGTCAGGCAAACCTCGGGCATCGCCTCCAACATGCGCCGGTCGCTCGTGACCACGTAGTCAACATCTGCCGTCTCGCCCGAAGCAATGATGAGGTTGTCTTCAAGATCCGGCATACGCTTGCCAAGCATGCGTGCCATCTCGCACTCTGCCAACGAAAGTGGAGAGGCCGTTGCTACCTGCATCATATGCTCGATGCAGGCCCATGACGCCGAGGCAAACGACACGCTAATCCCGTTCGCATTCCGCCGGGCTAGACGCCGAGGCAAAATGTAGAACACATCCTTTGCCGTCGTGGGCGCATAAAGAAGGTCGACCTTCCCGCCTCGGCCAGTTCAACCAATCTCTTCGCTTCATCGAATGCCCCCTCTTGCAGGTAATAATCGAGCCAAACGTTCGTATCTACAAGCAGGCGTTTTGCCTCGATCATCGGCAATTCGC
>JAQEDL010000020.1:0-41621 GCA_027669365.1 Coriobacteriaceae bacterium AM49-12 | reverse complement strand
CGACACGCTAATCCCGTTCGCATTCCGCCGGGCTAGACGCCGAGGCAAAATGTAGAACACATCCTTTGCCGTCGTGGGCGCATAAAGAAGGTCGACTTCCCGCCTCGGCCAGTTCAACCAATCTCTTCGCTTCATCGAATGCCCCCTCTTGCAGGTAATAATCGAGCCAAACGTTCGTATCTACAAGCAGGCGTTTTGCTCGATCATCGGCAATTCGCTCGATGTCGGCAATCATCGCGTCATACATATCATCTCGTACGGCATCCCAGTCTTCCGCAGATGATCCACCTGGCGCAAAATCCGAAGCGCTTAGCCCCAACGAGGAAAAAGCTAGGCCACACCCCTGCTCGGCCAGCTCTCCGCACGGGGCGCCTCGCGCTTATCCGCTACCATAAATCCCGGCAACGTTTGATGCTCGACAAGATAGACCCAAAGCGCACGAATAGCATCGCTCGCCCCCAATCCATTGCGAGTTAGGACCGCGTCGCCACCAGCCTTGAGCATAGGATCGATTCGCGTGTTGAGCTGCACCGTTGCTGTACCCATAGCGGCTCCTCTCTATCTGCTAGCAGTATAGCAAACATGAAAGGCCACGCAAAAGGGCCCCGCCCGCACACGGACGAGGCCCTATCAGATTTCTTGGTTCTGATGAAGCTTTCACATCTCAAGGAAACCAAGGAGACCCTTTTTCAAGCGACTAGCGCGCCGGGTCAACTGCCACCTTGCCGCTCTCCAGCACGTGAACGCGGCCGTCGGCGAGCATTTGCACGACCTCGGGATACAGCACGTGCTCAATCGCATGGATGTGCTCCTCGAGCGTGTCGACATCCCAGCCCTCCTCAACAGCCAGCGCACGCTGGGCGATGATGGGACCGTTGTCGTAGACCTCGTTGGCAAAATGCACGGTCACGCCAGTTACCTTGACGCCACGCGCGAAGGCATCGTCAATCGCGTGCGCGCCGGTAAAGCTCGGCAGCAGCGCCGGATGCAGGTTTACCACGCGGTTGGGAAACGCCGCCAGCAGAGGCGTGCGCACCATGCGCATGTAGCCGGCCATGACCACATACTCGCAGCCGCGCTCGAGCAGCTCGTGCGCGATGATCTCGTCGGCGGCAATAGGGTCGGCATAGACATCCTTGGACAGCGTAAGCGTCTGGATTCCCGCGCGCTCAGCGCGCTGCAAACCCTTAGCCGAAGGACGGCTCGACACCACAAGCTCAATAGAAGCGTTGAGCTTGCCGGCGACAATCAGATCGATCAGCGCCTGCAGGTTGGTACCCGAACCGCTGATGAGCACACCGATCTTGAGCGGCTCGGCCGTATCGGTGCCGGTCGGACGGGTGTAGGGCACAAAGCCCAGGCCCTCGGCGGCAGTCATCTGCTCGTTAGCGCTCATCGGAGTACACGACCTTACCGGAACCCTCGACGCACTCGCCCACGCGGAACGGCTTCTCGCCCAGCGCGACCAGTGCCTCGGTAACCGCGGCCTCGTCCTCGGGGGCGACGATCAGACACAGGCCGACGCCCATGTTGAAGGTCTTGCATGCCTCGCTGGGCGCAAGCTCGGCCTGGCGCGACACGTAGGTGATGACGGGCGGAACGTCCCAGCCCATCTCGGCACCGTTGCGGGTGACCACGGCGTCGACGTCATCGGCGAGCGCACGGTTGAGGTTCTCGGTAATACCGCCGCCAGTGATGTGGGCGATGGCGTGCACGTTGGCGCCGCCGCGCAGCAGCTCCAGGATCGGCTTGACGTAGATGCGCGTGGGGGCCAACAGAGCGTCTGCCAGCGATGCACCGCCGAGCTCCTCGAGCGGACGGCTCAGCTCCTCGGCCTTAGCGACGGCCTCGGGCGTGCCCGGCTTAACGCCGTCGACGCCAATGACTTTACGCACGAGCGAGTAGCCGTTGGAGTGCACGCCGGTGGAAGGCAGGCCCAGGATCACATCGCCCGGGCGGACGTTTGCGGGGTCGAGCATCTTGGGACGGTCGACGACGCCCACGGTAAATCCGGCAAGGTCGTAGTCGGCAGGAGCCATGACGCCCGGGTGCTCGGCCATCTCACCGCCCACGAGCGCGCAGCCCGCAAGCTTGCAGCCGTCGGCCACACCCTTGATAATCTTTGCCATGTGCTCGGCCTCGATGTGACCGATGGCAACGTAGTCCAGGAAGAACAGCGGCTCGGCGCCCGAAGCCAGAATATCGTTGACGCACATAGCGACCAGGTCCTGGCCAACCGTCTCGTGACGGTCCATGATCTGGGCGAGCACGAGCTTGGTGCCCACGCCGTCGGTACCGCTAATCAGGATCGGGTCTTCCATATCCTTGAGCGCGGCGGCCGAGAACAGGCCGCCAAAGCCGCCGATGCCACCGATAACCTCGGAACGGTTAGTGTCCTTGACCATCTGCTTAATCGCGTCGACGGCGCGGCCGCCCTCGGCGGTGTCGACGCCGGCGTCCTCGTACGTCACATGCTTGCTGTCGCTCATCTGAGCCTTCCTCTCCCACTACCGTGGCGCCGCACGGGCGCCAAACGGTGCTCATAGTTGCGTTCATTTCGGCGCGCGCCATAACAGCACGCGCCGTCATATCAACAAAACAGCAGGTAAAACCTACCAAAATAAACCTGTCCCCATATGGCAGGTTTTATGCCTCGCCGTGCTCCTCTTCCCAGCTGCGGTCGTCGTATTTCTCGATCACGGCGTCGTCGTCAAAGTGCAGCGGCTTGTCCAGGTTGCGGGGCTTAAAGCCCTCCATAAACTTGTCGCGGCCAAAGCTCTCGGGAATCGCCACGGGGTAGCGGCCGGTAAAGCACGCATCGCAGTAACCGCCCTTGGGCATGACCTTCAGCAGGCCCTCGACCGAAAGGAAGGCCAGCGAATCGGCGCCGATATACTCGCAAATCTCGTCGACCGTCTTGTTGGCGCTGATAAGCTGCGACTGCACGTCGTATCGATACCGTAGAAGCACGGCCAGATGACCTCGGGCGAGTTGATGCGGATATGAATCTCCTTGGCGCCGGCGTTGCGCAGCATCTTGACGAGCTGCACCATGGTGGTGCCGCGCACGATGGAGTCGTCGATGACGACCAGGCGCTTGCCCTCGATGTTGTCGCGCAGCGGGTTGAGTTTCATACGCACGCCCATGGCGCGCAACTCCTGCGTAGGCTCGATAAACGTACGGCCCACGTAGCGGTTCTTGATAAGGCCCTCGCCAAAGGGAATACCGCTCTCGTGCGAATACCCCTCCGCAGGCGGCAGGCCGGAGTCGGGCACGCCGATGACCAGGTCGGCCTCGACAGGCTCCTCATGTGCCAGCTGACGACCCATGTCGTAACGGCAGGCATAGACGCTCTTGCCGTTCATGATGGAGTCGGGGCGGGCAAAGTAGACCTGCTCAAAGATGCAGTTGGCGGGCTCTTCGGCTGCAGGCACGCCCTGCTCGGATACCAGGCCCTCGGCGCTGATGCGCAAGATCTCGCCGGGACGGACGTCACGGACGTACTCGGCACCCACGATGTCGAGTGCGCAGGTCTCGGAAGCAACGACCCAGCCGCCGGCGCGCGTGACACGGACGGCGGAGTCGACCGTCGCGGCGCCGTCCTGCGACGGCAGCTGCGAAACGGCTGCGGCATCGGCCTGGTCCAGACCCTCGTCCACCAGCTTGCCCAGCACGAGCGGGCGAATGCCGTGTGGATCGCGGAATGCGTAGAGCGCCTGCTCGTTGATGAGCGTCATGGCGTAGCCGCCGCGCACGAGCTCCATGGTCTTGCGAATACCCTCGCGTAGGTGGCCCGTACGCTGGGTAAAGTAGCCGATAAGCTTGGTCGCGACCTCGGAATCCGAATTGGAGAGGAACGGCACGCCCAGCTCGATCAGCTGACGGCGCAGCTCGTCGGTGTTGACGAGGGTGCCGTTGTGCGCGAGCGCGATAATGACGCTATTGATGGTAGAGAGGTGCGGCTGAGAGGCTTCCCAGCTCTTGGCGCCGGCAGTGCCGTAGCGCACATGACCCACGGCCAGCTGGCCGGAGAGCGTCGACAGGTCGGCGTTGGAGAACACGCGGTCGAGCAGGCCCAGATCTTTGCGGACCATAACCGTGCCGCCGTCACCCACGGCGATTCCAGCCGATTCCTGGCCACGGTGCTGCAGCGCACGCAGGCCAAAGTACGTCAGTCGAGCCACGTCGCGATCGGGTGCCCATACGCCGAAAATGCCACATTCCTCATGCAGCTGGTCGGAGTCCGGATCATACGTCGACATGGTGTTCACCTGTCCCGCGGCACGCTCGGCCGCGCGGATGGTTTCTTGAGACATGGTATCCCCTCAGAGCCTCGTATTTTTGGCGTTACCCGCCTTATTATACGCACGGCAAGACAAGCACTCCCGCGCGTGAACAGCGCTTTTTAAAAGCCCACCGAGCTAATAATCAGTTTTGTTGCCAAACATTTTATCGGTCTGTCCAGTGTAAGTGCCCGCGCCCCCAGATGGCCGCCGCGTCCGCCGTTGGGGATTACAAAGTTGCAATTGGGACGTTCGTCCTGTCTTTTGGCAGGTCGGCGGCGTATCCTTATAACCTACAACAAAGCGAGAAAGGTTCTGTATGGATCGAAACGAACTCGACCCCAGCGTCCCCAGCGCCACGGAGGTCAAGAAGATCCCCCTCATCATTAAGGTGTACGCCGTCCTGTGCATCCTTTCCGGCGTGGGCACGCTCCCGTCAGTCGCTGCCTTTATGTGGCAGGTCATCACGGCACTTGTTAACGGCAACGCCACCGAAAAGCTCGGCGATAACACGCTCGTCGCAGTCGGCCTTATCGTCGCCGGCATCATGCTCTCTGCGGCAAGTGCCGTCATCCTAATCATCTTTGGCCTGGACCTTATCAAAAACCAGCGCCGTAACGCCGCCCGCCTGTCCTACATCCTTATTGCATTCACCGTCGTCGAGCTTTTGGTCGACGTGATGCTCCAGGGCATCGGGCCCTTCCTACTGCGTCCCGCGATCCAGCTCGGCATCCTTGTTGCACTTTCGGCAACCGTCGACCCCACGCTGCGTCAGGAGCGCGAACTGCAGCGCCGCCTGCAGGAGATGCTCGACCGCGACGCCGCCGCCGAGGGCATGCTCGGCCGCGATGAAACCGGCGAGGGCTACATCAAGCTCAACTACTTCAACCTGTTCTGGGTGTTCTTTGTCTGCTGCATACTCGGCCTGATCGCCGAGGACATCTGGCACATGACGGTCGACGACCCGGGCGTCTATCAGAACCGCGCCGGCATGCTGTTTGGCCCCTTCAGCCCCATCTACGGATTTGGCGCCGTGCTCATGACCATGGTGCTTAACCGCTTCTACAAAAAGAACCCCATCATCATTTTCCTGGTGAGCGCCCTGCTCGGCGCCAGCTTTGAGGTGTTCGTGGGCTGGTTTATGCAGACCGCGTTTGGCGTGGTCTCGTGGAGCTACTCGCACATAACGCTGTTCGGTTTGCCCGATCCGCTCGTGGTCCTCACGGGCGGACGCACCTGCACGGGCTTCGCCTGCCTGTGGGGCCTGGGCGGCCTCATCTGGATCAAGCTGCTGCTGCCGAGGCTGCTTAAGCTTATCAACAAGATCCCCTGGAAGAGCCGCTACTCGGCCACCGTCATCTTTACCGTTATCATGCTGGTCGACGGCGTCATGACGCTGCAGTCGCTCGACTACTGGTACCAGCGCGTTAACGGCACGGAGCCGGACATTCCCGTCGCACAGTTCTACGGAGAGCACTTCGATAACGAGTACATGGAAAACCGCTTCCAGAGCATGACCATGAGCCCCAAGGATGCGACGCGCGTGTAGCGCCCACCGCGCCCAAAACGCAAAATGCCCGCCGGTATCACACGTACCGGTGGGCATTTTTATAAACGATCCTTCTATCGACGCAAGCCTCTACGCCTCGCGCTCGACCTCACTCACGCATTCGTTCTTAATGGTGCCAACGAGCGCCTGCAGCGCATCGACCACGTGCGGGCGAATGTCCCCGCCGATGAGCACGAGCATGATGTCGTCACCTACGGCAAGCTCGCCGCTTGCCAGCCACACACGCACATAGCCGATACCCGGCATCGCACGCGTCGCCTCGATAGCAGCCTGCACCTTCTGAGCATCGAAGCCAAACACCATGCCGCCCACCTTATGCCCAGGCGCCACGCCATCGGTCTCGACTCCGCGCACCTCAGCCTTGGGCGTCGCGCGCACCACACCGTTATGCGTCAGATACATCCCACAGCCTGCCGCCGAAGCATCGGCCTTGGCCTCGCGCAGCCAAGCATCAATCGAGGCATCAATTTGCCACTCTCGAGCATCATTTCTCCCTTACCGTCGTCGAGTAGCCAATTTGGGACGGGGCCTTTTTAGCTACTCTCGAACAACTTATTCCTCGACCGGCGTGAGTACCATGACGGCGCGTGTGTTGCTCAGCGACAGCGAACGACAGGTCACAAGCGTTACAACCTTAGTTGCCGAAGCGGCACGATCGGTGGCATCACTCGCCACGGCAGAAGCGCCGTCGAGCATCTCGGACAGGTAGTTCTTGAGTCCGTCGTCGCCCTCAAAATTGGTCGTGCGCGCTTGGCATACGTGTCCTCGACCACCTTGGTCGCCAGCGGACGCAACTTATACGTCGCATCGCGCGTGATGTAGTACACATATTCAACGCTATCGAACGTTGCCTGGTCAGTCGTATCCGAAATCACGTTGAACATCGACCCATCGTTCATATGGTGGCCGTAGATCGTGGTCTGCTGGTCGACCATTCCCGGCGCGGTGTCATCGCTATCCAAGAAGATGGCACCCGAGGCGTTAGACGTGCCATCGAACAGCGTGTTGAGGTATTTGGAGTTGTTGTTGGTCTGCACCACGGGATAGTTGATGTTGGTTCCCGGCACGTAAATCCAACCCACAATCTCGGGGTTCGTCTGAGCAAGTGCATCAAAGTCGATAATCGGCACGCCGCTGGCGTCCTTATCGCTTACATATTGCTTCTCGATTTTCTGATACGAATCGCTCGCCTGCTTATAGCCAATCTGGGCATTGATAAAGATGGCAGCGGCGGCAACAATCAGACCGATGCCCACGATGATGAGCAGAATAGGAATGATGGAGCGGCGCTTTTTACGCGGCGACTCGGTGTAATCCGACGGCGTGGCATGCGATGAAGACCGGGGCGGCTTCTTAGCGGTGCTATAAGATGAAGGTCGATATGCGGCCGGCGCGTCCTGTCGACGATGCGTCGCCGGTGTCACGGGGCGCGGCGCGCGCGGCTGCTGAGGAGAGGATGTCCGACCCTGCTGTGCCGCATGGGCAGCACCCGGCTTCGACGGATCGGGAATCTGAGAAGCCTTGAATCGTTTTCCCTGATAATCGGACATGGCTCTCCTTATACTGCGGTGAAACGGCGGAACGCCTAGGCGTCGGCCATCTCCTGCTTCATCTTCTCGATAACCTTGCGGTACTCGGGGTCGCATGCGCCCAGAATCTGCGTGGCGTAAATGGCGGCGTTCTTGGCGCCGTTGATGGCAACGCAGGCCACGGGCACGCCCGAAGGCATCTGCACCATCGACAGCAGCGAATCCATACCGCCCAGGTCACTCGTCTTCATAGGTACGCCGATAACCGGCAGCGGCGTAAAGGCGGCCACGACACCACCCAGGTGAGCGGCCTTGCCGGCGGCGGCGATAATCACTTTGATACCGCGATCGGCAGCAGTCGAAGCCCACTCGTGGACCTTCGCCGGTGTGCGGTGTGCGCTCGCAATGACGAGCTCATAGGGCACACCGAGCGCCTCGAGCTCGACGGTGCAGCCTTCCATAACACCCAGATCGGACTTGGAGCCCATGATGATCCCGACAACCGGCTTTTGATCTGCCATAAACAAAGACCTCCTGTTGAGAGCGGTGACGCGGCCAATCCGCGACCCTTAACTGCAAATAATTCAAGTATAGCCGCCGATGCTGATGTGTTCGGCGGGAGACGGAACGCTTTGCGAGATTAAGGCCGAAGGGTCGGAGCTTTCTGCCTACATTCAAAAAGCGTGCCCACCGTCCTTGGGTGGGACGGCGGGCACGCTTGCTTAGCTGTTGCTGGGGCTACTTAGCCTTGCTGCGACGATGGAAGAAAGCGCCGATCGCGGCGATGATGGCGCCAAGACCACCGACGGTCGCGACGGTCGCCGCCGTCTGGTCTCCGGTATTGGGAATCGCCGAACCGTTCTTCTTGCTGCCCTGGGCCTTGTCGCCTGCGGGCTTGCCCGCCTGGTTGCCGCCGTTCGAGCCATTGCCGGAACCCTGGTTGCCCGAGCCGCCCTGGTTGCCGGAATCGGCATCCTTGAGGCTCTCAATGGCCAGCTTGAGCTGGCTATAGGCCGCCTGGATCTGGGTGTCGGAAGCATTCTCATCACCCAAGACGTCCTCGGCGTAGGTAATGGCATCCGTCAGGGCCTTGACAGACTCGGCCGTCTTGCCCCTGGTGTCAGTCTCCTTCGCCTGCTTGACCAGGGCCTTGAGCTGCTTCTTAGTCGGATTCTCGACCGGGACCACCGGGGTCTTCTCGAGCGCGTCGCGGGCGCTCTCGAGCGCCCTGAGCGCCTGGTCGACCTCGTCCTGCGTGGCATCCTCGTCGCTCAAGATGGCGCGGGCGCTCGCCAGGGCGTTCTCGAGCGCCGTCCAGGAGGCCTCGGTGTAGTCACCGGCCTTGAGGTCGCCGGCAGCAACCTCGGCATCAACCTTTTCGATCGCGGTAGCGAGATCATCCTTCGACACCGGATCGGGAACGGCCGTACCGTAGAACTTGAGCTCCGCCACGCTGCAGTAGGCATCGACGTCGCCACCGCCGGCGTGAATCACCTTGACGGTCACGTAGCGACCGCGCGCGGCGCCAAAGCTCATCTGTTTCCAGTCGCCACGGTCGGTGAGTACGTGGCGTCGTTGTCGAAGGCAAACGTACCCATCGATACGGCGGTGCCCATCTCATAACCGTCGGCAGTGTCGGAGACAGTATCTCGGCCTCGAAGATATCGCCGTTAGTGCCGCCGTCCTGGCGCGGCAGGAATGTAACGTCGGTGAGATCGTAGTCGCGGCCCAGGTCGACACTCAGATACTGGGGCATACCGGTCCCATGGCCCAGTCGCTGTGCCAAAGCGTCCGCTCGTCGCCGTCGAGAGCGTTGACGGCGTTGCTGCCCTCGTAGTCGGCCTCACTCGAGAAGCCGGCCACCTTGACGTTCTTGCGGTTCTCGGGCGTGTTGATGAGAATCTTCTCATCGACAGGGCGCATCTTGAGGCCGTCGATTGCCTTCTCGATCTTGGCTGTGGCGTCTGCGACATCCTTCTTGCTATAGCTGCCTTGGCCGCCGTCGAGGAGCTTCCGAGCCGCCTCGACCGCAGTGGTGAGAGCTGCATAGGAATCCTTAGTGTAGACGGACTCGCTGTAGCCCATGGCCTTGGAAAGCGCTGCCACGAGCGCAGAGGTATCGACACCAGCCTTGACCTCGACCTCATAGGATGCGGTCTTGGAGGGGTCGAGTACCGACGCCACCGTGATCTTTGCCTTGCCGGCCTTGTTGGCACGCAGGTAGTAGCTCACGCTATCGCCAGCTTGAACAGCGGAGACGCTTACCACGGAGGGGTCGGAGCTCTCGACCGTCACATAGGGGTAGCCGGCGCTCTCAGGCGTGGCCTTGGCGTCGACGAGCGTAACGTCGCCTTCAAAGAACTCGGTCTGGTTCTTGCCTAGCTCGACACCCTCGATGGCCTCGACACCCTGCGTGTAGTTGAAGTTGACCTCACGCAGTGTGAGCATCTGGTCACCCGATGCCTCAAGCGGCGTGACCTCGACCTTGGTCGCCTTCTTGCCCTTGTTCTCGGCAGAGAGGCCAAAGGCGTAGCGAGCCCGGAAGGAATCGTACTCCCCGCCCGCGAACTCTTGGGTCGAGCCATCCTCGAACGTCACGACAGCCTTGATCTTCTGCACGGTTCCGTTGCCACCGTTGCGGTTAACGACCTCGACACTATCGAGTTTCGACGGCGTCTTAAATGCGAATGTCATCGTGGTGGGAAGCTTCACGTAACTCGGAAGCTTACCCTCGCTGTCCCAGTTGCCGCTCCAGTCCCATAGGAACTCAAAGCCGTTGTCGCCCTCGTTATTATCGAACAGCGCGTTATAGCTCTTCTGCTGGATAAGTTTCTCGACGTTGGTCCCGTCGTCGGTCGTGAGCTCATCGTTGGTCATCGTGATGTTGAAGGCATCCTGACCGTACTCGGCGACCGTTGGCTGAGGAACATCCGGCATCGTCACCGTGCCGTCGCTCGCAAACTCAAGCGCGTCGCATGCCGGACCGATGAGCCAAGATGTCGAGGGCAGTTCGACCTTGCCGGCGGTCTTGGCCTTGAGCTTGAAACTCGCCACCGCGCCGGTACCGTTGTAGAGCTTGCCATCGCCGCGGTTGGCAAAGGCGAGATTGATAGTCTGCGTTCTGTCCGCGAACTGGACCTTCTCGCGAGACAGGTTCTCCATGCCGGCAGTCGAGCCGTCCTGCGCGATGCTCTCGGACACAAACTCGAACTGGTCGCTCTTGAAGTTGACGAGAGCGCCCAGGGCGTTGACGTTCTTGGCGTCGGCCGCATAGACATCAACGGTGATCTCATCACCAGCCTCGACCTCGGTCTTGCTCGGTATCACCGCGAGCGAACCTGCGACCTTGCCCTTTTGTTTAGTGCCACCGTCAAGACCCGCCATGGTGAACGAGTAATCGTAGACGTCGTAAACGCCGTTATCGTTGAGGTCGGCGAAGTGGTCGCGGATCTGCGAACCGAACGTCGGGGTATCGGGCTCGCGATTCTCGAGGCCCAGGTAGTTCTTCATGTTGGAGTAGTCTCCGTCGGAGATCGTGGCCTTGTTGAGGTTGGAGCCCACGGCGAAGCCATCCGTGCCGTCGGTCTTGTAGATGGCAATCTCGGACGCGGAGAAGAAATTGCCGACCGAGGCGAGCGGTGTCATGCGCACGTAACGGGCGGCCACGGTGCCGTCAAACGCTACCGTCTTACAATCAGCGGAACGTGCCCAATCGACCTCCTGGCTCGTCCAGTGGACGCCATCGAGACTCGTCTCAACACGCATCTTGGTCACAGTGCCGTTGCCGGCGTCATCGCGCGGATAGTACTCGAGCTTATCGAGCTTGTAAGCGCGTCCATAGTCAACGGTAAGCGCCTTGCCCAGATCGTTGCCACCGGAGTGGAAACCGCCGTCGCCCGACTGGAACTCATGGTCGAAGGCGAGCTCGGCCTTATGGCTGCCGTAAAGTGAGCCTCCCAGGTGATTTGCTCGGCGTCGGGGACGTTCCGCCACGGATCGAGTGCGGAGTTCGCCTCGAGCACATCGCTCCAGGCGGAGTAACCCTCGGCGTTGCGCGAACGAATCTGGTAGGTGTGCTTGCTATTGTAGGCGAGGTCGGTGTGCGTGAACTCGGCCGCATCACCCACGGCAAACACAGTGCCGTCGACCTTAAGGTCGTAGGAGGTAGCACCATCGACCTTTCCCCAGGTGAGCTTGATGCTCGTTGGGGTCGTGACGTCCTCGGGGGCAGCAAGGTTCGTGGGTGCGGAGAGGTTCTCGTTGAGGCGATCGGCTGTGAGCGTTGCGTCGGCGTTCACGAAACCGCCCAGCTCAAGCGTCTGCGCCGCTGCAGCAACATCGGTCTTCGCGAACTTGACGTAGACCTTGGGGTTCGTGGTGATCTTGGTGTTGTTGAAGCTCTCGCCCTGCTCGGCCTCGGTGCCGTCCGCATCGCTGCCGTAGTGGTTGAGGTTGGGGGTCTTGCTGTAGAAGTAGACCGCCTGGCCGGCCTCGGGGGTCGCGGCGTCAAAGGTCTCCTGCGAGTTGACCTCAACCACGTTGAGTGCGGATCCGCCGTTCTTGGCGACGACGCTCGTGGGCTTGGCGGACACATTGGCCACGAAGGTCGTGGTGCGGTTGGAGTCGTAGCCGTTGTAGCCGCCCTGCGAGGCCTCGGCGGTAAAGGTCGCGGTGCCGCCTGCGGCCTTGGAGCTGTAGACGGTGCTCACATGCTCACCGTAGGAGATATTGTCGATCGTGCCGTAGGAATCGTCCTCAGTCGTGTTGTTTTCGATGGAGGAGCCGTCGTCCTCGTACTGCGTAAAGGTGCCGTCGCCCTCGGTGGCGAAGAACTCGACGATACGCTGACTGCGGTCGGTACCCTTGGTGTTGGTGTCGCTCACTGCCTCGGGGTTGTTGTTCTCGGCGTACATCGGCACGATAGCGTTGGCCTTCACAAACAGCGGCAGCTTCCAAAGCGGAGCCTCGTAGTTGTTGAGAACCTGGCCGCCGCGATACTGCTTACCCGAGAAGTAATCGATCCAGATGGTGGGATTCTCGTCGGTGCCGTAGTTGGGGAGGTAGATCCCATTGCGAATGTCGTTGCCGTTCTCATCTGCCTGGGTATCCTGATACACCGGTGCCACTAGGAAGTTCTCACCGAACATATACTGGTACTGCGTCGAAGTGCTTGCGGCGTACTCGGAGTTGTCAGAAAGCAGCATGGCGCGGATCATGGGCAGGCCGGCATCGCCGTTACCCGTGTCGATGTTGGCCGCCGAGGCCGCGCTCGTGTAGATATAGGGCATGAGCTGCGCCTTGAGCTTGAGATAGAAGCGCGAGATGCCTGTGTAGGGATCGCCGTGCGTCATGGGCGATTTACGGTAGGTGCCCCAACCGTCCATGTCGAGCATAGAGGGCGTGAACGTCTTCCACTGGTAGTCACGCGCAGAGATGATGGGGTCGCCGCCAAAGATGCCGTCCATGTCGGAGCCGATGTTGGGGTTGCCCGAAAGACTCTGACCGATATACGTGGGGATATGGAAGCGAATGTACTCCCAGTTACCGCCATACTGGTCGCCGGTCCAAATGCCACCAAAGCGCTGCGTGCCGGCCCAACCATCGAGCGTGATGATGTTGGGGCGCTTGTTAGCGCCGGTCGTCACCGTGTCATAAGCTGTCTTGATGCCATTAAGACCAAAGGAGTAGCCAGATCCAACCCAGGCAACGTCGGTCTTAAGGGTAGTGATGCCTCCCGTCTTGACCTCGGCGTCGAAGTCGCGAAGCAGATGCCACGGGGTCTCAGGGTTGCTGTCGGGCTCAAGGTTGGACTGGGTCCACAAGCCCGTGCTCACACCCTTTGAGTTGGCATACTCGGTGAACTTCTTAAGGTTGTCGACGTTGGCACGCACAGCGTTAAGACGGTCGGCCGAGCTCGCTCCGTCGGAGTTGACGCCGCCGGTCTTGTAGTAACCGTTCTGGCCATAGCCGGCGCCGTAGCCGTCGTTCGGCAGGAACCAGCCGAGCGGCATGTCGCTGTCCTCGTAGTCATCGATAACCTGCCGAGCAGAGAACTGGCGGTCGAAATCGGTCGCTTTCATGTTCTCGGTATCAACCGTAGGGCCCTCACCGTTGAGCGTCTCGGCCGCAAGTGTGCCGTCGAGCTTGTAGCCCGTCGACATGCCAGACTCGTACTTAACGTCGCCCTTCTCGCTCGAGGACTTGCTGCCCTTGGTCTCCCACTTCTTTTGACCCGAGGTCGTTGACCAGCCATCACGGTTATAGGCATTAAGATGACCAAGGTAGAACCCGTACTCGGGCAGCAGTACCGGGTTACCGGTCACCTTGTAGTAGTCCTGCAGCATCTCAGTTGCCACGTTCGAAGCTCCCTCGTTGGTCGCCACGAAGTAGTAGGCATCAAACTCATTCTCGCTGTGCAAAGTCGTGACCGTCGATGAGTCCGTGGAACCGAAGTCGTAGGAACCCTCTGCAAACGTGTTTCGGAGCACGCCGTAGCCGTCACTCGTCCAATAAAACGGGTTGGGCGAGGCAACGCCGCCATCGGTCCAGTTGTTCGTGTTGGAGATGGCGATGGTCTGGTTGGTGTGCAGGAAGCGTCCGTTCTGGGTGCCGCCGCCAAAGAAGTTCTCGGACTTCTCCTTGGCGAGCGTCTGGACGGTACCCTTCTTATCAAGGTCGAGGGACGCGGACTCGGAAACCACGACACGGTCGCCTGACTTGATACTCATCTTGCCAGTCGCCTTGTCCAGGATCACGGTCGCCTTTCCGCCGGTGATCTCGATAGTGTCGCCCTTGTCGGCAACCGTCGCACTCGGCTTGCTGTAGGTGTCCGAGGTATCGGGCTGAGCCTGGATCTTAGCCGTGTGGGACTTACTGCGCGGCGTGGCGTACTCGGAAACTCACCCTTGGGGTCGACGTTATAACGGAAAATACCGTCCTCGAGGAACGTAATACGGCCCTTGATGCCGTCAGCGAAATCGATGTCGACGACATTCGAGGCAGACTGGGACACGGTCGCCGAGTCGACGCCCTTGAGTGGCGTGGCAATCGCCTGCTGGGGATTGGCAAACACGAGCGTCGCTGCAGTGGCAACGAGGACCGCGCTTCCCTTCACCCACCGTTTCGTAAAAATGGAATTCCTGCGCACCTGGTCTCCTTTCTTCCGAGATGCTGAGGTGCCGAGGACGCCCCCCCGGCAGCATGGGAAAACGTATCAAACGGGGATGTTCGGTACATTCCGCACAATGGGGCCACCCGTTACCAAGGGGCCAACTGGTAGTAACCAGATAGCCACCTACTAGGTCATATCAATATATGGGAGCACTTGCGCAACCAAGTTCGGAAGTCCACCAGCGGCAGTAAAATGAGCGTCAGCGGCAAGGTGGGCTTAATAAGCCATACCAATTGGTTCTTCAGTCAAATACCAATCTAGCAAAAATGTACTGTTTATCTGGTATTACACAGACCATACCTTTCCCTCGGGAACTGGGCTTCGCGAAGTTTCCCGAGGGAAAGGCTCAGCCGCCATCCTGCAACCTACCGGGGATTGCCATGACGTACGTTGGCTGATTTGGTTTGGAATGAGATGTTGACGGTGGCTGATGGGCACAATTGCCCGGATGCATTTCATGATGCACCTAAATGTCTGCCTTCATCCTTATAGATTGTCCAGGTAGTCGTCGGCATCATAGGTAAGGCTGTAGGCTTTATTCAGGATGCGCACGAGCTCCTGAGCATCGTGTTCGCCGAGCGCTGAGAGCTGCTTCGAGAGCGATGCCGCACTCTCGGCATTTTTTTTCGCCGCGAAATCACGGCCTTCCTCGGTAATGCTCACCAGCACACGCCGACGATCGTTTGGATCGGTCCTGCGCTGAACGTAACCCTTGCTCTCGAGTGAATCCAAGATATGCGACATGCGCGCACGGGAGAATTTCAGCTTCTTGGCAATCTCGGAGGGAATGACATCACCGTCAATACCCGATAGATACTGTAAAACCGGTGCCTCGCCCACACTGGCGCCGCCGGCAGCACTCAAGGATCCCTTGGCAAGGAACGTGAGTACACAATCAGTTTTCGAGCGACGTCATCGTAATCCACTGGGGATATTGTCCTTTGCAACTCTAGAAGGGCCATAAAACCGTCATTTGCCGTACATTAGTTAACATTCGCAACAATTATTTATGATACCCCAACGCGGAAGTCTATTGCTCGTCCTTCTTGCGTCGCATAAGCTCCTCAACGTCGATACCCGCGGCCTCAAGCATACGCTCAACATTCTTTTTGGCGTTGGTCGTGCCAACCTTAAGCACAATCGAAAGCGGAGTGCCCACCACCAGGCACACGATGCCCGCGGGGACGCCCCAGCCGGGGCCGCCCTGCATACCCCACATCCCCACCAAAAAGCCAATAGCCACGAGCGAATAGCCCAGACGCAGCCAAACGTTGAGCCGCTGAATAGCATCGGTCTGCATCTTTGCCTCGCGGATCAAGTCGTCGCGCGAAAGGTCGTGTCCGTGTTTCTCGTGCATATGGGTCCTCCTCGTGCAAAGCGTGCATCATGTACAAGAACATCGTTTTTCGAATACGTCATCTTTCAAGAGCAATATAGCGGGTGTCGTGTAGGCGATGGAGGTCGCTGGCCATATTGCCCTTGAAGGGCGGCGCAAAATCAGAAGGCCGTGCGGTTGAGGCCGCACGGCCTTACAGGGGGCCAGGGGATGATGACTAGTAGCTCAGTGCCGGGTCGAAGAAGCCAATAACAACGCCCACGAATGCGATCACGACGAGAATCAGCATCATAACGATGGGGTTGACCTTCTTCTTGGTCATCATGTACCAGCAGAAGATGATGAAGACCATCGGCAGCAGGTGCGGATAGATTCCGTCGAGCGTGTCCTGGAACTTACCGCCGCCGGGCAGCACCAGGTTGGGGCTGCAGGTGATGGAGACCCAAGTTGCGCCCACGGCACCGATGACCATGGTACCGACCATCACGATGGAATCACGAAGAGCCTTTGCCTTGGGGCCGACGAGGGCCTCGACTGCCTTGCCGCCGAGCTCATAGCCCTGGTTGTAGGCAAAGCGCATGCCGAGGAACATGAGCAGGTTCCACACGACGATATAGAAGATAGCGCCGAGCGGGGAGCCGCCGGTCGAGAGACCGAGGGCGATACCGAGCAGGATCGGGATCAGGGTACCGACGATCAGCGAGTCGCCAAGGCCGGCGAGCGGGCCCATGAGGCCGGCGCGGATGCCGTTGATGGCGTCGTCGTCGATGGCCTCGCCGTTTGCGCGAGCCTCCTCGAGGCCGGCGGTGACGCCGACAATCATGGTGCCGATCTGCGGCTCGGTGTTGAAGAACGCGGAGTAGGTCTGAAGGGCCTGCTTCTGCTCCTCGGGCGTGTCGTAGAGTTCCTCGACAATCGGAAGCATGGCGCACAGGTAACCGAAGGTCTGCATGTGCTCCTGCGAGAAGCAGGTCAGGTTGCCATAGGACCAGTTACGGAACGACTTGGCAAGCGTTTTCTTAGAGAGCTTTTTCTTCTCTGCCATTAGATGTCCTCCTCTTCCTCATCATCGGAGCCCGAGGCGATAGCTGCCTTGGGGGCGTTTGCGAGGTCGATCTTGAGCGAAGCGATCTCATAGTTGATCAGGGCGAAGAAGCAGCCGATGCCGGCAGCGGCGATCAGGTTGCAGCCCATAACAGCGGACAGGGTGAAGCCGAAGAAGAACGTCAGGAAGTCCGTGGGCTTAGAGATGACCTGCTTGAGCAGGATGGCGATACCGACGGTAGGCAGCAGCGAGCCGACGGTGAACAGCGTCTTCATCGCGATGCCGTCCATGGGCATGTAGGTCTTCATGAGGTCGACCATAGCGGTGCCGCCCATGGTGATGATGAACGTCGGGAGGAACGAGCAGACGATGTGACCGATCCAAGGCAGAACGTTGTTGACCAGGTAGAGCTTGTGGAGATCGCCCTTCTCGAGCCATTTCCAGCCCATGCCCTGCCACACCAGGTTGATGGTGGCGGTGCCATAGAAGAGCACAGTGCCGAGCGTGCCGACGGCGGCACCGAGGGATGCGGCCATGCCGGCAGCCTCAGCGGAAGCGGGATCGATGCCCGAGTTCTTGATGGCGAGGATCGCCAGCGGGATGCCGATATAGGACACGGCGCGGACGTCGGCGGAGACGGTTCCGCCGGGGGTCACGAGAGCGATGTAGACAACCTGGATGGCAGCGCCGACGAGGATGCCCGTCTGTATATCGCCCATGATGATGCCGACGATGAGGCCGGCGACCAGAGGACGACCCAGAGTGTAGTTGCCGATCGTCGTGCCGCCCATGCCAGGCAGTGATGCCAGGCAGGCGAACAGGCCGAACAGCGCGGCTTGGAATGCATTGATTGCCATGCTTTCCCCTTTCTTTATTCCTCAGCCCCTTTCCCCAGGCTGTAGGTACCAAAATGCAGCTGGCGCCTAACTAGAAGCCAAACTGACCGCGGAACTTGGGCCACTCACCAATGGATTTCTCCTTGATAAGGGCGAACTCGACCGTGTAGCCGGCGTTGGTGAGATCCTCGAGCGCCTGGGCCTCTTCCTGCGTGATCGACTGGTTGTTGCCGAGCTTGGTGGTGCCGGGACGATCGTTGCAGGGACCGACGATGATGCGGTCCATGCCGGGCTTAAAGCCAAAATCGACGAGAAGTTCCTTCATGTCGAGCGGGTTCTTGGTGATCAGGAAGTACTTGGTGTTGGACTTGAGAACCTTCTCGGAGACCTCCTTGAAGTGCTCCTTGGTCCACACGAACGTCTTCTTGCCCGAGGCACTCTTGTAGGCCTCCTTGAGCACGGGATTGGACGCCGCGGCGTCGTTGACGGCGATAAGACCGTCGCAGGGATACTCGAGGGCCCAACGGGTAACGGTCTGTCCATGGATCATACGGTCGTCAATGCGGATGAACGAAATCATGCGTTCTCCCTTTCCTTATCACCGGGGGTCTTTCCTCTTAGCCCCCGCTCCATCACAAAAATTGGGGCGGATGCCCTGCCTAGATGTCGTCGTCCTCGTCGTCGGCGTCATCGGTCGGGACAACGAGCTCGGACATACCGTTCTTGCCCTCCTGCAGCATCATCTGCTTGAGGGAATCCAGGTCCATGGTGGCAAGCCCCATCATGCGGTCATAGCCATGGGCAGATTCATACCGCCGAAGGCAATGGTGTGGGCGAGCAGGTCCTTCTCGGCCAGCGTGTTCATAGCATTGGTGAGCGGCGATCCGCCCAGGATGTCACCGAGCAGGACAACCTCGTCATCGGCGGTAACAGGAGCGAGCATCGCCTTGACGTTCTCGACATACTCGTCAGCGCCCATGCCGTCCACGAGACTCGTCGACAAGATGTTCGGGGCGTCATTGCCGAGCATCTTGAGGACACTGTGCAGTCCGGGAGCGAGCGTTCCGTGACTGACCATTACCAGATACCGCATGCGGTCTCCTCTCGACCTGCCGTGTATCGCACGGCTTTGCTTTTTGCCGAGATTATTGTTGCGCTGGGGCATGTTCGGTACAAGAAAATAGTTGCGAACGGCAACTATTCATCGGTTAACGGTAGCAACTATTTTTGTGCCTAAATTATTTTTTCTTCCAATTATTTTTAAAATAGCAGGTAGATTGCCTGGTAAATGTTTTATGTTCCTTATGTACCATACATATCAACAAGAATCGGGCCTGATATCACCGGTTTGTCCCGCAGTGTCAGACCATGTCACGTATGCTCACGACATGGAGGTACCCCATGGACATGATCTCGTTTCTCGCCTCCGAACCCTTCGATCGCAGCGGTGATACGCCGCTCTATGTCCAACTTAAACATCGAATCGCTCTGCTTATCGCCAGCCAGGCGTTCGACACCAAGACGCCGCTGCCACGCGAGCTCGAAATCTGTGAGCGGCTGGAGTTATCGCGCGCGACCGTGCGCCGTTGCTTCCAAGATCTCGTCATCGAGGGGCGCGTGGTGCGCAAACGCGGCCAGGGCACGTTCATCAAGCCCCAAACTTCAGCACCCGGCATCGACCTGGCCTGAATTTCAGCGCGCGGATGCGCGAAGCGGGACGGGTTCCGAGCTCGCAGATTCTCGCCTTTTCAAGCATACCGGCCGTCCGCGGCATCGCCTCTGGGCTCAAAGTGCCCGAAGGGACACCTGTCTGGGAGATTCGCCGCCTGCGTCTCGCCAACGACAAACCCATGGAGCTCAACTACGTCTATATCCCCGTGTCACTTTGCCCCGAGCTCACGCGTAAAGACGTGGATGGCTCGCTCTACGCCTATATCGCGGAAAAGACCGGCATCCTGCCCGCAAGCGTCGATGCCGTCTACGAGACGGTCAACCTCGACAAGCATGAGGCGCGCCTTTTGGGACAGAACACCGGCAAGGCGGCGATGCGCATCGTGCGTTCGACCTACGACAAGACAGGAACCCCGTTCGAGGTAGGCGTGCTCATCAGCTGCGACGGTCAGGCAAAGTTGCACGTGCACATCGCCGCCGACAAAACAACCTTCACCGCCACAGCCCAATAAATCCAAAACGTGGGCGCCGTCGTATCGAACGAACGCACGCCCACACTCACTTTCTTTTTCAGCCCTAGTCATCGCGCAAAGCCCCTTCGGCGGCACACGGTGCAGCCGAGTCACCGTAGGCCGGGGCGGAGGGGGCTGAGTTTCCCACTGAGCGACTCTGCTTGCAGCCGGAGCGAAGGGGGAAACTCGGCCCCCTCCGCCCCGGCCGGACAGGTCACACTACACCGTGTGCTGCGGCAGGTCCTGCAGGGCGATGACGTCCATGCCCATGTCGTTGGCGCTGCCGTGACCCTGCTGGTCTTCGCGCACGGCCTCGATGGCGCTCACGTACGTGTTGGCCGCGGACATCGCCGTCACGCAGGTCACGCCGCGGCGCACCGCCTCGGTACGTAGCAGGTAGCCATCGCCACGCGAGCCCGGACCATACGGCGTGTTGATGATTACCGCGATCTTGCCATCGGCGATGAGGTCGCCGATGTTGGGGCGCTCGCCGTCGTGCGGGCCGCTAATCTTCTCCACGACCTCGCACGTCACGTTACCGCCGCGCAGCACGCGCGCCGTGCCCTCGGTGGAGCAGATGTCAAAGCCCAGGTAGCGCAGGATACGCGCGACCGAAAGGATGTGGCGCTTGTCACGGTCGCACACGCTGATGAACACCTTACCGGCGCTCGGGTCGGGCAGCTTGTAGTCAATTGCCAGCTGCGTCTTGGCGTATGCCTCGGGATAGCTCTTGGCGATACCCATGACCTCGCCCGTCGACTTCATCTCGGGCCCCAGGATAACGTCGGCTCCCGGGAAACGGCCCCAGGGCATAACGGCTTCCTTCATGCAGAACCAGTCCAGCTGACGCTCGTCGCTCGGCAGGCCCAGGCTGGCGATGGAATCGCCTGCCATGATACGCGCCGCGCACTTGGCCAGCGGCACGCCGGTGCCTTGGAGATAAACGGCACGGTGCGGCTGGCACGCGGGTTGGCCTCGATCACGTAAACGGTCTCGCCCTTGATGGCGTACTGCACGTTGACCAGGCCGCGTACGCCCAGCGCCATCGCGATGCGGCGCGTGGTCTCGCGAAGCTTTGCCTGCAGGCTCTCGCTAAAGCTGAACGGCGGGATGCAGGTCGCAGAGTCGCCGGAGTGAATACCGGCCTCCTCGATATGCTCCAGAATGCCGCCGATGTAGACCTCCTCGCCGTCGCACAGGGCGTCGACGTCGGACTCGATCGCGCCCTCCAGGAAGCGGTCCAGGTACACCGGGTAGTCGGGGCTAATGCGTGCAGCCTCGGCCATGTAATCGCGCAGGTGCTCGGCATCGTAGGCGATCATCATGCCGCGGCCGCCCAGCACGTAGCTCGGACGCACCAGCAGCGGGTAGCCAATATGCGCGGCCACGGCCTCGGCCTCCTCAAACGAGGTTGCCTGGCCCGCCGGCGGATACATAATGCCCAGCTTGTCGAGCAGGGCGGCAAAGCGCTCGCGGTCCTCGGCAAAGTCGATGGCATCGGGCTTTGTGCCCATAATGTTGACGCCGCTCTCCTCGAGCATGCGCGCCAGCTTAAGCGGGGTCTGGCCGCCGAGCGTCACCACGACGCCGTCGGGGCGCTCGACATCGATAACGTCCATGACGTCCTCGTAGGTGAGCGGCTCAAAGTACAGACGGTCGGACGTGTCATAGTCGGTCGAGACGGTCTCGGGATTGCAGTTGACCATGATGGTCTCGAAGCCGCGGGCCGCCAGCGCGTAGCTCGCGTGCACGCAGCAGTAATCGAACTCGATACCCTGGCCAATGCGGTTGGGGCCGGCGCCCAGGATCATCGCCTTGGGCTTGCTCGCCGGCGTGGTCTCGTCGGGGGCGACGCACTTCTTGGCGACCGGGCTCGTGCGGTAGATGTTCTCGTAGGTCTTGTAGTGGTATTCCGTGGCGCTCGAGAACTCCGCAGCGCAGGTATCGACCGTCTTCATGCTGGGAACCACGCCCAGACCCTTGCGATAGGCGCGCACAAAGCGCTCGTCCGAGCCGGTCAGCGCGGCGATCTCGGCGTCGCTCGTACCGTACTGCTTGAGCAGGCGCATCGCGTCGGCGTCGATATCCTCCACACGCAGGCCGCGGATGCTCTCCTGGACCTGCACCATATCGTTGATACGGTTGAGGTACCACGGATCGATACCGCAGATGGCATGGATGCGAGCGATGTCCCAGCCACGGCGCAGGGCCTCGACCACAAAGAAGATGCGATGCTCGGTCGGGGTTGCCACGGCCTGAGCAAGCTCGTCGTCGCTCAGCTTATCGGCACCTTCCTTGCCGCCGGCGCAAATGCCTGGTGGCCGTCCTCCAGCGAGCGCATAGCCTTGCCAAAGGCCTCCTCAAAGGTGCGGCCGATCGCCATGATCTCGCCCACGGCCTTCATGCGCGTGGTGAGCGTGGGGTCGGTACCCTTGAACTTCTCGAAGGCAAAGCGCGGCACCTTGACCACACAGTAGTCGATCGTGGGCTCAAAGCAGGCGGGCGTAGCCTTGGTGATGTCGTTGACGATCTCGTCGAGCGTATAGCCCACGGCCAGACGCGCGGCGGCCTTGGCAATGGGGAAACCCGTGGCCTTGGAGGCCAGCGCGGACGAGCGGCTCACGCGCGGGTTCATCTCGATGACGATCAGGCGGCCGGTGTTGGGGTTCACGGCAAACTGCACGTTGGAGCCACCGGTCTCGACGCCGATCTTCTCAAGAATGGCGAGCGAGGCCACGCGCATGCGCTGATACTCAAGGTCGGAGAGCGTCTGCGCCGGCGCCACGGTGATGGAGTCGCCGGTATGCACGCCCATGGGGTCGAGGTTCTCGATGGAGCACACGATGATGCCGTTGCCGGCGTGGTCACGCATGACCTCCATCTCATACTCTTTCCAGCCCTCGATAGACTCCTCGACCAGCACCTCGTGGGCGGGCGAGAGCTCGAGGCCCTGGCTCACGATGGAGACGAGCTCCTCGTGGGTGTGAGCGATGCCGCCGCCGGCGCCGCCGAGGGTAAAGCTCGGGCGCAGTACGCAGGGATAGCCCACGCGCTCGGCGATAGCCTCGGCGTCGGCCACGCTGTAGGCATAGCCCGAGCGCGCGACCTCCAGGCCAATCTCGGCCATGGCCTCGTTAAAGAGTTTGCGGTCCTCGCCACGCTCGATAGCGGCCAGGTCGCAACCGATCATCTCGACGCCGTACTTGTCGAGCGTGCCGTCCTTTGCCAGCTCGACGGCGGCGTTCAGACCGGTCTGGCCGCCCAGCGTGGGCAGCAGCGCATCCGGACGCTCCTTCTTAATCACGCGCTCGATAAACTCAGCGGTGATGGGCTCGACATAGGTGCGGTCGGCAAGACCCGGGTCGGTCATGATGGTCGCCGGGTTGGAGTTGACCAGGATGACCTCAAAGCCATCCTCCTTGAGCACCTTGCAGGCCTGGGCGCCGGAGTAATCGAACTCGCAGGCCTGGCCAATGACGATGGGGCCCGAGCCAATGACGAGGATACGCTTAATGTCGGTACGTTTAGGCATGTTAGTTCTCCTCGGTCTCGGTAGCGTCAGCAAAGTTCCATCCCTGCAGGCGGTCCTTCGCGGTGTCGATGTCCAGGTAGTTCTCCTCGCCGTCCATGAGTCGCGTAAAGGCGGTAAAGAGATAGTGGGCATCGGTGGGGCCGGGCGAGGCCTCGGGATGGTACTGCACCGAGAAGCACGGCGCGTCGAGCAGTTGGATACCCTCGGCGGTGCCGTCGTTGAGGTTCACATGCGTCAGGCGAATACGGCCGAAGCGCTCGTTCATCACGACCGGCGCGATACCGCGGCGCACCCAGACGCGCAGGTCGCCATCGGCCGCGTGCTCGGTCTCGCCACCGGAAAGTTCCGGGATCAGTTTGCCCAGACTGGGGAACAGCAGGCCAAAGCCGTGGTTTTGCGCGGTAATCTCCACGCGACGGCTCACCAGGTTCATAACCGGCTGGTTACCGCCACGGTGACCGAATTTAAGCTTTTCCATTTGGGCGCCGCACGCCAAGCTGATCATCTGGTGACCAAGGCAAATGCCAAAGACCGGCACCTTGCCGATCAGCTGCTGCACCTGCTCGTAGGTCTCCACCACGGCATCGGGGTCGCCGGGGCCGTTGGATAAAAAGACGCCGTCGGGATTCATGTCGAGCACCTCACTCGCGGGCGTATCCCACGGCACGACAGTAAGGTCGCAGCCGGCGCGGACGAGGCCCTCCAGAATGCCGCGCTTGACGCCGCAGTCGTAGGCGACCACGTTGTGGCGAGCAGGAGCGGCAGGGGCAAGCGCAAAGTCATGCGTAGCGGGCAGGTCGGCAGCTGCAAATTCGTGAGGCGCGGGGCAACTCACGGTCTTGACCAGATTCTCGCCCACCAGCGTCGGCGCTGCGGCCAGACGCTCGGCAAGCTCGTCGATGTCGAAGATCTCGGTCGAGATAATGCCCATCTTGGAGCCGTTGTCGCGCAGGTGGCGCACAAGAGCGCGGGTGTCGACGCCCTCGATGGCGACGATGCCGTGGGCACGCAGGTACTCCGGCACGCTGACGGCCGAGCGCCAGTTAGAAGGCGTGGCGCACATGTCGCGCACGATCATGCCGCGCATAGCGGGAGCGCTCGCGGGGCGAGCGGTATCGCCGGGGAAGGCTGACTGGACGTCGGTCTCGTCGATACCGTAGTTACCGATCTGCGGATAGGTCATGGTTACAATTTGGCCGGCATAGCTCGGGTCGGTCATGACCTCAAAGTAGCCCTCAAGCGAGGTGTTGAAGCAGACCTCGCCGGTCGCGGTACCCTCGGCACCGCATGCACGGCCATAAAAAATGGTCCCATCCTCAAGGTACAGGATGCAGGGACCGCAGGTGCCCTTGCTGGTTTTGGCCAGCATGCGCTGGCAAAGCTCGCTGGGCGCGAAGGTGCGGGCAGCAGTGCCCGCAGTATGGTTGTTCGCCATAATTCTCCTTCCCGGTCTCTCCGGACCGGCTTAAAGGTTGGTAGTTAGGCCTCGCGGTATTGTAACCGCAAGCATGCCTCATGGCGTTAATTTCATCGAAATGTTTACGAAATGATAATTATGACTTTCTATGCATAATGATTTTTCTGGGACGGGGATTAAAAATCGTCCCGCGTGGGCTTGTGACTCACGCGGGACGATTCGTTTTATTTATCCTGCTCCAGCAGATCGGACGGTGTGCGGTCGGGCTTGCCGCCGCGGAAGATCTCGCGGCCGTGCAGGCGATGCTCCAAGTCGCGCTCGGCCTTTTCTTCCGTGATCTTGGTCTGGCTTACCGCCGGGTCCTCAATCAGCGACGACACCGAGTTCACCTGCTTTTGGATGCGCTCGGCAATCGTGTCGTCCATGCTCACGATACGCATCTTCCAGTCGATGCTCGTGGCATTTGACGAGCTCTTGGTCCACACGAACGTCAGAATGGCGCTCTGATGGCCCTGTGCGGGAAACATGCCAAAGAAAGAGTCGTGCTGGATCTTGCTGTCATCGTCGATATAGGCGTGCACGTTATACACCACGCGGTCGATCTTATCGTTGAGCAGCGCGTTGGTCGCAAGCGCCGCCGCCTGGATCTGCCCGTTGGACAGTAGGTCGAGCTCGTTGACAGACGATGTGTCCAACACCGTCACCTCTACCGTACCCGTGCGCTCGTCCGCCTCGTCGACGCTAAAGTCGAGCGGGAACTGCGTAAAGCCGTTGCCCCACTCAAGGCCGCCCTTCAGTGCCGTGGAAACGGTATCCACCGAAACGCTCTCGGACAGGTTGGCAGTGTTCAGGCGGCGCATCACGCCGTAGCCGATCTGCATGCCCACGATCAGTACCAGGATGCCAATGACCACGGCCATAGCGGTCTTCGTAATGGTATGGCTCACCTGCGAGCCCGAAGGGTCGTCCTCGGACAGCGGGTCAACCTGCTTTGTCTGGCTTGCGCGATCTTCGCTGCGAAGCTGCGCCAGCGCCGCCTTGTCGCCGCGTTTGACCGCAGCCTCTTTTTCGCGCATGCGCTCGGTGCGCTTTTTGGCAAGCGTCGGATCCAAAACGCCGGATGCGTCGATCTCGGAGAATAACTCCGTCACTTCTTCCGGAGTCAAAGGGTTCTTCTCAGCCATATACTTCCTGTCATATCAATCAGTCGAGCTCGTGCGCACGCGCACCTTCGAACTGCATTCGATAGTAACGGGCATAGGTGCCGCCACGGGCGAGAAGCTGCTCGTGCGTGCCACGTTCCACAACGCGACCATGCTCGACGGTCGCAATCTCGTCAGCATGTTTAATGGTCGAGAGACGGTGGGCGATGATGATCGTGGTGCGGCCGCGCGCCAGACGCTCGAGCGACTCCTGCACCGCCTCCTCGCTCTCGTTATCCAAGGCGCTCGTCGCCTCATCCAGGATCAGGATCTTGGGGTTCTTGAGAAATACGCGCGCAATGGCTACGCGCTGCTTCTGGCCACCCGAAAGACGGCTACCGCGCTCGCCCACGACCGTGTCGTAGCCCTGCGGCAACGACTCAATGAAGGCATCGATATTGGCGCGGCGGGCGGCCTCGGCGACCTCTTCTGCCGTGGCGCCCGGCTTGCCGTAGGCGATATTCTCGCCAATCGTACCGTCAAACAGGTAGACGTCCTGCTGCACGAGGCCAATAGCACGGCGCAGACTCTGTTGTGTCACGTCGCGCACGTCCTGCCCGTCGATGCTGATGGATCCGTCAGCCACGTCGTAAAAGCGCGGCAGCAGCGAACACGTTGTGGACTTGCCACCGCCCGAGGGGCCAACCAGGGCAATGGTCTGGCCGGGCTTGATGGACAGATCCATATGGTCGATAACAGGGCGTCCGTCGGCGCCGCCCACGCCCAACTCAACATCCTCGTAGCTAAAGCACACGTCGCGATATTCAACCGCGCCGGCCGTCACCTGCAGGTCCGCGGCATCCGGCTTGTCCTGGATATCCGGGGCGGTCGAAAGCACCTCGTCCATGCGCTTAAAGCCGGCGATGGCCTTCTGATACATTTCGGCCGAGTTCACAAGCGTCTCGAGCGGGGTGCAGAATAGTGAAATGTAGAGCGCGAAGGTCGCCATATCGACCGCCTGCAGTTGGCCTTGCGCCACTAGCCAACCACCCAGCAGCACCACGATCACGTACAGCACGCCCGAGAGCAGGCCATACGTCGCAGTGTAGACGCCCATGGCGTGATACATATTCTCCTTGGACGAAAGATAGCGGTCGTTAGAGGCGCGGAACTTGGAGCGCTCAGCTTCCTCATTCGCAAAACTCTTGACCACGCGCACGCCTGCCAGCGAATCCTGCAGCTGAGCATTAATACCGCTAATCTTTTTGCGGTTGTCGCTAAAGACCTCGCGCATGCGCATGTTCTGCCAAAACATGATAACCGCAAACGCCGCCGTCACCACGGCCATGGCAAGCGCCAGCACCGGGGCAATAGCAAAGAGGATCACAAACGAGCCGACGATCTCGATGCCGCAGATGATAATCCACTCGGGCACGTGGTGTGCCGCCTCGCAGATATCGAACAGGTCGTTGACCACGCGGCTCATCATGTCACCCGAGCTGTTACGATCGAAGTACGCAAAGCTAAAGCGCTCGTACTGATCGAACAGGTCCTCGCGCATCTTGGACTCCATGCGCGCGCCCATCACATGGCCCCAGTAACTCACAAAGTAGCGGCAGGCGCAACGGATGGCATACATCAGTACCAGGCCAACCGCGATCATACCGAGCGCCTGCATAATAGCAGCCTGACCCTGGGTAAAGAGCCCACCGGTCAAATTGCGCAGGATAATGGGGAACGCCAGGTCAATGGCGGCAAGCACCAGAGCGCAAACAGTATCAGCAACAAAAAGCCCCATCTGGGGCTTGTAGTAAGAAAGAAACCTCTTCAGCATGTGATCCTCAAAGAAATATCAGCAACGTAAGGCCCTGGGACAAAGCAATCAGCAGTACTTGTCCCAGGGCTACCCCCACTCGTTAAAGCTCCGCGCCCCCAAGGCGGTGCGCGATGCTATCGCAGGCCAAGGCGCCCACGACGGTCTTGGCATCCTCGATCTTGCCGTCGAGCACGGCGTCGATCAGCTCGTGCAGCGGCACTAGGTCCACGTTGACGAACTCGTCATCATCGGGGTTGGGTGCATCGAACTCGAGCTTGGTGGCCAGGTAGATATGAATGATCTCGTCGCAGAAGCCGCAGGTCGTGACAATCGACGTCAAAAAGCGAATGCGGCCGGCCCTAAAGCCCGTCTCCTCGTGCAGCTCACGCTTGGCGCAATCGAGCGGATCCTCGCCCGGATCGAGCTTGCCGGCGGGAATCTCGACCGTCACGCGGTCGATGGCGGTGCGGTACTGACGCACCAGCACAATCTTGCCGCTCTCGGTAAGCGCCACAACGGCCGCCGCGCCAGGATGTCGAATCACATCGCGGGCGCTGCGGTGACCGTTGGGCAGCTCAACCTCAAGACGGTGGACGTCGAGGATCTTGCCTTTCCAGGCGCACTCCTCCGAAAGAATCTTCTCGTGTAGCTCGGCATCGTGCGGGTCGTCATCGCCCAGCACCAGCATCGGCTCGTCGACAACCTCGCCACCCGGCTCGCCCTCGGCGTGTCCGTACGCGCGGCTATCTTCCTCGACGATTTGCGCGTCAACGAGTTCTTCGTTCTTCTCGTCCATCCGTCTCATTCCTCTCGGACTTTAGGCATCCCAGGCGTCGCGGCCACGCAGCGCGCGCAGACCGATGTCATGACGCAGGGTCTTGCCCTCAAAATCAATCTTCTCGCAGGCCTCGTAGGCAAGGTTGCGGGCGTTCTCAAACGTGTCGCCCAGCGCGGTCACGGCAAGCACTCGGCCACCGTTGGTCACGAGCTGACCGTCCACCACGGCGGTGCCGGCATGGTACACGGTCACGTTCTCCATGGCCTCGGCGTCGGCGATGCCGGTGATGACTTTGCCCTTCTCATAGCTGCCGGGGTAGCCCGCGCTCGTCAGGACAACGGCCACAGCCCACTCGTCACGCCAATCGAGCTCAATCTGATCAAGCTCGCAGTTGGCGCAGGCGAGCATAACCTCGACCAGGTCGTTCTTGAGGCGCGGCAGCACGACCTGCGTCTCGGGGTCGCCAAAGCGGGCATTGAACTCCAGCACCTTGGGGCCGGCGGGGGTGAGCATAAAGCCACCGTACAGGCAGCCGCGGTAGTCGATACCCTCGGCAGCAAGCTCGGCCACGGTCTGCTCCATGACCGCCACCATGGTGGCGTGCTCCTCGTCGGTCACGATGGGCACCGGGCTGTAAACGCCCATGCCGCCGGTGTTGGGGCCAAGGTCGCCCTCGAGCGCGCGCTTGTGGTCCTGCGAGGTGGCCATGGGGCGCACGGTCTTGCCGTCGGTAAAGGCCAGCAGCGAACACTCGGGGCCAACCAGCATCTCCTCAATGACAACGGTGTTGCCGGCATCACCAAAGGTACCGCCAAAGCACTCGCGCACGGCCTCTTCGGCCTGCTCGAGCTCAGTCGCCACGATAACGCCCTTGCCTGCGGCCAGGCCGTCAGCCTTCACGACCAGCGGGGCACCCTGCTCGCGCACATAGGCAAGAGCCGAAGCCTCGTCAGTAAACGAGCCGTAGGCGGCCGTCGGAATGCCGGCACGCTCCATGAGCTGCTTGGAGAATAGCTTGGAGCCCTCCATCTGGCACCCTCGGCACCCGGACCAAAGCAGGGAATACCCGCCGCGCGCACGGCGTCGGCCACGCCCGCCACGAGCGGAGCCTCGGGGCCAATCACCACGAGTCCGCATCCATGGCTCTGGGCAAACGCCGCCACGGCCGCAGGATCGCAATCGTCGAGAACCACGTTCTCGCCGCAGCTCGCGGTGCCGCCGTTACCCGGCGCAATGTAGAGCTTGCCGGCGCGCGGTGATGCTGCGAGCTTAGCTGCCAAAGCGTGCTCGCGGCCGCCGCTGCCCAACAACAGGATGTCGATGGTTTGAGTGTCCGCCTTCAAGGGTGCCTCCTCTATGGATGAATGGCTCGCTCCGCGCGAGCCTTTTGCAAGCAAATATACCCCTCGGCCGCCCGCTTGGGCTGCAAAGGGGTATATCGCAATAACCGAATAGTGCCGATTACTTCCAGAATCGGTTGATGATCTGCTCGCGATCGGCGCCGACGCCAATGAACGTCACGCGGGTGTGTGCCAGATCCTCGATAAACGCCACGTAGTCCTGAGCCTCCTGCGGCAGCTCGTCAAAGCTGCGGCAACCGGTGATATCGCACTTCCAGCCCGGGAGCTCCTCGTAGATGGGCTTGGCATGCTCAAAGCGCGCCTGATGCTCGGGCACGCTCGTGTAACGCTCGCCATCGACGTCGTAGGCAACGCACACCTTGATGGTGTCGAAGGCCGAAAGCACGTCGAGCTTGGTCAGGGCGATATCGGTGAGGCCGTTGACACGCGAGGCGTAGTTGGCGATGGGGCCATCGAACCAACCGCAGCGACGGCGACGGCCGGTGGTCACGCCGTACTCATAGCCTTCCTCGGTCAGCGTGTGGCCGGCCTCGGACTCATAGGAAAGCTCGGTGGGCATGGGGCCCGAACCGACGCGGGTGATATAGGCCTTCATGACGCCCAGCACGCGGTCGACATTCTTCATACCGACGCCGGAGCCGGTGATGGCGCCGCCAGCGGTGCAGTTAGAAGACGTCACGTACGGATAGGTGCCGTGGTCGATGTCGAGCAGCGTCGCCTGGGCGCCCTCGAACAGCAGGTCCTTGCCCTCGTCGATCATGTTGTTGAGCAGCAGGCTCGTCTCGGTGATGTAGGGGCGCAGGCGCTCGGCCATGGGCAGGTACTCGTCGCAGATCTGGTCCACGGTGTAGGTGGGCAGGTGATAGATGAGCTCGAGCTCGGGATTCACGCGGGCAAGAGCGGTCTCCAGCTTGTCGCGGAACAGCGCCTCGTCCAGCATGTCCTGCATGCGCAGGCCGATGCGTGCCATCTTGTCCTGGTAGCACGGACCGATGCCGCGCTTGGTGGTACCGATGTTCTTCTTGCCGAGCTTCTGCTCAAAAGCACCATCCAGATCGATGTGGTACGGCATGATGATGTGCGCGTTGCCACTGATCTTGAGGTTCTTGGTGGTGATGCCGTCGGCCTCGAACATGTCAATCTCCTCAAGGACAACCTTGGGGTTGACGACGCAGCCGTTACCGATCACCGACACATGGTCGGAATACATGATGCCGGAGGGCACCTGGTGCAGGCCGTACTTCTTGCCGTTGACGACGATGGTGTGGCCGGCGTTATTACCGCCCGAATAGCGCACGACGGCATCGAAGTCGCCGGCGACCAGGTCGCAGATCTTACCCTTGCCCTCATCGCCCCACTGGGCACCGACCAAAACGGTTGACGGCATGTTTACTCCTTACATTCATGGACTGTCTACGCGCCACGCTGGCGCGCAGAAGCACAAAACATTCCCAGTATACCCGTGCAACGGGCGCCTGTCCTACTCCTCGGTATGCGCCCCATCAAGCTCATAGAACTTGGTGGATGCCGGCAGGAACATCAGGTCGACGTCACCGATCGGGCCCGAACGGTTCTTGGCCACGACGATACGCGTAACGCCCTCGTCGGGTCGATCGTCACGCGAGGCCTCGGCCTCATCGGCGGATCGGTCCAAGAACATGACGATATCGGCGTCCTGCTCGATGGAACCCGATTCACGCAGGTCGGACAGCTGCGGGCGCTTGCCGGTACGGGACTCGACCTGACGCGACAGCTGTGACAGCGCGATCAGCGGAATCTTGAGCTCCTTGGCCATAATTTTCAGACCACGCGACATCTCGGAAACCTCGACGGTACGGCTCTCGGAGCGCCGTCCCGGCGGAGGACTCACCAGCTGCAGGTAGTCCAGGATGATGATGGCCTTCTCCTTGTTGTGGAGCATGCGGCGGCTCTTGGCGCGGATCTCGGTCACCGTGGTGCCGGGCGTATCGTCAATCAGGATGTCGAGCTTAGACAAGGTCTGCGTGGCCTCGTTGATATTGGCCCACTGCTCGGGGCTAATGCGGCCCGTACGGAAGTCGCTGATCGAGATCATGGCGTAGGCGCAAATCAGGCGCTGGGCAATTTCCTTGCCCGACATCTCTAGCGAAAAGAAGCCGACGGTATAGCCCGCAGCGGCGGCATTCAGCGCCAGGTTCAGAGCGAATGACGTCTTACCCACGGCAGGGCGGGCGCCGATAATGATGAGCTGACCCTCGCGGAAACCCATAAGCATGCGGTCGAGCGACGGGAAGCCGGTGGGCACGCCCGCGGCCTGTCCACCGGCCTTACACACTTCCTCGGCCTCGTTATAGGCCTCGACCATAAACTCGGTCAGTGTCTTATAGCTCGACTTAACCTCGCGCGCCGTGACCTTGAGCAGCTTGCTCTCGGCCAGCTCCACGACCTCTTTGGTGTCGGTAGGGGCGTTATAGGCCAGCGCGTTGATCTCGTTGGTGGCACCGATCAGCTCGCGCAGCATCGAGTCGCGGCGAACGATGGCGGCATGGTGCTGCCAGTTCACGAGCGATAGGGTCTGACCCATCAGCTCCAAAATGTAGGCCTCGCCGCCCACGGCATCAAGCTTGTTGATGCTGCGCAGGTAATCGATCAGCGAGATAGAGTCGATGGGAATGCGGCTGTTGTACATATCGACCATCGCGGTGTAGATGGTCTTATGAATGGGCCGGTAAAAGTCATCGGGCTGCAGCTCGACCTGGGCCTCCTCGACCACCTCGGGCGATAGCAGCATGGCGGCCAGTACATTGGCCTCTGCATCTTGGTTTTGAGGGAGACCCAACTTGGAGCCACGGTCCTCGACCGTCAGTCCCGTCTCCCTTTCGTCATATGCCATGAGCATCCTCATTCATATCGCTTGCGAGCATCCATAGTATCAGCCACGGTCCCAAAACGGGCCGCGCCCTGGCAATCATCACCGAACGAAACGGATGAACGGTCCTGTATTTGGGACTTCACCATAACGCCTGCCATGACGCTCGCTGAGCGTAGAAAACAAAAGGGCGCCCTGGTTTCCCAGAGCGCCCTTCTTAGAACAAGATTGTTGCGTTGCAGCAAATGCTACTCGGCAGCAGCCTCAGTCTCGACCTCGGCGGTCTCGGCCTCGGCGACCTCAGCGGTCTCCTCAGCCTCGGCAGCGAGCTCCTCGGCGGTAACGCCAACGAGAACGACAACCTCGGCCTTGATCTCGCGGTACAGCGAGATGGCAACGGTGTGGGCACCGGCAACCTTGATGGGCTTACCGAGCTCGACGCGCTTGCGGTCGATGTCCATACCGAGCTGAGCCTTGATGGCGTCGGCGATCATAGCGGCGGTAACGGAGCCAAAGAGGATGCCCTCGTCGCCGACCTTGACGTCAACGGTGACCGTCTTGCCCTCGAAGGCAGCCTTGGTCTCGTTGGCGGTAGCCAGGCGGACGGCCTCGCGCTTGGCGATGTTGTTGCGACGCTCGTCAAGCTGCTTGAGGTTGCCCTTGGTGGCGGCAACAGCGAGCTTCTTGGGGAACAGGAAGTTCTCAGCGTAACCCTGAGCGACCTCTACGACGTCACCCTCGCCGCCCTTGCCCTTGATCTCATCGAGAAGAATAACCTTCATGATGCGTCTCCCTTCTTAGCCGCGGTCGCGGTTGCCACGAGAGGAAACCACGGGGACGGTGTACGGCAGGAGAGCCATCTCGCGGGCGCGCTTGATGGCGTTGGCGATGTCATGCTGATGCTGCGTGCAAGCGCCAGTGACGCGACGGGGCTTGATCTTGCCACGGTCGGTCATGTACTTACGGAGAAGCTGAGTGTCCTTATAGTCGATGAACTCAGTGTTCTCCTTGCAGAACTGGCAGTACTTACGACGCGGCTGACGTGCAGAAAAATCATTAGCCATGTCAAAATACCTTTCGTTTGGCAACTTCGGCGAACCGAAGCCGCCTCTCACTCAAAAATAGGTGAACAGCCCTTAAAACGGGATGTCCTCATCGTAGACGTCGACCGCGGGCGGCGTAGCCACCGGTGCGGCAGGACGCGGTGCGGGCGCTGCAGGGGCTGCGGGGGCGTAACCGCCCTGATCGTAGCCACCCTGCCACCGCGGGAGCTCATAAACTCGATCTCATCGACGATGACCTCAAGCTTGCTCCGGCGCTGGCCGTCGCGCTCCCAAGAGCTGTAGCGCAGCTTGCCCTCGATCGCGACCTTGTTTCCCTTTGCCAGGAAACGGCTCACGGCCTCGGCGCGCGTGCCGAACATAGTGCAGTCGACAAAGTTGGGATAGTCCTCCCACTCGCCAGTCTGCGGGTTGCGGCGACGATCGTTCACGGCGACGCCAAAGGACAGAACCTGGGTTCGCCGGCGGTGGCGCGCAGCTCGGGATCACGCGTGAGGTTGCCGGTGATGTTCACTCGATTGATGCTCATAACTCACTACTTCCTCTTGGGGCACAAGCCCAGTCCAAAACGACAGTCTTACTCCTGGTCGTCGCGACGGACGATCATGTGGCGGACCACAGCGTCGGTGATGCGCAGGACGCGATCAAGCTCGGCGATCTGGGTAGGATCTGCGTGGAAGTTGATGAGGGTGTAGTCACCATCGGTGAGGTCGTTGATCTCGTAGGCGAGCTTGCGCTTGCCCCACTCGTCAACGGAGTCGACCTTGCCAGCGCCCTCAGCGATCGTGGTATCGATACGCTTCATAACAGCGAGACGAGTCTCGGGGTCGAGCGACGGGTCAACAAAGAACAGCAGTTCATAAGCCTTCATATTGTCACCTCCTCTGGGCAAATGTGGCTTCAGGTCGTGAAGGTGCGCCTGAAGCAGGAAAAGACTTGGTAATAATATCTTTCAACCTCCCAGGCTGCAAGAATATGCAGCTACAACCTCATGACCTCCACATATGCCCATACTCACACGGCACTTCATGCGTCTTCCAACCAAATGCTGACCAAATGCTTGACGGATCTGTGGACAAGATACGGCGCTGCGGGGACAAACCAAATCAAACCGCAGGTCAGCAATTGCAAGGCTGTGGTCGCGAAATGCATACCAGTGTTCATAACACCGTTCAAAGTTTTTTAAATTGCTGCCACATCGTCTATAAATACCTATTTTGAACAATTTGCTGCATGCTGCCATGCTGGTCAGAGCCCGTTTTTAGCCTCCGAGATCCCGTCACGAAGCCAAGCGTTTCAAAAAATGCCAACTTTTCTGTTTGCACTTTACGATTCCTCGTGTATACTGACTTTCGCATTTAACGGAGAGTTGTCCGAGTGGCCGAAGGAGCACGATTGGAAATCGTGTAGGCGTCAAAAGCGTCTCCAGGGTTCAAATCCCTGACTCTCCGCCAGTTAATTCCAAAGCAGGCCTTCGAGCCTGCTTTGTTTTACCCCACGCGGAGGGGTGGCAGAGTGGTTGAATGCGGCGGTCTCGAAAACCGTTTGGCCTGTATAAGGTCACGAGGGTTCGAATCCCTCCTCCTCCGCCATTTTGGTTGAGAAAGCTCCCAAGAATGGGAGCTTTTTTTGTTATCGAAATACGTCTCGATCCCACGCTTCCCCAAACATGTACGTCAGCTCCAAAACCGACATTTTTCGACATCTTTGGAGGCTGACGTACACGTTTGGATTGAGCTCACGGGAGTGGCACTATTCGGAAGGTGCCTCTTCGTCTCGCATGCTTTTCCAGTTGCGGATAAGTGCCTTGCGTAGTTCGTTTTGTTTTCTCTGGTACCCGGTGTCGGTACAGCGAGGCATGCCGAGTGCTTCGCGAATGTTGTTCATGGCGCGGTGAAAGGCGAGCTGGCTGCCGAACTGAGCCGAAGTGAGCGTAACGATTCGATATCCCATTTGGGAGAGAACGGCCTCTCGCTCCGCATCTGCTCCCTTGCGCTCGAGCTCATCGTGAAAACCGCCCTTATATTCGATACCGAGCTCCCTGCGCTTATAGGTCACGAGCGCATCGATTTTGAGTGTTCGAGCTTTGGCGCAATGCCAGAGACGTTGAGGGATCTCGAGCGGTTTGTTGAGTTCGATACCTCGAATGCCAACGCCGCCTTCGCTTGTTGGGAGCGAGAGGGCGATTGCCGAAGCGGTCTCCATAGGCGAGGCCGAGTGATCATAGATGTGCCTGAGCGCGAGCCGTGCACGTGTGGCACCGGGTTTGCCGGGGTGCCGATCGAGCAGTTCGGTTATTTCATCCTTGGAGGTGGTGGCTGGTTGCTCGGTATAAGGGTCGGCGGGATTGAGCCTCATGCGATAATCGCCGCAAACTTCATAGCCATATTCGAGATATTCGATCCTATCCATCCACTCGGCAGCGAGCACGAAGGTGAAGGCTTCGTCGGTGATGAAGATTCCGGGCGTCAACTCGTTAATATGCTCGTAGGGAAGATTTTGTCCGAGAATGTGGCAGACGACGCCTTTGGTACGAATTCGCTCAAATTCGAATACAACCGCGATATCGATAGTCTTAAGCATATCGGACGGAATGCCACAGTCGGTAAGGGCCTGTCGTATGCGCGCAGCACGTTGCTGGGTAGAGATGCCTTGTGCGCCTATCTGGTAGTCGTGCCGCGCAAGAGACTGAACCAAATTCTGGGGTGCATGATGGACAAGCCATGCGGTTTTATGCGAAATGAGAACAGGGGTATCCATTGAGGGCCTCTCGCTCTGAGCCGGTATCCAACTCTTATGTCCGTTGAAGTGGGGAAATATACCGGATGTGAGTAAATCAACTCACTCATGCTGTGAGCTCAATCCAAACATGTACGTCAGCCTCCAAAGATGTCGGAAAATGTCGTTTTTGGAGGGTGACGTACATGTTCTGGACCCCTGGCATTCCAGCAACGCCATGCCCCCACCCAGTCCCGACCGTTTGCCGAGCAATAGGGTCGCAATCGGCACCGAACATGTACTATGTACGGGCATTGTCCAAATCCGTAATCCAAAGGACCCCATCTTGCCCGTCGTCGCCGCTATGACCATTACCTCACATGCATCGGATGCCATGGTCGCCATTCCGTTTTGGCTCGAGATGTTCGCTGTTGTCGCTGCATCGATCTCGGGTGTGCTGGTTGCGCGCGAGCACAAGCTCGACCTGGTGGGCGCGGTCGCGCTCGCGGTGGTCTGCGGTCTGGGCGGCGGTCTTTTGCGCGATATGACGCTGCAGGTGGGCAACGTCTACATCCTCAACCAGCCGATGGCGCTGCCACTTTCCATTGCCACGGCAGCCATCATCTATATTTTCCCGGCAATCGTCGACAAACCCGAAAAACTCATTCCCCTGCTCGACATCATCTCGGTCGGCATCTACGCCGCCACTGGAGCAGACAAGGCGCTGGTCTACGGCTTTGCGCCGGCGGTGTGCATCATGATGGGCTTTTTCACCGCGGTGGGCGGCGGCATGTTGCGCGACGGCTTTATGGGCGTGGTTCCGGGCATTTTCCAACGTACTAACTTTTATGCCATCGCGGCCATCGCCGGATCGACAAGCTACGTGTGTCTCGTTATGAGCGGCATCATGAGCAATGTCGCCGCGCTGGTCGTATGCGTTGTCGTGACCATGGGTCTGCGCTGGCTCTCGCTGCGCTTTGACATCAAAAGCCCCACCGAAGAAGACATCGCGCGCTTTTTGCACCGTAAAAAGTAGATTGCGCGGGCTCATCCTTCGAAATGCAACCGAGAGGTTCTTTTAGAGTGCCACGCGTTGGGTACCCTGTTAGGTATATGCCGAACACCTAACAAAAGGATCAACTATGGCTTTCAATCAAACCGCGGCGGCGCCGTCACACAAGATGCGTCGCTGCCTGCTTATGGCATTCGCGCTCATCGCGCTCGCGCTCACTGCACTTCCCACGGCGTCGTTCGCCGGCACGGACACCGCAGGCAACGTACTTGCGACCGACAATGACGCCAATTCGTCCGGCGTCGAAGGTGACCTATACTGGGCAGGGCAGGCCCTCAACTTGGACGATGCGTCCATCGGCCGCGACATAATTGCAGCAGGCGAGAGCCTCTCCATCCGCGACTGCACGGTGGGCGGCGCCGTCCGTCTGGCGGCGCGCACCATCGACATTGCCAAGACCACGGTTGATGGCAGCATGACCGTTGCTGGCCAGCATGTCGTTCTCAATTCCGACAGCACCGCCAACTGTTTCTACGCGATAGGCGAGACGGTTGCCTTGCGAGGCTCCACCAAGTCGGCAGCGCTCGCGGGCGATACGGTAACCATCGACGGCACCGTCGATGGCGATGTCGAGGTTTGGGCCGACAAGCTCATCTTGGGCAAGAACGCCCACATCACCGGCACCGTAAACGCGCACGTCTCCGAGGACCCCGAGCGCGCCGCGGGAGCCGAGGTCGGCGCGCTCAAGATCGACCGCACCGAGAACGAGGATACTTCCACCGTTAACGATGTCATCGGCGGTATCGTCGCCGCGGCGCTTTCCACCTGCTTTGTCGCTCTGCTACTCGAGCTCGTCTTTCCGCGTGCGACTGCCAGCGCCGCCGGCATGCTCCACCAGCGCCCCATGCCCCTGTGGGTGAGCGGTCTTCTGGGCACGATTGCTATCGTCCCCGCCGTCCTGCTGCTGATTATCTCTATCGCTGGCCTGTCGCTTGCCGGAGCCCTCATGTGCGGTGTTATTGGCATCGCGCTGGTGTCGAGTGCCTTTGCAGGGTGCGCGATCGCACGCATGGTCGGACACAACCAGAACCGCTACGCCATGGCCGCCGCTGGTGGCGTAATCGCAGCGCCCTCACGGGGCTTCCCCTCGTAGGCGGCTTCATCAGCGGCGTGGCCTTTGTCTTTATGCTCGGCTACATCATCCAAATCATCTGGCACAACGCCCACCTCAAGCCGCAGCAGCCGGCTAATGCGCCGGAACTCCCCACCGCTTAGCCGACAACCACCACAAAGGGGACAGGCACCTTTGTGGTGGTACACAAACGTAGCGGGGCACCCGATCGCATCGACCGGGTGCCCCGCTTTTTCATGTCTCGTATTGATAGTCGAGGCGAACAACTACTCCTCAGAGCCGTCGTCGCGCTTACGACTACGGATGAGATGCGCCACGCCAATGCACAGCACCGCGCCACCAGCGATCCAAGTAAAGGTCACACCGTTAAGACCGGTCAGCGGGAGGCTGGAGCCCTTCTTGTCGACGATGGTGAAGCTGAGCTTGCCGGCCCCGGCCGTTGCGGTGCCGCCCATGACAACATCTTTGCCAGCATCAATGGTGGAAGTATCAAGCTTCACATTCTTACCTGTTTGATCGAACGTACTCTTGATAGTGAAAGTAACGCCATTTGCTGCGGAGTTGTTGTAACCGGGCGCCGGGGTGACCTCTTTAAGGATGTAGGTGCCCTCATCGAGACCGACAACGTTAATCTTGCCGTTTGCGTCGGTCGTCAGCTCGGCCAGTTTACCATCCGTCGTCTTGGTGCCGTTTGCCATAATAAAGGTGTCGGCATCATCGCCCTGCTCTTGCAGCGTGAACACAACACCGGCGAGAGGCGGATTGTTAGTCTCTGAACCAACCTTGGTTACATCGATACCATAGGTGTAGTCGTAAGCAGGATGTTTAACCGTGGTACCGGTACCCTCGGCGTGAGGATTGTTGGAATAGGTCAACGTAACGGTATTCTCCTGGGGGTTACCCACCAAGCTGCCAAACTCCGGTTTAATCGCACTATCCTTGCCGTTTACGAAAATCTTTGCAGAATCAAGCTTGGCCTGATATTCAACGGTCACATGGGACGATTCGCTAACGGTAATGGGTTGACCCTTCTCATCAACGCATGCCTTAAGATTCTCAAAGCTAACAGTAAGCACGTTATCCGCTGAGAATGCTTTTGAATAGCCATCGTTCCTAACGATCTTGTCATCAATCATAACCTTGACATCCAGAACATCAGAAGTGCCATCAACGAACTTGGGCGTCATAGAATTCGGCAGCTTATCCGTGAAAGTATACTTATAGTCGCTGTAGGTATTGATGTTGCTCGCAACCGTGCCGGTAAGCTGGTACTCGATAAACTGATCCATGCGGGAGTCGGCGGACTTATTAAACGTGGCGCCCGTCGCGTCGTCCTTGACGGCCTTGGTCACGTTGGGGACGCTCTTCTTGGGCTCCGCATTCACATCGGCGCCGCCGACGATGGTGAAAATCGGTGAGGTGAACGCGTCGTCATTACCGTTGGTCTTATTGGTATCCTTAGTCGAACCGGGCTGATCGGTCACAAAGAGCCAGTAACCAGCGGGCAGATTATTGAATTTACCATCGGGCGAGGTTTTCCAACCGGTAGCGTCGTCAGTTGCGGTTACCCCTTCCAAGGCTTTGGCGATTTTGTCGAGCACGCTGCCGGAATCAACCTTTACTTTCTCGCCAACGTTATTGCCGGCTTTTTGCGCAATGTAATCCGCCCATTCCTGCGGAGTAGCAGTAGAACCGGGCGCATCGGACACACCAGCAAACACGCCCTTCACGGCTTTCTCGGCATCAATCGATGCCCACGTGATATCGGAAAGCGTCTTCTTCCCCGCAGAATCCCAATCATCAGCGCTTGTCCGATCCTGTGTAACCGTAGCGGAGAAGATCTTGATGCCCTTAAAGGTCGTACCCGCGTAGCCGCCATTTTCGATCGTCACATTGCCGCTCGTCGTAGCCACAGGCGTACCCACAGCGAACGCCATGGTAACCGGCGCCATGACCCCACCGAAGCTCAGAGCTGCGGTTAGACCGGCGGTTACTGCCAGGCGGGCGATGTTCTTGGTTATCTTCATGTTGGGTCCTCTTTCTTGGAGGGTTCTCTAGTAACTTTTTCAAAACCAATGATCATCAGGTCGGTAGACCTGCTCGTCACTCGCTACGGAGGCAGTACGCCATTGAGCAAGGGGGGGGGGGACAATTATTTTTCACGGCGACCTCCTCCCCGCTTGATGACGAGCGCGACAACAATAGCCACCACTCCGATGGCAGCCAAAACCGCCACCAGCACCAACGTTCTATCTCCCGTCGAGGCATAAAGCCTCGACTTGCTTCTTTACTTGGGGTGTTGAGCACCGACAGCCCAATCGAACCCGTCCCGGCATCGGCGGTATCAACCCGTAGGGGCTTTCGACCGATACGGTCACCTTGGGCTTCGCGGCCGCACCTGTTTAACGTCCAATCCCTCGGCCGTAACCGTCACCGTTCGTTTGCCCTCAAAGGCGGTGTATCCCTTGGGGGCCGCGACCTCTTCGACGGTGTAAACACCCGCGTCCACACCGCTCAATTCCACATGACCATCCGCGCCCGTGATGACGCACGCGGCGGCATCCGCCGACCACGAGCCATCAGTCGTCAGGATGCGCCCACGGTCATCGATGATGCGCAGCTTGGCGCCCGCGAGCGGTTTATCGCCCGAGCCTGAGCGCTTGATCAGACTGAGTCCCCAGGTGTAGGCGCACGCGTCATCGCTCGGCGTGCGGGTGAAGCCGGCGTCGCCGGACTGGTCGGCGAGAGGAGAGCGCGGGTAACGCAGGTAGACCTCGTTGGGGTTGCCTTGGTGGCGCCTCGATTGCAGTTGGCCCCAACGGCGCATTGTAGACAGCAACCACGCGGGCGC
>JAQEDL010000002.1:65283-93908 GCA_027669365.1 Coriobacteriaceae bacterium AM49-12 | reverse complement strand
TTCCGTTAGCGCAGTTGGTGAAAGTACGTTAGCGGGGTCGGCGAAAGCGCGTTAGCGCATTCGGCGAGATGCGTTTGCGAAAGTGGTTAATTTTAGATTAGCGCTAACACCTGGCCGCGTCGTTGCGGTCGTTCTTGGACGAGAGGTCGGCAGCCGACCTCGGGACCTTGGAGACGGCCGCGACGACGCAGTCGACGCCGAGCCCGGAGAGCTCCCTTTGCGGGGCGAAGCCGAGGTAGCCGCTCTCGTAGGCGGCGAGCGACGGGCCGGGGAAGCCCGACATCCACTCCGCGACCTCGCCCCAGGGTTGCCGCGGAACCTCCTCGTCACGGCCTCGCCCGTCTCCGCGTCGAGCGCGCAGACGGTGGTGGACCTGAGGTGTACGTCCATTCCGAAGGCGGTAGAATATCTAGGCACGGGAGCCTCCCAACCTCGTTGCGGCGCGGCTGCGCCTCTGGCACTTCAACAACATTGTCGCAGCCCCGACCCGCGGTCACGAGCGGGGGCTCCTGTCGTTTCCGTGCCCCTGGATTGGGTCATAGTGTCTGTCTGTCCTCTACCTGCGGCGTTATCTTGCTCCGGGGTAGTCGTTGGGGACGCTCTTGTTTGACTAGTCGTTTAAGAACGTCCCCAAATGACTATCCTCGTGATCCCTTTTCCTCCGTCCCCGAGGATCGGGGCTCGCCTGCCGAATGATTGATGCGGCCGCCCTGCGTCCATGTCACACTCAGAGGTGGCCTGACCCAACTTGGAAGGAGCCTTCATGAGCCTTGACAACGTAACCCTGCGCGCCGCCACGCTCGACGACCTGACCGGCATCGCTGCCATCTACAACCAGCTGTGGTGCAACACGCTGCGCAACCGCGGCGACGTCGAAGCTGCCGATTTCTGCGCGCGCTTTAACATCGCTATGCAGCTGCAACGCTCACCTATCGCGCTTGTCGCCGAGGCCGAGGGCCGCATTATCGCCGCCTGCTGCATCGGCATCTTCGAGGACGGCAAGCCGCGCACCAACCCACGTGGGAGTCCTGCTACAACGAGATGCTCGCCCAGGCAACCGAAATGGCAAAGGCTGCCGACGCCAAGCTCGAGGGCTCGCTCTTCGGCGACAGTCGCGAAAAGGCCACGGCGGATCGCTTTGCCGCCACAGGCAACGAGTATGCCCAGGGCCAGCTCAACCTGATCATCATCGTGCCCGAGTGGCAGGGCAAGGGACTCGGCCGCGAGCTCATCGACCTTGCGCGCGCCGAACTCGCCAAAGCCGGGTGCACCAAGTTCTTCCTGATGAGCGACTGCAACTCTGACCGGCAGTTCTACGAGCACCTCAACATGAAACGCATCCTAGAGGATCACAGCCAAGACACCGGCGACGGCTTTATCGTCTACATGTACGGAGGCGACACGCAGGATTAGCCTGAGTGCCGCCTCATGGGCTTTCTCCAAAACAGCCCAAACCAATCAGCCACGCCAAAAGGGACATGCCAAAAAGGGACAGGTTTATTTTTGCCAAAAAGGGACAGGTTTATTTTGGCAGGTTTTATCTGGGCAAACGCCAACCGCCGTGAGGAGAGCTGCTTGCCCTTGCGGCGGCCTTCTCGCCGAAAAACCAAGTGAGTAGACCTTTTGCAGGAGGCCGAGCACACTCCAAAACGCCACAGCTCTGACCTGCGGTTTTATTTAGCGTTTGTCGCGGTGTGCTCGACAGATCCAAAAAAGCCTACTCACTTGCATCTGAGGCGCACCGGATCGGCAAAAACCGCCGCGAAAGGGGTCCGATCCTCTTCGCGGCAGTTGTTAATACGCCGAACTTGTTATCGCAAAAGCCAATCACGCGCCGAGACCACGCTACAGTCTTTCGACTCATACGTTGAATCCACGCGGGCCACAACATAGCGCGCATCTTTTGCAATGTCGATCTCATCGCATACAGCCTGTAAATGGCGGGCGTACTTATCGTGATACGTTCTGGATGATTTTATTTCGATAGCCTTGGGACTCCCTGAGTTTGTGCAGTCGAGCAAATCGATTTCTCGCTTGCCGTCGTCCCTATAGAAATACAACTCGGGATTCTCGCCCACGTTGAGATGGCTCTTCGCCGTTTCGGAAACGATGAGGTTTTCGAAAACTGCCCCCAGATAAGAGCTCTCCAAAAGTTGCTCCAGTGATCCAATTTTGAGCAAGTAGCAGAGCAGCCCCGTGTCGTAAAAATAAAGCTTGGGCGTTTTAGTCAAACGTTTCCTGGCATTTGCATAATAGGGCTGCAGTGAAAACGTCAGGTAGCTCTGCTCCAGGATAGACAACCAGCTTTTAATGGTCGATACGTTCACACCCGTATCTCGAGAAAGCGAAGATATATTAATGAGAGCACCGGCGCTCTGGGCAATTATGGACAGAAACTTATGAAACTCCGCTTTATTGCGCACGTCAAGCAAGCCCACAACATCGCGCTCAACATAGGTATCAATATAGCTGGGGAAATAAACCGAGGACGGCATTCCGGCGGAACGCAGGCGAGGGTATCCCCCTTCGAGCGCAAACAAATCCACTTCCAACTGCCCCTGCTGGCCCCTCTCCGCTTCTCGAAACGAAAATGGCAGCAATTTTAAGATCCCGACTCGCCCGGCAAGAGACTGGCCGATGCTTTTCATCATCAAAAAGTTTTGCGATCCCGTAAGGATGTATTGACCGGCGTCTCCCCGCTCATCCGAAACAACCTGAATCATCGAGAACAAATCCGGGGCGTATTGCGCCTCATCGATGATGAGTCCGCCCTTTCGGTTGCGGATAAAACTCACCGGATCCTCCAAGGCCGCGCGCCTCGTTTGGGGGTCCTCAAGCGTGACATAGGAATAGTCGGGAAAGGCATGCCTAACCAGCGTAGACTTACCGCTCTGCCTAGGCCCCGTCAACGACACAACAGGAAACCAACCCGCCATGCGAATGAGCAACTCATGCAAATCCCTGTTAATGTACTCGGCCATATCAACGCCCCTTATAACGCTGTTACCATAATCGTATAGTATCATTTGCCATAATCTTGCAGTAGCGTTTTCCATAATCTTGTAGTAGTGTTTTCCACAATCTTTTAGTAGCCCAGTTCAAAAACGTTATTTATAGAGCCGAAATCTCAGACCCTAAATAACAATAGCCACCACAATGGGAACTGTCCCCATTGTGGTGGCTTGCAGGCGAGTTGACTTATTCGACTATCGCGGGCCGGCCGTGTCCGAGTCTAGAGCGTGGCAAGTCGCTTGGATTCGCGGACGGCGAGGGCGATGGAGATAAGACCAGTGATGGCGTCAGCCGCCACCAAGGCAAACCAGACACCCTGAACGCCCATCATGTTGCCAAGCAGGTACATAAGCGACACGGAGCAGATCACGTAGCGGAGCAGACCGGTGAACGTGGCGATACCCACCTTCTCAACCGCCTGGAAGTACATCGACATGGTCATGGCAAGATAGCCCAGGGCCACGGCCAGGATAACGATGCGCGTGGCGTTGGCGGCAACCTCGACGAGCGCCGGATCGCTACCAGCAAAAAAGGCGCAGACCGGCGTTGCGGCCACCCATAGCACAGCAGACACCGCAGCAAGCGTCACGACCTGGTACTTAAGCGTGCAGGAGAGCGTTTCCTTGAGGCGCGCCCACGCCTTGGCGCCGGCGTTGAAGGCGGCAATGGGCTGCAGGCCGTACGAGAAGCACTGGGCGACCATCATGGTAATGTAGAGGATGTAGCCGTTGATCACACCAAAGGCCGCGATGTAGAGCGAACCCATGTCGCCGCCGAGCTGGCCAAGCAACGAGTTGGCAACGGTGTTGAAGATGAACGTGGCAGCTTGCACCAAAAAGAACGGGAAACCAATCTTGATGATCTGGCCGCAGATGGCCATGTCGAGTTTGAGGTCGGCGGCGCTGATCTGGAGCTGCGACTTCTTACCGCCGATGAACCAGAAGATACCGATGGCCCAGATACCGATGGAAAGACCGTAGTACACACCAGCTCCCATAACGCCAAGCTTGAGCACAAACGTGGAAAGCGCAAGCCAGCAGATAGCGACGATGGCAGACACGGTCATGAGGTTGGCCTGGATCTGAACCTTCTCGTCCACACGCATGACGGCGGTGACCATCTGACCAATGACCGTGAGCGGCAGCAGCACGGAGAAGGTGCGCACGCCGGCAACGGTATCGGCCATGATGTCGGGCGTGGCGCCGAAGAATGCGCAGATGGGCTCGGTAAACACAGCCATCACCACAGCAAGCAGCACACTCACAATCGTGGTAAGCCAAAAACCCTGGCTAAACGCCTTGCTGGCGCCCTTAATGTCGCCGGCACCCAAAAGGTTGCCCACCACGGCGGGCACGCCGGTGCCAAACAGGTTGCCAAAGGCCAGGTTAATGTACTCGACCGACATGATGATCGAAACACAGGCCAGGCCGTGTGCACCCAGGCCCCAACCCATCACGAGGCCCTCAAGGACCACCATGATAATCTGGGCGAGCATACCCTGGCCGGTGATGATGGTGTACTTGCGCACCAGGCCGGGAATCGGCTGCGAGGCAAGCTCACGCTCCTCCTCAACAGCGGCGGTCGTTTCTTCTGCCATTGTTCTCCCCTTTCCATGAGAGATTGATGAATGGATGCATGAATGGATGGGCGGCACGCACAGGCTGCGGCACCGCCCAGCGATGCAGCAGCCCCGCTAGGCCTCGTAGACCACCTTGCCGGCAATCATCGTGAGAGACGCCGTGGCCTCGAGGACCTCAGCCGGTTCGCAGTCAAAGAGGTTACGGTCGAGCACACAGATATCAGCCTGTTTGCCGCATGCGAGCGTACCGATGCGATCCTCGGCATGCATGGCGTAGGCGCTGCCGTAGGTGTAGGCGCGCAGGGCCTCGGCCATGGTGATGCGCTCCTGCGGGAACCACCCTTCTGGGTTGGAGCCGTCCTCGAGCATGCGGAAGACCGCGCCGTACACCTCCTCCATGGGCTCCAAGCCCACAACGGGGAAGTCACTGCCCAGGTGCACCACGGCACCGCTGGCAAGCAGGCTATGCAGGGGCCACGAAAGCGCAGCACGCTCGGGGCCCACGGCATCGTCCTTGGCAAGGTCAGCCATATCGAGCAGCATGTGCCACGGCTGCATACCAGGGCATATACCCAGCTCGGCATAGCGCGGCAGATCCTCGGGCTCAACCGTCTCGTTGTGCTCCATGGAGTGGCGGCAACCCCGCTTACCATGCAAGCGCTCGCCCTCCTCAAAGCAATCAAGCACAAAACGCACCGAGCGATCGCCGATCGTATGGACGCGCGTGTCAACGCCCCATTCCTGCGCCCTGACAATGGCGGCACGGATGCGCTCTGGATCCTCCGCGGGCTCACCGCAGGTATCGGGCGCGTTGGAATAGGGTTCAAGCATCCAAGCGGTGTGGTCGGAGCACACGCCATCAAGAAACTGCTTAAAGCCGTGCCACTCGACCTGCGTACCCGAGAAGGCGTATTTCTCCTTGATCTGCTCGAGCGTTAAGGACTCGTTTTCGAACAGATCGGTGTACAGGAACACGCGCAGTGGCAAGTCGCCCTTGGCATTAAGACCTGCCAACACCGCATACGGGTTTTCCATGCTCACAAACGTAGGATTGACCATGCCGACCGTAGTGATTCCCAGGGCATTGGCGCGCCGGGCGGTTTTTGCAAACGACGCGTCAACAACCTCGGGCGCTGGGTCGTAGACCTCGTCCATAAAGAAGACGCCGGCGTTGTTGGAAAACACGCCCGTCAGATTGCCCTCGGCATCCTTAAGGATCTTGCCGCCTGCGGGATCGGGCGTCTGCGAAGTTACTCCCACCTTGTTGATGGCGCAGGTATTGGCACTAAAGGTATGCAGGTCAACCTGCTGCAGAAAGACCGGGCGGTCCGAGATGTACTCATCGATCATCGCGGCTGTGGGCATCTCGGGGACATCCCACTGGAACTGGATAATCTGGCAGCCCAGGATCCACTCGTTATCGGGATGGTCGGCCGCAAACGCCACGACACGTTCCATCGCCATCTCAAAACTGGTGCAGTCGATGAGGTTGACGGCAAAATCGGGGTCGGTCATGAACGCGCCTGGGCAAAATGCGTGTGCGAGTCAATCAGGCCGGGCATGACGAGCTGGTCGCCAAAGTCGCGCACCTCGGTATCGGGACCGATAAACGGTGCCAGGTGGGCATCGTCACCGCAGGCAACGATTTTATCGCCCCGCACGGCAACGCCGCCCTTAAACGGCTCGAGCCCATCGCCGGTAAAAACGGCGTTGCTCTTGATAACTACATCAGCCTTGTCCATGTGAGCCTCCTCAGGCATCTTTGGTTGCAACGCGGACGCACCGCCCGCGTGGGCACTCGGTTGGGAGCGTAGCGCTCCCGCATCGGCGCGTGCCTACAAGCCGTGCTCGGACGTCTGTCCCACGTCCGCGGCTTCGCGCTACACCCATTGATACACAGGGGCAAATCCATGCCAAGGCCAGGGACCGCAAACGGTCAGTTTAAGCAGGTTTACACGCTTTACCTGCAGGTTTATTGTCTGAGATTATTACCGCGTCATTACGCCCAACGGCGTGCCCGCCCACACGGCAAGACCCGCATGCAAGGAAGAATAGGCTAGGAACGCCAAAAGGTATCTATGAGGTCATCTCGGTTGGAGACACCGCTTTTAACGTAGATGCGATGCAAGTGTGCCTTGACCGTGCCAGGGCTGATGACCAACTCGCTGGCGATGTTTTGGGCGTCGTTGCCCTTCAGCACCAGTGTGAGCACTTCCTGCTCGCGCCGTGACAGCTTATGGGCGTCGGCATAAATCACCACACGCGATGCGAGGTCGTCCTCAGAGCTTGCGCTCTCGGCCGCCACGTCCTCATCGGCACGCGGATGACGGGCATACACACGCAGGATATGGCTAAACTGGCAAAAAAGCTGAGCCGCGCATACCACGAGCAGCACGTTTTCGGAGATATTGCGCTCGGACAGATACCACAAAAAGAGGCTGATGACGGGGTTTTGAAAGTCGGGGTGGCAGAACAAGATCATGTAGGTGTCCTCGGCGATTACGCAAAACGCAAGAACGAGTGCCACCTTCCAAAAGAGCTTTGAGCGGTCGAGGTCCAGCTTCTCAACACGAGTGGCTCTGCACCGGTAATGCCAGGCGGCATAGGCAAGACATCCTACATTGCCCAGGTCACGCGTGAGCCAAAAGAGATACTGCTGCATCTCTCCGGCAGCGCCGCTGCGAGGCACCAGCAGCAATTGCAAGATTGAAAACGGCACGATAGCGAGCCCGAGCATGCGCGACGTCGGCCTTTTGCGCAAGCGTGCAAACATCCACAGCACAATGCAAGCATAGATGGCAATACCGAGCACGCAGCGCAGCAAGGGGTGCTGCAGCGGCTCGCTAAAGGTAACGGCGTAGTCATATTTGAGCGAGTGTACTCGTCAAAAAAGATGACCGACATATCGAGCATGTAGAGCAAAAAGCCCGCCGCGGCCACTAGGCTGTCGCGACGGTGCGTCATGAGCCAAACCACCAATGCCACGGCACTGGTCACCAGAGCCACACCCATGATAATCGTGGTGTAGATATAGAACGCGAAACTCATGCCCGCCTCCCCTGTCTAGATGCCGTGAGGATGTTGACAGATTCTTTGCCGCAAGATTAGACTCACCGATTAAACGTACTGTATCGTTTAGATAAACAAGCTGTGTCTCACCGATGAAAGGAGATGCCATGGCGCCTATCGCACCGCTCAAAATACTCGTTGCCCCTGCCGCCAAGGCCATCGTCCACCTGTGCGACTCACTTACCTACAATGACGTCCCCTGTGTCGTCGAAGAGCGTTCGGACAGCTGCCCCTATCTGGGCCACGTCCCCTTCTTTGCGCCTAAGCTCGTTTCCGATCCCGAGCACCGCGAACAGTAATCCAAGATGCACCAAGCGCTGCGCAACTCGCGGCGCTTACTGTTTTGGTGCAAAGTAACCTGACCCCCGTGCACCAACGCCGGGATTGTCGACGCTTCGGCCGCGGCGCGATATGAGGCGCGAAACCTCGCCCAATAACAGGCCAATCACTACGCCCACGAGAATCGGCAACTTTGCCATCTCGGCAGGTGAGCTGTTGAGCGGCACAATCGTAGCAACAATCGAAAGCACGAGCTCCACCACGGGAATCGCAAGCGCCACCGCGAGCACCTTGCCCTCGAAAGGCGCACGGAACACACGCGAGCGATTATCGTGCTTGCGCAGACGCCAAAACGCTGGGAACATGGGGATATAGCTCATGAGCAGAAAGACGACGTTCATCGAGAAGAAGACCCAAAAGACGTCGGAACCCTCACCCAGCGGAATCTGGAGCAGCAGCACCAGACTGGCAAAACAGCCGTTAATGAGCGCCGAGCCGTTGGGCATGCCGGTCTTTTTGGACACCAACGCAAAGGGGCGCGGCATGTTGCCGTGACGTGCGGCATAGCTCGCTACGTTGTTGACGCCAAAGCTCCAGCAGATCATATTGGCGAACAGCGTCACCAAAAAGGCCACGCCCACGACCATCGTCAGCGGGTGGGTGCGCCCCACCATAGCGGCGACTGCGTCCACAATGCCCGAATCGAGTGAAAGCTGCTCGGTGGGAACCGCGGCTCCAATGCCAATGCCACAGATGATGTAGATCGCCGCAATGGCCACGCCACCGGCAATAACCGCCTTGGGGATATCACGCGACGGGTTCTTCATCGTGCTGGCAAAGGTCGCGACCACTTCGAAGCCCATAAAGTTGAACAGGATAATCGATAGGTACGTCAACGAATTGGTGTCGCCCAGATCTGGAATGAAGGTCTTAAACGACATGTCGTTGGCAAAGCCGTTATTGCAGGCAAACCAAATGCCGACGATTCCCACCGCAGCGGTAATGAGCACCTTGATGACGGCGCCGCCGTCCATAACCCAATCGGCCTCCGCCACCGGCTGCATTGCCATGACCGTGACGCCCCACACAAAGGCAATCTCGATGGCAATTCGGATCCCGAGTGAAAACTCGATACCCCACACCGCATTAATGACACTGGGGAACATGCAGGCGATACTTGCCACCCACAGCGGAAAGTTAACCCAGTAGCACCAAGAGCAACGGGCGCCCCAACGGTCGCCCAGGCCCAAGCGAACCCAATCGTACAGGCCGCCCTCGGAATCAAACGCCGTACCCAGCTCGGCCACCACCAGACCATAGGGAAGCAAAAACGTAATGATAAGGAAAATCCACCAGAAGAACTGTACGTTACCCATGGCAGATGCCGGAGCCGCCGCCTCGATGGTAAACACGACGCAGATAACCGAAAGGATGACCTCGATCAGGGAGAACTTTTTACCTGCCATGCGCGCGCCCCCTACAGCAAAAAGGATGGCATCTGTACCGAAGGCGCAGCCCAAGGTAGGGTTGCAGGCCGCGTCACCGGTGCAGGTGCCATCCCAGAGAGAGGAGAGGATGCATTTGTTGGACCAACGCTCGCGGAACAGGCGCGTGTAGATAACGATACGCTGGTACATAGATACTCCGATCAAAACGGCCGCGTTCACGACCGATAACTTTCGGCAATTGAAGACGCGTCTGACCTGGGAAATTCAAGCGAACAATTGGCCTAACCCGCAAAAAATCCCAGGCCAGACGCGTACTCAATCAAAGAAAAGGGCACTCCGAAGTGGAGGCAACGGAGTGCCCAAAGAAAAACCCAACCGACCAAGACATCGAATAAACCGACCATCAATGCCCCGAGATGGTCCGATTCACCGACCGTCCGATTGATCGGCTGGGTTCCCGAAGCATCACGGCTCGGAAAGTCAGACGTTTACTCGGCGTGCTCAGGTGCGCCAGATTGGCGCGAACGAGGAGCGTAGCGTACTGACGCTACGTAAGCGACGAGTGAACGCCAAGGTGGCGTGCCTGAGTTACGCCGAGGGCTCCTGCTGGGTAATGCAGTGGATGTTGCCGCCACCGAAGACGACCTGCTCGGACTGGACGCCGACGCACTTGTAGACGCCCTCGCCCCAGACCTCGTCGTAGATCTTCTGGAGCGTGTCGACGGCCAGCTGGTCGTTCTCGTCGCCGTACTGCGGGACGATAACGCCGTGGTTGGTGACCAGGTAGTTCATGTAAGAGGCGATCAGCGGCTCGTCGGGGACGCGCGGCTCGGCGTTCTCGTCGGCGTCGATGGTGTCGCAGGAAGCCTGGTCCATGAACAGCGGGTTCACGGGCATGCAGAGCTTGTAGACCTTCATCTTGCGGCCCTTAGCGTCAACGGCGTTGGAGAGGGTCTCGTAGGCAGCGTGGCACTGCTCGTAGAACGGATACTCGGGATCGTCGGTCCAGATGCAGGCCATGACGCCCGGAGCGATGAACGTGGCGACGTCATCGATGTGGCCGTTGGTCTCCTCGGGGTCGATGCCCTCCTTGACCCAGATGACCTTCTCGACACCCAGGTAATCCTTGAGGTGCTCGTCCATATAGGCGCGAAGCTCCTCGCTCCAGGGCTCAAACTTCTTGTGGAACTTGGGCCAGATGGACTCGGGATCCTCTTCCTCCTCCAGAACCGCAGAGCAGGTGCGGCCCGGGGAAAGCAGGCACTGGTCGGTCACGACAAGGGTGCCCTCGCCGTCGACGGTGATGGAGCCGCCCTCGAGGATCATGTCATCGGGACGATAGCGACGGCAGCCGGAGAGCTCAGCCATCTTAAGGGCGATCTGCTCGTCCTTGTCCCACGGGAAATAGAGGCCATCCACAAGGCCACCGTAAGCGTTGAAGTGCCAGTGGTTGGCGCGCTTCTCGCCCTTGCCGTTGATGACGTAGGTGGCGGCGGTGTCGCGGAACCAGGCGTCGTCGGTGGTCATCTCGATGACGGTGACGTTCTCGTCCTCCTCGAAGACGGCCTTGCAGTTGGCATAGTCGACCTGGTTGGCGCACATGGTAACCGGGGTGAACTCGGCGATGGCGCGGGCGATGGCGGCATACTGCTTCTGAGCCGGCTTGGCGCCGTGGGCCCAGGTGTCGGTGCGGTGGGGCCAACCCATCCACACGCGATCCTGCGGGGCGAACTCAGCGGGCATAAAGAAGCCGTCGGCCTTGGGGGTGGACTCGGACTCGGTGATCGTACGCATAAGATTTCCTCCAAATCGAACGATCGCTTGCCGCGGGCGGGTTGCCCGCAGCCTAAAACCAAGAGATGGTAGGCGCCCGTTCCTCGGCAAAGGTCGGGGCGCCCGACGCCGGTTTTCACGGAATCGCACCGGCAAGCGACGACGTAACCAAGTGCGCGGAGACAAAACGCACGAAGGATACGGAAGAGAGATTGGGGTGGGCGGTGGTTACCGGAGCTATCGCTCACACCCACCCGGGGAATGGTTAGCAAACCTGTCGCTTGGGCACGTCTCCGAAGAGGCTAGAGTGCCCGGAGTCGGGAGCGACAAGCCCGACGAAGCGCACGTTGGTACGCGAGGAGGGTTGGAGCCCCAGAACCGGGTGCTCTAGTTCTCCTCGGCCTCGGCGGCCTCCTCAGCGAGACGCTGAGCTGCCAGCTCGGGAGTGAGGCCCTTGTACTCGGTCTCGCGGCCCTTGGCGCTGACGACGCGGACGATCTCGCCGATGAGCACAAGCACGATGAAGATAACAATCATCGGGACCTTGTCGCCAATTTCATCGACGGAGAACGGAACCAGCGTTGCAACGATGGCCAGGATCAGCTCGATGCAGGGGATGGCCAGCATAACCTTCATCATGGCGCCCTTAAACGGGAACGTGAAGATGCGCTCACGGTTCGGGTCGTTCTTACGAAGGTTGAGGAACGCCGGGAACATCGGGATGTAGGTGAGCAGCAGGAAGACGACGGAGGTGCCAAAGAGCATCCAGAAAACACCATTGGAGATAGCGTCGATGGGAACCAGCTGCAGGCACAGCACCAGGGAGGCAACGACGGCGTTGACCAGGTTGGCGCCGTTGGGCATATCGTCGTCAGAGATCATCGAGGCGAAGACCTTGGGCATGTTGCCGTGCTCGGCAGCGTAGCGAGCAACGGAGTTAACGCCGAAGGACCAAGCGGCCATGTTTGCGAACAGGGTGATCAGGAAGGCGATGCAGATGACCTTAAAGATCATGGAGTCACCCACCATGGTCTGGACTGCGACAATCATGCCAAAGTCGGGGTCGATGGAATCGGCCGGCACAGCAGCGCCGATGCCAAAGCCAGCGAACAGGTAGATCACGGCGATGGACAGGCCACCAACGATGATAGCCTTGGGGATATCGCGAGCGGGATCGGCCATGTCGTCGGTCATGGTGCAGATGACCTCGAAGCCCATGAAGTTAAAGATGATGATCGACAGGTAACCGAGAGCGTTGGTGTTGGTGAGCTCGGGCAGGAAGGTGGCGGCGGACATGTCGTTCGCAAAACCGTTCTCCATGGCATACCAAATGCCCAGAGCGCCGACGATAACGGCAACGGCGACCTTGATGATGGCGCCTCCGTTAAGGACCCACTCGGAGTCGGCCGCCTTTGAGCGGCCCATAAGGTAGACGATCCACACAAAGGCAAGTTCGATACCCATCTTGCGACCAAGTTGAACTCGACGCCAAAGGCCATGCCCAGGATGTCGGGGAACATGGTAGCCAGCGAGGCGATCCACAGCGGATAGTTGACCCAGTAGTAGTACGAAATGCGGGCGCCCCATTTGTCGCCCAGGCCATCGCGTACCCAGTCGTAAATGCCGCCCTCGCCGTCATAGGTGGTACCGAGCTCGGCGACAACCATGCCGTAGGGAAGCAGGAAGGTCAGGATCAGGAAGATCCACCAGAAGAACTGCTGGTTGCCAATGGCAGCAGCAGGAGCGGCGGCCTCGCAAACGAAGACGACGCAGATGATGGTCGAAATGACCGTCAAAAAGGAAAGCTTTTTCTTTCCGTCGCTCATGATGAGCTCCTTCGCTCAGTCTTGGACAGATCCGAGGCCCAAGGTACTAAGGCAATTGCTTGAGCCTCGGTGAGCGGGCGACAGGAGACGAGCATCCGCCGCCCGCAAACGTGCTTTTAGAAGCTTTGAGGCTTAGAGCTGCTCGAGAGCCTCGAGAGCGGCGTGAAGCTCGGCCTTGGCGGAGTACTCGACACCCTCGTCGTTGAGCGGGGTGCGCTTGCCAGGCAGCGAGGAGAGCACGGATGGAGTGCTTGCGGTTCTCGGCCTCGACCCAGCACAGGGAGCGCTCGGGATCGTCCATAACCTCGTCGACGACTTCCTCATTGCGGGTGGCCGGCAGGCAGTGCATGAACTTGGAGTTGGGGCCGGCGAAGTTCATCATGTCCATGGTGACCTGATACTTGGGGTAGAACACGTCCATGTAGTTCTCGCCCGAGACCTCCTCGTCGTACAGGCCATACCACACGTCGGTGTAGATGAAGTCGGCGCCCTTGATGCACTCGATGTCGTCGGAGATGACGACGGAGCCCCCGGAGACCTTGCAGTTCTCCTCGGCGATGGCCATCATCTGCTTGCCGAACTCGGCGCGCTCCTCAACGGTGCCAACGTGCAGGCCGCCGTCGGGGATCTGGTGGCCCTTAGGTCCAAACTGGACAAACTTCATGCCGACCTTGGAGGCGATGAACATGAGGGAGACGCAGACCTGGGTGGCGTCGCCGATGAAGGCCAGGGTGCAGTCCTCGATCTTCTTGCCCTCGGGGAGGTTCTCGAGCATGGTCATGAGGTCGCCCATCTCCTGCGTGGGATGGTTGAACTCGGACATGCCATTGATGACGGGAACAGCGGAGCCCTCGGCGAGGCCGACGACGTCCTTGTGACGGTCAACGCGAGCCATCATGATGTCGAGCAACGAGCCCATAACGCGAGCGGTGTCGCCCAGGGACTCGTGACCGCCGAGCTGGATGGTGCCAGGGCCATAGAACTGAGCATGGCCGCCGAGGTCGGTCATAGCGGTCTCGAAGGAAAGACGGGTGCGGGTGGAAACCTGCTGGAAGATCATGCCAAGGCTCTTGTTGCGGAGCAGGTGCGGATAATAACCGTCAACCTTAATGGCCTTCTTCATTGCCAGGCCAAGATCCTCGATAGCCAGGATCTGCTCTTTGGTGAAGTCGTTGGTGTCGATAAAATCCTTAGGCAGTGCCATGTCGATTTCCTTTCCGCCGGTCGTGCCGACTATTACTATGAGGCGCTCGAACATCACGCCTCGTGTTGACAAGACCATCATTCACCCGTCTGTAATTTTTACCTAGTTTATTCGGGATTAAAGACCGTTCACGGAGTTACACCCCCTCTAAACCAATATAAACCCGCAGGTAGCGAGCTTGCAGGGGGTTTACTATCTGGAACCGCGAACGGTATATCGCTATGCTGTAACTCGGCGCCTAATCCGCAATGGAACGAAGGGTTGAGGCGTCTATATCCCGCAAGATATACAGGCTCGGCCATAGGTGAAATGAGATGGGACGGTGACAGATGAACACCCTGATGTTCTTCTATACCCTAGCGATTCTCCTGATTTGTATTGTGACGGCAGTGCTTTCGCTTGCCGCCTATGCCTCGTCTCGTCAACGCTTCTTTATCTATGGCAGCGGCGTTTTTATTTGCTATGCCATCGAGATGACCGAGATCTTCTTTTTTGAATACACGTTGCAAAACCAGAGTTTTCCAGCCAGCGACTATTACTCAATTACCATGCCTGTGTTGCGGACGCTTGTGGCAACCGCTTCACAAGCTTTTATTTGGCTCATCGCCATGGACTTGCTCGACAAACATTCAAAAAAGCAGTTTGTTATTCCCGTCGCAACGTTCTTCCTGAGCGAGCTGCTGATCATTGTCGCTGTCCCCTACGGCCCCATGCACCAATGGCTCTACTACACGATACGTCAGGTATTCCTTGTATTTGTGGGGCTCTATATCTTTTGGACGGCGCATAAAAGCACGCAGGTCGAGCTTAAGGCGCGCGTCAACAATCAACGAAAGCACCTCATTATCGGCGCCATTCTGGTCGGGTGCATCGTTGCCGAGGATTTCTACAACATCCTTGTTGTTCCCATGAGCCTGGCACCCTCCTGGCTGCAGCTGTACTTATCCGAGCGCAACTTTAGCGAGAACATCTTTGCGTGCTACTTTGCGATTCTGCTGGTTATCTACGCCTATCACGTGCTTTCGATTCGCATGCAGGAGGCACCCGAGGAAAAGAACGTCAGCGATCTTGATCGACACATCGAAGAGCAGATGCCCTTCTACCGCAACGCCTACAAGCTCTCCAACCGCGAGGCCGAAGTCATGCGCCTGGTTGTGCTAGGCAAATCGAACCAAGAGATCGCCGACGAGCTATTCCTTGCCGTGGGCACCGTCAAGACCCACATCCACAACATCCTGGTCAAAACCGAGCAACAAAACCGCACGACGCTGATCCTCCACTTCTGGAAGCGATAACCTACCAAAAAGGGACAGGTTTATTTTGGCAGGTTTTATCTGGGCAAACGTGAAGGCCGCCGTGAGGGAACTGCTTTCCCTCGCGACGGCCTTCTAACAGCGAAAACCAAGTGAGTAGGCTTTTTGCAGAAGGCCGAGCACGCCCCAAATCGACACAGCTCTGCCTGCGGTTTTATTGGGCACTTGTCGCGGTGTGCTCGGTATATCCAAATAAGTCTACTCACTTGTATCTGAGACGCACCAGGTTGGCAAAAACCGCCGCGAAAGGCCCCCCGGTCCCTTCGCGGCGGTCATACGCCTCTGATTTTGCGACGATTTTGCCCGCTTGTTACTCGCTGTAACGGGTGGCGATGGCAGCTTGCACCATACCAGCGCTCATGAGGTAAGTCACCAGGAAGTAGCCACCGTAGGCTGCCAGGAAGATTGCACAGGTGAGGCCCACGGTGCCGCCGATGCTCATATCTCCGAACGTGCTCACCATCTCGATGATCACCTTAAGTGCCACAAAGGAGTGCGCCAGGCCCACTGCCAGCGGGAACAGGAAGAATACCGCTTGCTGCGCCATCACCGAATGGCGAATCTGGCGGTCGTCGCAGCCGATCTGTGCCAGTACACGATAGCTGCGGCTGCCGTCGGCCACGTTGGAGAGCTGCTGGATCGACAGTATCGCCGCGCATGCAACGACCAGCACAAAGCCAATGTAGATGGCTAGGTAGCTAATCATGCCGTTCATCTGTGCCGCCTGCGTGTACATCTCGGAACGCGTGATGAAGACACCCCATGACCCCGGCTTCTTGCCGTCAACGAGCAGATTGTCGAGCAAGGTGTATTTAATGTTCTCGTCTGCCTCGGTCGTATCCATCCCCTGTTTGTAGTTAACGAGCAGATTGCTGGAATACGGCTGCAGGTTAAGCTGGGATAACAGCTCATCGGCTACGACCACGGTACCGGGATTGCTGCCCATCGCCGAGTTGGCGATGGCCGCCGTGTCCTTGTCCGACTTATCGGTTGCTGGCTTGAGCTCATGCCACCCAAGGTGAGTGTATGACCGCCGGCCATGTATTTGGTGTACAGGTCGCCCAGCTCACCGCCCATATCACACGTAAGCACGTACTGGTCGCGGCCAATGCTCACCGGCTCCTCGCCCATCATCTGGCGCAGTTTGTTGTACTGGCTCGCCGGCGTCACAAACAGGCCATATCATCGGCGTTGCTTCCCTCGAGCGCCTTGGGAAGCTTTTCGCCCATGGCCTTGCACATCTCACCCGCCACCACCGAGGGGCCCGAGCCGCCAAGCGGGTAGCTCAGATACGAATCGATCTGCACATGCTCACCGGCAACATCGGCGATATTGACCTTCTTGCCGGTCTCGTCGTTGTTGTCCGCCGACTTGCGCTCGCCATGCCATGCAGCGTACAAATCGACCGTTGCATCGGCCAGCACCATGCGATCGGCCTCAGACGGATTGACATACTCCTTGTAGTAATCGAGCGTTTCGGGCGTGTAATAGACATACGTCTGAGACACGTCAACAGGGTTATAGCGCTCCAGGTTTTCGTTCATCACATTGGCGATCGACATACCGCACGTCACCGAAGTGATGGCAAGGAACAGAATCATCGCGATGACACCCATCGAAAAGCACACCGTATTGACCTTGGCCGAAAGCTGACGCACGGCAAACATATTGAGGCCGCGCCAATACACGCTGCGCAGGCTCTGCAGCAGCTTGATAAGCATGCCCGAGAGTCCCCAGAACAGGGCAAAGGTACCCACGGTAACCATAACGGTCGTAATGCCAAACTGGCTCATGGCCTCTTGCAGCTTGCTGTCCGTCGCAGTTAGCGGGAACCCATCACGTAGCAGACGGTAATAGGCCACACCCACAAGCACCACGCCCACGGCAAAGATGGCAATCGCGATCCAGGGGTTGCGTGTCTTGATGCTCTCGTTACGACGCTCGGCACCCATAAGCTCGATGAGTTTGGTACGACGCACGGCGCGAAGGTTCAGCAACAGCGTGAGCACAAACATTACGAGCATGCAGGCAAGGGTCAGGTTGAACGCATGCACCGAGAAAAAGAAGTGGAAATTGGCGATCTGTGTCTTAAAGAGCGAAGCCGTAAAGAACGTCATGAGCTGGGAGAGCCCCACGCCCAGCACAATGCCGGCGACAAAGGCCACGACCGATACTATCACGGTCTCGAGCGCCATGATCGTGGCGACGCGCCCGCGCCCCATGCCGAGCACCTGGTACAGGCCAAACTCCTTCTTGCGGCGTTTCATGATGAAGTTATTGGCGTACACCATCAAAAAGGCCATGACACCGGCCAAAAAGTACGTCAGGTAGCCGAGCATGCTGCCCATAACCTGCGCCAAGCCCTCTTCATCGATGCCGGCGATGTCGACCTGCATCGAGACGGTGTTGAAGGCATAGAAGACCGTGACGCCCAGGGTGAGCGTCAGCAAGTAGACGAGGTAATCGCGGCCGGCGCGGCGGACGTTACCCCAGGCGAGTTTACAGAGCATCGGAGCCCTCACCGCCCATCATGGCAACGACCTCCATAATGCGGTCGAAGAACTCTCGGCGGTCGGTGTCGCCGCGGCGCAGCTCGGTGAAGATCTTGCCGTCGCGAATGAACAGCACACGGCTCGTGTAGCTGGCGGCAAAGCTGTCGTGCGTGACCATGAGCACGGTGGCGCGCAGGCGGCGGTTAAGGGCCTCCAGGCTCTCGAGCAGCAGGCGAGCGCTCTTGGAATCGAGGGCGCCGGTGGGCTCGTCGGCCATGATCATGGTGGGGTCGGTGACGAGCGCACGAGCCGCGGCAACGCGCTGCTGCTGACCGCCGGACATCTGGTAGGGATACTTGTCGAGCACCTGACTGATGGACAGGCGCGCTGCCACATCCTGCACGCGGGTCGAGATCTCTGCCGAGTTTGTGCGGGCGATGGTGAGCGGCAGGGCGATGTTCTCGCGTGCCGTGAGTGTATCGAGCAGGTTGGAGTCCTGGAAGATAAAGCCGAGCTCCTCGCGGCGGAACTGCGAAAGCTTAGCCTGCTTCATGCGTGTTACGTCCTGTCCGTTGATGCGGATGGTGCCGCTCGTGGCGCTATCGATGGTCGAGACACAGTTGAGCAACGTCGACTTGCCCGAGCCCGAGGCACCCATGATGCCCACGAATTCGCCGCGGTTGACGGTAAAGTTGACGTCGTTGAGCGCGCGGGTCACGTTGCCCAGCGCTCCATATACCTTTTCGAGATGCGCGACCTCCAGTACCGGGGTCGCCATGTGCGTGGTTTGCATACCGAGTCCTTTCTTGCGATTAGTCTACGGCATCTATAGTCGCAAGAAGCCGAGTCGGCTACCATCGATATGGCTTACGCTTGCCTTACCGTTGTGTAAGGTACGGGTAGCTAGCCTGCCGCGTGTTGATGTTGAGAGAGGACTCCTGTTGAAGACTGTTCATGTTGCCGCTGGGATCATTCGCAAGGAAGGATCCGATGAGCTGCTTGCCGTGCAGCGCGGCTACGGCGACATGCAGGGACTATGGGAGTTCCCGGGCGGCAAACTTCTGCGCGGCGAGACACCCGAAGACGCCGTGCGCCGCGAGCTTATGGAAGAGCTACAGGTAAAAGTCACCAACCTGCGTGATTTCTACACCGTTGAGTACGACTACCCCGATTTTCATCTCTCAATGGAGTGCTACTACTGCTCGCTCGCTGATGAATCCGATGAGCCCCAGAAGCACGACCGCCAGCTCGATATCCGCTGGATTCCGCGCACCTCGCTTGCCACGGTGGAATGGATGCCCGCCGACAAGGGGCTCATTGATGCCCTGATTGAGCTGAAGGAAGATCGGCTTGAGGCAAGCTCCGCTGATGACGCCGCGCCCAACACAGCCGACAAACCCACCGCCAAACCCAAGCGCGCACCTAAACGCCGTAGCAAAAAACGCCCCAAACCAGGTCTGCTCGACGGCATCGATACCTCGGACCTCTCCGCTGACGAGCGCGAACTGGTCCGCCGTCGCGCCGCCATCAAAAAGTCCATGAAGGGCAACAAGCGCGCCAACACCAAGCCTGAGCTGCTCGTACGCCAGCGTCTGCGGGCTGCAGGCCTTACGGGATACCGTCTGGAATGGAAGGTGCCCGGCAAGCCGGATATCGCCTTTCCCGGGCGCAAGATCGCCATCTTCGTCAACGGCTGTTTTTGGCATCGCTGCCCCAAGTGCAATCCCAGCCAGCCCAAGCGTAACGTTGAGTTTTGGGAGGCAAAGTTCCGTCGCAACGTCGAGCGCGACCGCGCTGCCGTGGCAGCACTCACTCAAATGGGCTGGACACCCATAACCATCTGGGAATGCGATCTCAAAAAAGACCGCATCGACGCCACGATGGAAAAGGTCATCGAGCGGGTGCGCGCCGCAGAGCCGCAGCGCTAGGAACGAGCCGTCCACACGCCCCACACAGGCGAGCCACATCCGCGCCACAAACCTTAGAAAGCCCTTAAGCTCAAACCTTTCAAGAGTGTTACTCGATAGCTTTGACCTGCGATTTCATCGCAACGTCAAACCTCATTAAGCTTTTCTTTAGCGCTTCTTTGCAGCAGCCGCGGCATAATACTGCCAACGCACGGGACCTAGCAGCAGACCCCGTGCGCAACCTTTTGGTGGACATCGAGGAGGCCGCATAAGCATGCATTCTTCCAATGACGCAACACAGCAGCCATCCCTAACACATGCAGACCTTTTCTCCTTCCCCCCCGACACAGAGAAATGGCCTCCTCGACTCCCCCACCACAAAAGCAAAACGCTCAACCGACCAGAACCTCAACTTGCGAGCATCGTTCGAAAAGCTCCAAGCATCCCTAAACAAGGCGTTCCCCGAACAGGCAAGAGCAATCTAAGCCCATCGCGCTTTATACTGATGCCATGCGAAACATGGATCACATAGAATTGCACCGCGGAGGACGCGAGGAAGCGTTTCCCGAGACCGCCGATGACTGGCCCTATATTGCCGAACGCGCAGAATTCGCTCGCTATCCGGGCAATTCCGTCCCCTGGCACTGGCATTCCGAAGTTGAGCTTTTCTACATGGAGCAGGGAGCGATTGACTATCGAACGCGCGCGGCTCATGAGCACGTACGCTTTGAGGAAGGGTCCGCCGGCTTTATCAACGGCGGCGTTTTGCACAGCACGCTGCAATCACCCAATTCGGCACCAGCCATTCAAATGTTGCATATCTTTCAGCCGTCGATGCTCGGCGATCCCGCGGGACGCCTTCAAAAGCGCTATATCAATCCTTTACTGCAATGTCGAGGCGTCGATGTGCTCAAATGGTCGCCCACCAACCCCGACGATATGCCCTTTATCGATTTGCTAAAGAGTTCCTTTAACCACGACCTTCAACGGCCGCAGAACGAGATGGCGCTTCGGAATAGCTTGTCAGAGCTCTGGATTCAGATTTACGCCAAGGCCGAACCGCTCTTTTCCTCCGACAACGCCTCTTGGATGACCAACCGCGACGTACAGTTCAAGGCAATCCTGGACTATATCCGCGCGAACTATGCAGCCGCTATAGATGTGCCCCAGATGGCATCTGCAGCCGGCGTAAGCGAAAGAGAGTGTTACCGCATTATCGAGCTTGCGCAGGAACGACCCCGGCGGCATATCTGCGCGCATACCGCGTAAACCGTGCTTGCGAACTTTTGACACACACCACGCGAACGGTCCAGACAGTCGCGCGCCAATGCGGCTTTGCGACAGCAAGCCATCTTGGCCAGGTATTTAAAGAACAAATGGGATGCACTCCTTCGAGCTATCGAGCAGCGAGGCAGAATCTCGATAGCACCAGGCAGAAATCCCGCTAGCCTTTCTTCTGTCACCGCATCAAACTTGCAGGCAAACAACAGAGAGGAGCAATCATATGAAGCACTTTGACCATATCGTATTTGACGTTGATGGGACATTGGCAGATACAGAAGAAAGCGTTCTATCATCGCTTGTCCAGATTGTCCAAGAAGAGACCGGCAAAACGCTCCCCCGACACGAGCTTGAATTTGCCCTCGGCATACCCGGCAAGGATGCCCTTGAGAAACTTGGAATCTACTCGCAGGCAACGTTGGATCGCTGGTGCCAAGTTGCCGCCAGCTTTAAAAGCACCATCAGCGTGTTTCCAGGTTTGCTTGAAGTCATCGCAACACTCGCCGATAGCGGCTGCAAACTTGGCATCGTCTCCTCACGTGCGCGCGACGAATACACAAAAGAAATTGCACCCCTTGGCTTCGATAAGTATTTTGAGCACATCATCCTTGTCGAAGACACAACCGAACATAAACCCGCACCCGCACCCATGCTCGAATATCTCCGACGTGCGGATTGCACCCCTTGGCTTCGATAAGTATTTTGAGCACATCATCCTTGTCGAAGACACAACCGAACATAAACCCGCACCCGCACCCATGCTCGAATATCTCCGACGTGCGGCGCGAATCCTGGCAACGTCGTCTACGTTGACGACACCGTCTACGACGAACAATGCGCAACTTCGGCAGGGTCAGTTTTGCCCGAGCAGCATGGGGATCACACCAAGATATCCCAAACGCCACCTACAACCTCAAAACCCCCAACGACCTACTAACCCTAACAACCAAATAACCCACGCGTCCCACCCTTTCAGCCCCAACACCACAAGGGCGACGACCTCGAGTAGGTCAACCTGGGAGGGACGAGGGCTTAGTTCCCCTATCTTTCCGCAGGGGGCAAAAAGCAACGTCTTATTTTTCCGACACTAACGCCACAAGGGCGATTGAGCAGGACGGTTTGGGCGGGTCCCGTACTCAGTTTCCAAAATCATTCCGCAGCGCGAAGGCCCCCGTTGTCAACGCTTCGAAGAAGCGAGACAACGGGGGCCTCATGCGCGAGGACGTTTTGGAAACTGAGTACGGGACCCGCCCAAACCGTCCGGTGGGATCAGAGTACCCTTGCTGTTACTCTGCTTTGCCCACAGAGTTGAGGTTGGTCATGCGGATCTTAACCAGCTCGGTGATCTCACGCATGCCCTCCTTGGCCGGCTTCTTGGGATCGAAGCAGGCGGGGTTCTCGGCCATGTAGGCCATGAAGCCCTTGGTGTAGGCCTGACGCAGCTCGGTGGCGTAGTTAACCTTGCAGATGCCGTTCTTCACAGCCTCGGCAACCTGCTCATCGGGCACACCGGAGGTGCCGTGCAGAACCAGCGGCACGTCGACGGCGTCGCGGATGGCCTTGACCACGGACTGCTCGATGTGCGGATCGCTCGTGTACACACCGTGGCTGGTGCCAACGCCAATTGCGAGGGAGGTGCAGCCGGTACGCTCAACAAACTCCTTGGCCTCGGCAGGATCGGTGTAGGGGCTCTCGCCCTCAACCGCGGGACCGTCGTCCTCTTTGCCGCCAACCTTACCAAGCTCGGCCTCAACGGGCACGCCCATGGCGCGGCCAGCGTCGGCGACGGACTTGGTCAGGGCGATGTTGTCCTCGAAGGACTCGTGCGAGCCGTCGATCATGACGGAGGTGTAGCCCGTGCGGAAAGCCTGCATGCAGCGGTCATAGCCATCGCCGTGATCGAGGTGCAGAGCGACGGGCACGGAAGTGCGCTCGGCGGCAGCCTTGACCATGCCGTAGAAGTAGTCCAGACCAGCGGTCTTGATGGTGCCCGGGGTGGTCTGCATGATGACGGGGGACTTGGTCTCCTCGGCAGCGGCCAGAACGGCCATAACAAACTCGAGGTTCTCGACGTTGAACGCGCCGACGGCGTAGTGGCCGGCCTGAGCGTCCTTGAGCATCTTTTCGGTGGTAACAAGTGCCATGAGCGTTTGCTCCTCTCCATCGCCCGCATCTGGACATCGGGCGTACGTGTCCGCAAGGCGTTTTACCTTGCGTTTTGCTGCGCCCATTGTATGAAAATCACATCTGTCGCATGTACGAGATATCGCCGGCACGCAGGCCAAAACGCTCGTTTTTGAAAAGCAAACGGAAGGGAATCGGACCAAATCCCCCTATCCGATATCCCAGTTTTCGAGCGAATCACCTTTCTTTTGTAGAAAAGATAAGTAATCGAAAGGCGTTTTCTTGCTAGAAAAGAAAATGAACGAAAATGGTTTCAACATAATTCCTGCAAATTTAGGTTGAGGATGGAGCAGCTATGGCCCACGCAACAACACGAGCTTTCGCCGACGAACGACGTGCCGCCATCATGGAAATGCTCGAGCATAACGCCTCCGTGCAGGTGGCAGAAATCGCCCAGACCTTTGGCGTTTCCTCCGTCACTGCCCGCGCCGACCTGGACGCGCTCGCCGAGTCCGGTAAGCTACGCCGCACGCATGGCGGCGCCGTGTCGCTCCACAAACGCCTAACGGTCTCCACGCAGGATCGGCGCATCAACGTCAACGTCGCCGCCAAGCAGGCCATCGCTCAAAGCGCCATTGAACTCGTCAGCGACGGCGACACGTTGCTCGTCGACTCCGGCACCACGGCACTCGAGTTCGTCCGCCTGCTCGATCAGCGCGACGGCATCACCGTCATTACGGCCGATATCACCATCGCCGATTACATCGACGAGAGCATGCCCTCGGTCGATGTCGTCATGCTGGGCGGGGCACTGCGCAAAGGTCATCGCTATCTGTACGGCCCACTTACCATGCAGGCGCTCCAAATGGTCCACGCCGATCTTGCCGTCATGTGCCCTGGCGCTTTTGTTCCCGGCTGCGGCTTTACCACCGACTTTCCCCAGATGGCCGAAACCAAAACGACCATGATCGGCGCCGCCCGTCAAAGCGTGGCCCTCATGGACGCCAGCAAGGTTAACGGACGTGGCATGTACCGCTTTGCCGAGCTCGTCGATGTCAACGCCATCGTCATGGACCGCGACCCCGACGATGCCGTTGCCACCTCTATCGCCGAAATCGCCGACAACACCCGCCCCAACCTCATCGTCGCCAGCGCGTAAACAAAAACCACCACAAAGGTGTCCCCTTTGTGGTGGTTTGCGCGTCAAAAGTGAAGTATTGCTACTTGGAAAGCTCGTCGGCGAGGGCCTCGATCTGAGCGCGCGAGGCGTCGTTGAGCGAGCCCAGGACGGTCACCTTGTTCTGCGCCAGGGTGATGTCCTTCATGCCCTCGAGCTCCTTGGTCATAACCTTGGCAGCGACGGGCGCCCAGGAGCCGGCCTCGACGAGCGCCACCGTACGGTTCTGGTAGGCGTGCTCGGCAAGCGTGTGGATAAAAGTGCTCATGAACGGGAAGATCTCGCCCTGATAGGTAATGGAGGCGAGCACCAGGCGGTCGTAACGGAACGCGTCCTCAACGGCCTCGGCCATATCGTCGCGAGCCAGGTCAAAGACGGAAACCTTCTGGCCGCGAGCCTCGAGCGCAGATGCGAGCTCCTCAACGGCAGCCTTCAGATGGCCGTACACGCTCGCGTAGGCAATCGTGATGCCCTCGTCCTCGGGCTGATAGCTCGACCAGGTGTTGTAGGTGTCGAGGTAATAGCCCAGGTTCTCGGTCAGCACGGGGCCGTGGAGCGGGCAGATGATCTGGATGTCCAGATTGGCGGCCTTCTTGAGCACGGCCTGCACAAACTTGCCGAACTTGCCGACGATGCCAAAGTAATAACGGCGCGCCTCGCAGGCCCACCCTTCCGGATCCTCGATGTCGTTGGCGCCGAACTTGCCAAAGCCGTCGGCACTAAAGAGCACCTTGTCGGTGGCCTCGTAGGAGAACAGCACCTCGGGCCAGTGCACGTTGGGGGCGCCGACAAAGGTTAGGCTGTGGCCGCCCAAATCGAGCACGTCACCCTCCTTGACAACCATCTTGCGCTCGGGGAAATCGGTGCCAAAGAAGTTGACCATCATGCGGAAGGCGCCCATGCTGGCCACGATCTGTGCCTGGGGATAGCGCTCCATAAAGGCGGCGATACCGGCGGAGTGATCGGGCTCCATGTGATGGACGACCAGGTAGTCGGGCGTACGGCCGTCGAGCGCGGCCTCGAGGTTGCCGAGCCATTCGTCGACAAAGCCAGCGTCAACCGAATCGGCGACAGCGATTTTATCGCCCAAGATAACATAGCTGTTGTATGCCATGCCATTCTCGGACACGTCGTACTGGCCCTCGAACAGGTCAATGTCGTGATCGTCGACACCGATGTAGCGGATATCCTTGGTGATCTCCATCAGGCAAAGCTCCTAGATAGACAAAAGAACCCGTCTATCATAACACTCGGTAGTATCCCAACTGTTATCTGCCGGCATCCATACCGATTGTTATTGAAATACGATAAATCGCCGTTTACCTGCGCAAACTATGAGCGTGGTATCGCCGTGCTATGTCGAATAATGAGCTGGCCGGGAATACGAATGGCAACGGTTTTGCCCGCCGTACCCGCCTCGGGAACCGCATGCTCGAATACCTCGCGTCCGCGCTGATGTAGATCGAACCGCACGGTCGTGAGCTCGTTATGCGCGACAAAATCATCGAGCGAGTCATCGACGCCCACCACGCTCACGTCCTCAGGCACGCACAGACCGCTATCACGCAGCGCGGCAATCGCGCCATTTGCCATCTGATCGTTTGCCGCATAGATCGCCGTCATGGTGCGATCGTGCTCGGCCAGGTACCTGCCGGCCTCGTAGCCGCTGTTAGCAGACCAGTCGCCCTCGAGCGGTTCTGCCGGCGCGATGTGTTTACGCTCGAGCGCATCCTGCCAACCGGCGCGACGAAATTGCTCGTCGACCGAGAAGGACGGGCCGCCAATATAGCGAATCTGCTCGTGCCCCAGCTCAAACAGATGGTCCATAAGCAACAGCGAGCAGCCGTAATGGTCGGAATCGACTGTGGTCACGCGCGGATGCGCATACATGGTAACGATGACCGTGCCAATGCCCGGCAGTGGATCAAACGTCTCAAAATCGGGCGCCATGCGGCTCATGCCGATGATGATGCCGTCCACCGGCAATGCGGCCATACGACGCGTTGCCTCGGCAAGCGAGAATTCCTCGGTCTTGGACATCTCGACCAGCGTGATGGCGCAATTACGCTCGCGAGCAGCGCTGGCGATGCCGTCGATCATTGAAAGGTTGCCAAACTTGGTGACATCGTTGATGCACAGACCGACCGAATGGTAGCGGCCGTCGCGCAGCGAGCGACCGGCATAACTCGGACGAAAGCCGAGCTCTTGCATGGCGGCCTGCACGCGCTGGCGCGTCTGTTCGTTAACGTTGGGCAAGCCGTTGGCGACGCGCGAAACCGTCTGCTGCGAAACGCCAGCAGCGCGGGCGACGTCGGCCATGGAGACCGGACGCGTACCTGTATCGTTGGACGGGCGCCTTGCCACAGGATCACCTTCACCCTTGCGAGATCTGAATAGCGTGCATGCCGGCCCGGGCAGAAATGCACCCCGCGCCGAGGCCCGCTATCGTCGGACGCATGTTAACGTACTCTACTTTTTCAATCCGCAACTCTTCTGCTCTATAAGTCCATACGGCAATACCGTTCACGGCTGAATTTCTACCGATTACCAGATTCTCAAAAAGTGATAAGTGTTGTGTTATGAGTACGTTAACATAGCCCGTAACGTGCGGCATCGTAGATGCTGAGTTCACGTCGCTTCAGATTGTTAACGTACTCACTACGACGGAAAACTCGTCAGTATGCGCCAAGGAAAGGACCCTCATGACCACCCCCGATGAAAAGACATTCGCCACGCTCACCAAGCTGTTCGAGGAGGAGTTTGGCCCCATCGGCGACCGCCAGGTGCTCTACGCGCACGCGCCCGGCCGTTCCGAGATCAGCGGCAACCACACCGACCACGAGGGTGGCCGCGTTATCGCCGGCTCGCTCGATGTCGCCGTTGACGGCATCGCCGTGGCAACCGACTCCAACAAGGTCCGCGTCGCCGACGAGGGCTATCCCACGTTTGAGATCGCGCTCGACACGCTAGACGTTCAAGAGTCCGAGAAGGGCACGTCCGCGAGCCTCGTGCGCGGCATGGCGCACGAGATTGCAGCCCTTGGCGTTGAGCCCCACGGCTTCGACTTTGCCTTTACCTGCTCCGTCCCTTCGGGCGGCGGCCTTTCCAGCTCTGCCGCCGTCGAGGCCGCATACGGCCGTGCCATGGAGACGCTCTGGGGCGCGCCCGCCATTGAACCCGTCACGCTCGCTCAGATGAGCCAGCGCACCGAGAACAACTACTACGGCAAGCCCTGCGGTCTGATGGATCAGGCCGCTGTGTGCCTGGGCGGCCTCGCCTACATGGACTTTGAGGATCAGGCTCAGCCTAAGACCCAGAAGCTCGAGCTCAACTTTGAGGATCACGGCTATGCGCTCGTGCTCGTTAAGGTCGGCGCCGACCACGTGGCAGCCACCGATGACTACGCCGCCGTTCCGCGCGAAATGCAAGACGTCGCTGCCGAGTTTGGCAAGGCACGCCTGTGCGAGGTAAACGTGGCGGATTTTGACGCCAAGCTCCCCGAGCTGCGCGCCAAGCTGGGCGACCGCGCCTGCCTGCGCGCCGTTCACTACTGGTACGAGAACGGCCTGGTCGACAAGCGCTGGGCAGCGCTCAACGCCGGCGACATCGACCAGTTCCTGGTCCTGACGCGCGAGTCCGGCGCCAGCTCCGCCATGTACCTGCAGAATGTTGTTGCCAAGCTGGGATCTGAGCAGCCTTCCATGTATGCCCTAGCGCTGGCCGAGCATGTGCTCGACGGTCGTGGCGCCGTTCGCATTCACGGTGGCGGCTTTGGCGGCACCATCCAGGCCTTCGTGCCGCTCGACCTGGTCGACAACTTCATTGCCAAGATGAACGGCTGGCTGGGCGAGGGCTCTGCCCGCCACTACGCTATCTCTGACAAGGGGGCTTACGCGGCATGGCTGTAATGACTGACGTGCGCGAGGCCGCGCAGAGCCTGATCGAGTACGCTATCCACCGATCGATGATCGGCCAGGACGATCGCATCTGGGCATACAACACCATTTTGGAGTGCATCGGCGCCACGGGCCCGCACTCGACATGGCTTGGGCACTCAAGACCGAGAAGATTTCGCTCTTGCACCCCGATACACTCCCCAACTTTGACCTGGAGGCACGCTTGCCGCGCTTGCCGAGCCGCG
>JAQEDL010000002.1:0-65183 GCA_027669365.1 Coriobacteriaceae bacterium AM49-12 | reverse complement strand
GGCATACAACACCATTTTGGAGTGCATCGGCGCCACGGGCCCCGCACTCGACATGGCTTGGGCACTCAAGACCGAGAAGATTTCGCTCTTGCACCCCGATACACTCCCCAACTTTGACCTGGAGGGCACGCTTGCCGCGCTTGCCGAGGCGCCGTTGCCAACGGTGCTGCCGAGGACACGGCATCGGGCGCGACCGCATCGCCATGCGCATCATGGGCGCGCTCATGCCGAGGCCTTCGGTTGTAAACGAAGAGTTCAATGGGCGTATGGGCGTCAACGAGCCCCGCGCCGCGACCGACTGGTTCTACGGCCTGTGCTGCGATGCCGGCTATGTGCGCCGCGCCGCCATCGCACGCAACATCAAATGGAGCACCCCCACCAACTGGGGCGATCTTGAGATCACCATCAACCTGTCAAAGCCTGAGAAGGACCCGCGCGACATTGCCGCGGCCGGCGCCGCAAAGAACACGGGCGAGAAGTATCCCGCCTGCCAGCTCTGCATCGAAAACGAGGGCTATCCCGGACGCTCCGCCGCAGCCGACGGTGGCGCTCACCCCGCCCGTCAGAACCTACGCGTTATTCCCATTCAGCTTAATGGCGAGCGCTGGGGCTTCCAGTACAGCCCGTACGCATACTTTAACGAGCACTGCATTGCCATGAGCTCCGAGCATCGCCCGATGCACGTTGACCGCAAGGGCCTGACATGCCTGCTCGACTTTGTGGACCTGTTCCCACACTACTTTATCGGCTCCAACGCCGACCTGCCCATCGTAGGCGGCTCAATCTTGTCGCACGACCACTTCCAGGGTGGCGCGCACGAGTTCCCCATGATGCACGCCGCCGAGGTCTCGCAGTTTAGCGTGCCCGGTTTTGACCAGGTCAGCGGCACCGTGCTGCAGTGGCCGCTCTCGGTGCTGCGCCTGCGCACGCATGACCGCGCTCAGCTGCTCGACGCTGCCGAGAAGATTATCCTCGCCTGGCGCGAGTGGACCGACGAGTCGGTGGGCGTCATCGCGCACACAGCCGATGGCATGGCGCACAACACCGTGACGCCCGTCATCCGCCGCGTGGACTCCCGCGGCAACGCCGGCGGCGAGATTTACGAGGCCTACCTGGCGCTTCGCTGCAACATCACGACCGACGAGCATCCGCTGGGCGTGTTCCACCCGCATGCCGAGTATCACCACATTAAGAAGGAGAACATAGGCCTGATCGAGGTCATGGGCCTGGCCATTCTGCCGCCGCGCCTGGTTCCCGAGCTCGGCGCTGTTCGCGAGCACCTGCTGGCGGCCAAAGCCGATGCCAGCTACGATCTTGCCGGCGCTCTCGAGAGCGACGACCTTTGCCGCAGCCACGCCGCATGGGCTGAGGACGTCTACGCCCGCCGTGCCGACGAGCTTACGGCGGACAACGCCATCGATATCCTGCACGAGGAGGTCGGCGTGGTGTTTGGCCACGTGCTCGACAACGCCGGCGTCTTTAAGTGGGACGAAGCCGGCCGCGCCGCCCAACAGCGCTTTATCGACTCACTGTAATGATCCCCTGGGGACAAAGGAAAACGGATCATTTCGTCTTCAAGACAACGGCGCCCGCCGGCAACATCGCCAGCGGGCGCCGTTTTTGCGTGTAGTCATTGGGGACGCTCTTAAACGACTAGTCAAACAAGAACGTCCCCAACGACTAATGACTCGAGCGTGGAAAATCTCCCACTTTGAGCTCGTATGGGCACCAAAAGCGGGAGATTATCCACGCTCATTCTATTAGAAGTCGCAACCGCTACAACTCTACGACCTCAACGTTGTTGTAAATCTCGTCCCAGCGGTCCATGACCAGGTGGCCGGTCTTGGGATCCATGGCGTTGAGCTTGCCGCAGGTATTGGCGGTCTTGAGCACCGTGACATCGTCGGCACCAGCAGCAATGGCATGCGCAAAGCCGGCGATGGTCGAGTCACCGGAGCCCGTCGCGTTCACAGCTGCAATCGCGGGTGTCTTGGCGCGGAACGCGCGACCCTCATGGAAGCCCACCGACCCGGCAGCGCCCATCGATACGACAACCCAGGGATACCGGCAAAGCGGCCATCGGCGGCAAGCGCCTCGCGCAGGGCATCGACATCATCGGTCGTAAAGGACGTACCCAGTAGGCCGTTAATCTCGGTCAGGTTGGGCTTTACGAGCTCAGGCTTAGCGTCGGACTCCAGCGCGGCCTCCAGCGATGCACCCGAAGTGTCGAGCAGCACCTTGGCGCCCGCCTCCTCGGCAATCTTGACGAGCTCGGCATAGTAGCCAGCATCGACGCCACGCGGCAGCGAACCCGAAAGCGTCACGACGTCCGCCTTCGCTGCAAGCTCGGCGAACTTTGCCGTAAAGGCCTCGAGCTCGGCAGGCGCAATCTGCGGACCGCTCTCCAACAGCTCGGTCTGATTACCCTCGTGCAGAATATTCAGGCAAATGCGCGTCTCACCGGCGATGGGCACAAAGTCGTTCTTGACGCCGTCGGCATCCATAAGCTCGGCCATATAGGCACCCATGTGGCCGCCGAGCAGGCCGGTCGCGAGCACATCGTCGCCCAACTGCAGCAGCACGCGGCTCACGTTGAGACCCTTACCGCCAGCGGTCTTTTCGGGCGTCACGCGGTTCACGTCGTCGATGATCAGCTTGTCGAGTTGATAGCGCGTATCGATCGACGGGTTCATGGTAACGGTCAGAATCATGTTGAACTCCTGTTTCCGGGGCGGCATGACCCACCCCAAACATACGATAGCTCGTTAAAGGATCTCGATCTCAAAGCCGCGGGTGACGGTCTCCCCCGGCTTGGCAACCAGGCAGCCACGCTTGTGCTCCAGAATATCGTCCTCGTCGGAGCAGGTAGACAGGCCACCCCACGGTTCCACGGCCACAAAGTCGCCCTCGGGCTTGCTCCACACAATCAGGTATGGCATATCGGGGAACGTCAGGCGCACGCCCTTGTCCTCGGTTTTCTTGGTCAGCGTAACCACGCGGCTCTCGAGCACGTCAAAGATGGTCTCCGCGAAGTCGAAGAGTTCGTGGGTCAGCGGCAGGTTCTGGTCGATCATAGGGTTCTTGCTGCGATCCTCAACATCAATCAAGCCCGTCGAGGGAACGGCAGTACAGAGCTCGGCGGCCTCACGCTGCTCAAAACGGAGCTCGTAATCGTCATAGGACTCGCCCTCGTCGAGCGGGCACTTAAAGCCGGGGTGACCACCCACAAAGAATGGCATATCCTCGGTGCCCTCATTGGTCACCTCGTACGACACGGCCACCTTTTCCGAATCGATCGTGTAGCGAGCAACGATCTTAAACGGATACGGGTACTGCTCAAGCAACTCGGCATGGTCGGCAGAGCTTAGGCTCAGCGCAACCATGTTGTCGCTCTGCTCCTCGAGCTTCCACTCCTGCTTGCGAGCAAAGCCGTGGCGGGCGAGCTTTACCTCGCGGCCGCCCATGGTCATCGCGCGGCCATCACGAAGGCCGCCGCAAATCGGAAAGCAAATGGGTGCCTGGCCCGACCACACCGCCGGATCGCCCTGCCACAGATACTCACGACCGTTGGCTTTAATCGAAGTGAATGATCCGCCAGCCGTGCTCAGTGCCACACGAATAGAACCGTTATCAAGAACAAACTCCATAGGAGCCTTCCCTTTCGTACGCCAGCCCGCCAAGTCAATAGGGCTGATAGAAAACCGGCCCGCGCCCCCTCACAGAAACGCGAGCCGTCAATTGAAAAGCTGCAGAATGCCGGGGACCGCCAAGAGCGAGGCACTCAAGCCAAGCAAGCAAACGTGTTATCGGAGCAGCTAGCCGAACCAGAACGCTTCCCAACAACAGCGGCAACCCTGCTGGTACCCCCTACGTCAGCGAGCGGCGCTCAGGTGCCCCAGGTCGCCGCGAAAGAGGAGCGACGCGTACTTCATGTACGCAAGCGACGGTTTGAGCGGCGAGATGGGATGCCTGAACGCCGCGCAGCGTCGGCCGGTCCGGCGTTCGGTAGAACGCCGGAACCCCACTAGTCGTGATACTCGCCACGGTCCCACTTCTCGAGGAACTCGTCAAAGAAGTGCGGGTCAGCCTGAGCCTCGGCGTCGGCCTTATTGCAGGCATCGATCTTGGCGATCAGGGCATCGTGCTCGGGGGTCTTCTCGTAGGCTCCTCCAGGAAGGCAAGCATAATGTCGGCCATCAGGAACTCGCCGGTAATCTTGCCGCCAAAGCCCACGATGTTGGCGTTGAGCTCGCGACGGGCATACAGGGCAGAGGTCATGTCGCGGACCAGGGCGCAGCGGGCGCCGGGAACCTTGTTGACGGCGTTGGTGATGCCGATGCCGGTGCCGCACAGGGCCACGCCAAAGTCGGCCTTACCGCTGGCAACAGCCTCGCCCACGGCCTTACCGTAGATGGGATAGTGCGTACGGGTGTGGCTGCAGGTGCCACAGTCGAGCACCTTGTAGCCAGCCTGCTCCAGGCGGTCGGCCAGATAGATCTTCTCGTCCGTAACGATATGGTCGCAACCGATTGCGATGGTCTTCTTCATCAGAACGTCCTTTCGTCTGAATTCACAAGTTGAGGTAGAAGTTCGAGTTCTCGGTGGCTCTCGTTAGGCCATCTTGTTGAGCATGTCGACACGGATCTGGTGACGGCCGCCGGCGTACTGGGCGCGCAGGAACTCGCGGGCGATCTTCTTGGCGACCTCGGTGCCCACAACGCCCGGGCCCATGGTGACCATGCGCGAACCGTTGTGCTCGCGGGTCATGTAAGCGGAACGCTCGTCGGAAATGTTGGCGACGACCATGCCCTTGATCTTGACGGCGGCCATATAGGAGCCGACGCCGTACTTATCGAATGCGAAGCCCTGGGAATCCTTGTGCTCCAGCAGGTCCTTGGCAACGGCGGTCGCGGAATCGACAAAGTCCGTGGCAGGGGTCTCGGAATAGTCGACGACCTCGTGACCGTCGGCGATGAGCATCTCCTTGATGGACTCCTTCATCGACATACCGTCGGCATCGGAAGCGATTACAACCCTCATGACATCCTCCTTGAGAGATACGCAGGTGCGTAGTTTCTGTTTGGAAGTGTTGAATCGCGTTCAGGTCCGGGCATCTGAATGTGCGGTTCTTCACTGTTCATGTTTATTTGAACACATTCGAACAGCGACTGCAACCATTATTTGTTTATCTTTGTTCTTTTTTGAACAAATACCGTTCACGGATGATTGGCGACCGTTTGAGCCCGGCGCAGACGTAGCGACCATGTGTTCAGCAAACAAAAGGGCGGCCGAGAACGTGTCTCGGCCGCCCTTCTTACGGTTGATCTTCCAAAGATCGCTTTGCCGCCTACTCAGACTGCCCGCTCTTCTTGGCATGTTTGGACGGAGCGCTCAGAAAACGGCCCGTCAAATAGTTCGCCGGGCCAGAGATATCGATCCCCAGTAGCGTGTGTCCCAGCCACAGAAACGCCGCGAGCACCAGCAGCGGGATAACGCACGAGGTCACGATCATCACGATGACGCCTTCGATCAGATCGGTCACCTGCCGCACGATCTCGTCGGTCATCTGCTTGGCACCACTGGTTACCGACGTGACCAGGCTCGAGGCCCCGTCAGTCAACTGCTCGAGTACGTTTTTGGACTCCGTGGCCTCGGACTTTTTCTTGTTCGATTTTGAGCTGGTCTCGCCTGACTTGTCCGTGGTATCGGTCTTTTCCGCAGCGTCCGCTGCCTTTTGCTCAGCTTGCTCAATACTTACGCGATACGTTTCATCGACCTTCTGCGACACCCATACGCTTGCGGGCACAAGCGCCATGCCGATCACGGCAACCACCAACACGCGCGTCGCCACACGGCGCAGGACGGCGCTCGTGCTCCAGCGCCCGTGAATGCCAAGCGACACCGCAAAGAGCACCAACGCAAACGGGATTAAGATGCCCAAGCCAACCGACCACAAAATCGTGAGCAAGTATTTCTCGAGGTATAGCACGGCAAGCACGATACCAAGGTTGCCTGAAAGCTGTGCGAGCTGCTCAGCGACCGGCGTACCCGTATCACCCGGCAGCGCGGTAATGCCCGCAGACAGCGCCACGCACGAGGCCGTGAGCGCCAGTACGTTACCTTTCTTTTGGTCGATAACCTCGATGGTGGAGTCCCAAGTCTTGGTATCGGCAAAATGCGGACGAGCCACAAAGCCCGACAGCAAGGCCAGTACCACGAGCGCAACGATGATACCGATCTGCAGCTTTTTGTTTGCGCACACGACATCGGACAGGCTGGGCTGCAGCTCGGTTACCGTCGTGTGCTCGGTTATCTGGACAGGACGCCCATGAGCCATCTCGTGCGCGTCTCTTTTTTGTATTGACCCGTTATCCGGCATTTGGATACCTCCTCAGTCCGGCGTTTAATGTGAAAGGAAGTATACCCACCCAGCGAAAAACCGAACGGCAAGACGAACGGGCACCAAGACTGTCCCCAATGACTATTTCGGGATGAGTTGCGGTGGAATAGGGATTGTTTTGCGCCCGCCGGTCCCTATTCAGTCCCTATTTCACCGCAACTTGGAGGAGTACAGAAAAAGCCCTGCCGCGGGTAGCGGCAGAGCTTTTGGAAGGGGACTTGGTTGTGAGAGCTCGTTAGGCGAGCTTAGCCTCGAGTGCGGCGATGCGCTTGTAGGCATCGATGGTAAAGCGGGTCTGCTTCTCCAGGATCATAGTGGTCATGAGAGTGTCCTGAGCGTGAGCCATGATGAAGGTCATCTCCATCTCGCCACCGCCGGCCTCCTGCGAAAGCAGCTTGGTCTGCGTGTCGTGGGCACCGATGAGCGCATCGCTGGCATCCTTGTGCAGCTGCTCGGCCTTCTCAAAATCACCCTCGCGAGCAGCATCGAGCGCTGCAAGCAGATCGGTCTGGGCGTCACCTGCGTATGCGACGATCTCGAATCCAACCATCGAGATTTCTTCTTTGGTTGCCATATTGCGTTCCTTTCACATATGAACCAATGGAGAGCATCGCGTCCGGGCATACGCGCTGCGTTCTGTATGGCAGAAACATTAACATTCAAACAAAAAAGAACAACGCAAAACATAATTTCAAGCTATGAACGGTCAATTTTCACCCGTGAACGGTTTCCAAACCATTTCGAACAATATCAAACATGATTAACGGAAACCCAAACAGGACCGCGCCCTAGCGCAAATCGCGCACCGTATCGCCCTCTACGAGCACGCCGGGGATCAGCATGTGCTCCACGCCAGACGCACCCCCCTCGGCACCGGCGATCTTATCGACTGCCCACATGCCGACACGCTTGTTGTCAAAGCGCACGGTGGTCAGGCGACGGTCGGGCACGATATCGCCCAGGCTGTCATCAACACCCACCACGCTCACGTCCTCGGGCACACGCCTTCCGCGCGACTCGAGCCCGCGAATGCAGCCGTAGGCCATGGCGTCGTTGGAGGCATAGATGGCAGTACAGGTCGGATCGTCCGCCAGAGCCTGGCCTGCGGCATATCCGCTCTGCGCCGTCCAATCGCCACGGATGAGTCGCGGCAGCTCAATACCATGTGCGCGCAATGTCTCGCGCCAGCCTTCCTCGCGCTGCATGCCCGAAAGCGAGCGCTCGGGGCACGAGATAAAGTGCACGGTCTTGTGCCCCTGCCCCAGCAAGTACTCGACCACCTGGCGCGAGCAATCGAACTGGTCGTTATCGACCGTAGAGCACAGCGGGTGCTCCAACATCGTAACGAGCACCGTCTGCATACCGGGCAGCGGCTCGAAGGTGCCAAAGTCCGCCGGCATGCGATTCATGATCACGACCACGCCGTCTACCGGCAGCGCGCTCATGCGCGACGATGCGCTCTCGAGGGTATAGGGATGTCCATCTACTTTAGTGAGGGTGATGGCGTAGCCGTGCTTATCGGCGGCGGCGGCAAAGCCCTCCATACGGTCGAGGTTGCCGGTACCGGTAATGTTGAACATGGCGACGCCGACGGTCTTAAACTTGCCACGGCGCAGCGATCGACCGGCAAAATTGGGGCGATACCCCAGCTCGCGCATGGCGGCACGCACGCGCTCCTTGGTCTCAGGGCGTACGCTGGGCGAATCGTGGACGGTGCGCGAGACTGTCTGCTCCGAGACGCCCGCGAGACGCGCCACATCCTTAACGGATACCGATTTTTTAACAGCGGCCATAGGTCGATCTTTCTATGTCAACGATGCCATTGGTGGCATCCTGCGCAGTCAAATGAAACGTCTTCAAGTATATCCAACGCCTCCCCCACCATACGCTCACCACCCAAAACCTACCGTTCACCGACATTTTTGCTTCCCCGAACGGCTTTTGTCGCCCAAATGTTAACGTTGCCATTGTGCAAACACAGAGCCACCGGGCGGCTCAAACGTTTACGCGCAAGGAATCGACGGTTCGCAGGCACAGGGACCATCGGTTCGCGTCTTATTTTGTGTCACAAAATGGCAACGTCAACATTTTGGCAACCGAACGCCAAAAGCTACCATCGTTGTTAACCCACCGACTCTTAGGAGCATTGCATGGAGCAACTTATCGCCATCATCGAAAAGGGCCAGCCCTTTTTCAACGCGATCGCCCGCAACAAGTACCTCAAGGCGATTCGCGACGGCTTTATCTCCGTCATCCCCATCATCATCTTCTCGTCCATCTTCTGCCTGGTAGCCTCGGTCCCCAACATCTGGGTTTCTACTGGCCCGATGACATCAACAACGCCCTGTGGAAGTGCTACAACTACTCCATGGGTATCCTGGCCATCGCCTGCGCTGCCACCACGGCCAAGCACTTCGCCGACGCTCAGAACCGCGATCTGCCCAAGAACAACCAGATCAACTTCATCTCGTGCATGTGCGCGGCCATCATCGGCTTCTTGCTCCTTTCGAGCGACACGATCGCCACGGACGCTGCCAGCGGCTTCAACACCACCTACCTTGGTTCCAAAGGCCTGCTGACCGCCTTTATCGCTGCGTTTGTGACCGGCATCATCTACAAGTTCTTCATTAAGCGCAACATCACCGTCAAGATGCCCGAGCAGGTTCCGCCCAACATCTCGCAGACCTTTAAGGACATCATCCCCTTCTCCGTCTGCATCACCGTCTTTTGGGTCTTTGACATCGTCTTCCGCGCTGCCTTTGGCTTCTGCTTTGCCCAGGGCGTCATCCAGGTGTTCCAGCCCCTGTTCACCGCTGCCGACGGCTATATCGGTCTCGCTGTGATCTACGGCGCCATGAGCCTGTTCTGGTTCGTCGGCGTCCACGGTCCCTCGATCGTCGAGCCCGCCATCGCCGCCGCCCTCGTTGCCAACATGACCGACAACCTGGCTGCGTTCCAGGCCGGCCAGCACGCTTCCGCTGTCCTGACCCAGGGTGCCCAGTACTTCGTCGTCTGCATGGGCGGCACCGGCGCCACGCTTGTCCTGGTCTTTATGTTCTGCTTCCTGGCCAAGTCCCAGGAGATGCGCGCCGTCGGTAAGGCCGCCATCGTTCCCGTCTGCTTCGCTGTCAACGAGCCGCTGCTGTTCGCCGCGCCCATCGTGCTCAACCCCGTCTTCTTTGTCCCGTTTGTCTTTGCCCCGATCGCCAACATCTGGATCCTCAAGATCTTTATCGACTTCTTGGGCATGAACGGCTTTATGTACACCCTGCCCTGGACCGTCCCCGGCCCCATCGGCACCATCATGGGCCTGGGCTTCCAGCCGCTCGCCTTTGTGATGCTCGCCCTTATCCTGGTTGTCGACTTTGCCCTGTACTACCCGTTCTTCCGTGCCTATGACGCCCAGAAGTGCACCGAGGAGGCCGAGATCTCCCAGGAGGAGCTCGCCGCCAAGAACGCTGAGAAGGCCGCCAAGCTCAACGACGCCTTCCAGGGCAAGGCTGACGCCAAGAGCGTTGCCGCCGGCGCTGCTGCCGAGGCCGTGAAGGCTGACGCCAAGAGCGTTGCCGCCGGCGCTGCTGCCGAGGCCGTGAAGGCCGACGCCCCCGCCGCTTCCGCAGCGCCCGCCACCGAGGCTGCGACCGCCAGCGACCTCAACGGCAGGCGCGTGCTCGTACTCTGCCAGGCGGCGGTACCTCGGGCCTGCTCGCCAACGCGCTGGCCAAGGCTGCCAGGGAGCGCGGTATTAACCTCGAGACCGCTGCCGAGGCCTATGGCAACCACGTTGACATGCTCCCCGACTTTGACCTGGTCGTCCTGGCCCCGCAGGCCGCAAGCTACCTGGCCGACCTCAGAAGGACTGCGAGCGCGTGGGCAACAAGTGCGTCGCCTGCCGTGGCAAGCAGTACATCGAGCTCTCCCAGAACGGCGACAAGTCTCTCGCCTTCGTAAGCGAGCAACTCTCGAAGTAAGTAACGCTCAGGGCCAGCCGACCATCCAAGACCGGCTGGCCCTTCAATTTAGACGATTGGATCATCATGTCCGTTAACCCTGCTAGCGTCACTAACCCGCCTGCGCAGTTTCCCGAGGACTTTGTCTTTGGCGGCGCCACTGCTGCCTACCAGGTAGAGGGCGAGACCCGCACTCACGGTAAGGCAAGGTTGCCTGGGACGACTTCCTGGAGGCCCAGGGGCGCTTTTCCCCCGATCCCGCTTCGGACTTCTACAACCAGTACCCCGTCGACCTGGAACTGTGCGAGGAGTTTGGCATCAACGGCATCCGCCTCTCCATCGCCTGGAGCCGCATCTTCCCCAACGGCACCGGCGAGATCAACCCCGAGGCGTCCAGTTCTACCACGACCTCTTCGCCGAATGCCATAAGCACCATGTTGAGCCGTTCGTCACGCTGCATCACTTTGACACGCCGCTGCCCCTCTTTGAGAAGGGCGACTTCCTCAACCGCGAGACCATCGACGCATTTGTGGACTTTGCCACCTTCTGCTTTAAGGAGTACGCCGACCAGGTGACCTACTGGTTCACCTTTAACGAGATCTGGCGAACGCCTCCAACACCTACATCGAGGGCACCTTCCCCGGTGGCGTCAAGGCGCATCTTGCCGAGGCCTTCCAGTGCGAGCACAACATGATGCTCGCCCACGCCAAGGCCGTACTGGCCTTCCACAACGGCGGCTTTAAGGGCAAGATCGGCGTCATCCAGTCGTTGGAGTTTAAGTATCCGCTCAACGAGAACGACCCCGCCGACATCAAAGCCGCCAATAACGAGCACGTGCTGCAAAACCAGTTCTTGCTCGACGCCACCTTCCGCGGCGACTATGCTCCCGACACCCTCGAGTGCGCCAACCGCCTGGCTGCCGTCTCGGGCGGCACCATCGAGATCCCGGACGAGGATCTGAAAATCATGCGCGAGGCCGCGCTCTACAACGACTACTTGGGCGTTAACAACTACCAGTGTCGCTTCCTCAAGGCTTACGATGGCGAGAACGACCTGCACCACAACGGTACGGGCGAGAAGGGCACCGGCCGCTGGCGCGTTAAGGGTATTGGCGAGCACGTAAACAAGCCCGGCATCCCCACCACCGACTGGGACTGGATCATCTATCCCGAGGGCCTGTTCGACCTGCTCGTCTACATTAAGCAGCGCTACCCCAACTACAAGCAGATTTTCATCACCGAGAACGGCATGGGCTACAAGGACCCCTGCAAGGACGGTTTTGTGGACGACCAGCCGCGCATCGACTACATCGAGCAGCACCTGCGCTGGCTGCTCAAGGCCATGGAGGTGGGTGTCAACGTGGGCGGTTACTTCCTGTGGAGCCTGCAGGATCAGTTCTCCTGGACCAATGGCTACAACAAGCGTTATGGCTTCTTCTACGTTGACTTTGAAACCCAGAAGCGCACGCCCAAGGCAAGCGCCTACTGGTATAAGCACGTAGCGCAGACCCGTCGTCTGGACTAGCGGCTTGCGACCAGCGGAATTGCCCCGCTCACATAACCTGTCCCCATTTCTCAGCCGGGGGCGGCACGTCACACGACGCGCCGCCCCCGGCCTTTTTTGGGCAGACCGTACCGCACGTTTGTCTCAATCTGTAACATCTAGCTGAGTTTTTCGCTCCAAGCTGTTACAGATCGAGACAAACAGAACGCCCGAGCAGAGATATCTCAATCTGTAACATCTAGCTGAGATTTTCGGCCCTACCTGTTACAGGTTGAGATGAACGAGCCGAGCACGCCTACGCCCGCAAATCCCGCACGCTCGCACGCTCGACCAACACGCCCGAGACAAGCGTACGACTTCTGGAGCTCGGGGCTTCCAAACCCGCAACGACCTCGTTAAGCGCACGGATGCCCAGCTCGCGGTGGCGAAACTTCACCGACGTCAGAATCGAGTTGGGAATCGTCTTGTAGAGCTCATCGTCGAAGCCGATCACGGACACGTCGTCGGGCACACTGAGCCCTTTGTCACGTAGAGCCATCATCACACCGTTTGCCATGCAGTCGTTAGCAGCGAGGATCGCCGTGCAATCGGGTTTATCGGCAAGCACAAGGCCCGCGGCATAGCCACTATCCGCATTCCAATCGCCTTGCAGAGGCTCGGACGGCTCAATGCCACGTGCCTCGAGTGCCGCACGCCAACCTTTCATACGGCACTGGCTCGACAGCGACTCTTTCTTACCCGAAACGAAGTACACGTTCTTGTGACCGTGGTCCAAAAAGTACTCGCACGCCATACGCGCGCCGCCCTCTTGGTCGTCACTGACGGTAGAGCAGGTAGGATGTTCCATCGGTGTGATAATCACCGTCTTGAGGTCTTTCGGCGCCTCAAAGGTATCAAAGTCATCGACCATCTGGCGCAGATTGAAGATCATGCCATCAACAGGCAGCTGCGACATCCTGCGCGCTGCGTCGGCAAGGGTCATCTTCTCCCCTGCCCGCTTTTTGATCATCGTGAGCGCAAAGCCGCGTTCTTCGGCGGCATCGGCGATACCGTCAATCATGTCCACGGCGCCGCCCGACAAGTGAAACATCACCACGCCGATGCACCCGTAACGGCCCAACTTGAGCGAACGCGCGGCAAAGTTGGTTCGAAACCCGAGCGCCTCCATTGCGGAATGGACTTTATCGCGTGTCGACTCTCGCACGCTATCGGGCTCGTTGATCACACGCGACACCGTCTTGAGAGAAACACCTGCGGCAATCGCCACATCGTTCATCGAGACGTTTTTCTTGTCCATCGTTGCCACTGCTTCTCCAGTCGGTTTTGCATCGCTTGTTTTTTGTGTTCTAGCATACACTACCTGCCCGACTGACAAATCAGCCGTTTATCGGACAATATCGACCGTTCACCCGTAAATCCTTGTTGCTCTTCCAAAAATGTCTTACGTTGTCATTAACGAAATGACAACGTTGTCATTTGGCAATGCCTTCCTTAAGCAGGAAGTTTCCGGGCAGTCCTGACCATCCATCGACGACCAGTTCCATCCACATGCGTCGCGCATTAAGTAGCAAAGGAGCTCTATGGACGCCATCGTAAAGATGCTCGAAAAGCATCAACCGTTCTTTGAGAAGATCTCGAGGAACGTCTACCTCCAGGCCATTAAGGACGGATTCCTTGGGTGCATGCCCATCGTCCTCACCTCTTCGATCTTCCTGCTGATCGCCACCCTTCCCGGCGTAGTCGGCATCACGCTGCCCCAGCCGCTTATCGACTGGTGCAACAAGCTGTACAACTTCACCATGGGCGTTATGGGCATCATGGTTGCTGGCACCACTGCCAAGAACTTCACGGCTTCCATGAACCGTCGCATGCCCGCCGGCAAAGTGCTCAACGACGGTTCCACCATGGTGGCCGCCCAGTGCAGCATGCTGCTGCTCGCCGTTACGCAGTTCACCACCAAGTTCAACGGCTCCGAACTTTCGGTCTTCGATTGCACCAGCATGGGCACGCGCGGTCTGTTCTCGGCCTATATCGCCGCGTTCATCACCGTGTGGGTCTACAAATTCTGCGTCTCGCGCGATCTGACCATTAAGCTGCCCAAGGAGGTCCCGGGCGCCATCGCTCAGAACTTCCGCGACATCATCCCCTTTGGCGGTGCTGTCATCATCTGCGGCATCATCGATGTCGTCGTGCGCAACCTCATGGGCGTTCCGTTCTCCGAGCTGCTTATCAAACTGCTCTCCCCGCTCTTTACCGCTGCAGAAACCTATCCTGGCCTTATCCTTATCCAGGCAGCCACCGCGTTCTTCTGGTTCATCGGCGTCCACGGCCCCTCGATCGTCCAGCCGGGCATCGACCCCATCCGTCTTGCCAACCAGGCCGAGAACCTGCAGGTTCTGCTGGCAGGCGGCCACCCCGCCCACTCCCTCACCTTTAACATGTCGCTCGTGGGTGAGTTCGGCGGCACCGGCGCCACGTTCATCGTGCCGCTTCTGCTGATTCTCTTCATGAAGTCCAAGCAGCTCAAAGCCGTCGGTAAGGCCTCGATTGTCCCTGTTGCCTTCGCCGTCAACGAACCGCTGCTCTTTGGCGCGCCGATGATCCTTAACCCCTACATGCTCATCCCCTTTGTTGCCGCCGGCTGCGTCAACGTGAGTGTTGCCAAGTTCTTTATCGACAATGTGGGTATGAACGGCTTCTCCTTCGTGGTGCCTTGGGCTACCCCTGCCCCCATCGGCATCTTCATCACCACGAACTTCCAGCTTATCGCCCTGGTATTTGTCGCGATCATCATCTTGCTGGACGCCATCATCTACCTGCCGTTCTTGAAGGCATACGATAAGCTGCTCTGCGACCAGGAGGCCGAGCGCGCCGCCGAGCTGGGACTCGAGTCCGATGGTGCCGCTTCCGTCGCCGCCAACGCCTCTACGCCCGCTGTCGAGCAGGCCACCGCTTCCGTCGAGACGACCGTTGCCGCCGCCGACAGCAAGCCTGTCGCCGATCAGCCCGAGCCCGCTGCCGATGCATCCGCCAAGAAGGATGTCGATGGCCTGAAGGTCCTCGTCCTGTGCGCCGGCGCCGGCACCTCTGCCATGCTTGCCAACGCCATCAAGGAAGGTGCCGCACAGACCGGAGAGAACATCGCTTCCTCGCAGGCGCTATGGCCAGCACACTGCCATCATGGATCAGTACGACGTCATCGTGCTCGCTCCGCAGGTTCGTAGCTACTACAACGACATGAAGGCCGACACCGATCGTCTGGGCATTAAGCTGCTCGCCCCGCGCGGTAAGGAATATATCGACCTTACTCGCGACCCCGCTGGCGCCATCAAGTGGCTCCGCGAGAACCTCGACTAGTTCCTCCCTCTGTTGGTGCCCGGATCCCCAGTTCGGGCACTCTCCCTATTCGTATCCCACAGAAAGGATGACTCATGACCAACCCCATGCAGTTCCCCGACGGCTTTGTGTTTGGCGGCGCCACCGCCGCTTACCAGGTTGAGGGTGAGACCCGCACGCACGGCAAGGCAAAGTGCCCTGGGACGATTTCCTGGCTGCTCAGGGTCGCTTCTCCCCCGACCCCGCAAGCGACTTCTACAACAAATATCCGGTCGATATCGACTTGTGCCAGCGCTTCGGCATTAACGGCATTCGCGTCTCCATCGCTTGGAGCCGCATCTTCCCCAGTGGCACCGGCGAGATTAACCCCGAGGGTGTCGCTTTCTATCACGAGCTTTTCGCCACCTGCAACAAAGCTGGCGTTATCCCCTATGTCACGCTCGATCACTTCGATACGCCCGAGGCCTTTTACCAGAACGGCGGCGAGGGTTTCCTGACGCGCACGACCATCGACGCCTTTGTCGAGTACGCCAAGTTCTGCTTTGCCGAGTTCACCGAGGTCAAGCACTGGTTTACCTTTAACGAGATTCCCGCAACCGCCGAGGGCAGCTTTATCGTCGGCAACTGGCCGCACGGCGAGAAGTACCGCCTGGACAAGGCTTCCAGCTCATGCACAACATGATGGTGGCCCACGCCAAGGCTGTCGTCGCCTTCCATGAGGGCGGCTTTGAGGGCGAGATCGGCATTGTCCAGAACCTGGAGCCCAAGTATCCCCTCGATCCCAACAGCGCTGCCGACTGCGAGGCGGCTCGTATGGCCGACGTCATCAACAACCGCTGGGTACTCGACGCCACCTTCCGCGGCCACTATGCAGCCGACACCATGGAGGCCGCGACCAAGCTGGCCCATATCGCCGGCGGCGAGCTCGACGTCCGCGACGAGGACATCGCCGCGCTGACCGCCGCGCTCCCCTACAACGATTGCCTGGCGTCAACACCTACAAGTGCCAGTTCCTGCGTGCCGCCGAGGGCGAAAACGACATCAACCACAATGGCACCGGCGACAAGGGCTCCTCGCGCTGGTTCCTCAAGGGCGTGGGCGAGTCATGCGTGCGCGAAGGCGTACCCACCACCGATTGGGACTGGATCATCTATCCCGAGGGCCTCTACGACCTGCTGCTCCGCATTAAGAACGATTACCCCAACTACAAGAAGATCTACATCACCGAGAACGGCATGGGCTATAAGGACGACTTCGAGGACGGCTTTATCGACGACGCCCCTCGCATCGACTACATGCGCCAGCATCTCGCATGGATCCTCAAGGCAATCGACGGCGGCGTAAACGTCGACGGTTACTTTGTGTGGTCGCTGCAGGACCAGTTCTCCTGGACCAACGGCTACAACAAGCGCTACGGCCTGTTCTACATCGACTTCGAGACCCAGAAGCGCTATCCCAAGGCGAGCGCGTACTGGTACAAGAACGTCGCGGAGACCGGCCTGCTCATGGCCTAATTCAAGCCGCATACCCCCTGTCGGCCGCATGCGAATCCCTCCACGGGTTCGCATGCGGCTTTTTTGTTTTGGCTCGACCCGAGCAGGCCGTTTGTCTCGATTTGTAACATCTAGCAGGGATTTTCGGCCCTACCTGTTACAGATCAAGACAAACGAGCGGCCCGAACTTGAAGATCTCAATCTGTAACACGTAGCCAAGTATTCCGGCCCTACCTGTTACAGATCGAGACAAACGAGTAACCCGAAGCAGAATATCTCGATCTGTAACATCTAACCCGGTTTTCTACTCCTAGCTGTTACAGATTGAGATAATTCGACGACGCCGACGTTTTAATATACCGTGGTACAATTATGTCCCAACGTAAAGGAGGTACCCATGTCAGCTTGTGTGCCCGTCCGAGATATGAAGGACACTGCTGCATTCACCACGCTTGTTGAGTCTGAGCGCGACGTCACCGTAACTAAGAACGGCTACGAGGCCATGCACTGCATCAGCAGCGACCAGTATCGCCTCATGCAAGAAGAAATCGCCAAGGCAAAACTGCTGTCTCGTATGATGTTGGCAGAAGACGAAATATCGCAAGGCGACTACAGCAACTACGAATCCTTCGCGGCTTCGATACGAGACAAATATGACCTATAACGTCGTAATCCTCAAAAGCGCGCGATATGAGTACGATAGTATTGTCGGATACCTTGCTCAAATCCTCAAGAATCCGCGTGCAGCAGGCAATTTTGTCGCTAAGTTTGAATATCAGCTTGACCTGCTTCGCGAGCAGCCACTTTTACGTCCTCTCTCGCACATGCAAGAGCTGGCGTCACGTAATTACCGATCGTTTCCCGTCAACAACTACGTGTGTCTATACAAGTTTGAGCACGAAACAATCTATATCGCCTACATCTTTCATCAGTCACAGGACTACGCCCGCCTAGTCTAGCCCACAAGCTGAATATTTGTTTTGAATCAATGCGTTGAGAAGGCGCACCTTGATCAAAAACTCTTTGATGCATGCACCACGAGCAAATCGAGTTCTATCTTCGCGGGATTTGACAAGGGCGAGCCAACGTCCCGCTCGGACCCAAAGGAAGCAGAGTCATTTGCATCGTCGACCTAGCGGAGATGACCTTTGGTCACATAGATGGAAGGCAGTTTGTCGGTGATTCGGAGAGCGCCAATGCGATCTCACGACGGCTGCACTCATTGTCTCAATTAGACACTCAACGAAATACGGCCCCGCAGCTCAATAAACTGCGGGGCATTATTATACACCGACGAATCAACGACGAAGTGCATCCACTATTTGGCCAGCTCCTGAACGATCCAGTCAATTGCACCTTCGGGATCGTTGGTAAGGTCGATATACTGCTTGCCCCTTGTGGTGAGCAGTTTAATTCCAAGGCGATCAGTATCGGCCTTCATAGCGTCATAGTACATGCGTGCCTGGGGCGCCAGAACAATCACGTTGTACTGATCCATCGTCTCATAGTGGCTTCCGTACGCACCGGACTGAGAAACCAGATCAATACCCTTAGCAGCGGCACCTTCGCGAAGGGCATTTGCCAAAAGAGTCGAAGTGCCGGCACCCTGGCAAAGAACAAGCACGCGGATCTGCTCCGCCTTGCTCTTTACTGCTCGATAGCTTTTGCGGCATTTTCTTGTGCGGCAATAGCAGCTGCATCCGAGGTTCCTGCAGCCTCCTTTGCAGACTCTTCCAAACAAAGCTGATGGTCGTATGCCTTACAGAACGGATAGTAAATTACAAAGTCAACGACCAACAGCACTGCAATCAATACAAGAGAACGTAGATCAAGACCTGTGGTGAGAAATGCACCGATTGGGCCGGGAAGCGCCCACGGCATGGTATACATGGGGGCGTTCATTCCAATTACATCAATGAAAAACTTACCGATTATGGCGTTCACCATAGGAGCAGCTAGGAAGGGCACGAACATATAGGGATTGAGAACAATCGGCATACCGAAGAGAACGGGCTCGTTAACTCCAAAAATCACCGGGATAATCGACGCCTTGCCCATGGCTTTAAGCTGCTTGGAACGCATAAACATGATTAGGATAATAGGAACGATGAACGTGCAGCCAGAGCCGCCCAGACCGCCGATGAAGCTTGTAAAGTCCTGCGTGAGAGCAATTGACGGGTGTCCACCTGCTTGGAAAACCTCAAGATTGGTAACGGTATTGCCGTAGAGCGCTGCATTGATCGGACTCATGACAACCGAAGCACCGTGAATACCCATAAATTGGAAAAGTGCGACTGCACCCTCGATAAGCGCCATGCCAGGATAGGTGTCGACCGCGGAGAACAGCGGCGAGATTAGAGCGGATACCAAATTGGCGAACGGCACAGCAAGCAGCGTACGGCTCGCGAGATCGATAACGGCGCACGCAAGGATTGAAAACCCAAACGCAAAGATATCGCGAAAACTCTGCGCAATAGCGCCAGGGACCTCTTTGGGGAGCTTGATCGTCACGTTATGGCTAATACACACCTTATAGATATTAACGGTCAAGAACGCGGATACGAACGCAGCGAGAAAACCCTTGGTTCCCATATAGCCGGTTTCAAAAACAGATGTATCTGCCCCGCCAATCGAGACAACATCGTTCGTCACCGACAGCAAGAACATGCCGCACATGGCACAAACCATACACGAAGTGGGGTTGAGAGATTTGCCCGAAGGCATGCGGCGGTTCATCGACATGGCAAGTGAGCTCGCCGTGGTGCCGGCAACCATAATGCCAAGAAGCCCCATGTATATGCATAGATTTTATTAAAGAAATCCAGCACCTCAGACGGAAGCGTGATGCCTACATAGGCAGGAAGTGTCGAAAGAAGAAGAAACAGGCTCGAGAACAGCACGATTGGCATGTTCGAGAGAAAGCCATCCTTAATCGCCACCAGATAAATGTTCTTTGAGATTTTGTCGAAGAGGGCCTGGTGTTTTTCAAGGAATTTGACGATAGCGTCCATAACACATCCTTTCATGATTGCCGGGCACACAACGATTTATCCGGACTCAACCGTCGTCGTCCCAGTTTGTATCCACGTATGTATGTGAATACGTTCTCGTGCGAAATGTAATATCATTTGCGCGATTTGTCATAACCAATTCTTTTTCCGCTTTGTCGACATGTCAAGAATTCAAAAAGATATTCGGTGAACGGCAGTTGATAAAAGAAAGATTTTCCCAGCTCAAGGCTATTTTTTCTGAGCTGCACAATAAGTTTGCAACCGTTTACCGATTGGATATAACATATTGAACATATTGTTGTAACAATATTAGAGACAGTGTCACAAGCCTATCGTTCTTGTCAAAGGAAGTAACAATGCCCAAACGATTGCTGAACATGTCCGCATCCGATTTTGCCACCACGTCACCCATGGATCTAAAGCAGGCAATTCTGGCTTCCGAGGGACGTACCATCATGGCGGAAAACGTACCCTCTTCCCAATTTCTCGGCGGCGTTACTAATGCCGAAATCGAACGCGCCGCAGGTGCCGACTTACTTCTGTTTAACGCACTCGATGTGTTCAATCCAGTGATTGCCGGCATTCCAGATGATCTCGATGAAAACCCGGTCACTTGGGTGAAGCGAGCATGCGGAAGGCCCATTGGTGTCAATCTGGAACCAGTTGATAATGAGTCTGAAATGTCTGAAACCCGTACAGAAATCCCTATGGGTCGACGCGTCTCTCCCAAGACCCTAGAAAAGGCCAACGAACTCGGATTTGACTTTATTTGCCTCACGGGCAACCCTGGAACTGGCGTCTCCAACGATGCAATCGCCCATTCGATTAAACTCTCCAAAGAGCATTTCAATGGCCTGATCATAGCCGGGAAAATGCATGGAGCGGGCGTTGCGGAACCTGTCATGACGCTCGAAATAGCGCGTCAGTTTGTTGACCTCGGCGTCGATATCCTTCTCGTGCCAGCCCCCTACACTGTCCCCTGCTTCCAAGAAGCAGACCTGCGCGCCATCGTAGACTATGTACGCTCCCACAACGTAGGCAAGTCAATTGAAGAAAAGGTTCTCGTCATGGCGGCCAACGGGACGAGTCAAGACTCCTGCGACAGCGAGACCATTAAGAAAATAGGCCTTGCAGCAAAAGCAGCCGGTGCAGACCTCCAACATATCGGGGACTCCATGAACGGTATTTGCCTGCCCCAGAATATCTTCACGCTCGGACAAGCCCTTCGTGGCTACAGGCATCAGATCGTCATGCTGAGCCGCTCTGTGATACGTTAAGGTTATCTCGCTCACGCTATATCCCGACCGAGGCAACCATCAGATACCACCAACATGCAAACTGAGGCTCCAATGCTCGACACACACGAAAAACGGCCACTCTATTTACAGCTCACCGACGCGCTGCTCAAGCAGATCGTCGATGTATACCAAGCAGACGATAAACTTCCAACAGAAATGGAACTCTGCGACGAATACGCCGTAAGCAGGACAACCGTCCGACTTGCAATGAGCGAGCTGGAGCGTCGTGGAAATATCTATCGAATCCAAGGTAAAGGATCATTTGTTGCACCGAAACGCGTTGGTGAGCTCAATTCACTTTTAGACTTTGACTTTGCAAGCCATTGCGATGGTGTTGATCCGGATACCATCACTAAACATTTCGGCGGCCTCACATCAGGTCGTTCAATTTCCGTAATGATGCTCCAACAATTTGGATGCCAAAGTCGTGATGAGATTCAGCGTCTTGAATTGATCTACGAACTTGAAGGCAGCTTCATAGGCGCTGATACGTTCTTTATATCAAAGTCGCACGTTCCGAGTAATCAGTTAGATTTTCAGTCATTTAGCAGAATCATGGACGACTTGTCCAAGTCTATCCAATCTGTTCGAGAAAGCTATAGAGCACGTCAGCTTAGCGATTCCGAGGCCAGCAATTATGGTGTTGCAAAACTTCCGGTACTCGATTTAGCTCATTATGCTTATAACTCCGAAGGTAAACTAATTGCAATTGTCTGCCGCACCGTTATAACTGGGCGAATCCCTTATCAAAACTATATTTTCAAGTCCTAATGTTCTTTTTCTTTTGTCTCGATCTGTAACACATAGCTGTGTTTTTAAGTCCTAACTGTTACAGATCGAGACAAACAGGGTGGACCCCGCCGAATTGTCTCAATCTGTAACAACTAGCTGAATTCTACGGTCCTAACTGTTACAGATTGAGACAAACGGAATAGGCCGGGCCAAAAATCTCGATCTGTAACATCTGGTTGGTAATTTCACCCCTACCTGTTACAGGTTGAGACAATTTGATAGTGGAGTCCTCATTTATGCGTCATATCTCGTAGCGCTGACGCGCTGGTCCCACAATGACAGGAGGTAAAAGTCCTCCCGCATCGCCTGTTGGCGATCCTGCAGCGTTAGCTAGCAGATGACCTGCGTGTGTTCCTCGATGGCGGCACGATACTCGGCGGTAATACCCGGCTCGCACACCACGGCATCCAAATTGTCCAGGCGGCAGAAGGTGTAGAAGTCGCGCTTGCCAATCTTGCTGGAGTCGGCGATCAGATAGCGCGAGTCTGCCTTGCTAAAGGCGAGCTGCTGGATACGGCCCTCATCCATATTGGACGTAGACACGTCACCATCCAGAATGCCGTTGGCGCCGATAAACGCCGCATCGATGCCCAGCGCACGCAGGGTGTCCTCGGCCGTTGGTCCCACAAAAGCGGCGGTGCGGCGACGGTACATACCGCCTACCAGGCACAGGTCGCAGTCTTCGCGCGCCTCGAGCAGGTTAAACACCGAAAGCGAATTGGTCACAATGCGCAGGCGGCACGCCGGTAGCATCGAGGCCATCTGCTCAACCGTAGTGCCCGTACCCAAAAAGATGGTCGAGCCCTCCTCGATAAGCTCCACGGCGCGGCGCGCGATCTGCAGCTTTTCCTCGGCATGCTTAGTGCGCTTTTCGCTGTGCGAATACTCATGGCGCAGCATAGCGTGCGGACGACTCTGCGCACTACGAGCGCCGCCGTGCACGCGCTCGATCTCGCCTAGGCTCGCAAGCTCCTCAAGATCGCGGCGGATCGTCATATCCGAGACACCCAACGCATCAGAAATCTCTTTAACCGAGACCGTGCCCTGCTCCTCGAGCAGCTGCCGAACCTTATCCTGACGCTCCGCCTTAATCACGATGAATCCTCGCCGTTCTCTGCGCGCATATCATTCAAACAATAACGAACAAATTGTATCAGACTCGTACGTGTCAAGAATGAACGCCCACACAGCTCCAATCATCACTTTTTTGAGAAAAATATTCCCTGCTTTAGTAGCGTGTAGTGATAATTTGGCCTGTTCGCGCTACAGTTTGTGCGAAATACCTCGATGTTAGGAACCAAATGATCACTTCCGAGCTTTTCGGCACCGCGCCGTGCGGTACCCCCGTTCATCGTTACACCCTCAACGGGCCCGAGATCTGCGTTCGCATTATGGACTATGGCGCCACCGTGCTGGGTATCGATGTGCCCGACATTCCCGGCAACGTGCGCGATGTGGTGCTGGGCTTCGATAAGCTCGAGGATTACTTTGACAACCCCGCCTGCTTTGGCGCGACTATCGGCCCCGTGGCCAACCGCACTGCAGGTGCCACGATCACCATCGCCGGCACGGACTGGCATATGCCCGCCAACGAGGGCACCAACAACCTGCACAGCGATCTTGAGCATGGTCTGCACAAGCGCGTATGGGACGTTGAGCTCGACGAGGTCCACAATGCCGTGCGCATGACCACCTCGCTTGAGGACGGTGAGCTGGGCCTTCCCGGCAACCGCACCTTTACGGCCGTGTTTACCGTGACGCGCACCGGCTGCTTCCGTATCGAATATGGCTGTGAGAGCGACCGCGCCACGTACGTGTCCATGACCAACCACACGTACTTTAACCTTGCCGGCCATAACGCCGGCATGGACTGTGAGCACTTCTTTATCGCCAACGCTGCCCACTACTTGCCCATTAACGAGCAGAACATCCCCACCGGCGAAATCGCTCCGGTCGAGGGAACACCGTTTGACTTTCGCGAGCTGCGCCCCGTCGCACCCGGCATGGAGGCCGACGACCCGCAGATTAAGCAGGCCCGTGGCTACGATCACTGCCTGTGCATCGATGGCTATCAGTACGGCCGCAACCTGCGTCGCGCCCTACATGTCGAGGAGATGTGGACCGGTCGCGAGCTGGACTACTACACCACCGCCCCGGGCGTGCAACTCTACACCGGCAACTGGCTGGGCGACGAGCACGCCAAGGACGATGCCAACTATGGCTGGGGCGCCGGCTTTGCCCTCGAGGCCGAGATGTACCCCGACACGCCGCACCAGCCGCTGTTCCCGCAGGGCATTGTGGGTCCGGGTCACCCCTACAGCAATATGATCGAATACCACTTTATGAGGCACTAGGCCCACAACGCGACATCTCGCACAGCAACGCCCGCCGGCACCACCGCCGACGGGCGCTTTTCTACCTATTCATTGGGGACGGTTTTAAATGACTAGTTGGATGGGGTCGGGATTGGAGCTGGGGAGGTAGCGGATTTCTAGTTCTATGCCGAGCGCTTGCAGCTCTTTAAAGGCGGCGGAATCTGCATCGCCTACGGCAACGGCAGGCGTTACAGAGCGCTTGCCTTTCCCCGCCTGCATATGGCCGATGCTGATCTTGGTGATCGGCACACCGCCCTTGACCAACGCGAGTGCATCGGCGGGCGAAGCACCATGATCAGAATCCATTGACGCGGCGTTGCGGTATGAATGATGTCGATGGTCCTTTGCACCGAAACAAACCGCGTCCACACGCCCTCGGGCGCCGCGACCCTCATGGGTGCCCATTGGCGCGAATCTGCCGCGATCTCATCGTTGACGATTAAGACAAGATTGGAACCCACAGTCTCGTTCCACAGCTCAACGTCATGCCCGTAAATGAAACGGTCGTCGATACGTGTGAGAAGGATCTTGGGTTGAGCCATGGCAGCCCCATTCTGTTTGAGACCCGTAAGAGCGAGACATCACGTCTCCAATATTAGTGCATTTAAAGTGAGAAAAGCCGTCAGAACACTTGCGCGGATTAGCGATGTCCCGTATCATAGACAGCCGTTGACGCCTCAGTTGCGTCACCACATGGCCGCCAGCGTAGCTCAGTTGGTAGAGCACCGCTCTCGTAAAGCGGGGGTCACCGGTTCGAGCCCGGTCGCTGGCTCCATTGCACAAGATAGCCGCCTTCGGGCGGCTTTTTTGTTGCCGATTTCTGGCGAACATCCGCCAATCCAATCACAACGCCGCCGATAACTCCCCTACTCAACAACAAGCCCCGCTAACCGCAATCCCCAAAGGAACCGCGATCAGCGGGGCTTAAACGCGCTCCCCAAGGGGAATCACGCTAGCTCACGAGCAGCGCGTTACTCCTCCCAGTAAGCATCTGCAAGCAACTTAAAGCAGATCTTCTTGACCGGCTGTGCGCCATCTCCCGGGAACTCGAGCGTGGGCATGTGGGGCTCGCCGGCAACGAACAGCGCGAATTTGTCGTCGGCAAGATCGCCGGCGATCGAGGCGTCGGAATCGACCAGGTCGTAGTCGTCCTTCTCGTCAAACTCCTGGACCAGCGTCAGGCTGCCCGTGGCAACCTTAAAGGCCTCACGACCCTCGACGTCAATCTGCAAGTCGTGATAGCGCTGATGCGTCTCGTAGTGAGCCTCGGCCTCGGGACGCGTCGTGGGAGACATGACGTTCGCAAAGACCTTCTCACCCAAAATCGGATGGCTGCCGACCTCGAGCTGTGCCGGGTCGTTCTCCTCGAGCCAGTCGATCAGCACGTCGAGGCCCTTGAGCATTCCGCGGTACTCCTCGATATCGCCCAATGCACCGTAAATCATCTAAATCCCCTCTCGGATCGCTTCTTTGGCGGCTACTCGGCAAACGCGTTACCGACGCTGTTGCCACCCACATACGCCTCGACCAGGGTAAGGTCGGGATTGAACACGACAAACTCGGCGTCGCGCCCCAGCATAATGCTACCGCACTTGTCGTCGACATGAGCTAGCAAGCAATGCCGGGGCCGACGCCCAGGCTTTTACAGCTCGGTCACGACTACGCCGTTGTAGACCTCGTCCCAACGGTCCATGACCAGATGGCCGGTCATGGGATCCATGGCATTGAGCTTGCCGCAGGTGTTGGCGGTACGCAGCACCGTCTCGTCATCCGCGCCAGCAGCAATCGCATGCGCGAAGCCGGCAATGGTCGAATCGCCAGAGCCCGTAGCGTTAACGGCGGGGATATCGGGGGTCTTGGCGCGGAATGCACGGCCATTATGGAAGCCCACGGAGCCGGCAGCGCCCATGGACACGACGACCCAGGGAATATCGGAGAAGCGGGCATCAGAGGCGAGCGCGGCGCGGAGCTCGTCCACATCGTCGGTGGTAAAGTTCGTACCCAAAAGGCCGTTGATCTCGGTCAGGTTAGGCTTGACCAGCTCGGGCTTAATTTCGGACTTAAGGGCGGCCTCGAGCGAAGCACCCGAGGTATCGAGCAACACCTTGGCACCGGCGTTCTCGGCAATGCCCGTGATCTTGGCATAGTAGTCTGCCTCGACACCGCGGGGCAGCGAACCCGAGATGGTGACGACGTCGGCCTTGCTCGCAAGCTCGGTAAACTTGGCGGTAAAGGCATCGAGCTCCTCGGGGGCAATTGTCGGGCCGCTCTCGAGCAGCTCGGTCTGGTTGCCGGCATGAAGGATATTGAGGCAGATGCGGGTCTCGCCCTTGATGGGCACAAAGTCGTTGTTAATACCGTTGGCGTCCATGAGCTCGGCCATGTAAGCGCCCATGTGGCCGCCGAGCAGACCGGTTGCCACGACGTCGTCGCCCAGCTGACCCAGCACACGGGCCACGTTGAGGCCCTTGCCGCCGGCGGTCTTTTCGGGCGTCACACGGTTGACGTCGTCGATAACGAGCTCATCGAGCTGATAGCGCGTATCGACAGACGGGTTCATCGTAACGGTGAGGATCATTTTTAGCTCCTTATCTCGCAGGCTCCTTGTGCCTCGCGATACGAGTCGACAAAACGGAATTACAGAATTTCAATCGTGAACGAGCGAACGACGGTCTCCTTGGGCTTGGCGACAAGGCAGCCGCGCTTATGCTCAAGCACGTCATCCTCATCGGAGCAGGTCGAAAGGCCGCCCCAGGCTCAACTGCCACAAAATCGCCCTCGGGCTTACTCCACACGATGAGGTACGGAAAGCCCTCGAAGCTCAGGCGAACGCCCTTGTCCTCGCCCTTTTTGGAAAGCGTGACCTGACGACTCTCGAGTACGTCAAAGATGGTCTCCGCAAAATCGAAGAGCTCGTGCGACAGGGGCAACGTCTTCCCCACCATGGGGTTCTTGGAGCGGTTTGCCACATCAATCAAGCCAGTCGAAGGAACGGCGGTGCAGAGCTCCGCAGCCTCGTCCTTCTCAAAGCGCAGCTCGTAGTCCGTATAGACCTCGCCCTCATCGAGCGGGCACCTAAAGCCGGGGTGTCCACCGATAAAGAACGGCATGTCCTCGGTGCCCTCGTTGGTCACCTCATAGGAGACGCGCACGGTATCCCCCTCAAGCGCATAACGAGCGACAAGCTTAAACGGGTACGGATAATCGCTCAGCAGCGCGGCGTTATCCTCCGAAGCCAGGCACATCGCCAGCTCGTTCTCGCTCTGGCTCAGCAGCTTCCACTCCTGTTTGCGCGCAACCCGTGGCGAGCGAGCTTCACATGATGCCCGGCAAACGTCATGGCGCTACCATCACGCAGGCCTCCGCAAATCGGGAAGCAAATCGGTGCCTGGCCGGACCACACGGCGGGATCACCCTGCCACAAGTACTCGCGACCTCCAGCCTCAATCGAGGTAAACGAGCCGCCGGCCGTGGAGACCTTGATAGAAATCGAATCGTTGGAGAGAGCGTATTCCATTGTCCATCCTTTCGAACAACTGCTTTTTGCTCGCAAGAACCCGTCTCGGCCCTGACCAAAGGACAAACCCGCACGTTCATCGATGCGTCCGGTATCCCAGCCATGCAACGGGGTACCATACAGACATTGATGCAATTACAGCTGAAAGGCCTTCTTATGCGAACCATCATCCTTTATGCCTCACGCCACCACGGCAATACGAAAAAGCTCGTGGACGCCATCGTCGAGGCGCACCCCGAAATCGATACCCTCGACGTCAAGGCGCTCGGCAAAAACGAGTATCCCAACCTGCACGAATATCATCTGATCGGTGTCGCCACGGGCATCTATTACTCCGAGATCGACAAGGACATGGCACGCGTGCTCACGAACGTGCTGCAGCCGCAGGACAAGGTATTTGGCCTTATGACCTACGGTGGCAAAAACAAGTGGTACGGCAAGGATATCGATGGCATCTGCCGCATGAGGCAGGCCATCTTTATGGGCGTCTACGGCTGCCCCGGCTTTGATACGTGGGGGCCGTTCAAACTCACCGGCGGTGTCCAAAAGGGGCACCCGAACGCTGAGGAAATTAAGGGCGCCGTCGACTTCTTCGACAAGATCGAAGACGAGTATGGCGACATCATCGTCGAAGAGTATGCCAAGCGCGAGAAGCGTCTAGCCTACGAAAAGGAGCATCCTGCAGGAGGCCTGGTGGCCGGCGTTAAGCGCACGGCAAAGAAGATCGCTAACAAGCTGTAACTGTAAAGGTGCTTTTGAGCGTTTAACCCATACGGCGGGTCCGAGCAGATTCGGGCCCGCCGTCTTTTTCTATCGTTACTCGGTAAAGGCGTTACCGACGCTCTGACCGCCAACATACGTCTCGACGAGGGTGAGCTCGTGGTCGAACACGACAAAGTCGGCGTCGCGACCCGGCATGATGCTGCCGCACTTATCCTCGATGTGCGCGGAGCGTGCCGGCACCTCGGTTGCCATGCGAATGGCGATATCGGCGCTGGCGATGCCCCAGTCGACGATGTTCTTGACGCCCTGGGCAAGCGTGAGCACCGAACCGGCAATGCTCTTGCCATCGGCGAGCCAGCACAGGTTGTCCTTCATGATGACGTCCATGCCGCCGCTGGTGTAGCTGCCCTCGGGCATGCCGCCGCAGCCCAGGCAGTCGGTGATGAGTACCGTGTGCTGCCAGCCCTTGGCCTGCAGCAGCGCCTTGATGGCGGCAGGGTTTACGTGCTTGCCGTCACAGATGATCTCGGCGTAGGTCTCGGGCGTGGACATGGCAGCACCCACGACACCGGGCTCACGGTGATGCAGCCCGCGCTGGCCGTTGTAGGTATGCGTAAAGCAGCTGGCACCGGCGTTGATGGCGGCGATGCACTCATCGTAGGTGGCGTCGGAGTGACCGATGCTGGTCACCACACCCTTGGCGTTCAGAGCAGCCGCATAAACAGCGGCACCGTCGCGCTCGGCCGCCATGGCGCTCTTAACGATGCGACCACCCGCAGCCTCCTGCCACTGATCGAAGACCTCCTCGGAGGGATCGATAAGATAAGCGGGGTTCTGCGCGCCCACGTGCTTCATGGTAAAGAAGGGGCCCTCCAGGTAGATGCCCTGAATGCGAGCACCGCAGAAGTCGGGGCCGCGACCCTCGTCCGCCTGAGCGATGGCGGCGCAGGCGTCCTTGATCTGCTCGACGCCATCGGTGAACGTCGTGGGCAGCCAGCTGGTGGTACCGCGACGGGCGAGCTCAGTCGAGCTGATATCGATGCCCTCGGGATCGTTATCAGTAGTTGAGTGGTTGTAGAAGCCATGGATGTGAGTATCGACCATACCCGGTGCGATCCACGATCCCGTGTAGTCCTTAATCTCGCAAGAGGGCTCGTCGGCCTGCCAGGCGCCAAAGACGCCATCCTCGACCATAAGATAGCCGCCCAGTTGCGGGCCTGCCGGCAAGAAGAACTTGTCAGCCTTAATTGCGTACGTGCTCATATGCACTCCTTGCTTCTAAAGCAGTTGACTGTGGTGATGCTTATACCCGGTCCATGTAAAAACAAAACGCGCCCGCCCGCCGTTATGAGCGGACGGGCGCTTACAGGGGGACGCGATTAAGCGGTGAAGGGGTGAATCGTCACGCCCTTGACCACGCGGTTGACCGTGCCGGTGGGGCTCGGCGTATCGGGCGTGTTGCCCACGCGCACGGAGTTGAGCAGGCTGATAGCCTGGGCAAACATCACGAACGGCAGGGCAAGGTAGCCCTCGGGAAGCGCCTCGTAGCCCTTAAAGGTAAAGGACTCACCCTCATAGACGGTAGCGCCATCCTGCTGAACGGCAACGGTGTGCTGAGCGATCTTGTCGCCACCGATCTCGTTGAGGATGTCGATGTCGTACTGACGGGTGTAGGCGTCGTTGTTGACGAACACGAAGACGAGCGTCTTATCGTCGACGAAGGACTTAGGTCCGTGACGATAGCCCATGGAGGTGTCGTAGGAAGTAGCGACCAGACCGTGAGCGAGCTCGAGGATCTTGAGCTGGCTCTCCTGGGCAAGGCCACCGAAGGAGCCAGAACCCAAGTAGGTCACGCGGTTGAAGTCGCCAGCGAGGTAATCGGCAACCTCGGACTCGCGAGCGATAACCTCCTCGCCCATCTTGGCGATGGTCTCGACCCACTCGGCCTTCTGCTCGTCAGAGGCAGTGTCGAAAATAAGGGTGGAGAGCAGGGTCATGCAGGTGTAGGAACCGGTCATGGCGAAGCCCTTGTCGTTGGCGCGCGGGATGAGCAGCGTCAGCGCATTGGGATCATCGGCGGACTCGACGGCAAGCTTGCCTCGGGAGCGCAGGTGATGTTGAGGAACTTGACGTTGTGGACGAGCTCCTTGGCGACGGCAACGGCGGCAAGGCTCTCGGGGCTGTTGCCAGAGCGGGCAAAGGAAACCACGAGCGTGGGATCCTCGGCGCGCAGGAAGTCGCGCGGAGCGCTCACGATGTCGGTCGTGGCGATGGGCTTAAAGTCGTAGAGATCAGTGTTGCCAGCGTGACGCAGGTACGGGGCGCAGGTATCGCCAACGTAGTCGGACGTACCGGCACCGGTGAAGACAACGGACAGACGGCCCTCGCCCATAGCGCGAGCCTCGGCCAGAAAGGCCTCGATGGCCTCCTTGTTCTCGCGATAGATGTTGAGCGTATCACGCCAAAGCTCGGGCTGCTGAGCAATCTCGGCCGTGGTGATCTGGGCGCCGAGCTCGGTGAGCTCCTCGACACTCTTCTCGAACATTTCTAATACCTCTCTCTAGAAGTAATCCTCTGACGTGCAATTATACACTTCGGTTGGTTATCTGGTAGTAACCAGTTAAATACAAAGAATCATCATATGGAAACGATGCGGACACTAGTTGCTACGCTGGTGGTAAACCTTGTATTTAAACTGATCGGCACGAGCAACCGAGAGCGTATACTCCACAACCTCGTTTGACTCGTTATACGTAGTCCTAACCAAATCGAGCACAGGCGAGCCCTCGACGATTTCCAAAAGGTGGGCATCGGTGGGACGGGCTATGCTCGCATAGAACTCCTCTTCGGCCACGCGTATTTTTTGCTTAAAGTCTTGCTCAATCACATCGTAAAGCGGCTTACGCTCCAGCAGCGGTCGCTTTAGGGACAGAAATTGACGAACCGGTAGATAGCTACGTTCGACCATCATGGGCATGTTGTCGGCAGAACGAAGGCGCTTGAGCTTAAAAATGCGATCACCGATACGTAATCCCATATGCTCGGCCAGATTCTTATCGGCTCCATCTCGCAAAAATCGAGAATCGTGGTCTCGGGGTCACGACCCATCGCGCGCATCTGCTCGGTAAAGCTGTAGGACTGCATAAGATTGGTTGCCTTTGCCGAACGGTCGGTCACAAAGGTACCGCGACCGTGCTGCCGAACCACCAGTCCTAAACGCTCCAGTTCCTGCAGAGCCAGGCGTACCGTAGTGCGCGAGAGACCATAGCGCTCCGAAAGTTCGCGCTCGGAAGGAATCATGTCACCGGCGCGATATTCATGGTCAATCTTTTCGGTCAGAATATCGACCAGCTGATCGTACAGCGGTTGCTTACGCGCTCCGATCGCCATCCTATCCTCCCTTTTGCTCGAATTCGGCTAACTACCTAGGGTGTTAAGCATTATCGGTCTGCAACACCCGAATCATTAAGAAAACAAAAGCCGCGCGCTCTTTCGAGCACGCGGCTTTTAACATACACATGGCTTAAGGGGTCGGGGTGTGAGCCGCGTAGGGACACACCCCTCAAGCTAGAGCCTTACCAGATGCTCGGCCAGAGACCAAGCGGGCCAGCGCCCAGGATGCCAAGGACGAAGAGCAGGAGAATGCCCTTGGTCGGGGTCCAGCTGTGCTTAGCGAACATGTAGTAAAGCAGCAGCGTAAGCATAAGCGGGACGAGCTTCGGGACGATGGTGTTGAGGGTGTCGGCAACGGAGAAGTTGACCGGATCCTCGGTGACGGTACCGTAGGTAACGGACGCCATGCCGTTGCCCAGATCGGTGACGCCGCACTCGACAGCGTTGCCGTCGGCATCAGAAGCGGTAAGAGCGTTACCGTCGGCGTCGGTCATGGCCATGGTGCCAGCCTCAGCGGTCTCGGTATCAATACCCTCGAGGCCGGTGAAGTTCTCGGCCTCCTCCTCGGAGACGACAACCGTGTGGGCAGCAATGCCGCGGGTGGTGCCGTTGGGGATCTGGAGGTTGATCTGGGTGCCACCCATGGTGACGACCAGGCAACCGACGACAAAGACGCCCATGATGGAAGCGGCACGCGTGAAGGCCTGCATGTTGGCAGTCAGAGCGTCAATAGCGCTGGTGCCAAGCTTATAGGACCAGTTCATGAGCCAGAAGCGCAGAGCGAACTGGACGACGTTGAAGATCACCAGGAAGATGATCGGCGCAGCGGCGTTGCCGTTGATGGCCATGTTGGAGGTGATGCCGGCCGTGATAGGCACGAGCGTCAGCCAGAACAGGGCGTCACCGATACCACCGAGCGGGCCCATTGCGGCGACGCGGACGGCGCGGATCGTGGGGATGTCAACCTTGTTCTGCTCGAGCGAAAGCACGATACCCATAACAAAGGTGACGAGGAACGGGTGGGTGTTGAAGAACTCCAGGTTGTGGCTCATGGAAGCCGCGAGGTCGTTCTTGTTGGTGTGGATCTTCTCCAGACCGGGGATGATGGAGTAGAGCCAGCCAGCGGCCTGCATGCGCTCGTAGTTGAACGATGCCTGCAGGAAGCAGGAGCGCCAAGCCATCTTGTTGAGGGTCTTCTGGTCGAGCTGCGGAGCAGGAGTGAGATCCTCGTAGTGCTCCGGGATCACATACTCATTAGATGCCATCTTCGAAGTCACCTCCGTCAGAAACAGCTGCACCCTTCAGCTCGGTCTGCTGCTGGAAGTCCCAGAAAGCGATGCCGAAGCCGATGAGAGCGAGGATGAGCAGGGCAGGGGTTGCCAGCGAATCGTTGGCAACGGTGATGAGCGCGAGGCCAAAGCCCATGAGGAAGAAGCCCCACATATCGCGGTTCATCATAACCTTGAGCAGGACGGCGAAGCCGACGAAGCGCATCATGCCGCCTGCAGCGGAGAGACCGGTCTGCAGCCAAGTCGGGATGGCGGAAGCGATGGTCTGACCGATGGTAGCGCCAGCGATGAAGAACAGGGTGACGACGACAGCGAAGATCAGGCCGAGCAGAGCCATGGCGAAGTAGTTCAGACGCTCGATACCCTTGGTGTCAGCGTTGTGGGCCATGTTGTCCGCGGAGGACATGAGCGGCGACATAAGCGTGAAGACCAGGGTAACGCCGAGCTGACCAAGCAGAGCGAACGGAATGGCAAGGCCGACTGCCGCGTTGGGCTCGAGGCCCGTAGCGATAGCGAGAATGGCTGCCATGATGCCGCCGATGACGGCGTTAGGCGGCTGAGCGCCTCCGATCGGCATGTTGCCGATCGTCATGAGCTGATAGGTACCACCCACGAGAAGACCGGTGTTGAGGTCGCCAAGGATAAGACCGATGACGCGCCGGTGACGATGGGCTGATAGAGAGACTCGAGGAAGTTGAACTGGTCGATTGCCGCGACGAACGTGACGATGAAGACCAGAGCGACCTGGATGATCGAGTATTCCATCTTGCTCCTCCTTTCAAAATGTATGTACGCACTTTGGATATCACGTACAGAACGTCAGGGTTTCAATCCTGACAACGTGGATCACGAGGATTACGAGAAGAGCTTGCTCGTGTCCTCAACAGGCGTGCTCGGAACGCGCCTGATCTCCAACTCCACCCCCAATTCCTGCAGCTCTTTAAACGCAGCGACATCCTCGTCGTTAACTGCGACGGAGGTGGCGACTTGGCGCTTTCCTTCCGACATGTGCATGTTGCCGATGTTTACCTTCTTTATAGGCACACCGCCCTTGACGAGCGTAAGCACGTCTTCCGGTGTTTCGGCCACGATGAAGATCTTCTGGCGCGGGCTCGCCTTGCCAATGACGTCGATGGTCTTCTGCAGGGAGAAGAAACGCGTAGCGACGCCGGCGGGAGCGGCCATCTTCATGAGGTTCTGACGCATGGTGTTGGTCGACACATCGTCGTTGGCGACGAGGATAAGGTTGGAGCCCAGGGTGGAGTTCCACTGGGTGGCAACCTGACCATGGACCAGTCGGTTATCGATGCGGGTAAGAAGAATGTTGGGTTCTGCCATGTTGATCAGCTTCCTTTCGTTATTTGCTGACGACAGTTACTTGATCTCCTGAATCGCGTAACGCGAAACATCTACGACGGCACCGGATCGGACTTTGATCTGGATCTTTTCGCCTTCGATGCCCTTGACGGTTCCGTAGATACCGCCGGCGAAAAGAACCTCCTGACCCGGCTTGAGCTCGGTGTGCAGCTCCTTGAAGTACTTCTGCTTCTTCTTCATGTTGATTTGCGACCAGATGGTGTAAATCAAGCCCATGACGACAAGCAGGCCTAAAAGAGCGACCGAGGAGCTCAGGACGCTGGCTCCGAAATCGGCCATTAGATGCCGTCCTCGTCACCGAAGATATCCTCTTCCTCGGCACCAGCGACGGAGGCAACCGTCTGGGCGGTGATGCCCGTCTGGCCAACGGTCACGGCCTGCTCGCCAAGCTCGGCGAGCGTAGCGTTGCCGCGGAGGAACAGAAGCTCAATAACCATGGGAAGGTTCGTGCCAGTCAGAATCTCGACGTTGTCGACATCCTGGGCAATCATCATTGCCTGGTTGAACGGGGTACCACCAAGCAGGTCGGTAAAGACGAGCACGCCATCGCACTCCTCGCGCATGGCGGTGATAGCGGCGCGGAGATCCTCACCGTAGGAAGCAGCCTGGTCGCCCTCGAAAGGAACGACGGTAAAAGCGGGCTGATCACCGGCGACCATAGCGATAGCGCTTGCGAGGCCGGGTGCGAACTGTCCATGACCGGTAAGAATAAAGCCAACCATTCAAATTTCCCTTCCGAAGGTGTGTACGATCTGAGTCCGATGTTTTCGGAAGCCAGCGGGCGGACGCCCTTAAAGCTTCTTGGAAAGCGTTCTTTGAAGACCAGTGGTCTCTCAACTGGTAGTAACCACGTGACGTGTTGTTGTCACTATATCATCACAGAAGAGGTCGCTTTCGCTGATTCACGCAGTAAAACGTTTTTGCACCGCTCACGGCGATAAATCGACCGTTTACCGCTCGTTAACACTTCTACCTGCGGTTTTGAAACCGTTTCGAAATACTTTGACGAAAGATCGGAACCTTTTCTGTGTCTAAACAACGCAGGGTGGCCAAAAAAGGCATGTAGAAAAAATGCAGGTCATTGTGAAGATTTGTGAATTGGTCTTTTTGACTTAATACCAGTTAGAACCAGTTTAGAAATTATCGGTGAACGGTAGTTTTCGACCGCTCAGCGGTTATTTCCAATCGTTTGCAGCTCCTTTTCCATATGAATTAGGGAGACCCGATGAAGCACTTGCGCGGTTGCGGGAAATTTCGATACTCGTCCATCCCCCACGTGCCAAACTCTCACTCCCTAAATATGCCATAAGCTCTCGCTATTCGTCTTACAAACATAACTTACTCTAATCTGTAATTGTTTATCGTTTATCATTAAGTATGTTATAAGATTTAAATATCATCCTAGACATTGGTTGGAGGAGCTATGATCCGCTGGAACGTATCCAAATCGAATGAATCCATCAACCGCGAACAGGCAATAGCCGATCTGAGGAAGCTCGCTCACATCTGCAAATGGGCCACAATCTGCACCGCCGTAGCGCTCGCTCTGGGACTTCTCGCAGTCATTGCAATCGAGCTTCTACTCATATTGCCTAGCCTCTCCCAAGGGTTCTGCCTCCAATCCGTAGAGCTTAATGCCGGCGAAGGGCCATCTCTCGCTCTCGTCGGCGCCAATGAACAGACCCCTCTTATGCTTGTCGCGCACGACGGTCATACTGCCATAGGGAGCGCCATGATGACATGCCTTGCGCTTGCCATTGTGCTAAGCGCATACAGGTTTTTCTCCGCCATTGAAAAGGCGGGCAGGCCCTTTGACCTCGAATGCATCCGCATACTACGTCAAGTAGGACATTTGTTCCTTATTGGCGGCGTTGCTGTGAAGCTTCTTGGTGCCATAGTCACGGGCTGATACTCTCAGGATTTGGCGGCAACTTTACGGATGCGCTTGGCGGCCAGCACCTCGACCTCTCTATGGTCTTTGCAGGCTGATTATTAGCCTGATTGCCAGCGTCTTCCAGTACGGGTGTATCCTGCAAATACAAGATGACGAGTTGCTCTAGGGGGAATCCATGATTATTCTGCGGCTCGACCGCATGCTCGCCGAACGCAAGATCTCATCCAAAGAGCTTGCGGAACGCGTGGGCATCTCCCAGGTCAATATGTCGCGCATCAAGACGGGCAAGGTTTCTGCCGTGCGCTTTTCAACTCTTGACGCGATATGCCGGGCACTCGACTGCCAACCGGGCGATGTACTGGAATATATGCCTGACGATGAAGCCGATAACCTCTTTGGACTTAAAGATTAATTGAGATTATTTAACTACCGGTACCTCCGACGTAATAAGCGCTAGAACGGATATCGTTCTAGCGGGCTTATTCAGATAGTTCGGCTACGCGATCGGTAAGCTCAGGCAGATCTTACGCAAACAGGCCGTAAATGCTGATGTTGGCCTTGGCGTACAGGCTGTTGGCGTACTCGGTCCACTTGGAGCTGGCGCTCGAAGCCTGCGAAGAATACTGCTGGTAAGCGGTGTAATAGGCGGTCATTGCCTGCTTATAGGTCGCGCTATCGGCCGTAAAGGCATCGTCGGCGAATGCCTTGGCGTAGGTGCCATCGGCGTCCTTCCAGTTGCCCTTCTCGCTATCCCACTCATCGCCGGCAAGGTTGATGATGTAGTCGGCGTAGTCCTTGCTCGCGGTCTCCTCGTTGCCGTCAGCAGGCTCGGTCGGGGCGGTCGGCATGCTTGCGGAGCTATCGCCCACCTTCTTCTTGTAGAGCTTCTGCAGCGTCGCGGACTGACGGACGATCTGCTTGGCCTGGTCCTTGGACACGCCGTACTGCGTGGCCATGGTCTTGTAGTCGGAGGTGCCGATGGAATCCTCGGCGTACTGCTTCATTTCCTTGGAAGAAACGGTAACGCCCTCGTCCTCGGCAGCGTCCAGCAGAATCTGGTTGCGCACGTAGGACAGGATGACGTCAGCAGAAGGAGCGGTGTAGTTGCCATCGCTATCCTTGACGGTGTCGAGGCTGTACTGGCTCTCGATAGCCTCGCGCGCGGTGATATCGCTCTTCTTGCCATTGTAGCTATAGCTTGCCACGGTCGAATCGAGCTGGTCCTCGGTCAGGGTCGACGAGCCGACACCCTTGCCGCCAAAGCCGCCATTGCCAATAAAGAAGCCGACCACCGCAGCGATCACGACTGCAACCACGAAGGCGGCGATCATCGTCTTCTTGTGCTTGGATGCATGGTCGTCCGCATCGGAGTCGCCCTCATCCTGCTCCTCGGGCATGAGGTTCTCGTCGGCGGCGTCCGCGGCGATCTTTGCCTCCAGGCGAGCATCCTCCTCCTCGGCCGTCGTGCCGGCAGCAATGTGCTCGGCAGACGTGCCGGCGACCAGGTCGATCTTCTCGTCCTCATCACCGTCGGGGCCTTCGCCGCGCTCGATGATCTGGATGCCGTCGATCTCGTCCTTCTCGTCCTTCTTTTGAATCAGACCCATATCAATTACTCCTTGTTAGGAAACATAGTCCCCAATAGAATACGCCCGACGAGGCGCCGGGCGTATTGATTCTTAGGTTATACGCAAACACTTAAGTACTATTTAGGCGTTTGCAGCGTGCATACCTTAGGCCAGGTGCGCGATAACGGCATCGGCAAAGGCCTGCGTGCCCACAGCGCCCTCAACGGAGCCGGTCTGGGCACGACGCACGTCACCGGTAACCTGCTCGCCCTCGTCGAGCGTGGCGGAGACGGCGGCACGAATGCGATTGGCAGCATCGTTCTCGCCCAGGTGATCGAGCATCATCGCAGCAGAGAGGATCTCGGCCGTGGGGTTGGCGATATCCTGACCGGCGATATCGGGCGCGGAGCCGTGCGTTGCCTCAAAGATGGCGCAATCGGCACCGATGTTGGAACCCGGAGCCATACCCAGGCCACCAACCAGGCCGGCGCACAGGTCGCTCACGATGTCGCCGTACAGGTTGGGCAGCACCAGGACATCGAAGTCGTTGGGGTTCTGGACCAGGCCCATGCAGGTGGCGTCGACGATCTTGTCGTTGAACTCAATGTCGGGATAGTTGGCGGCCACCTCGCGCGCAACGCGCAGGAACAGGCCGTCGGTTGCCTTCATGATGTTGGCCTTGTGCACGGCCGTCACCTTTTTGCGACCGCAACGGCGGGCGTACTCAAAGGCGTACTCCACAATGCGGCGGCTCTTGGCGATGGAGATGGGTTTGATCGAGATGGCGGAATCCGCGGCGAAGGTCTTCTGGCCCGAGCGCTCGACGAGCTGCGAAAGCTCCTCGGCCTCGGCAGCGCCTCATCGAACTCGATACCGGCGTAGAGGTCCTCGGTGTTCTCGCGCACGATGACCAGGTCGACGTCACGGAAGCGCGAGCCGTCGCCCGGCTGCGACAGGCAGGGGCGCACGCAGGCGTACAGATCGAAGTGCTTACGCAGAGCAACATTGACGCTGCGGAAACCCGTGCCGACCGGCGTGGTGATGGGCCCCTTGATGGCGACCTTAGTCTCGGCAACCGCATCGAGCACATGTTGGGGCAGCGGCGTGCCAAACTCGTCCATGACGCCGGCGCCGGCCTCCTGGACATTCCAGTTAATCTGGACACCGGTGGCCTCGACCACGCGGCGCATGGCCTGCGTAATCTCGGGACCGATACCGTCACCGGGAATCAGGACTACATCGTGCGCCATAATCTGTTACTCCTCGTCTTCGGCGTCGTCAGATTTTTTAACGCTAGCACGCTTCTTCTTTTTGGAGAGATCCAGGCCAAAACGTTTAACAAGCATTTCGCAAATCTCGCTCGAACGGGCCTTGAGATAGCTGCCCTTACCGTTCTCGGCATCGAACTTAAGGCGCAGCGCAAGCTTCTCGGCAACCTCGGCGTCGATCTCGCCCTGACCAAACTCGTACAGGCAACCGAGCATGTCACGATACTCAAGGTCACCGTGGTAGCACTGGATGGCCTCGTCCAGGATGGGCCAAGCCTCGCGCGAACGCTCGACGCTCGTGGCGCCCCACACGCACAGCAGGCGGAAGGCGGCATAGCGCAGCGTGGAGGAAATCTCGTCGAACAGCGCGGTCTCGGCGCCCTCAAAGGCATCGCCCAGCTGCTCGGGGCAGGTGGTGGCGAGCGCCGCCAAGGCATCGAGGGCCTCCCAGCGGGTCTGCGCCTCGGGGCGATCGAGCGCCTCGATCAGCGCGGGCACGCAGGGCACGACGCGCTGCGGATCGCGCTCGGCAAGCAAGTGCAGCACGCGGGCGGCAAACTGGCGGATGCGGCGCGTGGGGCAGCCGAGCTCCTGGACCAGGCGGTCGACGGCGTTCTCGTTCTCCTCTGCCAGCTGAAGCTGTGCCAGCTCCTCGTCGGTGAGCTGTTCGTCTTTGTTTTCTGCCATAGTTACCTCTTCTTACTATTTCTTAGCGTGCTTGTCGGCACCCTTGCTGTCATCGGTGATCGAGATGAGCTGTCGGTCGGCCGCGCCATTGCGACGCGCACGGCGGCGCTCCTCGCATCGCCCGCGTCGGCGGCGGCACGATGGGCTTTGTTGACGTTAAAGACCTCGTCGTGCTTGCGCCACGGACCGACGGACTCGCCAAAGCTCATCTTAAGGCCGGCGATAAAGCCGCCGAGCCAGCCGATCGGCGCAAACTGCACCAGCGGGAACAGCGAGAACACCCAGGTCAGCAGGACGACTGCCGCCGCTCCTGCAAAGTTGGCGATCCAGTAGTCGCGTTTGGTGATGACGCGCTTTTCGCAGGCCCACTGGCCGCACAAAAAGCCGATGTAGATCGCAAAGAGAAAGAGCACCAGCGCAAGCACCACGAACGTCCAGTTCATGGGCGCTACTCCCCGTGATGGTGGCCGCAGCAGCACTCGTGGCCGTCGTCATGGCCGTGGCCGCCGCAGCACTCGTGTCCTTGCCGTGATGGTGGCCGCAACCGCACTCATGGTCGTCGCCGTGCTCGCCGCAACCGCAGCCGTCCTCGTGAGCACCGTGCTCTTCGGGACGATACTGCGACCAGTCCAGACCGGCGGCGATGGCATCGGCCTCCTCCTTGTAGAGGACCGTGATGGCCTGGGTGCCCAGTTTGGCGCCACCGATGGCGTCGAGCATGTCGTAGAGCGTAAAGGCAACGTCGGCGCCGGGCAGCGCGAGCTCGCGGTCATCGGCGTAGGCGAGCGCCAGACGCAGGTCCTTAATGAAGTGCTCGACCATAAAGCCGGGCTTGTAGTCGCCGTCGAGCGCTTGGGAGCCAGGCTCTCCATGGCGCCGGACTTGCCGGTACCGCCCAGGATCATCTGACGGGTCTTCTCCAGATCAAGGCCGCCCAGCTCGGCAAATGCCATGGCGTCTGCCATGCCGACCATGCAGGCGCCCAGCGACACCTGGTTGGCGAGCTTGGCAGCCTGGCCCTTGCCGGCACCGTCGAAGCAGCAGATGTTGGCCGCAAAGGTGGCAAGGATGTCGCGGACCGGCGCGATGTCGTTTTCGGTAGCGCCAACGATAGCCGTAAGCGTGCCGGCGATAGCACCCGACTCGCCGCCGGTGACGGGGCAGTCAAACGCCATGCGGCCGGAAACCTGGGCGGCCTCGGCAATGTCACGGGCGAGCTCGGGCGAGCTCGTGGTGAGGTCGATCAGCACCGCGCCGGGCTTAGTGCAGGCCAGCAGGCCGTCGCCCGCCAGGTAGAGCTCCTCGACCTCGGAGGGATAACCCACCATGGTAAAGACGACGTCGGCGTTCGCCACGGCATCTGCCGGCGTATCGGCCCAGACTGCGCCGTGCTCGATAAGCGCCGCCGCCTTGGACTTAGTGCGGTTGTTGACCGTGACGAGATAGCCGGCGTCCAGAATGTGGCCGGCGATGGGGGCACCCATGATTCCGGTGCCGATAAATGCGACAGAGAGCTTGTTTGCCATGAAACCTTTCCTTTTGGGTTGGGTGTTATTACCAGGTTGAATACTCGGTGCCAGCGTTTGGGCTGTGAGTTGGGATCGATTACGGCCGCGTTACTTGCCTACTGACCGCGCACGCGGCGGGCGATGCGGTCGGAAAGCGACGCCTTGTCGGCGCGGTTCTTACCCCAAAACGCGCAGGCCACCATGCCGGGGCCCACGTGCGAGCCAATGGTGGGACCCACGGAGCTGCGAATGATCGTGACGTCGGTGCAACCCTCCTCCTTGCGGATGGCGGCTTCGAGCCAGTCGCCGTCCTTTTCGGCATCGGCCGTCATAATGGCGATGGGCATGGTGCGATCGGGCACATAGTTCTCGCGGAACGACTTGAGAATGGACTTGAGCGCCTTCTTGCGACCGCGGTTGACGCCGATCAGCGACAGCGAGCCGGCCAGGTCGTAGGACAGCTCGGGTTTGACGTCGAGCTTTGCCGTGAGCTGTGCCGCCGCGGGCGGAATGCGGCCGCCGGCAGCCAGCGCGTCAAAGCTCTCGAGCGTAAAGTAACCGTGGACATAGGTCTTAGCCTCGTTTGCCCAGTCGACCAGCTGCTTGGCGGTCAGTCCCGCCGAACGCTGGCGCACGGCCTCGAGCGCCAAGAGCGCGCCGGTCGCGCAGGGCAGAGCGTTGTCGACCACGTACAGCTCAAAGTTGGGATACTCGGCACGCACGGCGTCCGCCGCCTGGCACGCGGAGTTGTAGCTCGACGACAGCGCCGAGGTAAAGCACAGGTAGACCGTGGGCGTGCCCTCTTTGGCGCACTCGGTAAAGAACTCGATATAGCGACCGAGCGACACAGCCGAGGTGGACACGCGGGCACCGGCGCGCATGCGATCGTAAAACTCCTTGGGTGTGATGCTCGACCAGATGTCATCCGTGCGCTCCTCGCCATCGATAATGAAGGGGAAACCCAAGATATCGACATCGAGGTTCGCGGCGACCTCGGGGCTAAAGTCGCAGCAGGTATCGACGACGATGCGGCAACGGTCCGAATGACCGGCGGATGCGGCCTTGTCCATCAAAGCGACTCCTTACGTAAAAAGGCGGCCACCCGCATGGGATGGCCGCCAACCGTTAACTCATGCAAGTTAACGTATTTTACTCGTCAAGTGTTTCGATGCGGGGCTTGATGATGCCATATCCACCATTCTTACGGTGATACACCACATTGATGAGACCGGTCGTCGCGTTCTCGAACACGTAGAAGTCGTGGCCCAGCAGATCGGTCTGCACCAGCGCCTGCTCCTCAGTCATCGGGGTGACGTCGATAACCTTCTCGCGGACGAGCAGGTCGTCCTCCTCCTCGGGCAGCAGCAGGTCGGCCAGATCCTCGACACGCTCGACCGGTGCAACATCCGCTGCGCTGGCACCACCCTGGCGGTTGTCCACAACCTTGGTCTTGAACTTGCGCAGCTGGCGGGTGACCTTATCGGCGGAGAGGTCGATGGCGGCGTACATATCTGCACCATGCTCGGCAACGCGAATCACAGAGCCGCGGGCACGAACCGTAACCTCGACGATTGCCGGGTTGGGGTTCGAGGGGTTCTTCTCATAGCGAAGTACAACGTCGACCGTCATGGGCTCGATATCGAAAACCTTGAGCGCCTCGCCGATCTTCTCATCCACATGCGCACGCAGAGCATCGGTTACCGTCGTCTTGCGTCCAGAAACCTTGATATCCATACGTGGCTCCAATCTGCCTCGGGGACTTACTGTACTGGCTATGTACCCATTGCCGTGCATTTAATCACGCGGATTCCTAAAGACCCGAATAACGATTGCTTGGTACCGCATACCGAAGTCTCGCACTTTTCTATGGCAAAGTGCGCTATGGGAGGGCAACGGCAACTTTGGTTTTGCACCTAAAAAATGTCTTTGACCTGCTGGTTTTATGAAAACGAAAAAGCCGGGCTCCCCTGTTGGGAAAGCCCGGCAATGCGTGTTGAAACCGTGAAGGGGCGTCTCTCCTAGCGCATAGGAGACGCCACCCCTAGCAATAACTAGCTATTGAGCTTGTTAATGTCGTCGTCGGTGATAGTGCCCTCCTGGCTGGACGATTTGCTCTCGGAGGACAAGTCATCGCTGCTGGAATCGGGGGATTCATCGCCGGAGGACTTGGTCTTACTGGACTCAGAGTCGCCCGACTGCACGTTAGCGCCCGAAACCGTCTTAGTGGTGAGGTCGTAGGGCATCGTGCCATACCAGACAGAGTGGACCGCCTCGAGCGTGCCATCGGCCGTAATACCGTCGAGGGCATCGCTCACGGCACGGCACAGCTCCTCGTTGGCGGCAAGGCCTGCAACGCCGAGTGTCGAGGGCGTCTCGAGAGCGCCAACGTAGGAAATCTGGCTCATCAGACGTGCAAGATAACCGCCGGCAGTGGAATCGCAGATCACATAGTCGACCTCGCCGGACTCGAGCGCTTCAAAGCACTCATTAATGTTGGAGAAGGTCTTTTGGTTGGCCGTGACGCTCTGCTTGGCGAGTGCCTCCTGCGATGCCGAGGAAGCCTGAACGCCCAGGTTGGCGGTGTTAAGCGTTTCGGTAGTGACGTTCAACGACTTGCCGTCGCTGGTCTTTCCGAACACGGCGGCAGCATCATAGAGGCAGGTACCAAGCGTGCTGACGTCGCCATTCGTGGAATTGATGTCGCCAATGAAGATGTCGGCCTTTTTATCGCCAAGCGCGGAATCGGCCGAGGACGCATCGACAAAAGCGACCTTGAGGCCCATGCGGCTTGCAAGAGCACGAGCGGCGTCAACTGCGTAGCCCGTAAGGTTGCCATCGGCGCCTGCATGGCCTGCGGGGCATCGGAAGTATCGAGGGCGACCGTAAGGGTACCGGGAGTGACCAGGGCATCGTCCGAGACCGTAGGGGTGACGGTCTCGCGCTCGATCTGGTCGATCGTAGGCGTCGTGAACGTGGACAGCGGGTTGAATGCGCATCCGCTCAGACCCAATACGGCGATGACCGCCGCGGTCCCAGCGCCCAACCGAGCCGCGTGCATCAAGCTGCCCCTCACCATGTCCACTACCCTGCCTTCTGTGTCGTATACAATCCGTGCATTGCGCGGAATATCGGGTTGTTCCCACCAGCTGACCTGGTATTTGACCCCACACTTGCGCACCGGGGTGTTTGCTCGGGAAGCCGTAGCCACCTTCACGACTGGCCCGCTCGCCCGCGAGGCGGTATTGCCCCAAAGAAAGTAGAACGGACGGTGCGGCTTACATCTAGGACGCGCCATGATCGCGCCGCGCGCACGCGGTCGCTTACGTGGATCCCTTTGACCGCGTCTGTCTTGGACTAGGGTGGGCATTTCACCCATCCGCAACCACAGCCTGGCAGGAACGTAGCGCATTATAGCTAAGTTCAAGCTAAAGTTTAAGGTTAGGGACGTTATTCGCATCGCGAGTACAGATTTCGCAGGTCGGAGTGGGCTATTCGTGCCCCTATGAAGCACGGAGCTCCCCTACGGGGATCTCCGGGGCGCCCTTCTTGGGGTGCCGTGGCCAAAAAATGGCAAATATGAGTACTGTCACCAATTTAGTAACAGGCAATTTTGGCCTCTCGGACAGATTTTGCACTCAGCGTCGCCAACCTGATGCTAATTTATTCTACATTTGTTTATTATCTTCTTACTTTATGCCGCCTCCGAGTCCTAAATTCCTTGATTTTGCTGTTACTGATTTAGTGACAGTACTCATATTTGCCATATTTTGGCCAGGGCATATGATTAACCCCCTAATTTCGACGTGAATTAGACCGGCTTAAGCCCAAAACACGCCCGCAGCGTGTTAAGCAACGCCTCTTGCTTCTTCCTACGGGCATCGACACGATTCCGATACCGCTTTCGCATGCGCTGGTAGATGCGCCATGCGAGGGCTTCCATCGCTTCCATGTCGCAGAGCATCTCGTTGTTGACTGTCGCGACCTCGATTCCCATGGCAATAAAGCCTGTATTGCGCTTTTCGTCGTGGATACGCCCGCCCCGGGAGGAATGGCCCAGCTCGCCGTTGTATTCCAGGTCAAACCGGGCTGCTTCTTGATACGCATCACAAACTGCATGGGGCATCCCCGAGATTGCCTGCGCGCGGTCATCGAACTCGATCTTGTAGTCAGTCTTAAAGGGACCGCAGGCAAACCCGCCATAGGAAAACGGAAGCGAAAACAGGGCGAGCATGATGCACTCCATGGGTGAGCGCAGGTTTTCCGACAGGTAGGGGCACAGGCGCAGCAGCCGTTTGGCGGCACTCCCCTTGCATCCGGAAAGGTATTTATTAAGTCGATCAGGCATCAGCACCGGCTCGACTTCAAAGTAGCCCACGTCTGCTGGCTGGTCCTTGTCCTTTGCAAGCTTGTTTGCAACAGGCGAGGTGTAGGGAGGCAGATACTTCCCGCGGTCACTCAGCGAAATCTTAGAGCACAGCTCCTGGGCCAGGGCAAATGCCTGGATACAGCCGACCTCACGAGCAACGGAAACGCAGAGGGCCTCGGGAGACAGGCTGTATACCCCCGGTTCCACTTCCAGAATCGAGCCGGCAGGCAACCCGGAACACACGGACCAGCCCACGCCAGGCATGCGGCGGCGCTGCGCCGCAGATCCCACCAGCAAGCACAGGTCTTCTTTAACCTCGCCACTCACGGCTCCGATTCGTACCAGGTCGGGCAGATAGATGTCCTCGGCCGAAGGCGACGACATGTGCAGCACGCGGCGCTCTTCCTCGGGATTGAGGTCCCTCCAACTGATGTAACCCATCTGTCGACGCTCGGCTCGCATCATGCGCAGCGCCGATGCGCCCGTTAGGATCACGGAAGCCTTGAGTTGCTCTTGCGTCGGAGCCTTTGTTCCGTTGACAAAACGCGCCATGCCAAATCACCCCTACCAGACACGCGCGATCGCAAGGCCGTCGACGGCTGCAGCGCCGGCGCGCTTGAGTTCCGCCGAAGCTGCTGCCATCGTCGCACCCGTGGTGATAACGTCGTCGATAAGCAACAAGCGGCGGCCCCGCACGTCCTCGACCGTCTCGTACATGTCCCGCGCACGCTCGCGCGCTCGTCGCGACCGAGCTGGCGCTGGTCGCCATGGCCGTACTTAACGAGGGCATCGAGCAACGGAACACCCGACAGCTCGCAAAACGGACGGGCGATGGCCTCCATGTGATCAAAACCGCGCCGCCGAAACGCTGCCGCCGTCGCAGGTACAAACACCACCGCATCCGCACCGGACAGCACACCTCCATAGCGATCGGGCGCTACGACCTGGGCATGCAGGGCGGTGTCGTAAAGCAGCTCCGCCAGATACGGAGCCAGGCGTCGCTCGCCCGCATCCTTGTACGCTTTAATGATGCGCGGCAGCGGATGCGCATAGACGGCGCACGCCAAGCAGCGATCGAGCGCCTCGGCCATCGCCGAGGACTCCCCTTCGATCGAACACTCGGTGCACAGCAGGTCCCCATACGGAGCACCGCACCGGGTGCAGCTATGGCACGGTCGATGAGCGCGAGCGAGGCCAGACAATCCTGGCAAATAAGCGCACCGGAGCGCTCGCAGCCGGCACAACGCGTGGGTGACAACGCCTCGAGCGCTTCGTTTGCCGCCCGCTCGGCAACGGTCGCAATTTGTCCGCAAACGGCAGGTCGGCACCGTCTTGCAAGCGGTTCAAAACATCCAAATGGTTCTTCATGACACAACCCTCCCTACGCACTGGGCGCGGGGAGGGCTGCCGATTCATGCATATGCTACCCCGGAGTACTCCGGGCAAGGCAAACAAAACCGCGTGCGGGCGCTACTCGCCGGCAGGCGGCTGCGGTGCCGACGAAGACGGGGCCGAACCCTCGCCACCATCATGGCGCGGCTTACGGGAACGACGACGGCGACGGCGCTTTTGGCCCTGGTCGGCCGAGCCCTCGCCACCACGGTCCTCACGCGAATCGCGCTCGTCGCGAGCGGCGCCGCGCGAAGCCTTGGCAGCAGCTCCCCCGCCATCTCCGGGGCGACGGCGCGTGACCTTGACCTCGCATCCGAGACCTGATCGGCCACGGAGGGCACCGAAGCCTTGGCAGCAGCTCCCCCGCCATCTCCGGGGCGACGGCGCGTGACCTTGACCTCGCATCCGAGACCTGATCGGCCACGGAGGGCACCGAGGGCTTCTGCTGCGCGCCCGACGAGTGGCGACGGCGCGGGCGCGGGGTACGCTCATCCTCGCCATGCGACTTGCCGCCCTTATCGGCAGGTGAATCGGCGCCCGAGCCGCCCTTGGGGGCAGCGCCGGCCTCGCGAGCGGCTGCGGCACGGAAGGCATCCTCGCGCTCCTCGCTCGACAGATGACGGCGACGACGGCGCGTGGGATTCATGCCACCGCCGCGATTCTGCTGTTGAGCTGCTGAGCCGGCGCGTGGGATTCATGCCACCGCCGCGATTCTGCTGTTGAGGCTGCTGAGCCTCGCGCTCGCGAGCACCGTTGAGGCTGCTGAGCCTCGCGCTCGCGAGCACCGTTCTGCGCACTGCGGCCTCGCCGGCATCGGCAGAGCCCGCACGCTTGCGGCGGCGACGGCTGCCGGCGGCCTCCTCGACCTCAGGCGCCTCGGCCTTGCCGCGGCTCTTTCCACGGCCACGACCCTCGCCCTGGCTCTGACCGGCGCGAGCATCGGATTCGGCATCGCGGCGACGGCGCTTGGGCATCGATATGCCCGCCAGGCGATCAGCGTTCGACAGGCCATCGCCCACGTCGACGCCGTTCTCGCGATCGAGCTCCATGAGCGCCAGGCGCATCTCGGGCGACTCGATGCGCTCGAGCACGTCGCGCGTCACGCAGTCGGGACGGCAGTTGCAGCCCTGCTCAGCTGCTTTCTTTTTGCAGCCCTCCGAGCAGGTCATATCGGCCAGGTTGACCTTAAAGACCTTGCCGTTCTCCAGGCGCAGCACCAGCTGCTCGCGCGGCGTGTCATATTCTTGGATACGCGCCTTGCCAAGCGGCGTATCGATAAGCGTCTTCTTTTTGGGTGCGCGGCTCTTAAAGTCCTTATACGCCTCGAACTCGTAGCGCAGGCAGCACATTAGACGGCCGCATACACCGCTGATCTTGGACGAGTTGAGCGGCAGGTCCTGCTCTTTTGCCATGCGAATCGAGACGGGCTCAAACTGTCCGCCAAAGCGCGTGCAGCAGAGCTCCTGGCCGCACTGGGCATAGCCGCCCACCAGGCGGGTCTCGTCGCGCACGCCGATCTGGCGCATGTCGACGCGAATGTGCAGCGTCGAGGACAGGTCCTTGACGAGCTGACGAAAATCGACGCGCTCCTCGGCCGCAAAGTAGAACACGGCCTTCTCGCCGCCAAACAAGTACTCGACGCCGACCGGCTTCATCTCGAGGTCGAGCTCCTTGACCAGGCGACGGAAATCGACCATGGCCTCGTCGCCCTGGATGGCCAGATCATCGGCAAGCTGCAGGTCGATGTCGCTCGCCACGCGCAGCACGGGCTTGAGTGGCTGGCCGATTTCGTCGAGCGGCACCTCGAAGGGATCGGCCGTGACCAGGCCGATCTCGGTTCCGCGCTCGGTGGAGCAGATGGCATAATCGGCCTCGAGGATATCCAGATCCTGTGGGTCGAACCACAGGTCGCGCGAGGCGTAGGTAAACTTAACGGGTACGACTAACGGCATTTCAGTGCCTTCCTGATATCGAACAGCATGACCTCGATGGCCAGCTGGGGAGTAACGTTTCTGGCGATGTTGCGCTCGGCGGTTGCGACCGCCTCGAGCGCCTGGGTGGCACCCGCAACAGTGGTCGCGGCGGCAAGCCGACCGATCGTGTCGCGCACATCCTCGTTCACGACGTCGGCCGCCTCATCCTGAAGCGTCAGCAGCACGTCGCGCATGAGCGTCCGCGCGCTCGCCAGCGCTTCCATGATACCCGAACGCTCGCGCGCGTTGAGTTCGCGCTTGTTGCGGTCCTCAAGCTGCTTCAATGCTCCACGCGACAGGTAGTCGGCATTTTGCTCGAGCACCTTTTCCTGTGTGGACTTGACCTCGGCCAATGGCGCCTTGACGGCGACGATGAGTGACTTGGCGCGACTGAGCACGTCGGCCTCGTCGGCGGCAATGAGTGAGTCGATGGCACGGACCATCTGACGGCGGGCGTCCTGGCGCTCGGCGCTCTTAAGGAACTCGATACCGCGCGTGGGGCTGCCCGCCACAGCGACGGCCATGCGGCAGCGCGCGGGATCCTGACCGGTGGCGCGGCTCACGGCATGCGCGGCCACGGTGGGCGACACCAGCCGAAACGGCACACACTGGCAGCGGCTCACGATGGTGGGCAGCATCACGTCTGCCGAGGTGCCCAGCAGGATGAACATGACGCCCTCGGGCGGCTCCTCGAGTGTCTTGAGCAGCGCGTTAGCGGTGTTGGCGCGCAGCTGCTCGGCACGGTCAATGATGTAGACCTTGGCTTTGGCACGGATGGGCGCCAGGGGCACGTCGTCGAGCAGCTCGCGCGTCTGGGCGATGAGGTAGCCGTGGCGCTCTCGGGCGTGTAATAGTGCACGTCGGGGTGCGTATGGCGCGCGACGCGCACGCAGCTGTCGCACGATCCGCAGCCGTCCTGCTCGCACAGGAAGGCCTGGGCGAGCGCCCATGCGGCATCGAGCTTGCCGGCACCGGGCGCTCCCAAGAACAGATAGGCGTGCGATGCGCGACCGCTGGCGACGGCGTTGGTCAAAAAGTCGCGCACGCGCTCTTGGGTATCGAGCTTGGCGAGCAAGCTTGTCTGCGCAGGGGCCATGCTACTCGGCCTCCTGGGCAAGCGCGGCGACGACGGCATCCTGCGGGATATCGAGGCCGTACGCGCGAACCTGCTCGACCGTCTGCGCGAAGACGTCCTCGATCGGCGCGGTGGCGTCGATGAGCTTTACGCGGGCGGGTTCCTCAGCAGCGATAGCGCAAAATCCCTGGTAGACGCGCTCTTGGAAGGCTATGCCCTTTGCCTCCATGCGGTCGGCCGCGCCACGGGCCGCCATGCGCAACGCCGCCCGCTCGGGCGTGATGTGGTAGACGAGCGTGAGCGCTGGGTGTGTTCCCGCGACGGCCAGGTTGTTGGCATCGCGCACTATCTGGCGATCGAGGCCGTCGGCAAACGCCTGGTAGCAGGTCGTGGAATCGTAGAAGCGATCGCACAGGACCACCTTGCCGGCCGCGAGGGCAGGCGCGATAACCTCGTGCACCAACTGGGCGCGCGCCGCCTCATAGAGCAGCAGCTCGCAAGTATCGCCCATTTCCGTGTTGGCGGAATCGAGCAGCAGGGCACGAATCTTCTCGCTGATGGCGGTGCCACCCGGCTCGCGCAGGGCCACGACCTGGTAACCGGCAAGGTCAAGCGCGCGGGCCAGCAGGCGCGCCTGCGTGGACTTGCCGGCGCCATCGACGCCCTCGAGCGTGATAAAGCTATGTTGAGCGGGCTCAAAAGCCATGGACGCAGCCCCTTCCTACAAGGCGCGGAAATGCGAGTTATAGCAACCACGTCATGATACCCCAGCGCTCGGCGCGCCCCAAATACGACCTAGTCATTGGGCGGCAGTTAGGGACGTTCCTAAAGTGCCGGCAGAAAAGGATCGTCCCCAACTGTCGGCCCTCTAAGTTGCGGTGAAATAGGGACTAAATATGCCTTCTAACAGCAAATACAATCCCTATTTCACCGCAAGTTAGAAGTGGGCGCGGGCATAGATAGCGGAGGAGATGTCGCGCTCCAAGGCCAGGACCTGCTCGCGTTCGAGGTCTTGGGTGAGGACGACCAAGATATAGGGATGTTCGGCATAGACGATTGACGCATCGTGCTGAGCATTCGCCAAACTGCCCGTTTTGTGCGCAACCGAGACGTCACCGGGAACACCCTCGACAATACCGCGCGTATCTTCCTGAGCCAGCAGATATCCACGCGCCCGCTCGCAGAGCTCGGGCGTTGCGATTGTCCCCGCCGCCAGCCGCTGCAACACGGTCGCGGCATCGCGGGCGCTCGTATAGTTCTCGCGACCCTGCGCCTGGGCATCGGTGTCCATCATCAGACGAGCGAGCACCGTTTGAGTCAAACCCAGCGCGGCACAGGTCCCATTTACCGCATCCATGCCAAGCCGGTTAATGATGAGATTCGCCGCCACGTTGTCGCTCTGGGCGATCATGGCGCACAGCAGCTCATCCACACGGTACGACACGCCCACGCCGCGCACTTGAATATTGCCGCTGCCGCCCACGATATCGCGCTGCATCACCGTTATCTGTTCGTCGAGGGATAGCCTACCCGCCGCCACGGAATCGAGCGCGCAGGCAAGAACGGGAAGCTTGATGATGCTCGCCGCAACCCTGCGCGCATCGGGCGCCACGACGGCTTCGCCATCGAGCGCGTCGAACGTTTGGGGGTCGAGCGCCACGGCGTAAACCGAGACGGAATCGCCATACGGCTCGACCAGAGCCTCGATATCTTGCTGACTGGCGGCGATCCAAGAAGACTTAGGGGCGGCCGTCGCTTTTGTCGCGGATGACCGTTTTGGAGTTTGTTTGGCAGGGCCAGCGGAGCCCTTCGCTTCGTTACGGTGCACGGCGCAACCGCCGAGGCCGGCCGCCAAAGCAAACGCTCCGGTCACCGCGGCAGCACAAAACACTCGACGTGAGCAATCGAGCGCGGCAAGGGATGCGCCCCCATGTGGGAGTCGAGCCGACCCCACCTTGTCGCCGCTGCCGATACTCCGCTCGCCACAGTACACAGACTCACTCCCTACCATTGCATTCCGCTGAACCGTCGATAAGCGGACATGCCGGACGCTCAACACCTTGCACTCATTGTGACGCATGCAACGGTACATGGCGCGACGCAACCATCCTCTTGTAACCAGTTGGGTCGGTACAGTCCATCCGCACCTCAACCACCTTATAATCTAGCCAACACACCAAACGAAAGGAACCGACATGCCCCGGTTTTGCACCCAATGCGGCAAGCTTCTGAAAGACGACGAGCGTTTTTGCACCAGTTGCGGGACGCCCGCAACCGCCGATGACCAGGTTTCGCAAGCGCAGGAGGGCACGCCATTCGCCGAAAACGCCCCCGCGCCCGATGCCGTCTCCGGCGCCGATGCAACCGCAACCCAGCCCCAGCCGGCAGACGTGACCGTGCAGTCCGCCCATCAGCCCGTGCCCGCTCCCCAGCCCGAAGTTGGCACGACGCAGCAATGGGCGGCGGCCAACGCCGCGGCTCAGCAACCGATTCCAGCCGCTGCTCCGCAGGCCGGCGCGCCTACTGCCCCCAAAAACAACAACGCCCTGTTTATCGGTATCATCGCCGCGCTCGTCGTTGTGATTATCGCGCTCGTCGTGTTCTTTATGATCAAGCCGTTCGATAAGGGTGCCGATGATTCCAAAGGCACGACGATCGAAAAGGTCAAGATCGACGACGATGACGACGATGTGTCCGTCAAGGGCGACCCCAACAAGCTTAACGACGATGATGATGATGACGCCCACGATGCCGCCACCATCAGCGAGCAGAACGTCTACGACCAGCTGAGCTCCTACTACAGCAGGCTTTCCGATCTTGATCAGCAGGTTCGCGACTGCGCTACCACGTTTAACACGTACTATCTCAAGGATGACCGCAGCTCGCGCCAATCTGCCAGCGATGCCGCCGAGGCGCTCGAGGACCAGATTAGCGACCTGAAGGACGAGGTCGAGGACCTGGACGTTCCCATCGACTCGCAGAATTACAGCTCGTGGAAAGACATCATCACGCTCTACGACGACCTGGAGAACCGCATCGACGTGATTTGCGATGCCTGGGAAATCAGTCTTGAGTACTCCAGCCCGGCCAACCACAAGGACGAGATCGTGGCGCCGCTGGCACGCGACAACGTAGCGGGCACCAACGACAATAAGTACCGTCTGGACTTTGAGGACCGCTACCCCGGCGCCGCGCCCATCGAGGTGAAGTAGCGCTTTGTCGTTCCCGAGCCGGCAGTTAGGGACGTTCCTAAACTGCCGGCAGAAAAGGAACATCCCTAACTGCCGGATAAAAACGAGCGAGGATCGCGGGACCCTCGCTCGTTTTTGTTTTGGGCAATGTTTCGGCTGCGCCGCTACTTGTCGGCGGCCTTCTTAGCGGTCGTCTTTTTCGCGGCAGCCTTCTTGGCGGTCGACTTCTTAGCGGTCGAAGTCTTCTTTGCCGCCGTGGTCTTCTTCGTCGTGCTCGCCTTGGTCGCGGTCTTGCGGCCGCGGGCGGGCTTCTTTTCCTTGGTCGGGCAGTCCATGTTCACGCAGATGCGCCACGGACCGCGCGCCGTGTTGACCACCACGATGGGAGCGCCGCACTCGGGGCAAGTCTCGCCCGTCGCCTCGAGTTTGCCGCGTGCCGGCAGCGGATAGCTCACGCCGCAGTCGTCATAGTTGGTGCAGCGGATAAAGCGCTTGCCGCTCTTCTCGCTCTTGTGTGCGATCAAGTCACCATGGCGTCCGGCCTCGGCGCACACCTTGCACTCGCCCACCTTAAGGTCGGGCTCGTAGTTGGTGGGCACGTGGGGTTCACGCAGATCTCGAGGCCTTCTGGCGGAACGGCTGGCACTTAATGCGCGGCGCACCGCACTCGGGGCACACGGCGGCCTCGCCCTCGAGCGGGCTCACCTTGACACCGCTCGGCACCGGATAGGTCACGTCGCAGTCGGGCCAGCCCATGCAGCCGATAAAGCTGCCGCGGGTCTTGGCGCTCGTCTTCATAACCAGGTCCTTGCCGCACTTGGGGCAAGCGCCCACGCGCGCATCGGCCGTGACGGCATCGCTGATGGCGTCGCCCAGCTCCTGCGTATGCTTGAGCAGTTCGTCGAGCACGCCGGCCAGCAGCGCGCGCGAGTGCGTCACGACATGCTCTTCGGTGTCCTCGCCGCGCTCCACGCGGGTCATGTCGCCGTCGAGCTCACTGGTCATATCGGGACTCGTGATGCGCGGGGCAAACTGCGACAGGGCGTCGATGATGGCAATGCCCAGCTGACTCGGCTCCACGGGATCGTTTTTGAGGTAGCGCACGGCGTACAGGCGCTCGATGATGCTCGCGCGCGTGGACTTGGTGCCCAGGCCGCGCTTCTCCATCTCCTGCACGAGCTTGCCCTGGCTGTAGCGCGCGGGCGGCTCGGTCTGCTTGGCCTCGAGCTTCATGTCGAACACGTCGACCGTATCACCCTGCTCCAGCGGCGGCATCTGCTCATCGCGCTTGAGTCCGTACGGATACGCCTCGCGGAAGCCCGGAGTCACGAGCACGTCGCCCGAGGCCACGAACGGCTCGCCGTTGACGTCGAGCTCGAGCTTGGTGTTCTCGATGGTCGCGGGCCCCATGAGCGTTGCCAGGAAGCGGCGGGCAATGAGGTCGTAGAGCTTGCGCTGGCCGCCGTCGAGCGTGGACGGATCGCCCTCGCCCGTGGGATAGATCGGCGGATGGTCGGTAGTCTCGACCTTGCCGCGCGTGGGCTTCATGGGACCGGCGAGCACCTTTTTGCACACGGGCGCCAGCGCCGGGTTGATCTTTGCCAGGTCGCTCACCACGGCGCCCAGATCGAGCGTCGCAGGGTACACGGTATTGTCGACACGCGGGTAGCTGATGAGACCGGCCATGTAGAGGAACTCGGCGATTCGCATCGTACGCGCAGGCGAGATGCCCTCGGCCGCGGCGGCAGCCTGCAGCGAGGTCGTCGCGAACGGCGTGGGCGGCTGCTGCTTGCGGGAGCGCCTGGTCACCGCGGCGACGGTCGCCGTCGTAGCGCCGTCGACGTGGCCGTACGCCGTCTCGGCAGCATCTTTATCGGTAAAACGCGCCGTCTTGTGCGCAATTTTAAAGCGGTCGTCCTCGGCAGCACCCTGCGCGGCACCCATGCCGCGAATCTGCCAATAGTCCTCGGGCACAAACGCCATGCGCTCGCGTTCGCGCTCGACCACCAGGCGAGCGTCGGCGTCTGCACGCGGCCGGCGGAGCGCACGTTGCCAAAGCCGCCAAACTTGGCGAGCGTCAGGTAACGCGTGAGCACCGCGCCCCAAATGAGGTCGATGTGCTGGCGGCTCTCGCCGGCGTCGGCCAGATTCTGGTCGAGCGAGACAAGATTATCGAAGGCCTGCGTGATCTCGGCCTTGGTAAACGAAGAATACTGGGCGCGGGCGACCGGCAAGTCCGGCGCGACCTCGCGCACCTTGTTGAGGGCGTCCGAGCCGATCAGCTCACCCTCGCGATCGAAGTCAGTGGCGATGATGACGCTGTCGGACTTTTTGGCGAGGTTCTTGAGCGAGCGAATGAGCTCTTTCTCTGCCGGCAGCTTAATGACGGGCGCCCAGGTGAGATAGGGCAGGCTCTCGAGCTTCCAGCCCTTGATGGAGATACCGTCGGCAAGAAACGGCTTGCGCTTGGTGTCGTAGGGCGGACGAGCCAGGCCATCGGGCATGTCGGCCGGCAGCATCTCGCCGTCCTCGGTGACCGAATACCAGCCAGCTTTTTATCGAACAGCACGCTGTCGCAAAAATCGGGCGCAAGGATGTGACCGGCAAGGCCGATCGTCACGCACTCCTCGCCCTTCCACTCAAAACGGTAGATGGCGGTGTTGTACACCTTGTCCTTTTTGGGCTTGCCCGTGGACAGACGCTCGGCGATCTGACGCGCGGCGTCGTTTTTCTCGGCGATGATGAGCTTCAAAAGAGGCTCCTATCTCGTATCTCTGCGGCTACGCCCGCCCGTATGGCGGCCGACTTACGCCCTTGCTTGCTCAATCTGCCCGATGAGCCAATCGCACCAGGCATCCATGCCCTCGCCCTTGCGCGCGCTCACGGCAAACCGCGGCGCTTGCGGATTGAGGTCATCGAGTGTCTTAGTATACCTATCCATGTCAAAATCGAAAGCCGGAGCCACGTCGACCTTGTTGAGCAGCTGCGCGCCGGCGTGTTGGAAGATGCCCGGGTACTTGATGGGCTTGTCGTCGCCCTCGGGCACCGAGAGAATCATGATGGACAGGTTCTCGCCCAGGTCAAAGTCGACCGGGCAGACCAGGTTACCCACGTTTTCGATAAAGATGACGTCGATGTTCTCCAGACCGACGGCCTGGTCGAAGGCGTCGACGGCCTCCATGATCATGTTGCCCTCGAGGTGGCACAGGCCGCCCGTGTTGATCTGGATGGCGGGCATGCCGGCTTCCTTCATGGTGATGGCGTCGACATCCGAGGCGATATCGCCCTCGATGACGGCACAGCGCAGGCCGGCTTTGTCACGCAGGCGCTCGTTGGTGCCCAGAATCGTGGTGGTCTTACCCGAGCCGGGGCTCGACAGCACATTGATCACGTAGGTGTTCGTCTGCTCAAATCGCTGACGCAGCTGATCTGCCAGGCGCTCGTTGCGCGACAGAATCGGCGACGCAATATCAATCGTTTTCTCGGCCATACTTAGCGCTCCTTACTTTGGCCCCTTTATACCCCATCACCAGATGGCTAGCGGGCTAATCGTCGGGGGTTTCGATTTCGATACTTGCGATATCGAGCTCGCGGCCGTGCAGTAGGCGCACGTTGGCACCACCACACTGGGGACAGCGACAGTGGAAGCGATCGTGGTCGAAAACCTCGCCGCAGTCCAGACACTCGCTTTGTGGATGGACCTCCTCCACGGCAAGCTCGCAGCCGCGCGTGAGCGGGTCATCGTCGCGAAACGTCTCCCACGCAAAGTCGAGCGCCTCGCGCACAACTTCGGTCATATCCCCGATACGCAGCGTTACCAAAACGGCGCGCGAGGCCCCCGCCCCACGCGCCGCGCGAATCACTGTATCGAGTATGCCGTTGACAATGCCAACCTCGTGCATACCGATTTACTCCTCGTCGTCCTCGTCGTCCGAGAACAGGTCCAGACGGCTCACGAACAGGCCCTCCTTGCCCTCGCGCGCGGTAATGACCACGCGAGCGATGGCGAGCGAAATCTCGTAGAGCGAGAGCAGGGCGCCATACATGAGACCCAGCGTAACGGGCGAGCCGTCGGGCGTAATCACAGCCGAACCCACGAGCAGGCCTACGTACACGTAGCGCCAGGCGCTGCGGAAGGCCGCATAGGACACGATGTGGAAAACGGACAGGTAGAAGATGATGAGCGGCAGCTCAAACGCCACACCAAAGCCGATCATAAAGAGCAGCTCCATGTTGACGTAGTTCTCCAGGTCGGGCAGCGCCGTGGCGACGGCCGAAGTCTCGCCGATGAGCCACTCAAAGCCCGCCGGGATAATGATGAAGTAGCAGAAGATGGCGCCCAAGAAGAACAGCACCGTCGAGGCGAACACCGTGGGTACGACCCATTTACGCTCGTTGGGGCGCAGTGCCGGCAGGAAAAATGCCAGAATCTGCCAGATGATCATGGGCGTGCACATGACCACGGCCATCTTGATGGCCAGCGAGAAGCGCAGGCCAAAACCGCCGAGCGTGGTGGTGATGTAGAACTTACCGTCCGGCACAAACGAGCGGATGGGATCCTCGAGGATATCGAGTACCACGGGCGTGGCAAAGTACAGCACGATGGCGGCGGCAAACACCGACACGACCACGATGGTCAGGCGGCGACGGAGCTCTCCCAGGTGATCGAAGAGCGGCATACGCGCAGGTCCGATAGGCATTACTCATCGCCTCCCTTCGGGGCATCGGCGGCAGCAGTGTCGTCCTCGGCCTCGAGCTCGCGAGCGAGCTGGTCGGCGACGGCTTTGCGCTTGCGGGGACGACGGGCGTAGAGGTCAGCCGTCGTGGGCTCTGCCGGCTCGGGCTCGGGCTCGGGCTCTGCAGCAGGCTCGGGCTCGACAGCGGCGGCGGGCTCTGCACTCTCGGCCTCCTCGGCAGCGGCCTCGCCCTCAGCGGCACCCTCGCTTGCAGCCTTCTCGGCAGCAAGGCGGGCACGGCGCTCGGCGAAGGTCTCCTTCTTTGCTGGCGCAGCCGTCTCGGCGGCTTCCTCGTCCGCATCGGAATCGTCGTCGGTCGCAGCGGCCTTCTTGGGCTTGACCGGCGCCGACGCGGCCTCGCTTACCGGATCGATAATCTCGGACTGAACAACGGCCGTCATCTTTTCCTGCGTCTCGCGGAACTGACGGATGGCACGGCCGATCGTGCGGCCCATCTGCGGGAGCTTATCCGGGCCAAACAGCAAAAAGCCGAAGACCACGATGATCGCGAGCTCACCCTCTCCAATACCAAACACACATACCTCCAAGGCTCGATGTGAGTCGAGCCCGCACCGCGCCATTCGGCCGGAACTCGTCTATTCATTCGGTCAAGTATAGCGCCCGGACGCCAAAACGTCCGAGCGCATCACAAACATATGCCAAACGGCACGCCCTTTTGGGGGCCAAGATTATGCAGCGGTGATCGAAATCTCCTGGTCGACACCCAACAGCTGAACCACGCGCATCACCGGAGGCTGCACATTGGTGCAGCTAAAGCGCTTACCGTGGTCGACCGCGTGGTGCACGGCGCCCACGAGCACGCCAATGCCCGTCGAATCGATGTAGCTCACCTGGCAAAATCGAGCTCAACGGCCTCAGTGGCTGCTCGAGCGCCAGGTCGATGGCATTGCGCAGGCTATCGGCGTTAGAGATATCGATCTCACCGGTCACCTTAATGGTGTAGAGCTCTGGCGTGGGGTTGGTGGAAATACCCAAATCCATGTATACGCTCCTTTACGTATCGAAAGTGCGGATAGTACTGGGCCGGACTTGCGGGGCCATACTCGCTAGGCGCGCTCGGCACGCGCAAGCTCGGCAGCGACGAGCTTGACGGCCAGCACCAGCACATCGAGCGCGGCCTCCAGGTCCTCGACCGTGGGATAGCTCGGCGCGATGCGGATGTTGGTGTCGCGCGGATCCTTGCCATAAGGCCAGGTGGCACCTGCCGGCGTGAGCTTGACGCCCAGGTCGGCGCAAAGCGCGGCGACCTTCTGGCCGAGCCCTCGGGACCATCGAAGCTCACAAAGTAGCCGCCGCGGGGATGCGTCCAGGTGGCACAGCCCGTGTCGCCCAAGCCCTCGGTGAGCTTGCGCTCGACGGACTCAAAGCGCGGGCGCAGGAACTCGGCATGCTTTTTCATGTGCTCCTTGACCGCCTCGATGGTGGGAAGGAAGCGCACGTGACGCAGCTGGTTGAGCTTGTCGGCGCTGATGAGGCCGGCCTTCAGGCGCTTGGAGAACTCGGCGATGACCGCGGGGCTCGCACCGATAAAGCCGATGCCGGCGCCCGGGAAGGTGATCTTGGACGTCGAGGCAAAGGCCACCACGCGATCCTCGGTGCCCGCCGCGCGAGCGAGGTCAAAGATGTTTGCGAGCTCGTCGGTCTCGTCGTACAGGTCGTGCACGCAGTAGGCGTTGTCCCAGAAGATGCGGAAATCGGGCGCGGCCGTGGGCATCTCGACCAAGCGGCGCACAGTGTCCTCGCTAAAGGTGATGCCCGTGGGGTTGGAATACTTGGGCACGCACCAGATACCCTTGATGGAATCGTCGGCGGCAACCAGGCGCTCGATCTCGTCCATGTCGGGGCCGTTGTCGGTCATCGCGACGGGGACGTTCTCGATGCCCAGATCGGCGGTGATGCCAAAGTGGCGATCGTAGCCGGGAACAGGGCACAGGAACTTGACCTTCTTGCCGTCGTGCGCGGCCTCGTAGGCGTCCCAGGGCTCGCTGCCGCACGAGCCACAACGCCAGAACATGCCGGCGATGTCATGCTCGATCAAAAGGCTCGACGAACCCAGCACGAGCGTCTGCTCGGCGGGGCAGCCCAGGAACTCCCCTGCCAGCTTGCGTGCCGAGGGAATGCCCTCAAAGCAGCCGTAGTTGGAACAATCGACGTTGCCGTCGTGCAGATCGGCGTCGGCATTGAGGATATCGAGCATGGGGCGCGAGATGTCCACCTGGGAGGGCGACGGCTTGCCGCGGGCCATGTCGAGCGCCAGGCCCTTGGCCTTGACCTCGGCGACCTCGGCTTTGAGCGCCTCGATGGCGGCATCGAGTTCGGTGGTTTCCATCTTCTGGTAGATCGTCTGCATGGGTGCGACCTTTCGCGAAGCGGTACGTTGCAGTTCGTCTAAGTATAGACCGCCACCGCCGCAACGTTATGAAGCCGTGATAGATTAAGTTCATCGCAATCAATTACGAATCGCCGCGCATGCCGGCGTGGGGCGCCCAAGGAGGCACTATGGAGTACGGATCGTTTCAGGCCGAGGAATTCGGCGACTTGCAGCGCCTGGTCGACGGACTGTTTTACGACCGCCACGCCATCGACCGCCTGGATCTGATCGTACAGGCCGAAATCTTGGACCTGGCGCCCGACCTCATGGAGATCGTGAATCTTTTGCCGCCCGGCTACTACGACCGCCAGTCACTTTGCGACCAGCTCAACTCCGCCTTGGCCGCCCACGGCTGGGGCGCCGTCTACGGAACGGTGGAATAAGCCTCGAAGCCGGCGATTTGGCCCGCTTCCCGACCTTGGCGAGGCTTGTTTTAGAGCTTGTGGCCAAAAAAGGGCAAATATGAGTACTGTTACCTTTTTAGTAGCAGCGATTCTTGGTCGAAATCGGCAAAACTCGACTTGAAACTTCCTAATCACCGTCAGCTAGCGCCAAATTGGAAGTCGATGGTCACTCATTAACGTACAGTTCTTATAACTTTGTTCATTATTTTCCGCACCTAAAATGATACGCCGTTTGTGACAGTACTCACAAACGGCGTTTTTTTGACCACTGGCGTGTCTGGCAGGCGGCAAGCACCGCCCGAATCCGCATTTTGAACGCGCCCGAATCGGTTCTGGAGCCGGTTTTCGCGCTCTTACTCGTCTTTGGGCGAGGGATGCTTGCAGACCACGCTCATGTAGATCATGCCGAGCACGGCTGCGGTGACCGAACCGGCGAGAATAGCGGCCTTGGCTGCAAGAACCTCAAACTGGGCCGTCGGGAAAGCAAGGCCGCTGATGAGAATCGACATGGTAAAGCCGATACCGCCCAGAATGCCCACACCGGCGATCATGTGCCAGTTGACATTATGCGGCAACTCGGAAATCTTGAGTTTAACCAGGGCAAACGTCATGCCAAAGATACCGATCGGCTTGCCCAGCAGCATGCCAAAGTACACGCCGAGCGTCACCGGGTCGGTGAGCAGCGTGCTCATGTCCACGCCCACCAGGCGAACCTGCGCGTTCACGAACGCAAAGATCGGCAGGATCACGAAGTTGACCGGCGTGGAGATCAGACGCTCCATGCGGATGAGCGGCGGGGTCACGCGGTGCATGACGCGCTCGACCTTGGTGGTCGAGACGGTAAAGTCATGCTGGCCCAGGATGTGCGCCTCGTCGTCGTAGCGATCATCGAGCAGCGGCAGGCACTCGCCCAACCAATCGGTGAGGCTATCGAGCTTGACACCGCACTTGGCCGGGATGGTAAAGGCCAAGATGACACCAGCAAGCGTAGCGTGCACGCCGCTCTTGAACATGCAGAACCACAACAGCAGACCCAGTACCGAATACGGGGCAAGGCGGTAGTGCTGCGTCTTGTTGAGCCACACGAGCGCGCAGGTCACAAGCGCGGCGGCGCCCAACCAAAACGGATTGGGGCTCTGACCGTAGAAGATGGCGATGGCGGCGATGGAGATGAGGTCGTCGGCGATGGCGAGCGTCGAGAAGAACACGCGCACGCCGTTGGGCACGCGATTGCCCAAAAGCGACAGCACGCCCAGCGCAAAGGCAATATCGGTTGCCATGGGAATGGCCCAACCGCTGCGGGCGCCAGCATGGTTGAAGATCAAGTAGATGCAGGCGGGAACGACGACGCCGCCCACGGCCGCCAGCATGGGAAGCATAGCCTGGCGCGGGTTTTTGAGCTCGCCGACCGTCATCTCATACTTGAGCTCAATGCCCACCAGCAAAAAGAAAATCGCCATGAGGAAGTCGTTGACGAATAGCTCGACGGTGAGACCGGCCGTAAGGTTGCCAGACCCACATACAGCGGGGTCTCCAAAAAGTGATGGATGGCCTCGTAGGCATCGGTATTGGCGCAAATGACGGCGGCGATGGCGGCGAAGACCATAACGGCGGCGGAAATCGTGCCGTTCTCGGCGATGCGCTCCCAAATGTCGTGGCGCTCAAAACGCTTGCGCTCACGAACGTTGAACAGCTGCTCAGTTGCTGCCATGGGCGGCTCCTTTCACGGGAAAGCTCCCGTCTTAAAAAAGCACGGCCCGCCCAAGTGGCGGCGCCGCGCTCTAACGTATTACGCTTGCATCTACTACCCTGCACGACAAGCACGCAGGCATGGCCGAAAAGCGGAACCACAGGTTGAACATTATTTGTTCAACGGCACGGGCACGCCTGTCCAAAAGACGACGCGGCACCGTGCACAAAAAACGACCGGAGCGCGGGGCGTCCGCGATCCGGTCGTAGCGTTTGGTCAACTAAACCTAGCAGGCGGCCATGATGGGGGCAGCGACCTGCTTCTTACGGGAGAGGACACCCGGCATCCAGACGCCGTCGTGCTCGTCGGCAATGCCAGGCCCTTCTGAGCGGCCTCAGTCTCGCCCTCGAGCAGGACCTGCGAGCCCTCCTCCATGATGTCAGTGATGCACAGGACGATGCCGTCAGCACCCTTCTCGGCGGCGTAGGCGCGCATGGCCTCGCGGATCTCGTCAATCATGCCAAGCGCACGGCTCTTGTCGACGGTCTCGTACTGGCCGATGAGCAGCTTCTTGCCGGCAGGCTCGAACATCTTGATGTCGTTGCCGACCATCTCGGCTGCGGTGAAGGAGCCGGACGGACGAGTGAGGAAGACCTCCATGCCAAACTTGACCGGGTCGACGCCCACCTGCTCGCCGAGCTTGGCGGCGACGGCGCGGTCGACATCGGTGGTGGTGGGGCTCTTGAGCATGAGCGTATCGGTCATCATGGCCGAGAGCAGCAGCTTGGCCTGGACATCGGAAAGCTCAACGCCGAGCACGCCGGCGAGCTTGGTGACGATGGTGCAGCTGGAACCCCAGGGTAGGCAGATGTAGTGCAGCGGGCCGGCGGTCTCGAAGTCGCCGATGCGGTGATGGTCGACAACGCCAAAGACCGTGGCGTCCTTAAGGCCGGCGACGGACTGGGCGGACTCGTTGTGGTCGGTGAGGACGACGAGCTGACCGGCCTCGACGGACTCGATCACGCGGGGCTCGGCGATGCCGGCGTCGGCGAGCAGCTTGGCGGACTCGGCCGGAAGCTGACCAAGGGCGCAGGCCTCGTAGGTGTTGCCGGCATACTCAACCTGGTTGAGCAGCTGGGACAGGACGACGGCGCTCATGATGGCGTCGTTATCGGGGTTCTGGTGACCAAAGACAAGAACGTTTGCCATGGATATCCTCCACTTGATATGTGTACTTGGACGTAGCTATGGTAGCACGCTGACGCCGAACCCTATGAGATGGAAGGGCCGCGGCACAAATTGGGGCAGGCACGGGGGCCAAGGCTGTCCCTTTTGCACCATGTTGGTGCAAAGTAACCTGTCCCCCTTGCACCAGCTATTTACCGGCGGCGCGCAGGGCTACGTAGGCGGCACCGATGATGCCGGCGTCGTTTCCGAGCGAAGCGACATTGATGGGTGTCTCGCGCGAGGCGGAAAGCGCGTACTGCTTAAAGTGCTCGCGAACCTTGTCGAGGTAGACATCGGCCGAGGCGGAGGCGCCGCCGCCGATGAGGAACATCTCGGGATCAACCACGTTGGCAATAAGCGCCAGTGCGCGGCCGAGATAGTCGGCCATGGTATCGGCCGCGGCAAGCGCGAGCTTGTCACCCTCGCGGCAGGCCTGGAACACGTCCTTGGAATCGGAGGGGCCGGTGAGCTCGATGGGCTCGACGCCCGCCTTCTTGCACTCGGCAAGGTAGTTGCTCACCACGCCGGTGGCGCTGGAATACTGCTCCAGGTGGCCATGGCCGCCACAGCCACAGGTGCGCTCCTCGGCCGGGTTCAGGCACATGTGGCCAATCTCGCCGCCGCGCCCACAACACCCGATACCACGTCGCCGTTAACGATAACGCCGCCGCCCACGCCGGTACCGATGGTGACCATCACCACGTTCTGCACGCCCTTGGCAGAGCCGAGCCAGGCCTCGCCCATGGCAGCGGCGTTGGCATCGTTCTCGTACTTAACGACCGCGTCGGGGCAGTGCTCCTGAATGGCGACTCTCAGCTCGGGCAGGTTAATGGCAATGTTGGCCTTGACCTTGGCATCGCCCGATGCCGGGATGGGGCACGGAACGGCCAGACCAATGCCCGCCACAAAGGCACGCGGAATCTGAGCCTTGGCGACCACCTGGTCGATAGCCTCGGTCACCGCGGCAAAGCCCGCGGCGTCAACGATAGGAGGCGTAGGCACGCTGGCCTTGGCCAGCAGGTTGCCGTCCTCGTCGAACAGACCCTCCTTGACCGAAGTGCCGCCGACGTCAATGCCGATGTAGTACTGCTTAGGTTCCATGGGAGCCCACCTTTCTCGTTTAAACATTGCCAGTATGGTACCGCTCCCAAGGCAAAAACCTACCAAAAAGGGACAGGTTTGTTTTGGCAGGTTTTATCTGGGGAAACGCAATTGACCGCTCAACAGACCGCGCAAGACCATCCCCAATCAGAACCACCCTTAAAAAGGGTGGTTTGCTCTTAGGGTATAACCCACGGGCCCCGGGCTCGCGTCTAAAGGCGCGGGCCCGGACTTCGTCCAGGCCTAGTGCATCT
>JAQEDL010000019.1:0-45323 GCA_027669365.1 Coriobacteriaceae bacterium AM49-12 | reverse complement strand
GCGCGTTGAGCTATGGCACCAACCTGTGGGGCTCGGCCGACTACCCGCCGCCGCGTCTCGGCCCCGCTTGCCGTGCAGGCCGTTCGCCGCGCCGCTGGCATCGAGCTTTCGGCCGCGCTTGCCCGCGAGCTCGAGGCGTGCAGATCCCCAAGTTCGCCACGGACGAGTATTCCTGCCGCCGCGTGCCCGGCGTCGATTCTAGCGAGGTGCGCTAATGGCTGCCAAACTCATCGATCTTTCCTTTACGCTCAACGGCCGCAAGGTCAAGGTTCAGATTGTCCCTGACACCATGCTCTTTTCGCTTTTGCGTGAGCAGGGTTGCGCGTCGGTGCGCTGCGCCTGCGAAACCACCAACTGCGGTCTGTGCACGGTGTGGCTCGACGGCGACCCGGTGCTGAGCTGCTCGGTTCCCGCCGCGCGCGTCGAGGGCCATACCATCACCACGCTCGAGGGTCTCAAGGCTGAGTCCGAGGCGCTCGCCCGCGCGATGGCTGCCGAAGGCGCCGAGCAGTGCGGTTTTTGCGCCCCCGGCCTTATCATGAACGTGCTGGCGCTTGCCCGCGCCGCCAAGGAGGACCCGAGCCTCGTCGCCACGCGCGAGGAACTGTCGCGCCAGCTCGCCGGCAACCTGTGCCGCTGCAGCGGCTACGAGAGCCAGCTGCGCGCCATTGTCCGCTTCCTCAACGAGTCCGGCGTGCAGGTGGGCTTTGAGATGCCCGAGCTGCCGGTCAACGACACCAGCTGCGACGGTGTCTCGTACAAGCAGATTACCCATAAGCAGCCTAAGAAGGACTCGAAGGCGCTGCTCGAGGGCCGTCCCGTCTACACGGGCGATATGGTGCCCGCCGGCGCCTGATCGTCAAACTCAAGCGCAGCCCCTATGCCCGCGCCAAGATCCGCTCCATCGATACGTCGCGCGCCCTGAAGGTGCCCGGCGTCGTGGGCGTCTACACTTACGAGGACGTGCCCAAGCGCCGCTTTACTATCGCCGGTCAGAGCTATCCGCAGCCGAGTCCCTACGACCGCCTGATTCTCGAGAACCTCGTGCGCTATCAAAACGAGGAGGTGGCGATCGTCGCCGCCGAGACCGAGGAGGCCGCCGACAAGGCGCTCAAGCTCATCAAGGTCGACTACGAGGTGCTCGAGCCGCTGCTCGACTTTACCCAGGCGCTCGATAACGACATCGTGGTCCACCCCGAGGGCGACGTGACCTTTATGTTCCCGCAGGGCGGCGATGTGCCCCGCAACCTGGTGTGCAGCGGTACCAGCGACTTTGGTGATCTGGACGAGGCCTTCGCCCAGAGCGACATCGTCTTTGAGCGCACCTACAACAGCCAGGCCACGCAGACCGCGCCCATGGAGACTTTCCGCGCCTTCGCGACGACCGACGCGTTTGGGCGCATCTCGGTGACCACCTCTACGCAGGTGCCCTTCCACGTGCGCCGCATGGTCGCTCAGTCGCTCGATATTCCGCAGTCGCAGGTGCAGGTCATTAAGCCGCGCATCGGCGGCGGCTTTGGCTCCAAGCAGACGGGCTGCTGCGAGATCTTCGTGGCATTCGTTACCCAGCAGACCGGCCGTCCGAGCTATTGCTGCTACACCCGCGAGGAGACCATCACCGCGGGCAACTCGCGCCACCAGATGCAGATGACCGTTAAGCTGGGCGCCATGAACGACGGCACCATTACGGCCATCGATCTGCACACGCTGTCCAACGCCGGCGCGTACGGCGAGCACGCTACCACGACGATCGGCCTTTCGGGCCACAAGAGCCTGCCGATTTACAACCATGTGAAGGCGAGCCGCTTTAGCTGGGACGCCGTCTACACCAACACAAACCGCGGCGGCGCGTATCGCGGCTACGGTGCCACCCAGGGCCAGTTTGCCGTGGAGAGCGCCGTCAACGAGCTCGCCGACATGCTGCACATGGACCCCGCCGACCTGCGCCTTAAGAACATCGTGCGCGAGGGCGAGATCATGCCGCAGTACTACAACGAGAAGCTCAACGCCTGCGCGCTCGACCGCTGCCTGCTGCGCGCGATGGACATGATCGGTTGGCGCGACAAGCCGCTAGCCGTCGACCTGGGCGACCGTGTGCGTGCTCTGGGCTGTGCGCTCACCATGCAGGGCTCGGGCATCTCCAACGTGGATATCGCCGGCATCGACATGCGCTTGGAAGAGGACGGCTTCATTACCATCGGCACCGGCGCCACCGATAACGGCATGGGCGTCGACACGATCCTGGCGCAGATTGCCGCCGAGGAGCTGGGTGTGGAGAGCTCGCTCATTGTGGTACGCGGCGTGGACACCGACGTGTCGCCGTTCGACGCCGGCTCGTACGCGAGCTCGGGCACGTACGTGACGGGCCTGGCGGCCAAGAACGCCGCGACCGAGCTGCGCGAGAAGATTTGCGCCAAGGCCGCCCAGATGTGGGACGTTGACGCCGCCGACGTGGTCTTCGACGGCCAGTACGTGCGCCTGTCCGACGAGCGTGCCGCTCGTGAGCAGAACCGCTACCTCACGCTGCGCGAATTTGCCAACCTATGCGTCAAGAACATCGCGGGCGGCGACGCGCTCACCTCGCATGCCTCTGCCTGCCTGCCCGTTTCGCCCCCGCCGTTTATGGCCGGCATTGCCGAGGTCGAGGTCGACAAGGCCACCGGCAAGGTGACCGTGGTGGACTATGCGGCGGCCGTCGACTGCGGCACCGTGATCAACGAGGCGCTCGCGCGCGTTCAGGCCGAGGGCGGCATTGCCCAGGCATCGGCCACGCGCTCTACGAGATTGTCGAGCATGACGATCGCGGCCGTCTGCGCACCGGCAACTTTATGAGCTACAAGCTGCCCACGCGCCTGGATATCGGCAGCATTCGCGTGGCCTTTGAGCCGAGCTACGAGCCGACGGGCCCGTTTGGCGCCAAGTCGATCGGCGAGGTCGTCATCAACACGCCGCTCGCCGCCGTTGCCTCGGCCGTGGCACACGCCACCGGCCACCAGGTGCGCTCGCTGCCCATCACACCGGAGAAGGCTCTGCTGGGGGAGTAGCGGGTCAGCGAACAAGTCGTAGTTGGCGGGACGGGACAACTCGCCCCGCCTTTTGCACTCGTGGTGAGGTCGTGAGCCTGTAAAAGGTGTGCGTGCGCTTGCCGCTCGTATCTGCTATCATTCCTAATCTGTGCGCTCATGCGGGCGTGGCGGAATTGGTAGACGCGCCAGATTTAGGTTCTGGTGGGATTCCCGTGAAGGTTCGAGTCCTTTCGCCCGCACCAACGCATCTGCGTCGGCTTCGGCCGTCGCGACTCTTTGTTGCATAAAGGTACCAGCACCTCAGATAAGCTGGGCAGTATGAGGAGGAACGTGTTGAACATCACCGCTTCTGACGTCAAGGACGCCAAGCTCACCGCTACGGTCACCATCCCGGCCGCCGACGTCGACGCCGCGATCAAGAAGGCCTACAAGGACACCGCCAAGAAGTACCGCTTCCCGGGCTTCCGCGCCGGCAAGGCTCCCCGTCCGGTCATCGATTCCGCTCTTGGCGCCGAGGCTACCCTCGCTCAGGCCACTAACGACCTGATCGCCGCCAACGAGCCCGCCGTCCTCAACGAGCTGGACATCGTCCCCACCAAGAACGGTGACTACAAGGAGCTCGACCTCGCCAAGGATCACGAGGACTACACCTACACCGTCGAGTTCTCCCTGCGTCCTGCTGCCGAGCTCTCTTCCTTCGACGCCGTCGAGATCGAGATGCCCCCTGCGGAGGTCACCGAGTCCGAGATCAACAACCAGGTCGAGATGCTCCTCAACTACCGTGCCACCTTCGAGGACGTCGAGGGTCGCGCCGTCGAGGCTGACGACTATGTGACCGTCGACCTCAAGGCCGTCGAGAACGCCGACAACTTTGCCGCCGAGGGTCGCATGCTCATCGCCGGTAGCGACAGCAACCCCAAGGAGTTCAACGAGGCCCTGATCGGCGCTAACGTTGACGACGTCAAGACCGTCACCTGGACCGACGAGGTCGAGGAGGGCGAGGAGGCCGAGACCCACACCGTCGAGGTCACCGTCAAGGGCATCAAGGTCCGCAACACCCCCGAGCTCACCGACGAGCTTGTCAAGTCCGACTTCGGCTTCGACAGCATCGACGCCATGCGCGACGCCATCAAGATCGAGATCGAGCAGGACAAGGCTTCCCGCCTCCCTGCCGAGAAGGAGAACCGTTGCGTCTCCGCTCTCGCTGAGCGCCTGCAGCTCGACGAGATGGATGCCGACTACGAGCAGTCCGTCTTTGAGGAGCTTGGCCAGAACTTCCTGTCCAACCTCGCTGCCCGCGGCATGACGCTCGACACCTGGCTGCCCGCTTCCGGTCTGACCATGGAGCAGTTCATCGGCGACCTGCACAAGCAGGCCAACGACGTTGCCCGTGAGTCCCTGGCGCTCGACGCTCTCGCCCGTGAGCTCAAGATTGAGGTCACCGAGGACGACATCAACGCCGAGTTCGAGAAGGCTGGCGTCAAGGACGTCGAGGCTTCCAAGGCCGAGTTCATCGCCGATGGCCGCATGCCTGCCGTCCGCGAGTCCATCCGTCGCTCCAAGGCCGTCGATCACCTGTCGAGAACGCCAAGGTGACTGAGGTCGACGAGACCGCCAAGGACGCCGAGTAATTCTCGCCACCTTGCACGCGAGCGCATGTATGTGCCCGTGATGGGGTAAAGTTATAAGCCGGTTATCCGGTTGCTTCGTACGGTGCCAGCCAATGCATAGCATGCGGGCACCGTACGTTTGTCTAGAGCCACTATTGGTCCGTAAGAGAAATGGAGATGCGTATGATCGCTAAGTTCGATTCCGCCTCGTGCCATACGTTATCGAGCAGACGCCGCGCGGCGAGCGCAGCTACGATATCTATTCGCGCCTGCTCAACGACCGCATCATCTTCTTGGGCGAGGAGATCAACTCCGTCAGCGCCAACCTGGTCGTTGCCCAGCTGCTGCATCTTGAGAGCCAGGATGCCGAGAAGGATATCTCGCTCTACATCAATTCGCCCGGTGGCGAGGTTTACTCTGGCCTGGCGATTCTTGACACCATGAACTTCATCAAGCCGCAGGTCTCCACCATCTGCGTCGGTATGGCCGCGTCTATGGCTGCCGTGCTGCTTTCGGCCGGCGCCAAGGGCAAGCGCTTCTGCCTGCCGCACTCCAAGGTCATGATTCACCAGCCCAGCGGCGGTGCCCAGGGCCAGCAGACCGAGATCGAGATCGTTGCCGAGGAGATCAAGAAGACCCGCCGCGAGCTCAACCAGATCCTGTCCGATGCCTCGGGCCAGCCGCTCGAGAAGGTCCAGGCCGACACCGAGCGCGACAACTACCTGACCGCTGCCGAGGCCCTCGACTACGGCCTGATCGACCGTATCGTCACCTCGCGCGATCTCGCCGCGAAGGACGCCTAGGATGGCAGGAAACATGCAGGACAACTTTGACGAGAATGGCAACCCCATCCGCTGCTCCTTCTGCGGAAAAGAGCAGGGGCAGGTTCGCCGCCTTGTAAAGGGTCCGACCAACATCTTTATCTGCGACGAGTGCGTTGCCGCCTGCTCCGAGATCCTTGAGGAGTCGCTGGCTTCGGACTTTATGGACGCTGCCCGCAACGGCAAGCTGCCGGGCTTCCTCAACGACCACGGCCAGGCTGCATCCCAGCCCGCCGCGGACCCCGAGACCGAGGGTTTTGAGCTCGAGGACGATCGCCAGGTCATCACGCACGTGCGACGCCGCACGAGATCTATGACGAGCTTTCGGCCTATGTTATGGGTCAGGAGGACGCCAAGCGCGCCATGTCGGTGGCCGTGTACAACCACTATCGCCGCGTGATTGAGGGCGGCGCTGCGGTGTCTGCCTTTGATGACGACATGGGCTCGCAGTTCGATGACGATATGGACGAGGTAGAGCTCGCCAAGTCCAACATCCTGCTGCTCGGTCCCACCGGTACCGGTAAGACCCTGCTGGCCCAGACGCTTGCGCGCATCCTCGAGGTGCCGTTTGCCATCGCCGACGCCACCGCGCTCACCGAGGCTGGTTACGTTGGCGAGGACGTGGAGAACATCCTGCTCAAGCTCATCAACGCCGCCGATGGCGATATTGAGCGCGCACAGGTTGGCATCATCTACGTTGACGAGATCGACAAGATTGCCCGCAAGGCTGAGAACCTCTCCATTACCCGCGATGTTTCGGGCGAGGGTGTTCAGCAGGCGCTGCTTAAGATTCTTGAGGGCACGGTGGCCAGCGTTCCGCCCACCGGCGGCCGCAAGCATCCCCAGCAGGAGCTGCTGCAGATCGACACGACCAACATCCTGTTCATCTGCGGCGGTGCCTTTGTGGGTCTGGACAAGATCATCGCCGACCGCGTGGGCAACAAGGGCGTTGGCTTTAACTCCGAGATCGCCGGCCCCACCTCGGTCGACGAGAACGACCTGCTGCGCCAGGTGCTCCCGCAGGATCTTAATGCCTTTGGCATGATTCCCGAGTTCGTGGGCCGTACGCCCGTCGTCACCCAGACGCAGGCGCTCGACGAGGACGATCTGGTGTCGATCCTGACCGAGCCCAAGAACGCCGTGGTGCGTCAGTACCGCAAGATGTTCCAGCTCGAGGACGTCGAGCTTGAGTTTGAGGACGCGGCCCTGCACGAGATCGCCCGCATGGCGCTTGCTCGCAAGACCGGCGCCCGCGGCCTGCGCGCCATCTGCGAAGACGTGCTTCAGCAGACGATGTTCGACCTTCCCAGCGAGGAGGGCGTCGCTAAGGTCGTCGTAACCGAAGCGGCGGTTAAGGGCGAAGAACAGCCCCAACGCATCTACGGGTAAACCAGCCAAAAACGTGCTTGCAAATAGCCTCCGACCATCCGCGTTCGGAGGCTATTTTATATATACGCAATAACCCCAACTACCTGTGTTATTCTGTGTGTTTGTTTAAGCCTCAGCGAAGTCAATTTAGACTGAAGTAATCGATACCTAAGGGGAGGAATGTAGGCCCGATTTTCGTAGATTCCGCACGAGCCGAAGACCACTTAATGTGGTCTTCGAGCGAGCCCAGGACCTGACCGAGCGAAAATCGGGCCTACATTCCTCCCCGACGGGCAAGGGAGAGATATATGGAAGAAATGCCCAAGAACTACGATCCGTCGACCAACGAGCCGGCGATCCTGCAGAAGTGGCTCGACGGCGGCTACTACAAGCGCCGTGAGGGCGTGGGCGACTGCACCGTCACCATTCCGCCTCCCAACGTGACTGGCAAGCTCCACATGGGCCATGCCACCGATGACTCCATCCAGGACGCCATCGTCCGTATGGCCCGCATGCGCGGCAAGTCCACGCGCTGGGTGCTGGGCACCGATCACGCCGGTATCGCCACGCAGACCAAGGTCGACAAGAAGCTCAAGAGCGAGGGTATCAGCCGCCTGGAGATCGGTCGCGACAAGTTTGTTGACGCCTGCTGGGACTGGACCCACGAGTACGGCGGCATCATCGTCGAGCAGATCAAGCGCATGGGCTGCTCCGTCGACTTCGACAACGAGCGCTTCACCATGGACGAGGATTACGCCCAGGCCGTGCGTAAGGTCTTCTGCGACTGGTACCACGACGGCCTGATCTACCGTGGCAAGCGTATCGTCAACTGGTGCCCCAACTGCACCACCGCCATCTCGGACGACGAGGCCGAGTATAAGGACGAGAAGGGCCACCTGTGGCACCTGCGCTACCCGCTGACCGAGCCGGTCAACGGCCAGGACTACATCGTCGTCGCCACCACGCGCCCCGAGACCATGCTCGGCGACACGGGCGTTGCCGTCTCCCCGAAGGACCCCGAGAAGGCCGCCTTTGTGGGTAAGACCGTCAAGCTCCCCATCGTCGACCGCGAGATCCCCATCTTTGAGGATTGGCATGTCGACGCCAACTTCGGTTCCGGCTTTGTCAAGGTTACCCCGGCCCACGACCCCAACGACTACGCCATGGGTCAGGCCCACGACCTGCCGCAGATCAACATCTTCGACGAGCACGCGGTGGTCGTCGAGGGCTATGGCGAGTTCACCGGCATGAACCGCGACGAGTGCCGCGAGGCGGTCATCAAGTGGTTCGAGGAGCACGACCTGCTCGACCACGTCGAAGAGCTCGACCACTCCGTCATGCACTGCTACCGTTGCGACTCCGCGCTGGAGCCGTGGCTGTCCGAGCAGTGGTTTGTGGCCGTCGACAAGCTCAAGGGGCCGGCACTCGACGCCGTTAACTCCGGCAAGGTCACCTTCCACCCCGCGCGCTGGACGCAGACCTACACCACCTGGATGGAGAACCTCAAGGACTGGTGCATCAGCCGCCAGCTGTGGTGGGGCCACCGCATCCCCGTGTTCTACTGCGAGGACTGCGGCTGGGAGGACGCCCTCACCGAGGACACTGACGTGTGCCCCAAGTGCGGCGGCCATCACGTGCATCAGGACGAGAACGTGCTGGACACCTGGTTCAGCTCGCAGCTGTGGACCTTTGCCACGCAGGGCTGGCCGCAAAAGCCGGAGCTGCTTGAGGGCCATCACCCCACGACGGCGCTCGTCACCGCGCGCGACATCATCGCGTTGTGGGTCGCCCGCATGGTCATGAGCTCGTTGTACTTCTTGGACGAGGTACCGTTTAAGGACGTCGTCATCTACCCGACGATCCTTGCCAAGGACGGCAGCCGCATGTCCAAGTCCAAGGGTAACGGCGTTGACCCCATGGACCTCATCGGTATGTACGGCGCCGACGCGATGCGCTATAACCTGCTCACGCTGTGCACCAACAACCAGGACGTCAAGTTTGACGCGAACATCGATAAGAAGACCAAGAAGCTTATCGACAGCCCGCGTACCGACCAGGCCAAGTCGTTTGTGACCAAGATCTGGAACGCCAGCCGCTTCCTGCTCATGAACATGGAGGGCTACACGCCCGGCGAGCCCGTCGTGGAGACGCCGGCCGACGCTTGGATGTTCAGCCGCCTGGCCAAGGCCGTGAAGATGGTCACCGAGGGTATCGAGCAGTACACCTTTGGCGACATGGCCCGCGGCGTGCAGCAGTTCTTCTGGAACGAGGTCTGCGACTGGTACATCGAGGTCACCAAGGCCCGCCTGAAGGGCGAGGGCCGTCTGCAGGCTCAGCGCAACCTGATCTTTGTGCTCGACACCTCCATTCGCCTGATGCATCCGCTCATGCCGTTTGTCACCGAGGAGATCTGGGACAACATGCCGGCGAGCGTGCTCGACCTGGACGCCGAGGGCAACGTGAACCGCGCCGAGGCGCTCATGATCGCCAAGTGGCCCGAGCCCGCCGACTACGCCAAGTACGTCGACGAGCCCGCCGAGCGCGCGTTTGAGCTGTGCCGTGCCGTCGTTTCCGCCGCCCGTGCCACCCGTTCGCGTTATCGCTTAAGCCCCAAGGCGGAGCTCGACGTGGTCGTGCGCGCCGGTGCCGAGGACATCGAGAAGCTCGAGAGCCTGCGTTCGACCATCGAGCCGCTGGCCAACACCGCCTCGCTGGTCATGGGTACCGACGTTGAGAAACCGGCGGCGAGCATCGCCGTGGTCGACAGCGGCGTCGAGGTCTTTGTGGTGCTCGAGGGCAAGGTTGATCTTTCGGCCGAGAAGGCACGCCTGGAGAAAGAGATCGCCGCGGCCCAGAAGGAGCTCGCCGGCTGCGAGAAGACGCTCGCCAACGAGGGCTTTGTGGCCAAGGCCGCGCCCGCGGTGGTCCAGAAGAAGAGGGACCGTGCAGCTGAGCTCAAGGAGATCCTGGCGGCTTTGACTGCTCAGGTTGCTGACTTCTCGTAGGCGTTACTGGGGGACGCGGTTTGGGGCATTGCTCGCTACTGCGGACACCTATTCCGCCGTTCTAACGAACGGCGGCTGACTCGACGCTGCAAACGCCTCTGATGGCCAATCTGCCGTTCAACTTCGGGCGCATGGGCATAAGCCCTATGCGCCCTTGTTTCACGGCACCTTGGCTCATCAGAGCGTTTTCGCTGACTATCCTCAACCTATACTGTTTTATTTTTCTATGAATGGCGGTTCTAAAAATGCCTAAGCGTTCCGGCTTGTATACCGTTCCTTTTGAGTTTGATTTGCTTTCATTTGATGAGGCTGTTGGGCTGGCTGCTGATACGGGGCGGATTTCTGGGGATGCTGGGCCTCTGCTTGAGACGGTTGTCGATATGCTCGATGAGCTGGGACTCCGGACGAGTATTTTGATTGCATTCAGGTTGCCGGCACCAATGGCAAGACTTCGACCACGCGTTTTTCGGCTGCCATCCTTCGTGGCGAGGGGTTAAAGACCGCGCTGTATACGTCGCCGCAGCTTGTGCGCTATCCCGAGCGCATGGAGGTCGATGGGCGCGTCGTGAGCGATGAGGCCTTTGCTCGTGGCGTTTCTGCTGCCGTCGAGGCGGGGCGTCGCGTGAATGCGCACCGTGTGGCGGCGGGGGAGCGCGCCTATTCCATCACGCCGTTTGACCTGCTGACGGCTGCCGCACTTGTAGTGTTTGCCGAGCCGCGGTGGATGTTGCCGTGCTCGAGGTCGGCATGGGCGGACGTTGGGACGCCACGAGTGCGACCGATCCCGTCGCCGTTGCCATTACGGGCATTGGGCTCGATCACACACGTATTTTGGGCGACACGCTCGAGGCCATTGCAGGGGAGAAGCTGCGGTCATTAAGCCCGGACGCTGGTTGTGCTGGGCGAGGGCACGCACGAGGCGAGCGTTCAGCGCGTGATGGATGCACGTTGTCGCGAGTGCGGCATAGTACCGCTGGTGGTGAACCATGCCACGACCACGGTGCCGGCACATGTGGGCGACACGGTTGAGTTTAGCTGCACCACGCCGCGTGCGATCTATACGTCGAGCATGGTCAAGCCGGCGTATCAGCCGCAGAATGCCGCGTGCGCGATTATGCTGTGCGAGGGGTATCTGGGTCGCGAGCTCGATCATGACAAGCTCGATGCGTCGTTTATGGGCTGTCCCACGCCGGGTCGCTTTGATGTGCTGGGAACCGATCCGCTCAAGCTGATTGACGCCTGTCATAACCCTCAGAGCTGCGAGAACTTTGTGAGCGCGCTGGACGAGATCGATCCGTGCGTGGAGAACCGCCCCACGTTGCTGTGCGCCGCGCTGGCCGATAAGGACGTGGCCGGCATCGTCGATGTACTGATCCCGGCCTTCCCGCGCGTGGTCGTGACCCAGACCGATTCCGACCGCGCTCTGCCGGCAGAGGAGCTCGCCGCCCTAGTGGACGCCGACAAGCTCGCGGGTGTGTATCCCAGCGTGCCCGAGGCCCTCGCGGCCCTCGATGCCGCGGGCGAGGCTTTCGTTGCCGCCGGCACCATCACCCTGGCCGGCGAAGTAGCGGGCCTGCTCCGTTAACCCATCCCCACATCAGTTGCGGTGAAATGCGGACTGTTTTACAAGCCAGGAGCCTCAAACAGTCCGTATATCACCGCAACTTAAAAGTAGTCAATTTGGGACGGGGCAATTTTGACTACCCTGCGCCTCGAGTTGACTTGCTCGCCACGAAATGGGCCTATCTACTACGTTTTACCGACTACCCTCGACCACGCGGGGCATTGTGAAATTAAAACCGCAGGTAAAGGGCTCGCCATTTTTCAAAAAAGACCTGCATGGTCGACCCATGCGGGTTAAACGTAGTAGATAGCCCGTTTTCGTGGTGCGACGTTAACGGAATGTGTCAACGGGGCTGCCCCTTTGGCACATTGGCTAGCCTAGGCGGACTGGGTCGTGGGGGTAGGCGTTGAGGATCTCGACGCCGGACTCGGTAACTAGGGCCAGGTCCTCGATGCGGACGCCGGTGCGGCCGGGGAGGTAGATGCCCGGTTCGATGGAGAACGTCATGCCTGGCTCTACGACCTGCTCGTTGACCAGCGAGACGTCGCCCGGTTCATGGTCCTGCAGACCGATCGAGTGACCCAGGCGATGCGTAAAGTACTTTCCGTAGCCAGCGTCCTCAATCACGTCGCGCGCGGCACGGTCCAGGTCGCACATGCGCACGCCCGGTGCGATGAGAGCCTCGGCGGCCTCGTTGGCGCGGCGCACGATATCGTAGATGCGCGCCGTCTCTTCGTCTGGCTCGCCCCAAAAGAACGTGCGCGTCATATCCGAGCAGTAGCTGCGGCGGCGTCCACCAATATCGAACAGCACTACGTCGCCGCGCTTGAGTACGGTGTCGTCGGGCTCGTGGTGCGGGTCGCCGGCGTTGGCGCCAAAGCTCACGATCGGCGGAAAGCTGAAGCCTCGCAGTCGTGCTTGCGATACAGACCAAGCATCTGGTCGGCAATCTCGCGCTCCGTCACGCCCTCGTGAACGAGCTTGATCGCGTCGGCCATCACGGCGTCGTTAGCGGCCGAGGACACGCGCATGAGCTCCTGCTCGGCGGCATCCTTGTGGGTGCGCGCGGCGGTGACGGCAAAGTCGCCCAGGAAAAACTCGCTGGCGGCGTGGCGCTCCATGAGCGGCATCAAAAAGCCGGAGCGCATGACGGTATCGATGCCGAGCGGCTTGATCGGATCGATCTCGCGAGCGATGGCGTCGGCCACGATATCGGTATCGGTGTGGTAGGCGACGCGGGCGTTGTCGTACTCGGGCAGCTGATGCAGCGCGTTGACCAAGATTACGGGCTCTCTACCGCGTACGAGTAGCACGCCGCAAAAACGCTCGAACATATCGGCATAAAAGCCGGTCAGGTAATAAATCGACCACGGGTCGTTTACGAGCAGCTGCGCGCCGGGGTGCTGAGCCTCGAGCGCATCGAGCACGCGCGCCACACGCTGGTCATCGACATGTGCCATGAAACATCCTTTCGCTAGTGTGCCACCATGGTATCCCAAGCCCGGCAGTTAGGGACGTTCCTTTTATGCCGGCACCTGGGGACACTCCTTGCAAAAGCAGCTAAAAGAGCCCGTCCCAAATTTGCTGCTTAGGCTGGGTTGATGTCCATGCTGGCGATGAGGTTAATGCCCGTGTTGAGGAGGTTCTCCAGCACGATGTCGCCATGCGGATGGGGGCCTCGACGACCACGCCGCGGATGAGGTCCATGGCCTGGGCGTGGAGTTCTAGCGGGATGGCTTCGGCCGTGCGGACGGGGAGTAGGGCTTCGTCGCCGCCGGAGACGGCCACGGTCGTTGTGAGCACGCGCATGGGGCAGGTGAGCTCTTGATGTGCGAACGTATCGCCGCGCGGGCAGTTGTTACCGGTTACGGAGCGCACTTCCACCACGGTGCCATTGGCGTCGTGCTCCACCTCTACGGTCAGGAGGCACTCGGATGGCAGGTGGTGCAGTTGAACTGCAGCGTTTCGGTCACATTCGTACTCATGAGCTATGCCTCCTCAACGGGATCGATGGACAGGACGATTTCGCTGGCACCCAGGTCGAGTGCGCGTTGAATCACCTTAGCCGGCATCGGGAAGCTTTCCATGACGCTCGGCTTAAACGCGCGGACTTTGCCCGCAAACACTTCTTCTCCGTTGGCCAAGATGCGTACTCGAGCGGTATCGACCGGCCGGCGCACGCGGAAGTTGAGCTTGGTGAGCGCCACGGCCGTAATGCGTCCCGGCAGCGCGTATCCCGCAATGCCGGCAGGGGAGACGGCGAGCTCGCAGTCCGGAACGACGCCCGCGGCGGTCCCCAGCGCGTACGCCGCTGCAGCTGCGCCAGCCCTCTCGGACTCGGTCGTCACATTGTCTGCCAGGTCGTGCACGTGCAGCACGTTGCCGCAGGCAAAGATGCCCGGTACGCCCGTCTGCAGGCTCTGGTTCACCACGGCGCCGCGCGTGCGCGGATCAAGCTCTACACCCGCGGCAACCGAAAGCTCGTTCTCGGGAATCAGACCCACCGAAAGCAGCAACGTGTCGCACGGAACAATGCGCTCGGTACCCGGAATGGGCGCCAGGCGCTCGTCGACCTGGCTTACCTCGACGGCTTCCACGCGGTCGTGCCCGATCACGCGCGTGACCGTGGTAGACAGATGCAGCGGAATGCCAAAGTCGTCCAGACAGTTCTTAACGTTGCGGCGCAGACCGTTGGCGTACGGCATGAGCTCGTACACGCCCTCGACCGAAATCCCCTCGAGCGTGCAGCGACGTGCATGATGAGTCCGATATCGCCCGAACCCAAGATGACGGCGCGCGAGCCGGGTTTGAGGTTTTCGATATTGATGTATCGCTGCGCCAAGCCGGCCGTAAACACGCCGGCAGGGCGGCTGCCGGGAATCTTGATCTCGCTGCGGGTGCGCTCGCGACATCCCATGGCAAGAACGACGGCGTGCCCGGTGAGCTGCAGCATGCCGGCGCGGCTCATGAGCGTGACGGTATGGACCGCGGTGTCTTCCGCAGGCTCGCCTGAATCAATCCCAATCACCATGCTGTTCAGGAACAGCGCAATATCGGTTGCATGCACCTGGTCGATAAAGCGCTGCGCGTACTCGGGACCGGTGAGCTCCTGTTTAAAGTGCGACAGGCCAAAGCCGGGGTGGATGCACTGGCGGAGGATGCCGCCCAGGTGCTGCTCGCGCTCCACGATGGCCACGCGTGCGCCTGCCTTATGCGCGGCCAGCGCGGCCGCCATGCCGGCAGGTCCGCCGCCGATAACGACCACGTCAAAGACTTGCGTTTGCACGGCTTCTACGACGTCGCAATCAATCGCGCTCGATTTGAATTTCGCCATCCTAGCGCACCCCCTTCAGCGGTCCCTCAACCAGCCAAGATCCGGCGTCCTCCAACAGTACCTCGCTGGGGTCGCAGCCCAGTTCGCGCGCCAGGATCGCTACCACGCGGCTCTGGCAAAAGCCGCTCTGGCACCGACCCATGCCGGCGCGGCAGCGGCGCTTGACGCCCTCGACCGAAACCGCGCCCGGGCGGCGCCGAATCGCGGCCACGATCTCGGCCTCGGGCACCGTCTCGCAGCGGCAGACAATCTGTCCCCACGCGGGATCCGACTCGATCAGCTCCTCCTTGCGCGCCAGCGGTGCGCGGTCAAAGTCGTCCGGCTCGCGGCGAATTGGATTCCAGTCCGCCCGCTCGCGCAGCTCCACGCCCGACTCACGCATCACAAGTTCTATACGCTCGGCAATGGCAGGCGCGCTCGCCACGCCTGGGGACTGAATGCCCGCCGCTTGGAAGAGCCCCGGCACCACGGCCGACTGTCCAATAAAGAAGTCGTTCGTTCCCCGAATGACCGGACGCCCGCCGGCAAACGCACGCACCACGCGGTGCGTCTCCAGGTCGGGCACCAGCTTGCGCGCGCCGTTCAGGAGCGCGTTTACATCGCTCGCATAGGTCTGCGTGTCGCCCGGCTCGCGCACGGCGGCCGTCGCGGTAATCACGGTGTTGCCGTGCACGGTTCCCGTGACGATAACGCCCTTGGACACCGGCATGGGAACGGGGTAGAGCGGCATGAGCGCCCGCGGCTCCTTGTCCAGCACCACGATGTTGCCCTGGCGCCAGACCATCTGAAACTCTTCGGCGCCCGCCATATGCGAGATGTCCGCGGCGCCGTTGCCCGCGGCGTTGATCAGGTAGCGGCAGCGCACCTCTCCGGCGGGCGTCGCCAGCGTAAAGCGCACAGCCCCGTCGGTAGTCTCGCCGCCAGCAACCTCAATCGCTTCCACCGGCGCAGACCGCATAAATGTCACGCCGTTGGCGACGGCGTTCTCCAGCGCGGCAATGGCGACCTCAAAGGGATCGACAAAGCCAGTCGAGGGGCACCATAGCGCGCACGTGGCCAGGGCACTCGCGCGCGGTTCCAGCTCGTGGATGCGCTCGGGGCCGATAATCGACAGCTCGGGAACGCCGTTGGCTATGCCATTCTGGCGAAGCTTCTCCAGATGCGTGCGGTCCTCGTCGCTAAAGCCCAGCACCATCGACCCGGTGCGACAGAACAGAAAGCCCAGCTCCTGCGCCCACGTACCGTACAACTCGCAGCCACGGGCGTTGACCTGCGCCTTTACGGTGCCCGGCGCCGGATCGTAGCCGGCGTGCACCAGGCCGCCGTTGGCCTTCGACGCGCCCAGGGCGATATCGTTGGCCGCCTCGACCACGCAAATGGACAAGTCATAGCGCGCGAGCTGCCGCGCGATGGCGCACCCGGTAATGCCCGCGCCCACAATTGCGATATCAAACGTTTCTGCACGGTGCCTCCCAGACGAGTTGACAGGCCGTCAATAGGACTATCCTACGGTCTGCACGCCCTCAGTGCAGCGGCAATGCGGCGAACAGCCCCGCAACACCCGCCAACGGCAGGCGAGGGGAGACTCAGGACCATCTGTGACCTCGTCTGCCGCCCCTAGTGTCGGGGGTTTGTCTCGTTCTGTAACAGTAAGCAGAAGAGTTGGATTCCAGATGTTACAGATCGAGACGTTTGCCAGTCGGCCCCTCCGTTTGTCTTGATTTGTAACAGTAAGAGGAGAAAATCGGTCCTATGTGTTACAGATTGAGATTTAAAGTCAGGGAGAGATTTTCTGTCTCGATCTGTAACATCTAGGGACCGTTTTGGGGTCTAGATGTTACAGATTTAGATGAACCTATCAGTCGGTTTCGAATGTCTAAATCTGTAACGGTAAGACCTGTTTTTACCGAGTTTTTGTTACAGATTGAGATATTGAGATTGGACGTTTTCCTTTGTCTTGATCTGTAACAGATAGAAGGGTTTATGACCCCTAGTTGTTACAGATTGAGATATTTAACGGAGGTCTCACCGTTCATCTCGATCTGTAACAGTAAGAGGGGTTTTGGGGCCTAAGATGTTACAGATCGAGATTGAAGTCGCGGAGGGACCCCTGTGTCTCGATCTGTAACACCTAGACCCGGATTCCGCTCCCACCTGTTACAGATTGAGATGTTTGTGTCCGCGCCAGCCCCGCCCCTAGCCGTAGTCCCATATAAACAAACCCCGTGGTAAACTTGAGCAGACTGTAAATATTCCGAAAGGTACACCCCAATGTCCAAGTACATCTCTGAGCTCATGTCGCCGCAGCTTATGGGCGTCATCTATGCCTTTGTTGGCTTTATCATCGCCCTGTACGTGCTGTCGGTCGTCTATGTGTTCATCGACGCTCGCCGCCGCGGCGCCAGCGCCTACGTGGCATGGGGCATCATCGCCCTCATCCCGTTTGTGGGCCTCATCGCCTACCTGGTCTTGCGCCCGCACTCCTACGCGTCCGACCGCGAGGAGCAGGAGCTGGACATGGCCCTGCGCGAGCGCCAGCTTGCCCAGTACGGCACCTGCCCGCAGTGCGGTGCCCCCATCGAGAAGGACTTCGTCGTCTGCCCGGTGTGCGATACTCAGGTTCGCAACGTATGCCCCAGCTGCCATCGCCCGCTCGATGCGCACTGGAAGGTCTGCCCCTACTGCCGAACTCGCATCCAGTAACGCATCCATCGCCGGGCCGGCCGCAAGCCACGTGCACGCCACAAGCCATGCGCGCCCCGCGGCCCCGCCCCACACGATGAAGCATGCGTAGAAAATCGCCCGCCGTGCCATTAAGGTGCGGCGGCGCTTGTATACCAAGGCAACCTGCCTATAATGATGCAAGTCAAAAACGCCGAGCGCATCGCACGCACTTGCATCAGGCATCCGAGAGGAGAAAACATACCCATGAAGGCACTCTACAATGACGGTTCGGTGGCCGAGCTCCCGCAGGACGAGGTCACGCACGTCATCCGCCACTCCGCCGCGCACATCATGGCGCAGGCCATCAAGCGCCTGTACCCCGAGGCCGACTTTGCCTACGGCCCCGCGACCGACAACGGCTTCTACTACGACGTCGACCTGCCCGAGGGCGTCAAGATCAGCGAGGACGACTTCCCCGCGATCGAGGCCGAGATGAAGAAGATTGTCAAAGAGAACCTAAAGTTTTCCGTGTACGAGAAGCCCCGCGCCGAGGCCATCGCCCTTATGGAGGAGCGTGGCGAGAAGTACAAGGTCGAGCACATCGGCGACCTGGACGACGACGCCGCATCACCTTCTACCAGCAGGGCGACTACATCGACATGTGCGTCGGCCCCCACATCTGCTACACCAAGGCCCTCAAGGCCTTTAAGCTTACCGGCGTCTCGGGCGCCTACTGGAAGGGCGACAAGGACAACAAGATGCTTACCCGCATCAACGGCGTCGCCTTTGCCACCAAGGAAGAGCTCGACGAGCACATGCACATGCTGGAGGAGGCCAAGAAGCGCGACCACCGCAAGATCGGCCGCGAGATGGACCTCTTTATGATGCGCGACGAGGCCCCCGGCTTCCCGTTCTTCCTGCCCAACGGCATGATCCTTAAGAACACGCTGCTGGACTACTGGCGCGAGATCCACCACAAGGCCGGCTACGTGGAGATCTCCACGCCGCTCATCATGAACAAGCAACTGTGGAAGACCTCGGGCCACTGGGACCACTACAAGGACAACATGTACTCCACCGTCATCGACGACGAAGAGTACTGCATTAAGCCCATGAACTGCCCGGGCGGCGTGCTGGTGTACGCCTCCAAGCCGCACTCCTATCGCGAGCTGCCCATCCGCGCCGGCGAGATTGGCCTGGTGCACCGCCACGAGCTGCGCGGCGCCCTTCACGGCCTGTTCCGCGTGCGCTGCTTTAACCAGGACGACGCCCACCTGTTTGTGCGTCCCGACCAGCTGACCGACGAGATCGTGGGCGTGGTCAACCTCATTGACTCCGTGTACCAGAAGTTTGGCTTTAAGTACCACGTTGAGCTTTCCACCCGCCCCGAGGACTCCATGGGTTCGGACGAGGATTGGGCGCGCGCCGAGGAGGGCCTGCGCACCGCTCTGGAGAAGCTGGGCATGGACTACGAGGTCAACGAGGGCGACGGCGCCTTCTACGGCCCCAAGATCGACTTCCACCTGGAGGACTCGCTCGGTCGTACCTGGCAGTGCGGTACCGTGCAGCTCGACTTCCAGATGCCGCTCAACTTTGACCTGGAGTACGTGGACGCCGACGGCACCAAGAAGCGCCCCATCATGCTGCACCGCGTGTGCTTTGGCTCCATCGAGCGCTTCATCGGTATTCTGATCGAGCACTTTGCAGGTAAGTTCCCCACTTGGCTGGCTCCCGTGCAGGTCAAGGCGCTTCCCGTCTCTGAGAAGAGCCGCGACTACGCCCATGAGGTGTGCGCCAAGCTGGAGGAGGCCGGCATTCGTGTGGTCTGCGACGACCGCGACGAGAAGATCGGCTATAAGATCCGCGAGGCCCGCAGCATCGACCGCGTGCCCTACATGCTCATCCTGGGCGAGAAGGAGGTCGAGGCCGGCAACATCTCCGTCCGCGATCGCTCCAACGAGACCGTTCAGATGAGCGTCGACGAGTTTGTTGCCAAGGTGACCGAGGAGATCAAGACTCGCGCCTAGCACAAACAAAACAAGAATTAACAAAGGCGATCGTCCTCGCGGGCGGTCGCCTTTTTTGTTATCTATAGAAGAAAAGCCGCTGGTTAGGGCGGCTTTTTTTGTTGTGCAAAAAGGTACAGGTTTTTGTAGAGGCGTATGGAGATGTGTCCGTTCGCGCTGCAATTTGTGTAATCTGGGAAAACGTGAGCAGTTTGCTCGTATAATGAGCAACGTCGAAAGATACAAAAACCTGTACTTTTGCGACTGCGCCTAGCTGCGAGCGAGAAGCCTGTTCTTAACGCCCCTGCATCGCGTGCGTCGCGGATGCAAGTTAAGGGGGCGAGAGATGGAACAGACGATGCGGCGCCAAGAGCAGCTGCCCGGTGCCTTTAACGGCGCCATCACCAACAGCCAGCAAGGCCGCGTCCGCTGGTATCTGGTCCATACCCCCAATGGTAAAGAGCGCGAGACCTGTGAAAAGGTCCGCCGCATTATCCCGCACGAGCTGATGCAGGACGCTTTTGTGATGCAAAAGGAGTTCTGGTTTAAGCGGGACGGCGCCTGGTCGCTCCAAACCAAACCCATGTACAAGGAATATTTCTTCGTCGCCACGCGCGATGCAGCCCTGCTCGACAAGGCCCTGGCCCAGTTGAGCTTTGGCTGCCGTATTGCCGGTAGCAGGGAGCGGGCCTATGCACCCATGCCGGACGATGCGCAGGACTGGTACCGCAGCGTGCTCGACGACAGCGGCGTGGTGCGCAACAGCGTCGCCCGTATAGAAGACGGCGTGCTGCACATAGAGCAGGGGCCCTTGGTGGGGCAAGAGGCCCGTGTAAAGAAGATCGACCGTCATAAACGCTGGTGCCTGGTGGACGTGGGCGAAGGTGGCTCCGCTTTTAGGGAGTTACTTCCGCTCGACGTACCCAGCAAAACGTAAGGGAGACGTTGCACCGGCAATTCGTTCGCATTTTGATTCATGGACGGGGGGGGGGTTCCTGGGGACAGGGACGTAAGTTTTATTGTGGCTGCTAATAAAGAAGTGACAGAGAGTAATGCGCCCGCGGGGGCGGCGCTGATTGCACAGGCTATGAGCCAGCGTGAGGGCGTCGGCCGCTATAAGGCTGTGCAATCCATCATGGACTGGGACAACTCGCGCCTGGCCTACCGCGCCGTCAAGCGCGCGTTCGACATCGTGTTCAGCGGCTGCGCGCTGGCCGTCATCGCCATACCCAGCCTGGTGCTGGCCGCGGCCATCCGCCTGGAGAGCGAGGGGAGCCCCTTCTACAGCCAGATCCGCGTTGGCCAGACCCGTTCCGACGGCAGCCTGACCACCTTCCGCATGTGGAAGTTCCGCTCCATGTACAGGGACGCCGACGAGCGCCTCGCCGAGCTCAAGGAACAGAACGAGATCGCCGGCGCCATGTTCAAGATGAGGGAGGACCCCCGCGTCACCAGGATCGGAAGGTTCATCCGCAAGCACTCTATCGACGAGTTCCCTCAATTCCTGAACGTCTTTCTGGGTCAGATGTCCGTGGTGGGCCCGCGTCCGCCGCTGCCCAATGAGGTCGCGGAGTACACGGAGTACGACCTGCAGCGCCTGGCCGTGAAGCCCGGGATAACCGGCTGGTGGCAGGTTACGGACCGCAACGACACCGACTTTGACGGCATGGTCCGCCGCGATTTGGAGTATATCGCGAAGCGTGGCGTGGCCACCGACTTGAAGATCGTGGCGCTCACGGTCGTCGAAATGATAACGGGGGGGGGGGTGCCTGCTAGAGGCATTTCCCGAGACTTTTCCGTTGGCGGGGTGCTAGTCCATGCCTAGGAAACCTACCGGGACCCTCTTCTACCGCATATGCAAGAGAACGTTCGATATAGCCTTCAGCGCCGGGTGTGCCGCGGTGCTGGCGATTCCCATGGCCTGTGTCTGCGCCGCTATCTGCGTGGAGTCCCCGGGCTGCCCGGTCTACACGCAGGAGCGCGTGGGCAGGGGAGGCCGGGTGATTCGCGTGCTTAAGCTTCGCAGCATGGTCTCTGATGCAGGTGATGTGCAGAAGTACCTGAGCCCCGAGCAGCTGCACCAGTGGAGGTGGAGCGCAAGGTCGATAACGACCCACGCATCACAAAGGTGGGCCAGTTCATCCGCAAGTGCTCCATCGACGAGATACCGCAGTTCCTCAACGTGCTCAAGGGTGATCTGTCGGTCATCGGCCCGCGTCCCATCACGCGCGACGAGCTGGAGCAGCACTTCACCGACGAGGAGAAGGAGGAGCTGCTGAGCGTCACCCCGGGCATTACGGGCCTGTGGCAGGCCACCGACCGCAACGCCGCGACCTTCGAGAGCGGCATGCGGCAGAAGATCGAGCTCCACTATGCACGGAACCGTTGCTTCCGTATGGACTGGAAATGTTTCATGGGCACCTTCGGTGCCATGTTTGGAAAAAGGAGGACCGGGCGATGAGCCAAGGAGAACCCATCCGCGTCGCCCAGGTCGTGGGCAAGATGCTTGGCGGTGGCGTTGAGGCCGTCGTCATGAATTACTACCGCCATATCGATCGCGGCAAAGTGCAGTTTGACTTTCTTGTTGATTCCGATTCGACGCTTGTTCCGCGCGAAGAAATTGAATCCCTCGGTGGCAGGGTCTTTGAGATTCCGCCCTATCAGCATGTAGCCGAATACCAACGAGAGCTCCAGCGCCTCTTCAAACAAGAGGGATGGAAGATTGTTCACAGCCACATTAATGCGCTTTCAGTCTTTCCTCTCCGTGCGGCAAAGAAGGCTGGCGTTCCTGTACGTATTGCCCATAGCCACTCTACGAGCGGCAAGGGTGAGTATGCCAAGAACGCCCTTAAGGCTGTGCTGAAAACTCAATCAAATCTGTACCCGACCCACCGTTTTGCGTGTAGCAAATTTGCTGGTGAATGGTTATTCGGTAAAGCTGCACACTTCGAGGTCGTGTACAACGCAATCGATTTGGACCGCTTCCGCTTCAATGCGGAGGCTCGCGCGCAAGCGCGAGCCGACCTGGGCCTCGTCGGTAACCAGTTCGCCATTGGACATGTGGGACGTTTTACTGCTCAGAAGAACCATGCGTTTTTGATCGACGTTTTTACTGAGGTCGCAAAACGCCGCGACGATGCTGTCCTGTTTCTTGTCGGCACCGGCGAAGCCGGGGCCTCCGTAAAGGCCTTGGTGGACGAACGCGGCCTTACCGATCGCGTTAAGTTTTTGGGACAGAGAAACGATGTCAATCGTTTGTACCAGGCGTTTGATGCGTTCGTTCTGCCAAGCCTTTACGAAGGCCTGTGCCTCGTCGGCGTCGAGGCACAGGCCTCTGGCCTGCCGTGTCTGCTGAGTGATGCGATTACGCGCGAAGTGGACGTAACGGGGGAATGCAAGTTCTTGTCGATTGACAGCCCTGTTGTGTGGGCCGATGAGATTTGCTCTCTTTCAAAAAAGCCTGATGAGGAGCGCGATTCCACTCTTCCCGGTTCATTTGCAAATTACGACATTGAACAGCAGGCCGATTGGCTTTTGAGGCGATATTTGCATCTAGCAAACGGAGACATAAATTGATGGACAAAAGAGTCAAAAACGTCATTATTGTTGATGATACGGCTGATAATTTTGGCGGTACCGCCCAAATCGCTTACATCACCGCCGTGGTTCTCCGTGACCGCGGGTATAACGTTGTTTACTTTGCTGGTTGCGGGCCAATTCATAGTCGACTTGACGATTTCAAGGTTGTTGTTGCAAATGAACAGCCTTTTCTCGAGTCAGTTAACAAGATTGCCGGTGCCCTTAGTGGCCTGCACAGTAAAAAATCTTACGATAGGTTTTGCGCCTTATTAAGCCAATTCAATCCTGATGACACTGTCGTACATGTTCATTCCTGGACCCATGCTCTTTCATCTTCAATTTTTGATGCTATTGCCGATTCTGGCTTCAAGGTCCTCGTGACGCTTCATGAGTATTTTCTTGTATGTCCTAATGGTGGGTTTTACGATTACAAGAAGCATAGAATCTGCCATTTGAAAGCATGCTCCGCAAAGTGCATTCGATGCAATTGCGATAAGAGGAGCTATGCGCAGAAGCTGTATCGAGTGGTTCGCATCGCTCTTCAAAATCGTTCAATTAAGCGTGCCCATCCAAAATTTTGTTATCTTTCGGATTTTACCTATGGCATTATGCGTGGCAGTGAATTTGATGATGGCATGCCGTGCATTCTTCCCAATCCTATTTCTGTTGAAGGGGAGCTTTCGCTTGGTGTGCCATCTGAAAAGAACGGCTATTTGTTTGTGGGCCGTTTTGATAAGGAGAAGAATCCCGAGCTGTTTTGTAAGGCGCTTTCTTCTCTGGCTTGCCAGGAACATTATGTGGATCCGGTCCTGAGTTCGAGAGACTAAGAGATGCTTACCCAACCTAAATTTTTTGGGTTGGTGTGATAAAGATGTACTCGCAAACCAGTTCAAATCAAATAAGGCTTTGGTGATGACTTCATCCTGGTACGAAGCTTCTCCTTTAGTATGCCTTGAAGCCATGTTTGCCTCTGGCATTCCATCAATTGTTCCCGAGACCTGTGGAGCTATTGCATATATCAGGGATGGCGTAAATGGTCTTCTATTTAAAAATGGCGACGTTTCCTCTCTTTGTGAGGCGATTTCTAAACTAGAAGACAGTAATTATTACGAAATGCTTTGCGAGTCAACCAGACGCTTGTTGCCTTCTCTTCAAGAAGACCGAAGCTATGAGACTTACGCAAATCGAGTTAGCAATCTTTACGAGGGGCTTTATGTTTAAGAGGGTTATATATATTGTTAAGTCCGACTTGGCGTTCTATCCCCCCTGTATGTCACAAATAAGAATGATTAAAGATTTGGGCGTACAGATTGAAGTTTGGTTTGGTTCCAGCAAGGATACGGCTAAGGAAATACTAAAAGGCGAGGGTATTCCTTTTGCGGAGCTCGTTGATCCGCATCTGAGCGTTGGCGGAAAATTGGATACATTGAATAACTGGTCTCATTTCCGCAAAGCCGTTCTCACTCGACTAAAAAAAGAGCCAATGGATTACCTTATCTGGTTTGGAACTGCTGAATCTGTGCTTCCGCTTTACGGGGCACTTTCCGGTATTCCCTATGTGGCCACGGCGCTTGAGCTGTGTGATGATCAACCGACAAAAGAACGACTATTTGCGGCGGTTTGTCGCAAGGCTCTTGCAGTTACGTGCTGCGAGCTAAATCGTGCCTACTATATGAAAATTAAATGGGGTCTGAATTCGCTCCCCTCAGTTTTTCCGAATAAGCCATACGGGCTTAAAGCAGGTGAAATCCCCTCTGTTTCAACAAACGATACAAAGCAGATTTTAGATGAACTTGACGGAAGAAAGATCCTTCTTTACCAGGGCTATTCCAGCGTCCTGAATATGTTGCGCCCATTGCTGAGGCTCTCCGTATGATGGAGTCTGATTACGCTTTCGTTCTTATGGGAAAAGATCGCTACGGTACGACTGAACGAATGAAGGAGATTTACCCGGATACTTTTGTGTATGGTTTTGTTCCAGCGCCAAAGCATTTGGAAATTACAGCTAGGTCGCGAATTGGCGTTGTGCTTTATGATGACACATCGCTTAATAAAGCCTTTTGCGCGCCTAATAAAATATATGAGTATGCAGCATTTGGCCTCCCTACGCTTGCCAATCGTTTGCCGGGCTTGGTTTCAACTGTTGAGGCCAGCGGCAGCGGTAAGTGCGTTGACTTTGAACCCGAATCAATAGCCGACGCTATTACGCAAATCGATCATGAATATAGTCAATTTAGATCCTGTGCATATGATTTCTTTAATGGAACAGATAATCTTGCTGTTATGAAATCGCTGCTGCAGAGTCTTGGTGCATTTGACGAGGCGGACGATTAATGGAGCTTTGGCGAGTTGCCCTTGACTGGATGCTGATCCTGCTTTCTTCATTTTATTTGTGCGTAATTTATAATCGATTAATTATGAAGTCACAGGTTTCTATTGCAAACTATGTATATTTAATTTTATGGGCGTTCTGTTGCCTACCTATTTTGCTCGATTATGCAATTGGTAGGCCAAGTTACCAGACAGTTTACTGGTATAAACCTTTTATAGCCCCAATGGCCAATGACTATGTGTCGGCCATTTATGACCTCTTGCTTATATCGGCCTGCACTTCATTGTTTTTCTACTCAAATTACTATCAAAAAAAGAAGATTAAAGTTCAAAAACAATGGGGAGGGGCGATATTTGACAATAAAGTTGTAATGTGTCTGTTTATTATCTCTCCATATTTATATATTTTGCTTACCGGCAATGTCAGCTCTTATCTAACTTATGGTGACTCGGTTTCTCGTGGAGTTGCGTCTAGCGGCGTAAGTATGATCGTTGCGGAACTGCTTCTGTTAAGTGTAATTTCTTTTTGCTCCCTGTTCTTTCGTCAGGACAGGTTGGGGACGGTCGCCAATTTAGTTCTTATTGTCTGTTACTCGATTGTTACTGGTTGGATTTCTGGCAAACGATTCATGCTTGCGATATTAATTGTCCTGTATCTGTTTTTCTATCTAAGAAGAAATCCTGCTCTTGAACAGAGAAAAAAGTTGAGGGTCTTCTTTCCGCTCGCGCTTTGCGCGCTCCTTTTCTTCTCATCCTTTTATCTAATTGTTGTTCGACCATTGCGGGATACGGGTTTCAATAGCGTCTATGAGATGCTCCGCGTTGATTTTGGCAGAGATGATGTTACAAAATATGTAATCTATCATGAGTTCTTTTTAGGTGATCATATACTCGATTATTACGGTCAGTCGTTTCTCTCGACACTATTTATTTGGGTCCCTAGATCATTTTGGCCTAGCAAACCATATCAGGATTACCAATACTTAACATCTTCTATTCTAGGATTGCCAATATCCGAGCTTCCGGCTGGCACAACGCCATGCTGGTTCGAGATGTGCATCATTAACTTCTCATACTTTGGTCTTCTCTTGAGCTGTGTGCTGATCGTTGCCCTTTGCCATCTTACGGACTGTGTAAAAAGCGCTTCGACAGAAGCGATGCTATTCGTTGTGATTCTTGCCTTGCTCACGCAGAGTATTGATGTATATCTCGTTTTTGTTTTCCTCATTGTCCTCCAAAAAGTAATTAGTTTCGTTATACCGACAAACAACACGCGTCTTAGGAGTGGGTATGGACATAAAGACTGCAGTACTGCCTGCATACAATAAAATTCGAAGATTGTCGTTTGCTGTTAAATCGAATCGCTTGCTTGCTTGCGAAGACTTTAGGTCTTTAGACACCTTGTACAGAGACTCTCTTCTTATTGCTCATTCTTTCGAGAAGGCTCTTTGTATCGAGGGCTGCCGCAATGATTTTGGAACACAAAAGGCCGACCGTCTCCTTGATTATTTAACACTTGCAGCAAAAGATCCTTCTTTTGATAATCATTCATATGCTTTTACCGAGTCCATGGCGGCACTTGAGAACTGGCTTGTTCGTCGAGCTCAGCTTGGACTTGATTGCTCTAAATGGCAGCCTGGTTTTGAATCGCTCGCTGAACAAACTTCATATGAAGTTGGCCGAATTGACTTGAGTGATAGGGCTGGAATTGTTTCCGATTCTTTTGCTTCTGTCTCTGATTGCGATAAGAATGCGATCAATTTTATTAACGGGAGACATAGTGTTCGGTCATTTGATTCGGCCCCTGTTCCTCAGGAAACGCTGACGCAAGTTGTTGAGCTTGCGCAGAGCGCGCCTTCGGCGTGCAACCGCCAACCAAGCCGTGTGTATTTTTCCGGAACAAAATCTGCTCAGGTTGTCTCCGCTGCCGTGCGTGGCAATAAAGGGTTTGAGCAATCAATTTTCCAATGGGCAGTTATTACTGCTGATACTTCCCTGTTTTCCTGTGCCGAATATGACCAATGGTTTATCAACGGCGGCATCTATCTCCAGTCCTTTGTTTTGGCTTTAAAGGCCTATGGGATTGGTTCATGTATTTTCCAGTGGGTTGTTGGTGACTCGGGAAAAGAGATGCGCTCGTCCTTAGGCATTTCAGCAAATGAAGTGATCATTGCGGTCGTCGGATTTGGCTATCCAAAAGAAACGTTCGCGAGACCCGTTGCTTGGAGAATGCCTGTTTCCGAAGTCGCGTGTTGGGCAGATTAACGTTGGAATGCTCGCTGGAGTATTATTTGATTGGGAATTATTAAATGAAAATTGGAATTATTACCTACCATTTTGCCCGCAACTACGGTGCGATCTTGCAGTGCTACGCACTGCAAGAGCAGCTTTGCTCCATGGGTCATGATGTTTGGGTGCTTAACTATCAAAATGTTCGTCAGGAGCGCAATAACTCCCTTCATCACAAAAGGGATGGTTTTCTATCAAATTTAGCGGTTAATGTCGCGTTGCTTCCTTTTGAACTTAAAAGGCGCTCTAAGGAGCGTAAATTTGCTGAATACGAGTCGTCTCACCTTCACTTGACGCCTCGGTTTTACGCTATTGAAGAGATGCGCGACTTTGTTAATAAGGAAGGTTTTGACCTTCTTATCTCTGGCAGTGACCAAGTTTTCAATCCTAATATTGCGGATTTCGATGAAGCTTCCTATTTCCCTTTGAAACGTCGGCTCGTAAGGGCAGTTTTGCGGCAAGTCTCGGCAGCGCTACTGAAACTGAATTAGCTCCCTTTTCAGATGACCTAGCTTCTTTCGATGTCCTCTGTGTAAGAGAGAATACTGATGCGCCCGTGGTTAATCGCTTATGTGGGCGTCGCCCGAGGTGGTTGACGACCCCGTGTTCCTTTTGGATTCAAAGCGTTGGGCTCAAGCTGTTGATACTTCGGTTGAAGACCGTGGGTATGTTTTGGGCTACTACATTAATAAAGAGGCTTCTGTTCGATATTTGGAGCTTACTGAGCAGGTTGCATCTGAGCTTGGATTGCCCTTGAAGGTTATAAATGTGCGTTATGGGCGGGACTCATTTAAGCCCGAGATGATTACTGATGCTGGCCCTGAGGATTTCCTTAAGCTATTCGCGGGCGCTTCTTTTGTCTGTACGGACTCTTTCCATGGAACGGCGTTTTCACTGCTATTCGGAAAGCGTTTTGTGTCTTTTGAACCCAAATCAAATTCTAGCGACTTCCGCAAGAGGGATCTATTAAGCAAGGTAGGAGAACCTTGGAGAAGCGTTGCGGTCGATTCTACTTCTGCGAGCGCCCTTGTCAGTGAGTTGTGTGGGCGTTCTGCTCCCGCTGCTCAAGATGGAATCGGGCGTGTTCGCGAGGCACAACTGCTGTTCCTCGAGAAGATGACGAAGGAGAATTAGTTTGGCATTTAAAGAGAAAAAGCTTCTCCAGAATACTGGCTGGTTGCTTGCGCTGCAGGCAATTAACATAGTGTTGCCTTTTGTTACGGTGCCTTACGTTACCCGCGTGTTTGGCGCTGAGCGGTATGGCGTATTCTCTATTGCTCTTAATTGGATAACTTATTTTCAGCTTGTTGTTGAGTTTGGTTTCAACCTGAGCGCAACGAAAAAGGTCGTTGAGGTTAAAGATGGGGAAGAGCTTAACGACCTCGTGTCCGCTGTCGTTATTGCTCGACTGGGACTTGTTGTCGCCTGCTTTGTCGTAGTAATAATTCTCGGTATTACGTCGGCTGCAACCGGGGACCAGCTATCCTGTATGCTTGCGTTATTTTCTATGCTTGTTGGCATTGCTTTACAGCTCAACTGGCTTTTTCAGGGTTTGCAGGACATGAAGGTCATCACTATAGCCACGGCGGCTGCGCGAGGGCTTTCTGTCATTCTGATTTTCCTCCTTATAAATAACCCCGGTCAATTGATGCTTTACTCGTTCCTGTATTCAATTACTTTCCTTGCTTCGGGTGTTATTACTCATGTATTTGCTTGGAAGCGCTATGGGATCAAAATGGGTTTTGCATCTATAAAGCAGATACTTGGTGAGATGCGAGACGGAATGCCGATTTTTCTTTCATCTGCCGCCGGCAAGATCATTGGAAATGTTGGCGTTACGGTGCTCGGCGGTTGCCAGCCAAGTGCGGTCGTTGGCTCGTATGCTGCCATTTTGAAGGTGCCGCAAATGGCGAGCCTGATGTTTACTCCTGTTGGCCAAGCGCTGTATCCGCGTGTAAACGAAGAACGAATGAAATCTCGGCGCTCCGCGGCGCGGCTTGTTGCTAAGTTTGGTATTCCCGTGGTCGTATTGTTTGCGGCTGGTTTATTTGGTATGGCGATCCTTCGCAATCCGGTAGTCGAGATTCTCTATGGCAAAGAGTATCTAGTTTGCGCCGATACGCTCATTCCGCTTGCTATTTGGGTGTTGCTGGGCATCGTAAACAATTTTCTCGGTGTTCAGCTTCTCATTCCTTTTGGATATCAGTCCCTATATAGCTTGCTTATGATTGTCGATTCCGTTCTTTCGTTGGTGCTTAACGTTTGGCTTGGCCATGCTTGGGGCGCCATGGGTGTTGCGTCAGCTATTGCGATATCCGAGGCTGTCCTTACGGTAGCTTTGTTTTTGGCTCTTCTTTCTGTAGTGAGGCAATCGTCCGCTGTTTCTTATAGCTCTCATGCCCATAAGGCTCAGCACATGAGAAAGGACCGATAATGAAAAAAATCATGCTCGTCTTCGGCACCCGCCCGGAGGCGATCAAGATGTGCCCGCTCGTCAACGAGCTGAAGGCGCGCAGGGATGAGTTCGAGACCGTCGTGACCGTGACGGGCCAGCACCGCGAGATGCTCGACCAGGTGCTGCGCGTCTTCGGTGTGGCTCCCGACCACGACCTTGCAATCATGAAGCCGGGCCAGACGCTGTTCGACGTGACGTGCGACGTGCTGCTCAAGCTCAAGTCCGTCCTCGAGGGCGAGAGGCCCGATGTGGTCCTGGTCCACGGCGACACCACGACCAGCTTCGCCGCGGCGCTCGCGTGCTTCTACCTGCAGATCCCCGTGGGGCATGTGGAGGCGGGCCTGCGCACGCACGATATCTACAGCCCCTGGCCGGAGGAGTTCAACCGCCAGGCGGTCGACATCGTGAGCGAGTACTACTTCGCCCCCACGGAGGCCAGCAAGAAGAACCTTCTGGGCGAGGGTAAGCCGGAGTCCAAGATCTGGGTTACCGGAAACACCGGCATCGACGCCCTGCGCACGACCGTGCGCGAGGGCTACTCCCACCCCGAGCTCGCTTGGGCGGAGGCTCCCGCCTCATCCTCATCACGGCGCACCGCCGCGAGAACCTGGGCGAGCCCATGCACCGCATGTTCCGCGCCATCCGCCGCGTGATGGAGGAGCATCCGGACACCAAGGCGATCTACCCCATCCACATGAACCCGCTCGTCCGCAAGGCGGCGCACGAGGAGCTCGACGGCTTCGACAGGCTCCACATCATCGACCCGCTCGAGGTGCTCGACTTCCACAACTTCATGGCGGCGAGCCACCTCATCCTCACCGACTCTGGCGGTATCCAGGAGGAGGCCCCGAGCCTGGGTAAGCCGGTGCTCGTCATGCGCGACACCACCGAACGCCCCGAGGGCGTTGCCGCCGGCACGCTGAAGCTCGTGGGCACCGAGGAGGACGTCATCTACCGCGAGTTCAGCCGCCTGCTCAGCGATCAGCCGAGTACGAGGCCATGAGTCATGCGTCGAATCCCTACGGTGACGGACATGCAAGTGAGCGCATTGCGGACGTACTGGCGCAGTAGTTTTCTCCGAGCTGTTTTATGAAGCTGCTCTATTGGAACATAAACAAGAAAGACAATGCCGACCTTGTCGTCACGCGCATGCGTGAGGATGAGGTCGGCATTGCGGTTTATGCTGAGTTTTGGAACTGACTTTTCAAATGAGCTGTTAAATAGAACTGGTTGAGGTGCCGTCAAAAATCTTTCGAAAGGTGATTTAGCCGTCCTCGGCCCCGTCTTCTTTTAGCCCTCCGTCTTTCCCTTCAGTTCGTTCATCTCCTCCACCTTCGATATATCCAGGTATTTCCTCTTGCTTCACTTTGTGCTTCAGCCTCGCCGCCACCAGCATGAGGACCGAGTTGCCGTCCGGGAAGATCCCGACGACCCTCGTCCTCCTCCTGATTTCGCGGTTGATGCGCTCGATCCTGTTGTTCGTCTTGATTTGGCGCCAGTGCTCAGACGGGAATTCCGTGTAGGCCAGCGTCTTGGCAAACCGGTTGCGCATCGTCCTCGCGGCCGTCCTGAGCCGCATCGACTCCAGCTTCTCCGCCACCTCCTCGGCCTTTCTGGCGCATACCTCGCGCGATTCCTGCGCGTGGATCGCCTTCAGCATGCGTGCCGCGGCTTTCCGCCTGGTCACGGGAACTTCCCAGCGCGTTGCGGTAGAAATGCACCGTGCAGCGCTGGTAGCGGGCCCCGGGGAACACCTCCTCGAGCGCACCGAGCATCCCCGCAAATGACGTCGGTGACGAGCCGCATGCCGGAGAAACCGCGCCCCTGAGCTAGGAGAAGAACTAGCCCGTGGCGTACATCCCGGCCACGGCGGCCACGAGGGCTCAGTCGACGTGCTGGTAGCGCTCGAGCTCGTTCTCCGGGAAGAAGCTACCGATGCGCAGCTTGGGATGCGCAGCGTAAGCATGTCCACGCATGCGGCGGGGCTTTGTTCGCAGCGGCCGTTGCGGCTGTTCGCCCCGCCCCCCCCGCACAGTTGGTCGGCCTCGGCGTCCATCACGTCGTTCGCGACCTACTCGGCGAGGCGCCTGAGCAGCTCCTGCATATCGATGGCGCCGTCGTTGAAACGGGGCTTGGCGAGCATGTCTGGCGTCGGGTCTGACAAGATTTCCGTAGCGGTCTTCGTCCTTTCCCAGAACTTGTTGTTATGGTGATTTCGGATTCTATGACGAAGGCCGTTCTTCGTTAAACGGACGCTGCGGCGTCATCCTTAGACCTACATTTTCGACGCGATCTCCGAAACCAAAAAACCAGTTCCGCGTATTGGTAGTCGGAAATAGGACAACATCCTAAAAAGAAAGCCCTTGTACAGCGCCTATGCTATTGATGGAATCATCGGCCGCCTGTGTGGGCATGTCCCTCTACCTTTCAGTTGCGTTAACACTGTCTGTGATCCCATTAGATTCAGCCTCGATTTGCTATCTTTACTTCGGTAAACGGTATGGCCTTCGAAATTCGGAGGCTGCCATGTGGGTACATCGAGCAGGCTCCATGTGACGTAATGATAGTCAAACCTGATTTGTCGTATTTCGTTCTGAAAAGATGCAACGCCTGTCGTTTGGGAGCGCATGCGACTAGTTGAGTGCATAACTTGGGCACGCCCAATTTGTGCCTTGCAGTCTGATTATTCGGCTATCGTTTGAAGAAAGATCACGCTGCCGCTTTCTTCATATGTGCCAGGAGGTACTATTGCTATAAGCGTTCACTGTCTGGCGCATGACGTTATCATCCGCTTGTTGATCTCTCAATTTGGTTAACTGATGATTGGGGTTGTTATGCTGCTTGACTATCGTTTTGTTAAGTTCAGTGCATCCTTGCTAGGCTGTGTGAATTCATGAAACAATCTATGGCAGCAACTGTACCCGATGACAAGTCGATGTCACCTTATCTAGATGATTTTCATTTTATATTTACATCAGATCGGGTGCGAAATGCTGCGGTTACTGGTCCATTTGGAAGTGGTAAATCGTCCCTTATAAACTATGTGATGCACTCGGATAAATTTAAAAGCACAAAAATCGCTGTTCTATCAACGATTAATTTTATAGACCCTACCCATCGCGGTTTAAAAAATACTAATGAATATCGGAATTCAATTGAGCTTGGAATATTGAATCAATTGATTCAATATTCCAAAGAGTTTGATTTGGCAAGCGCAGGAGTTGGCTGCTTATCCGTTCCTATTAATAAGAAAAGGAAATTATTCGTTGCCATCTATCTGTCAATAATGTTCCTAATCGGCACCCTTGTATATTCAGAGTCGCTATTCGAGTCCATTGTCATTAGAGTATCGCTGTTGCTTCTTTTTAGTCTCATGGTCGGCATGGTTGGCTATTTCACATTGAGCTTCCTGGGCGGAATTAACACAATCAAGAAGTTGTCAGTTAGTGAATTCGAAATTGAACTTGACAACAACGGTGTTTCCGTTATTGATCAAAATCTGCAGACCATAATCAATTTGATTATTTCATCGAGTTGCGACTGCTTTGTGTTTGAGGATTTAGATAGGGCACCAGATGTCGCCCCGATGATAATTGAAGAGCTGGTGTTCTTAAATAGGTGTGTCAATCTAAGAAAAGGCGAGAGTGAGAACCCAGTTAAGTTCATCTACTTGATTTCTGATGATTTATACATCTCTGACGAACGAGTTAAATTATTTGATTTTATTCTTCCGGTGGTTCCCTACGTTGACCTTTTCTCAGCTAAAGAGCATTTAATTGATAACGTAGTTAAATATAAGCTTAATATCTCAAATGAGCTGATTAATGCAATTGCCCCAGGTTTTTCAGAGGCAAGACTAGTGGTTGATTTCTTTAATGAAATTATGTCGTATAAGAGTGTTCTTGGATTAGCCAATGAAGAAGACGATGACGGATTAGCTGCTGTTGTTGCTTATAAAATATTCTTTCCGGATGATTTTGCCTTATTTCAACAGCAAAAAGGTTTTTTATATTCGTTGCTTGTTGAGGCAAATTTACTTTCAGCGCTTGTTGGGTTAAAGCCAATTCCGATTGTCTATAAATATAAAGAGGGTTCGAAGCGACTAGCGCTACTCTCGCGCATTTTTATGAACAATGAAGAATTGCATCTTATAGATGAGCTGAATATTGACAATTCGACTATCGTTGATGACCGTCGTTACCCTGTTATCAAAAATCTTATTATCCAGCAGAGTCTTTCTCCTGGTTTAATAAACTATATTAGTCACGGTTCTTCGTCACTCTCTTGGAGGGATGCTTGGTTTTTGTCCTCAATTTCATCTGGCAATAACGGACTTGGGTGGGAATATCAAATCGATTCATGCCCTTCCATCGTTTCTCTTCTTAGCGATGTAGACTTTGCAACCAAAAAATCATTAGACAATTTCTATTTATTTGACTTTCTCCTGCGTTCTCCAGAGAATAAGGTTGCCGCTAAACTTGAATCGGAACTCCATAAACTACAATTTAAAAACGATTTCTCTTTTATTTTGAATTACTTAAATAGCGAAATTTATAATTCGGGTGAACGCATTGAAAAATTTGAAGCCAGCATTTCCAACTACCTTTTAAGCCTTCTTCAAAATAGTGAATCTATTGATATTGATCCCGAGGCTTTAGCTCTCCTTTTGTTCATAGATGCACCATTTTTGCTTGCATATAATGAGGAACTTTTTAATCTTAGCTGTCCCTTGGTAATTGATGCTATGGAGTGTATCGACTGGCGACTTGATGTCAAACAAAGGAATAAACTGTTTGAAGTTATATCGGATAATAATGCCTATATTGATGATTCCAGGTTGCCGAAATCAATCTATTTGATAAGTGTTATGAAGTGGACCTTTCCGGAGAATTATCTGAGAGGGAATATCTTGTCATCAACTCCATATCAAAAAACAATGATGCGAGTCCACGCATCATTGACAGATTTAATTCTATTAATACTGACAATAAATACTGACAATAGTTGATATTTTACAGGCCTTTTCTTTGAAAGAGTTACGGATTCGTTAGCGTGTTCACGGGTATAAAGCTGCTAAATAGGTGCATGATAGGTGCATGCCGTCGGGTGACGTTTGTGGCTAAGTAAAGATGTCGCTCACCTTATAAAAGGGGAATTCCTACTGATAAGGTTGTAGATGCTGGTGTTTTGCTAGCACCGGAATAATTTAGGCATATACAGTCGGCCGAGATTGACCAATCCCGGCCGACCCATTTTAGCCAACGCGCCCGCATCTATGACTTTCCTATCGCATTCCTACATCCCCTCGGGCTGGATCCCCCTCACCTTCGCCGCCTGGGGGACGGCATCCACCGAGCAGGTGTCGAGCCCCTGCCGCGGTTCAGCTGCTGCTCGACGTCATCTCGACCTTCGACTCGGCCGATAGATAGTCTTTGTTTCCAGCGGTCTTCCGGTCTATTTGATTCATCGCATACGCAACAATCCCATTCTGAATTCCCGAGATGCTCGGCGGGAACGACTGGTTGTCGGCATCAATGGAAAAGCTCTCTTCTTTGGCATCTAGGTGCTGCTGAATGCGGTCGGCATACTTCTCGGCCCATTCATCGGCCTTGCCGTTTCGCACAAAGTAATTGTTGGACAGGTCGGTCGAGCGGTAGGCGTAGTCGGCCTTTTGGTAGTTTGCCGTGTGGTCGGAGTGGGCGATTGCCATGAGCTCGTCGGTCAGGCCAAAGTACAGATGGCGCTGGTCTAGGTCCCCGTACCAGTTGTCGCTGGTGTCGTCCCAGGTTAGATCCATCTGGCACCATTTGCCGTCGATCTTTACGGCGTTCCAGGTGTGGCCGTTGCCGGTGATGCGGCCGTTGGCGATGCCCGCTGCGTTAAGGAGCTTGGAGTAGATGCGCTGGTAGCTCTCGCAGGTGCCTGGTGGCGCGTGAGGCCGCTTTCGGCCGAGCACCAGTTGAGGCTGTGGTCGTACTCCAGCTGCTCGAGCGTCCAGTCATGGAGCCACAGCGCCATGTCGTATTCCGAGCCGTTTGTCTCTTGCCTGCACAGGTCCACGGCGTTGTTGACGATCTGCGTGACGCTCGGGCGGGCGGCGTCGTTTACGGTCACCTCCGCCGTGGTGCGCAGGTAGTAGATCCCCTTGTCGTTTTGGGGGTCGTTTTTGTCGTTGTCCATAAAGTAGAAGTGGATGCGGTACGTGCCCGATGCCGTGAAGTCAAAGGTGAAGTCGTGGCCCGCGGTGCCCAGGCTGTAGTAGCTGGCCCATGCCGGGCGCGACGGGTCGCAGACGCTTTCCTGGCTGCCGCCGTCCCAATAGGTGGGCACGTCCATGCGCGCCTTGGCTGGGACGAGCCGTTGGTCTGGGTTACGTGGAAGGTCGTCGCGGTGCCCGCGGGGGCGTCGTTCCAGGAGACGGTGAAGGTGACGCCGTTTTGGGTTGCGGTGGCGGAGTGGGCGTAGGTGGTTTGTGACGTGGTGGAGATTGCGGCGGGCGTGGGGGTGGACTGGGCGAAGAGGGATGGGGTGGGGATGCCGGTTGCGGCGAGGGTGCCGGCATTGGTGGCGTCGGCGCTTTCCGTGTTGGCTGCGCTGGTGCCGGTGGATGTTGCGGTATCTGCTGCCGCATTTGCTTTGTTGCCGTCTTCGGCCTTGCCTGTGTCGCCGCTCGTGGCGTCGGCTTGCGCCTGCTGCTCGGCTGTTGCCGAAGGCTGGATAGCTTCCGCAATGGCCGCCATGGGCATCGTCGCGCCGACCATGGACGTGCACGCGATCGCGCAGAGCAGGTAGTAAAGGGGTCGTTTCATAGCGGAGCCTCTCGGTGAGCAGCCAATAGGGTCCGAAGGCAGCTCCAGGCCGGCACTCCGCACATATTTTGTTGCGGTTTATTTTACGGGAACCCCAGTCAACATCAGCGAACTTTCTGGGTAATGTTGGGGAGGGGGAGCGGTCCCGCTTTGGTCCCCGGCGGCGCTCTGACCTGTACTGGGTTGACTATACGCGATGCGGGAGCTTCAACATGAGGCCGTCTTCCGCTTCTTCGAGACTCGACACCGGGACTTTCCAGGAAAAGTCCGTGAGGTTGCTGCCTAGGTTGATTGCGGCTGACGACCGGGCAATAAGCGAGTGTCTCAACATGTTGGTCAAGCAAAATCTTTTGTTAATTTAGAACTGACATTCGATATGAATTCGTTTTGTCAGGCGATAAAGTGCGGAGCCCCATTTGTATTTATGCAGGTCAAAAGGTCTGGCTCTAGGGGGATTTGGTGGCCCGCAAGTTGCCGATTATTTTTACTGAAAAAATTGCTGCATCTACCTGTTAAAACACAACATCTTGTGATCTCGATCAAAAAACAATACAGGATATGGAATGAGTGAAGGGCTAAAATTGAAACAACGTGAAACGTCGTTTCCCCATTACAACTTAATTGTACGGAAGGAGCCGGATGGTATAGCTGTCAAAAATGAGGCCATGTAGATGGTCGGTTTAGTTTCTTTAGGGGCGTGTGCGCCTGTCGGTCAATGGCAGTATGCGCCCCCTTTTGCCCAAATCATTTACAAATAGCTTTTCTTCAGCAACCTGACACTTGCGTGGCAGGACGGTTAAGTTTGCCAAAAATTGCGAAGGATGGCTTTGATTCTTGGAGGTGCGTAATTATTGGTCAGTAACTGTTTTGATGATTTGCTCGGGAAGATCTCTGCTTACGATTTCTTTAACGTGCTCATACCGGGTGCGCTCGTAACATACTCCATAAGCGAGATGCCGTTGGGTTGTTATGTTGACAGCTCCGATTGGCTGGCGTTGTTTGTGATGAGTTATGTTCTCGGCCTCATTGCTTCGCGAATTGGTTCTCTCTGTATTGAGCCGTTGGTTCGCAACCTGAAACCTATCAGAAAACGGGACTATTCTGCCTTTGCGTATGCTCAGAAAAACGACCCAAAGGTCGAGCAACTCTTAATGATTTCAAACATGTATCGCAGCCTGGCGGGGGCCGGTGTCCTGCTCGTCATTATTCTGCTTGCATCATTGTTGCCGGAATCTCATCGGCTTCCAGCGGCGCTGTGCTCTTTTATCGCCTTATTTATTGCCTCCTGGATCAAACAGGAGCGGTATGTAGAAAAGCGAATCAACTTCAATCTTGAGGAACGTGATAAGCATGAGCGAGATTAAGTCCCTGTCCGTTGGCAACGGCGACATGTTTTATGTCAACCACAATTCTGATAACTTCAGCATGATCGATTGCAATATTACCGATGAGCGTAAGTCGGAAATCCTTGATGAGGTCAAAAAGCTCGCAGGGAAAAAGGGCGTCGTTCGTTTTATCAGTACGCACCCGGACCAAGATCATATTCAGGGTATTGAGTATCTTGATGAGCTTAAGCTCATTCCGAATTTTTATTGCGTCGACAATAATGTCTCCAAGTCCACGGAGACCGAGAGTTTTAAAAAGTACAAAGAGCTGAAGGCTCGCCGTGCGCTTACAAAATATACAAGGGGTGTAAGCGCAAATGGATGAACGTTTCTGATGGTGAGCGCGGTTCTGCTGGGATTAGCGTCCTCTGGCCCGATGTGAATAATGAGACCTTCCGGGATGCTTTGCGGGATGCCGAAAGCTCTGATAAACCCAATAATATTAGTCCTGCGATTGTCTACTCTCTTGAGGAAGGAGTCCGTGCGCTTTGGCTTGGTGACATGGAGAATGACTACATGGTGGCGATTGAAGACGACATCGCACTTTCGCCTGTGGACATTCTTTTTGCACCGCATCATGGACGGAAGTCTGGTCGCGTCCCTAAGACATGGCTGGATAAGTTGGAGCCTCGGTTGATTGTTGTAGGAGAAGCCCCGTCAGACGAGCTTGATTATTACTCGAATTACAACACTCTGACACAGAACAGCGCTGGCGACATTTTGTTCTGTTGCGAGGCCGGTAAGACTCACGTTTACGTTGGATCTCCTTCTTATAGCGTCAATTTCTTGGGTGAAGACCCTAATGCTCCGCGAGTGAAGGGTGCGCTGCGTTATTTGGGCTCTTTTGATTGTGGTGACCGTTAGTCCTGCTGTCGTTTCGTTCATTCGTGGCCTGCCCACGCTTTTACCGGACAGGCCTAGATGTGTCCTTTCATCTCATTGAGATGGTGCAGGATATTGTCCTGTGATACAAAAGCTCTACGGGAGCTTTAAGGGTGACGCTTTCGACAAGAGAGTGTTGCCCTTTTTTCATGAGTGTAATGATGTGTATTTAGGCGTTTTGTTAACAAGGTTACGCGGGATGCCCTGGAATGCCTCGGCGGTCGAGCTTAGATTTGAGGCACCGTAAAAGACGTTGCCGTGCGGGGAATGTCAGGTGCTGTCAACGATGTCGCTCTCTCGCGCCGTGAGCATGCGGAAAAACAGCAAGAGCCAGCTGGCGTAGATGCCCGTCCCGTACGCTAAAGACTCTTCCAATGAATTGCCCTGCTCGCCGGGTAGATCATGGTAGTAGCTGGCTGCGTTTATATAGAGGCGTCCGTTTACCAGGTTTCCGATGTACGCCTCTTTGGGTGCGAACTTCAGTGCCCCAAAGCTCTTTCGCCAGGGTGTGAAGGGCGACCAGAAAGCCAGGTGGATCAACGGTCCTGCTGTGTGCGCTTCGTTTTATGTCCGCACCAGTGCTTACACTTTTGAAAACGGCACGAGGGCGTCTGTCACATATCTCATGCTGTAGACGCATCGGCAAGTTCAGAGTTAAAGGCGAGGTAAGTATGAAAGGCAGAAATCAGCACGTTACGATGCGCTCGGATGGCAATTGGCAGATTAAGGGCGAGGGGGCATGTCGCGCTTCCTTCGTTACGACGACCCAGAGCGAGGCAATAAAGCTCGGTCGGCGCATTTGCTCCAATCAAGAGTCGGAGTTGATCGTCCATCGTCGCGATGGCAGAATCCGCGCAAGGGATTCCCATGGCCACGACCCCTTCCCACCGAGGGGATAAGGGGTCGGCTCCATGCCGACAACGGCCCGTAATATCGCGTCCGTTGTCGCTAAATGACTTCTTCATTGTGGCGAAATAGGAGCTTGGGGCTATTTTACCTGAATTGGTTGTTTGGTCTCTTCAAAGGGTTGATTTGGGGGATTCGTGGTATTGGATTGACGGACCCCGAGTTCTCCCTTAAAGTAATCGTTGTGATGAGCCTTGCGACGGTACGTCCGGCTTGGTCCGTGGGAACCGCCGAAAGGCGGTTTTCGCGTTTAAGGGGTCCAAATGGATAAACCATTTAAATCTATTGATGAGCAGATTGCTATTCTTGAAGGCCGTGGACTCGAATGCGATAACAATACTCGTTTAGTTTTGGAGCGCGAGGGATACTATCCGGTTATTAACGGCTACAAGGATTTATTTCTCGACCAGCGCGGAGATTCTTGCCACGAGCTATTCGTAAAAGGTACGAAGTTTTCTGATATCTATCGTTTATTCGAATTCGATCGAACGTTGCGCCTGCTGATGTTTGAGTATTTTAACAAGGCGGAAGCAGTTCTTAAAACCGTCTGCTCTTATCGATTTGCCATGGCTCATAAAGATAGCCCAGAAGCATACCTTGATAGAGATTCCTATCGTGCTGATGCCGGCTATCGAAAAAAGATCGACACGCTTATCGGTGATTTCGAGAAGGTGCTATGTAGGTCTAAAAAATGGAACAGTGATTATAAAAGGGACTACATTCGTCATTATGAAAATAATCACGACAATACGCCGGTATGGATTCTTATGAATTACCTAATGCTTGGCCAAGCATTCAAGTTTTTCGAGTTTCAACCAGAAAGCATGAGAAATTCCATTGCCAAGTCGTTTTCTGACCTTTATTTCGAGACACATGAAGTCCATAAGCGCATCAGCCACGAAGCTAAGACTTGCGTACGATCATATTAAAGATTTTCGAAATATCTGTGCGCATGACGAGCGTCTATTCTGCGCCAGGGTATCTCCGTCTCACGATGTCAATCTAGTAGGGGTTTTAAGCGATCTTGAGCTAGTGCTGACTGAGGATGACTATAAGATTTTACGCCGAAATATACTGCTTGATGCACTTAAGTTGAGCGACGAGCTCAGCAACGATGCCAGCGCAAAAGTGCTTTTCGCTATGGGCGTTAACGATTTGCCGAGCGTGTTTCCTAAGGAAATATTGGGGTCGTAATCGACGCGAGCGATGAATTTACCCTACAAGTTGGATGCGCATGAGATCGCGCAGAGCAGGTAGTAAAGGGGTCGTTTCATAGCGGAGCCTCTCGGTGAGCAGCCAATAGGGTCCAAAGGCAGCTCCAGGCCAGCACTCCGCACATATTTTGTTGAGGTTTATTTTACGGGAACACCAGTCAACATCAGCGAGCTTTCTGGGGAATGTTGGGGAGGGGACGGATGGTGGGCCCGCTTTGGTCCCCGGCGGCGCTCTGACCCGTGCTGGGTTGACTATACGCGATGCGGCAGCTTCAACATGAGGCCGTCTTGCGCCTCTTCGAGACTTGTTACCGAGACCTTCCAGGAAAAGCCAGTGAGGCTGCTGCTCAGGTCAAGCTCTGCATGGGCGTATTCTTCGATTTTGTAGTCTTGGTTTTTCGCCGGGTTTCTTAATTGAAGGCATTTGATCCGGGGAGCGTAAAACAACAGTTTCAAATATTGTCGCTTCCTGTTCAATTTTGTCTATCTACAATTAATCGCAAGCGTATGACTTGAGGAGATTGTTTACAGGTGGAATCGGTCACTATTCTTTGGATTGTCTTTTATGTCTTTACCGGTTTGGTGAGCGTTCAGCTTGTCCGCTTTGCTGGGCCCTTGGCGATTGGAGGGCAATACACCGTCGAAGAACTGTACCCCTCCGATGAGTCGGGCAGGTTGAACGTTGCCTACCGAATTCTCGCTCCAACAATTTGTTGCCAGCTCCCCGTGTTTATTGTGGCTGCGATTTGCGATGCGTTTTCAGTTCCAGGTCCTTCGCTGCGATACATGCCCACCCTTTTCTATTGGTTGTTTCTTGGGGTAATCAAGCATGCAAGGGGTAAATTGCGGTACCGGACCCTTCCTTTCTCATTCGAGGCGTTCATGTCTCTTTTGCTGTCCGTCGCATTCGATCACTTTGTTATCGATGGCTATCTCGGAGGACAGGGGCTAGATGTGCTTGATACTTCGAGTATTGCCTTTGAGTTTGAGCTGGCATTATTTGGTGTTGTGACCTTTTGGATTTCCACCTTTTTTAAGCGTTATCAAATTAAGCGTAGCCGTGTGCGCTCATATGTCATTCCGTCATATGTTGTTCCGTCGTACTCCGTATTTAATTACTCTTCAATTGATACGGGCGAAGCCAGGCTATTCGCATACGAGCGTGAATATGGTGATCTTTTACCTCAGCGTTTTTCGAATGATCTCCTGTTGAGAAGTGTTTTCTTCGCAATTATGGCTATAGAGGATGGGAATCGTCCTGAGTTCATCCGAACGATCGAGCGTATGGCCGCTCATTTCCATTTGGCAAATACTACGGGGATAATGCAGCAGAAGAGCGAGACTCCTCTGTCTGATAGGGATAGCGTTAAACTCGCAATTCCCTATATTGAGAGCATGTGGGACCAGTTCCTTGTTGAATTCGGTCGTTCTGCTGAGGGATCCGGGGGAGACGGTCTGCGAATTTTCATGGGCTATTACACCTACGACTACTTGATGTTGTCGCGGACTATCCGCAATCACTTTGCGCCATTTTATGGGGACTATTGTGGAACGAGATTACTTAATGCTAATCACGTATTTTGCGATGTTCTGGAATTTGAGGAAAGGCAACGTTACGGATTGCTTCCAAAGACGGTTTCTGCGACTGGATCGATATGCGCCACTGAGCTTGGATGGCTTTCTGGGGAGTACTGTTATTGGGCCGATTACAATACGGTTGTATCCTGCCTGAATGAAAATGATGGCAATGGCGTTAAACTGGTCAGCAAAAATGATGTGAATAAAACCCAGATAACCGAGACGACCTTAAGGCTTAAGGAGCAAGGTGTTTCCGTTCTTGAGGCCAAGTATGTGCCCGGCGCTTCGGCGACCATCGTGTGCATCGGCGATTCCTCGAAGATTTCGAGTACTGTCGGTAGTGACTGGATGGTTGTTAGCTAGGTGAATCATCTTTGCCTTTCCGCATATTGATTGCGCATTCTCGTGCACGGACGCGAAAATGCTTCGCATTAGTTTCAACGCGAAGAGTATTTGCTACATGATTAACTTTTTTGGATGCGCAATTACTGCGCATCTAGGTTAACATCCAGTTAGTGATGCAGTTGTCGTGGGCTCTACGTGAGGCGATGACAAAGGAGGGTCGTTGTTTGGTTGTTATCGGCAACGGCCCTTTGATTTTAGGAGTTACTTTGGCGATGGAATTATAGACTTTCGCTCAACTTATCGAACTCCTAGAGAGTCATGGCGTTCTAACTGATGCCGCTGCGCTAGATTGCCTGAGGCGCGAAATGAATATTTGCTCGTCGGAACACTGCTGAATATTGGGTCACCTGTGCGGTTCGAATTTTCAATTGTCGAGCAGCTTTGTCTCCGATGAAGTCTTGCAATTCTAGTAAAATCCAAACATATGTTCTATACTTATGGAAGTAGCTTGTTTGGAGGCGCTAGATGGAAGTCGGAAGAGATGACATTGTAGAAAGCGTTGTACGTTTGATAAATGGGGTGGGGCGTAGCCCATATTTATTCGTCGGCTCGGGCTTTTCCCGTAGATACATGGGTACCGACGATTGGGTTGGTTTGTTAAGGCACCTCTGTTCCCGTCTTTCCGATGATCCCTTTCGGCTTGACTCGTACCTGGCACGTTGTCCAGATGAGTCTGACAATAGCGCATTGCCCTCTGCCGCGACGATGCTTGATAAGGATATGCGCATAGCTGTTCTTGAGGACCCTCGCTTCGCTTCTTTTAGAAACGATCATGTGGAGGACATTCGTCAGCGTAAATCTATTTTAAAGATCATGGCGGCCGAGAGGTTATCCTCGTTCAAACCTGAATATATGACGCATGAGCTTGATATCTTGAGAGAGGTTGGCAGGCGGCGTATCTCTGGAGTTATAACAACCAACTATGACTGTCTCCTGGAGTCGCTATTTCCCGAGTTTAAAGTTTTTGTTGGCCAAGACGATCTCGTCTTTCACAGAACTTTTGAAATGGGTGAAATCTATAAGATCCACGGTTCTATGGATAATCCTGAATCTATGGTTCTTGAGGAGGCAGATTACGTAAAACTCGCCGAAACACAGGATTACTTGGCTGCCAAGTTGTTAACTATTTTTATGGAATACCCAATTATTTTTATCGGTTATTCCCTTAACGACCCCGATATCCAAGCTATCCTCATGTCGATTTCGCGCTGCCTCGGTTCTAACAATCTTGCGTTGCTTAGAAAGCGCTTTATCTTCCTTACTAGGGGAGAAAACGCAACCTCAACTCATTCGTTTACCTTTCCAGGTATTGGCGAGATAAGCATGACCGAGATTAGGACGAACGATTTTGGTGCAGTGTATGAAGCAATTGGACAATCCAAATGCTCCTTCTCGCCCAGGATCATTCGTGAGCTTCGCAGGAGCATCTACGCCTTGGCTGATGAGGGCGATCCGAATGACTCTCTGGTAGTTGAAGCGAGTTTTAGCGACCTCGAGAGACTTCCGGAGGGACAGCATCTTGTGCTGGGTATCGGTGTTGCGAATGCTTCTTTAGGGCACGGGCATATGGTCAAAGCCGAACTTCTATATCGTGATGTTGTGTTTGATGACGAACATGTTGCTCCTAAGCTTGCCGTCGAGGAATACCTTCCTTCGCTGCTTGCTTCTAACTCGGGTGGTTTGCCCATGTATAAGTATTTAAGCGCGTATTCAGGGGAAGTTCTTAATCCAAGGATGCTAAAGGAAATAGATGAGAAGAAGGATTTAGATGCTTTTCTAAACAACAGCCTACGAAAGGCAAAAGGTAGCTATCATCATTCGGGAATTAGACACTCGGTTCAGTCTGTTATAGCTAACGAAGGCTTTGAGGAAGGTGACGCATAATTTCTTTCGCAAATTGACAACCGCATAGCGGAACACGGCCCGCGCCCCGTCATATGATTTCTAGCGGCTAAACAACAAATCAACGACGAAAGGGGCACGGGCCGTGTCTGCGAACATCGTAACAGTCGACGAGGAGTCGCTGCGCAAGGACATAAAGAATCTGGTGAGGAAGACCGTCGAGGAGACGCTCAACGCGCTGCTCGACGAG
>JAQEDL010000018.1:0-45538 GCA_027669365.1 Coriobacteriaceae bacterium AM49-12 | reverse complement strand
TTCCGTTAGCGCAGTTGGTGAAAGTACGTTAGCGGGGTCGGCGAAAGCGCGTTAGCGCATTCGGCGAGATGCGTTTGCGAAAGTGGTTAATTTTAGATTAGCGCTAACAAGGGAGGAGGGCCCGGAGGCGCTCAGGCCAAAGCCCAGGGGGAGGCCGAGGGGGTCCGGCTCCCGTCCGGGGAGACGACGCGCGAGCAAGAGCTCGAGCGCAGGATCAAGAGGCTCGAGGCGGAGAACGCCTACCTAAAAAATCGATCGCCCTGAAGGCGGAGAAACGCTCTCGAACGGCGAGAAGGCCGCGGTCGTGAGCGGGCTTTCAGGGCAATACCCCCTCGCCGACCTGCTCGAGTGCGCCGGCCTGGCGAGGTCGAGCTACTACTACGCGCTGTCGCACCCGAAGGCTCCCACCAGGCCCGAGCTCTGGGAGGCCGCCGCCGAGATATTCTCGCGCACCGCCAACGGGTGCGGCCACAGGCAGATCGCCATGTGCCTGCGCGCCGAGCGGGGCGTGCGCATAGCCGACAAGACGACGCTGAAGATGATGCGCGAGATGGGCATCAGCTGCGGGATCCGCCGCGAGACCGACTACCACAGGTACAACTCGTACAGGGCAAGGTCGGAAAGAACTTCGAGAACGTCATCGGCAGGGACTTCGCCGCCGACGGGCCGTGGGAGAAGATGGGCACCGACGTCACCGAGTTCAAGCAGCCCTGGGGCAAGGCCTACTTCGCGCCGGTCTACGATTTCGGCAGCAAGGAGATCGTCGCCTGGTCCACGTCGCTGCATCCCAACATGGCCCAGCAGCACGAGCTGCTCGACCAGCTCGTGTCCAAGATGCCCGAGGCTCCAGGCCGGTCCTGCACTCGGACATGGGCTGGCAGTACCAGCAGGCCGGGTGGTGCAAGCGGCTGGAGGAGGCCGGCGTGGTGCAGAGCATGTCCCGGAAGGCAACTGCATCGACAACGGCGCGACGGAGCAGGTGTTCGGCCATATGAAGGACGAGTTCTTTCGCGGAAGAAAATGGCCTTGCTTCGAAGACTTCAAGAGAGACCTGGACGAATACATCATCCATTGGAACACGAGAAGGAGGCAGGTTAAACTGAAGGGACTGACCCCGGAGGAATTCCGGAATCAGTCCCCATGTGCGGCGTAGGCCGCTTATTAGCCCGTCCAAGAATTGGGGCGCAGTTCAAGTGCGCAGCGGGGGTTCTTTCATGTCCGAGGACGCGCCGGAAAGGAAGGTCGCCCTCGGGCCGGACAGCTAAGACAGCTTACGCGACGGTGTAAACCCAGTTGTGCTTGTCCTCGACAGCACCGGACTGGATACCAGTCAGGGTCTCGCGAAGCTTCTTCATCACAGGGCCGATCTCGGTGTAGCCAGCCGGGAAGGTCACGGTCTCGTCGGCGCCGTAAACCTTGTTGTCGATCTCGCCAACCGGAGAGATGACGGCAGCGGTGCCGCACAGGCCGCACTCGACAAAGGTACCGGCCTTGACCTCAGCCCACTCGACGGGACGCTGGTCGACGGTCATGCCCAAATCCTCGGCAACCTGAACGAGCGAGCGACGGGTGATGGAGGGCAGGATGGAGTCAGTGTGCGACTGAGGAACGACGAGGGTGCCGTCCTCCTTCACGAACAGGACGTTCGCGCCGCCGGTCTCCTCGACATAGGTGCGGGACTCGGAGTCGAGATACAGGTTCTCGGCATAGCCCTCGCGATGGGCCTCCATCGTGGGCTTGAGGGACATGGCGTAGTTCAGGCCGGCCTTGATGTTGCCGGTGCCGTGCGGTGCGGCGCGGTCGTACTCGGAAACGCGCAGCTTGACGGGCTTGAGGCCACCCTTAAAGTACGGACCGACCGGGGTCACGAGAATGCGGAACGTGTACTCAGGAGCGGGAGCCACGCCGATCACGTCACCAGAGCCGATCATAAACGGACGCACGTACAGGGTTGCACCGGAGCCGAAGGGCGGAACCCAGGCGGCGTTGGCAGAAACGACCTGCTTGACGGCCTCAACAAACTTGTCCTTGGGGAACGGGGGCATCTCGAGGCGCTGGGCAGAGTTATACATACGCTCGGCGTTCATGTCGGGACGGAAGCAGACGATGCTGCCGTCCTCGGCGGTATAGGCCTTCAGGCCCTCAAAGACCTCCTGGCAGTAATGGAAGATGCCACCGCACTCGGAGACATGCAGGGTGTGGTCGGTGGTCAGGCCGCCCTCGTCCCACTCGCCGTCCTTCCAATGGGCCTCGTAGCTGTAATCGGTCTTCATGTAGCCAAAGCCGAGGCTACCCCAATCGATATCCTTCTTCTCGACAGTCATATGTCGCTCCTTACATACACAGTTGCATACTCGCGAACCCGCACGCAAGGACCGAGGCCGACCGCGTCGCAACGTCACACGCCCGGAGCGTAGAGCCGGACGGAACACGCGAACAGCATCAAAGCCGATGGCACGTCGATTCGCATGCACGAGATTGTACTCCCCGCATGCGTTGGATAAAACGTTTTTCTTTAACTAACTAAAGTATTTTCATTTGACCGAAACTAAAGAGGCCCGCCATCGTAAGCGGTGACGGGCCTCAACGGCACGGTTTGCGCGCTGGCTCGATCTACGCGTTCTATTTGCCCAGCTTAGCCTTGACGATGCCGACCACGGTCGGGATGATCGACACGGCGACAATGCCGATAATCAGCAGCTCAAAGTGCTCCTGCACAAAGGGAATGCCGCCAAAGAAGTAGCCCAGCAGCGTAAAGACCGTCGACCAGGTAATGCCGCCCAGCACGTTAAAGATAACGAAGTTGCGCCAGTGCATGCCGCCCATGCCGGCAATGAAGGGCACAAAGGTGCGGATAAACGGGAAGAAGCGACCCAGGAAGATGGCCAGGTGACCCCACTTGTCCAAGAAGTCCTCGGACTTTTTAATGCGCTCGGGCGTCATGGCCTTGACCTTGCCCGAAGCGATGATCTTTTTGCCAAAGAAATGGCCGATCATAAAGTTGCACTGATCGCCCAGGATGGCTGCGGCCCATGCGGTTGCCAGAAGCGCCACGATGTTAAAGCCGCCGTTGTGGGCAAAGAAGCCCGAGGCAAACAGCAGCGAATCGCCGGGAAGGAACGGGAAGAACACCACGCCCGTCTCGATAAAGATGATCAGGAACACGCAGCCGTAGGCCATAAGCGGGCCGGCGGCGATCCAGCTGGCGATCGCGGTGCGCGGATCCTTAAGCAGCTCGGCGATAAAATTAATGAAACCCATGAAGTAAAACCTCTCAGTTGTGGGCGCGGATACGTCCAAGTTGACCAGTATACGGTTGCGGTGCCCCCTCGTGCGCAACCCCACAAAAGCATGACTCCATTACCAGCAAGTTTGCATAACTGACACCTGTCGTGCAATGCTGCCAAGATTGTTCTTCCTAATCCCTAGCGAATCGCTATACTTTATTGAATTGCATTGTCGCGGCGCTAAGGGAGGGCGGCCGGTGAGCTTTATCAATACCATTCGCGAGGACATCAAGACCGTCCAGGCACAGGATCCCGCTGCGCAAAACGGCCTGGTCATCTTCCTCTCCTATCCCGGCCTACACGCCAAGTGGAACCATGTGCCCGAGCACTGGCTCTGGGAGCACGGCCATCGCTCGCTCGCCCGCGTGCTCTCGCAAATCACCCGCCATATCACTGGCGTCGAAATTCACCCTGCCGCACAGATCGGCAAGCATTTCTTTATCGACCACGCCATGGGCGTTGTCATCGGCGAAACCGCCATTGTGGGCGACAACTGCGTGCTCTATCAGGCGTCACACTCGGCGGCACCGGCAACGAGACCGGCAAGCGCCACCCCACCCTGGGCAACAACGTCACCGTGGGCACGGGTGCCAAGGTGCTCGGCAACATTCGCATCGGCAACAACGTCAAGATCGGCGGCAACTCGGTCGTCGTCAAGGACGTGCCCGACAACTGCACCGTCGTGGGCGTGCCCGGGCGCATTATCAAACGCAACGGCTGCCGCGTGTTCGAGGAAAACTTTGACGCCAAGCAGCACCGCGAATACATGCCTGACGATGCCGCCGAGCAAAGCGCCCTCAACCGCCAGGGCATCACCGAAAACGCCCGCCGCGTCAAGGAACTCGAGCGAGAGGTGGCCGAGCTTAAGGCCCTCGTCGCCAAGTTCGTAGACGAGCGCTAGGGCCGCGGACGGTACAGACCCGCATCAACGCAAGAAGGCGCGCCAGGAAATCAATCCCCCGGCGCGCCTTCTTTTCGATGTGACATGCGGGACTGCCCCTTTGTCACCTTATGCGAACTGACTCAGATAGAGGTCGGCGTAAGCACCCTCGGCAGCCAGCAGTTCCTTATGCGTGCCTTGCTCGATAATGTTGCCGTGGTCCATGACCAAGATCAGGTCGGCGTCCACGATCGTCGACAGGCGATGCGCGATCACAAAACTGGTGCGCCCGCGCATGAGCGCGTCCATGGCGCGGCCGATGGCAAGCTCGGTGCGCGTGTCCACGCTTGAGGTCGCCTCGTCCAGGATGAGAATCGCCGGGTTGTTGAGCAGCACGCGCGCAATGGTCAGCAGCTGGCGCTGGCCCTGGCTGATGCTTTCGGCATCGTTGGCCACGCGCGTGTCGTAGCCCTGCGGCATGGTGCGCACAAAGAAGTCAACCTGGGCGGCGCGCGCAGCCGCCACGATCTCATCGTGCGTCGCTTCGGGGTAGCCATAGGCAATATTCTCGGCAATCGTTCCGTCGAACAGCCAGGCGTCCTGCAACACCATGCCAAACTGCCGCCGCAGCTCGCCACGATCCATACGACTCGTATCCACGCCATCGAGCGTAATGCGCCCGCCGTCAATCTCATAGAAGCGCATGAGCAGGTTGATGAGCGTGGTCTTACCCGCGCCCGTGGTTCCCACCACGGCGATCTTCTGGCCCGGCTCGGCGGTAAACGACACGTCGCGCATAAGCGGCTTGTCGGGCGAATAGCCAAAGCGCACATGCTCAAAAGCGACGCGGCCTTCAACGCGACCCGGCAGCTTGGCGGCCTCGTCCGGCAGCGGATCGGCCTCCATCTCGGGCTCATCGAGCAGGTCGAACACGCGCTCTGCGCTCGCCAGCGCGCTCTGCAGCGAGTTAAAGGTAAACGACAGCTGCGTCATGGGTTCGGACGCCTCGTAGATAAACTGGAAGAACGCCTGGAACACGCCGACGGTCATGTGACCGGCGACCAGCATGCTGCAGCCCACCAGTGCGATCACGATCTGCGCCAAACGGCCGATAAAGCGCACCGCAGGGCCGACGGCGTTGATCATAAAGTCGGCCTTGGTGCTCACGCGCGCCAACTCGTTCGAAGCCTCATGCACCTCGGCCGAGCTCTGGCGCTCACGGTTGAACGCGCGAATCACCAGGCGGCCCGAATAGCCCTCCTCGACCGCACTCGTAATCTTGGACACCCACTCCTGGCGCTCGCCCGTCACGTCATGCGTGCGGCGCGAAACTACCTTGGTCACCAGCAGCGACACCGCCGTAAAGAACAAAAAGACTAGCGTAAGCGGCACGCTAAACACGAACATCACGCCCACGGCGCCCACCACGGTGCCGATCGACACAAGCAGCTGCAGCAATCCGCGCTGCATGCTCTCGGACATCTTGTCCAAGTCGTTGGTCGCACGGCTGACGACCTCACCGGGACGATGCGCGTCAAAGAAGGCAAGCGGCAGACGGCTGAGCTTTTGCGCAATGCGGTTGCGCAGACGCAGGTTGAGTCGCTCGGCCACACTCGACATCAAAAAGCTCTGCAGCGCATAGAAGGAAGCGGCTGCCGTCCAGATCATAAAGTAGACGAAAATGGTCTTGCCGCAATGCTCCCAGGTAATGCTGAAGGTAGTGTCGTTGGCAAACGCCACCTGCATATGCCCCCACAGCTCATCGATCACGCGAGCGCTGTACGCTGGCGCGGCGGTGTTGAAGATGGCGTAGAACACGATGCTCGCGAACACAATATAGAAGCGCCAATGGTCGCCGGCGGCCTCGCTCCACAAGCGGCGCACCGTCGCCCAGGTATCCCGAGGCGTCTCGTCCTCGTCTTCGTCGTCCACGTCGCGCATGCGTTCTGCCTCGGCGCGGGCGCGCTCGTCCTCGGCGCGCTCGTTTTCCTCGTAGAGCGCCTGGCGGCGGGCCTCGCGCTCGGCCGCCTTGATGGCGTCATCCAGCTCGAGCACCGCGGCAGCCTGGTCGACCGTTTTCTCAGCGGCGTCCGAATCGTTCGAATCGATAGCATCGCTGCACTTCTTGAGCTCCTCGGTCATGCTACTCACCTCCCTTCATCTGCGATTCCGCGATGGCGCGGTACACCTCGCAGGTTTCCATAAGCTCGTCATGCGTGCCCAGGCCCACGACCTCGCCGTCCTTGAGCACGACGATCTGGTCGGCGTGCAAGATCGTCGAGATGCGCTGCGCGATGATGAGCACCGCAGCGTCACGCGTCTCGTCTTGCAACGCATGGCGCAGGGCGGCATCAGTCTTAAAGTCCAGGGCCGAAAAACTGTCGTCGAAGATATACAGATCGGCATGCTTCATGAGGGCGCGGGCAATCGCCAGGCGCTGGCGCTGACCACCCGAGAAGTTCGTGCCGCCCTGCGCCACCGGGGTATCGAGTCCCTGCGGCTGATCGAGCACAAAGGTGCCCTGGGCAACCTCAAGCGCATGAAGCATGTCGGCCTCGGTCGCATCTTCGTTGCCAAAGCGCAGATTACTTGCCACCGTGCCCGAGAACAGCCATGCCTTTTGCGGCACATAGGCGATGTGCCCGCGAATCTCGTCTTGCGAAAGCTCGCGCAGATCGACGCCGTTCAGGCGAATGGCGCCCTTCGTGGCATCGTGGAAGCGAAGCAAGAGCTTGGCCACCGTTGACTTGCCCGAGCCCGTCGAGCCGACAATCGCAGTCGTCTGACCGCGGCGACAAGCAAAGTTCAGATCGCACAGCGTGTCCTCGTCGGCATCGTCAAAACGAAACGACATGTGATCGAACACGGCCACCGCGTCGGCGCCGTCTGCGGACTCAGGCGTCCCGTCGCCCAGCGTAGCCTTGCCGTCCACGATGCTCGGCTCGATTTCGAGCACCTGCTGCGCGCGGTTGAGACACGCCGCGGCGCGCGGGAGCGTCAGCACCACCATCTGCGCCATCATCACAAAGAACAGGATCAGGATCGCGTACTCCAGCACGGCCGAGATGCTGCCGATTTGCATGGCATGGACGCCCACGCGGTTCCCGCCCACCCACAGCACCGCCACCTCGGCGATGTTCATCAAAAAGAAGCTGGAGCTGTCGAGACCCACAAACAGGTGGTTGACCTTGATGGCATTGGCCGCGTAATCGCTAAACACCTCGTCCAGGCGCTGCTCCTCGTGGCGCTCCTTGTTAAATGCGCGGATGACGCGCACGCCCACGATGTTCTCGCGCAGCACCACGTTCATGCGGTCGATAAAGCTCTGAAGGCGCATAAAAATCGGCGCGGCGTTAGCACCGTAAAGACCGCCGCCACCAGCACGATCGCAACGACCACGCCCAGCAGCGTGCCCATGGCAGGATCGATAAACCAGGCAAAGATGATGCCCGCCACGGCCAAGAACGGTACCGGCAGCACTAGCTGAATCGTCTGAAGGATAGCCTGCTGAATCACGTTGATGTCGTTGAGCGAGCGTGTGATCATCGAACCCGTGCCAAAGCGCTCAAAGTCGCTGGCGGACAGCTCGAGCGACTTATCGTAGACGGCGTTGCGGATGTCGCAGGCCACATTGGCCGCTAGACGGGCCGAAAGATAGCAGCCCAGCACCGCGCCGCCGCTGGCCATGCCGGTCGCGATGAGCATGTACAGACCGTTGCGCAAGATGTAATCGACGTCGCCCGTCGTGATGCCCGTGTTGACCATGTTCGCCAACATCGTGGGCACGAGCAGCGTACCGACGTTGTCGATTAGCAGCACCAGCAGCGTCACCGCGATCAGACCGCGGTACGGCCTCATAAACCTCATTAAGAGTCGCATGTCTCCCCCTCGCCCTTATCGTCAGCCTCGTTCTCGGCGGCAACTTGCCGTTTAAATGCCTCGCATTCTTCGTTAAGAACATGGGAGAACTTACCGACCAATCGCATGATCTCGCGCTGTTCCCACGGCTCGAGCGCCTCGAATGCCTGCTGCTCGGCCTTTTGCGCCGGCAACGCGTAGCGCTTGGCAAACTGCACGCCTTCTTCGGTCAGTCGCACAACCTTGTTCTTACGACTGCCCTCGGCAAACTCCAACGTCGCGAGCCCTCGCGCCCTAAGCGTCTTGATCGCCGAATTGATGGTCTGTTTGTTGTAGAACCATTCGCTTGTCAGACGACTCACGGCGATGCTGCCGTCCGCCGTGCTGGTATCGACGAACATCCAGTAAGCGCAGTCCGAAAGACCGCAGGCGCGCGAGAACTCCGAATAAATATGGTCGAGTCCATTGAGCATCCGGTCGAAGTCGACCAGTGTAACCGCGCTATTCATCTATCCCACCATTCGATTGTCCGATTTTTGACCAATTTATATCTCTACATTAGTCCGAGTTTTGACTATCGTCAACAGGCTCTCCGCAAATGCTTGCACTTTTATGGCCTATCGGCAGAAAAAGACCGCCGGCGCGGGGGCAGCGCCAGCGGTCACGTGAAAATCGGGTTTTATTGCCCGTTAAGCGGCGACGGCCTCATAGACCGTAGCGCCCGAGAAGCTGTCATGCAGGCTCTTGCCGGCAATCCACGGCAGCTCGACGACCTCGCAGACCGTGTTGACCAGCTCGGAGCAGTCAGTAAAGTGGCCCTTGTCGTTGAGGGCCTCGCAATCCTGAACACGCCAATAGCCATCGGTGTGCGTGATGTAGTACTCGTGATCGTCAATCGTCACAAAAGCGCGCGTCTTGGAACGCAGCAGCTTCAGAAATCCTTCGAAGTCGGTCTCGACGACATCTCCAGCCTGGAACATGATGTTACCTCCTGGCCCGGCGCCACCACGGCGCATTGATAAACGTTGGTACTCCTTTAGTAAAACCTTTATCAGAGGTTATGCGTTCGTCATTTAGGCAAGTGGTAAAAAACCGCAGGGTAGACGGGATAAAACGTTTAACCATCCCATTTGTTTGTCACATTCTGAAGGTACTTTTATGCAAACCTACTTTCCCAATTGGATCGTCCTTTTGGGCCGGCAATTGACGTCTATCGTTTGAGCCCGACGGGTATGAACGGGGCATCTGCAACGCCACCGCAAGGAGACACCATGGAGACTATCGAAGCACTCATCCACCGCCGCAGCTGCCGCAAATACAGTGATCGTCCCGTCGAGGCCGAAAAGCTCGCACGCATTATCGAGGCCGGCCAGTATGCACCCAGTGGCATGGGGCGCCAGCCGGTGACGTTTGTCGCCGTCACCGACCCCACGACCGTTGAGCGCCTCTCGCAGCTCAACGCACAGGTCATGGGCAGCAACAGCGACCCCTTCTATGGCGCCAAGACCGTTGTGGTGGTACTGGTCGACCGCAGCGTGCCCACGCACCTGGAAGACGGATCGCTCGCCATGGGCAACCTGCTCAACGCCGCCTATGCACTGGGTGTCGACTCATGCTGGATTCACCGCGCGCATGAGTCTTTGACTCGCCCGAGGGCCTGGAGCTGCTGGCCAGCTGGGGCCTGCCCGCCGACGGCAGCCTGCGCGGCGTCGGTCACTGCATTCTGGGCTATGCCGAAGACACGCTACCCGAGCCCAAACCCCGCCGCGACAACGTGGTGTACGTTAGGTAATTAGTTCCGCCGTTCTAACGAACGGCGGACCCGCTCGCAACTTATCTTGCCGATGGAGTTGTCGTCGTTTCGTTCGTGTGGGTCGTTTCGGCGCCGTCGCCCTGTTCGCCCTCGTCCTTTTGAGCGTCGGCGATGGTGGAGGCCGCCGCAACGATACCGCGCTGGGGCGCGACGCCCGTCTGGGTCTGAGCGCCCTCGACAATTTCTGTGCCTGCATGCGCGAGCTCGGGCGATTTAAACATCGCGTCCAAGTTGGCACCGTCGCCGGCGTAGCCAAGCGCAGCGAGTGCGATGACGATCACTGCAACGACGACCGCGATCGGAACATAACGATGCCAACCAGCCGGATTGAGTCCGCTGCGACGAGCCGCCCCGCGGCTGATGTAGCCGAGCGTGCCGTCGTGCTTGAGCTTTGAACCCACCACGCGTTTGCGGTCCCACAGCGAGGACTCTGCCTGCATTGCCAAGCGGGCACCTGTCGAAGGATAGCCGTATTTAGTGCGCTTGAACGAGCCGTCAAACCCCGAGGCGTGTTTGCCCCACGTCACCGATGTTGTGCGTCGGTTAACCGGCGCGGCGCTCCGCCTTCTGCCGGCTCGGTTTGTAGTCTCAGCCATACGCCCCCGCACGCCGTAACCAAATCGAAACAATAACGCTTTGGACTGTAGCACACGCGTCGCGCGCGGTCACGGGCGCCTCGCTCAACGGTCATCGTCCTTCAGTAAGCGCCACAGCGTTGTTCGGCTTATGCCCAGCACCTCCGCCGCACGGGTTCGGTTGCCGTGGAGATGATCTACAACCAGATGCGCGATATCTCGCTCGGTATCGGCCAGCGGTCGCAGGATATACAGGTCGCTTTCGAGTGTCGGGGCGCCAAAGGTTGCGGTCTTAATCACGTCCTCTTGGGCTAGCACTTCCTCCGCCACAGCGCGATCCACCGTGCCCGCCCCCACCAATATATACAGTCGTTCCGAGACCTCGCGGAGCTGCAGATAATTGCGCGGCCAGCGGTAAGCATCGAGCGCCTTCGTCGCCGCGGCAGACAGCGTGGGCGCTGCCGTCCCAAATGCACCAGCGAGATATTCCAAATAGCGCGCAATCTTTTGCGACGTGGCTCCCTGCTCGACGATTGCCGGCGCCACGCTCACCGCACAGGCGAAGCGCTCGGTCACAAAGGCGGCTTGATCACTTTCGCTGCCGCCCGGCATGTCATTCGCCGTCAGCACCACATGGCAGCGCGTCGCCAACGCGGTGTCGGCCATCGTGGAAACGAGCTCGCGGAGACGCTGGGGGCCAACCGTGTTCCAGCCCTCAATGCAAAGCGTCAGCCCCGTTTGGAACAACGGCGATTCGGCGCTTTTGAGCAGATGGCGCCAGCCGCGATCCGTTAGCTCATCGAGCGCAACGGCAACAAAGGGCTGATCGACAAAAGGACCGTCCAGATAGAGGCGCATGGCAATCTCGACCTGACCCGTTCCCAGCTCGCCCTCGAGCATAAGGGGCACACCGCGCGCGTAGCTCTCGGCGACCGGCGCAGCCACCGAGGCAGGCCCCTCAACGATGCCGTACGCGCTCGATTCGTAGCGGGCCTCAACTTCGTCGGCGTTGAGCCACTCGATGCCCGCGTGCGCCGCGGCGCCGCGCACCTCGCGGACCACGACGACCCAAAGGCCCCCGCCCTCTTTGTCGGCGGGGCGAACGGTCAGGCTCAGGCGCGTACCCGCACGCCCCATAACCAGACGCGCGCCGTCTCCTATACGGTCGAGGCGTTCGGCAACAAAAGCTGCCACATCCCGCTCAAGCGCCGCGTCATTCATGGTCGAAATCGCGACGTCCCCACGCGCATCGATTGCCAATGCCGAGGCCCCGGCAGCAGCCAGGGCCTCGGTCAAGATGTTCAGCTTGGCATCGCTATCCATGATTTGCCCCTGTCCGCGGCGACGTGCAACCGCCGACGGTCGCACGACCGAGTGTTTCAAAATTGAACGATATTGCTCACCAAACACTATAGGGCAGAAAGCGCCGTCCTGCGAGTATAGGTGTTGCCCCGCATCGCCATCCTGGCGGGGCGATAAGAGCTCTTCGGGACTTATAAACCTGCGGACAAGCCATACCCGCAAGAGCTCCTATCGCTCCACCGCAGGCTTGCGCTCACCAGCAACCAGCAACCAGCACGCGAATAAGCTACTTCTCTACCAGATTCCCAGCACGTGCTGCATTCCCAAGCTCATGCACGCAATGCCAATCCAGCAGCAAAAGCCCAGCGCGATGGCTTGCCGCCCTTTTTGACCAGCTCGACGATATCGGTATTAAAGCCAATAGCCGCCATGGCCATCACGATAAAGAACTTCGAAAGCTCCTTGATGGGCGCCGTAATGGACGTGGGAAGCTGAAACACCGTGGTGACCACGCTTGCCAGCACAAAGAACAGCACGAACATGGGAAACGCGCGTTTAAGCGAAAACGTGCTTTTGGCGTCGCCGCCGGCCTTACGCGCCAGATGCATCTGCCAGCATGCGAGGACCAACGTGATGGGAATAATGGCCAGCGTCCTGGTGAGCTTGACCACCGTGGCGCTCTCGAGCACATTGGCACCGGGATGCATACTGTCCCAAGCACTCGCCGCAGCCGTTACGGACGAGGTGTCGTTGATGGCGGTGCCGGCAAACAGGCCAAAGCCCTCGTTGGTCAGCCCGAGCATACCACCGAGCGTCGGAAACACGAGCGCCGCGATAACGTTAAACAGGAAGATGACCGAAATAGCCTGGGCAATCTCGCGATCGTCGGCATCGATGACGGGTGCGGTCGCGGCGATGGCAGAACCGCCGCAAATCGACGAACCCACACCCACAAGCGTCGAGATCTTACCCGGCACGTTCATAACGCGGCAGAGCACAAAGGCGATGACAAGCGAGGTCGAGATCGTCGCCACGATAATCGGCAGCGACTGGGCGCCCTTGGACAGAATCTGGGAGAGGTTCATGCCAAAGCCAAGCAGGATGACCGCATACTGCAAGATCTTTTTAGACGTATAGGTAACGCCGGCGGCAAGCGGCTCACGACGATGCTTGGGAAAGACAAGTGCCAGAACCATGCCGATGAGGATGGCGAATACCGGCCCGCCGACCACCTCGATCTGCTTGCCGAGCAGCGTTGCGGGAATGGCGATGATCAGGCAGAACAAAACGCCCTTCCAGCGCTCGCGTACGATATTTGCCAGTTGCATATGGGATTCCTTCTTTCTATTTCACGTTTGCGACGGCTTATGATACGGCAACGTTGAGCACAGCCATGCGTAAACACAGACCAAGATGCCGCAATAGTTCTTGGGCAACAGTCGAATTACCCACCGCGGAGAGCCGATTCGCGGCATAATTAACAGCTGACATATCAGTGTGATAGAACGGTTGCGAGGCACTATGGAAGAATCGATGCACGTCGGCGAGCAGGAAACGAGCCTACAGGACCAGTCCTACCACACCATTCGACGCAAAATCGTCTACCTGGACTACAAACCGGGCGAAAAACTGGGTGTCAAGCAGCTTTGTGACGACCTGGATATGGGGCGCACCCCTGTGCGCGAGGCGCTGGTGCGTCTGGCGCAAGAGGGCCTGGTGCGTACCGTGCCCCAAAGCGGCACCTATGTCTCGCCCATCAACCTCACTCTTGCCGAGAGCGCCTGCTACATTCGCGAACACCTGGAAAAGCAGGTGATTGTAGAGTGCTGCGCCCGTGCCACCTCGGCAGGCATCGAGCAGCTCGACCGAGCCATCGCGCTGCAGGAAAAGACCATGGCCGAGGAGGATCGCATCGGCTTCTTTTTAAGCGACAACCTCATGCACCGCATGATCTTTAACATCGCGTGCCGCAGCACCGTGTGGTCGTGGCTCGAGGCGACCAATGCCGACCTGGAGCGCTTCCGCTGGCTGCGCGCCGCCACGCAGAGGCTCGACAATCAGGAGATTGTTAACGAGCACAAGAAAATCCGCCGCGCTATCGCCGGTCGCGACCCCATCGAGGCGAGCTTTTTGGTCAGCAAGCACCTGCATATGATGTTCCGCAACCAGACCGAGGTCCTGGACCAATATCCCAAGTACTTCGAGACCAGCAGCTCCGCTAACCTGCCAAAAAGGGACAAGTTTATTTTGGCAGGTTTTATCTGGGCAAACGCAACAAGGCCCGACTCCGCCACAACGGAGCCGGGCCCTTCTTGTTAGCGCGTTTCGACAACGGAGCACCTGATGTCAGTCACCAACAGCGAGCGAGCCGCATTTGCGCCAAGGTGACGTGAAATGAGAGGGCGCTGACCTTCTGGTCGCGCCCTCGAAATTGAACGTCAGATTGGCGTGAATGCGGCTCGCGCAGCGTCGAGCAGTTCCGGCGTTTGGTAAAACGCCGGAACAACAATTACTCGACGGTCACGCTCTTAGCGAGGTTTCGAGGTTGGTCAACGTCGCAGCCGCGCAGGATGGCCACCTCGCGGGCAAGCAACTGCAGTGGGACGCTCGCCGTGATGGGGCTAAACACGTCGCGGACGGCCGGCACACGAATGATGCAGTCGGCAATCTTGTTGATTTCCTCGTCACCCTCGGTGGCAACGACAATAACCTTGGCGCCGCGCGCCTTGCACTCCATAAGGTTCGACACGGTCTTGTCGTAGGTGGCACTCTTGGTGGCCACAGCGATGACAGGGAAACCCGGGTCAATCAGGGCAATGGGGCCGTGCTTCATCTCGCCGGCGGCGTAGGCCTCGGCGTGCAGGTAGCTGACCTCTTTGAGCTTGAGCGCGCCCTCGTAGGAAATAGCAGCACCCATGCCACGACCCACGAACAGCGCCGACTGCGCGTCCTTGCACAGCAGGGCGGCCTCATGCACGGCCTCGGTCTGGGTATCCAAAATCCACTGAATCTGCTCGGCCGTATCGGAAAGCTCGCGGAACAGCATGCGCGCCTGTTTGGTGGTCAGACGGTACTTAACCTGCGCCAACAGCAAAGCCAGCAGCGTCAGGCTCACGACCTGGCCGATGAAGCTCTTGGTCGAGGCGACCGCGATCTCCTTGTTGGCCTTGGTGTAGATGACGCCGTCGCTCTCACGCGCCACGGGGCTGCCCACCACGTTGGTGATGCCAAAGACCTTGGCGCCCTTGATGCGCGCGTCGCGAATGGCGGCAAGGGTATCGGCCGTCTCGCCCGACTGGGACACGGCGACGACGAGCGTCGTCGGTGTGATGATGGGGTTGCGGTAGCGGAACTCGCTGGCAGCCTCGACCTCGGTGGGAATGCGAGCCCAGCCCTCAATAAGGTTCTTGGCGATGAGTCCGGCGTGATAGCTGGTGCCGCAGGCGATCACGTAGACACGATCGATGTCGTTGAGCTCCTCGAGGGACAGGCCCAGCTCGTCGATATCGAGCTCACCGGCGGGGGTCATACGACCCACCAGAGTATCGCGCACGACGCGCGGCTGCTCGTGAATCTCCTTGAGCATAAAGTCGGGATAACCGCCCTTTTCGGCATATCCAGATCCCAATCGATGTGGGTGACCTTGGGCTCGATGACATTGCCGGCCTCGTCGGCATACTCGACGCCCGCAGGCGTGAGTTTGGCAAACTGACCGTCCTCGAGCACCACGACATCGCGGGTGGCGTCGATGAGCGCGATCACGTCGGAGGCAACGTAGGAGCCGGTCTCGCCCATGCCGACCACGATCGGGGAATCCTTGCGGGCCACGGCGATTACGCCAGGCTCGTCGGCGCACACGGCGGCCAAGCCATAGGCGCCCACCACGTGGGTGCAAGCCTCGCGCACGGAGGCCATCAGGTCGTGTGTCTCGGCATAGGCCTCTTCGATTAAGTGTGCGAAGACCTCGGTATCGGTCTCGCTCTTAAAGTGATGGCCGCGGCCTCCAGCTCCTCGCGCAGTTCGGCGAAGTTCTCGATGATGCCGTTGTGGACGATGGCGATGCGACCGTCGCAGCTGGTGTGGGGATGAGCGTTAACGACGGAAGGCTTGCCGTGGGTGGCCCAACGGGTGTGACCGATACCGCAGGTTGCGTCGCTATCGATGTTGGAAAGCTCGCTCTCCAGGCCCGCAACCTTACCCACGCGGCGGATAACGTCGAGGTGCGCCGCGGCGCCCTCGCCCACCTCGAGCGCGACGCCCGAGGAGTCATAGCCGCGATACTCCATGCGCTTAAGGCCTGTGACCAGGATGTTCTTTGCAATATCAGAGCCGGTATAGCCGACAATTCCGCACATAGGATAAATCCCTTCGTTCGCGTGACTGCAAGACGTCCACGCACAGGGGGCGCTGAGACGTATAACGTTCGAGTATTGTACTCACGCAAGCGCAAGCTGATATACCAGAAGTGGTATCTCAACTTAGATACCACCCGATGCACACATGCCCAGCCGGTCCAAACCGCCACAATGGGGACAGGAACCTTTGTGGTGGCCGCGCTGGCAACGGCGTTTCCCCAGATAAAACCTGCCAAAATAAACCTGTCCCTTTTTGGTAGGTTTGGGATGCTACAATCTGGCTTGTACTTGAAACGCATCAAAGGGGCCGCTATGGCAAAGGTAAAAATCAGCGACGTCGCGCGCGAGGCAGGGGTCTCGCTGGGCACGGTATCCAACGCGCTCAACCACCCCGAAAAGTTGCGCCCCGAAACCCTTAAGCTCATCAACGAGACCATTAATCGCCTTGGCTACCTGCCCAACCAAAGCGCCCGTCAGCTCGCGGGCGGCGCCACCAAGTCCTTTGGCCTGGTCCTCCCCCGTCTCGACCACGGCTTTTCGCTCCAGATTGCCAGCGGTGCCCACAACGAGGCACGCAAGCACGGCTATGACTTGCTCATCGCCAATGCCGATAACGACGACATTCTCGAGGATCATTACCTGCGCTATTTTATGGGCACGCAGATGTCCGGCGTCATGGTTCAGCCCATGGCGTCCCCCGATTGGCACCCCGCCATGACCAAGATTCCCGTCCCCATCGTCCATCTGGACGTCCATTGTTCAGAACCCGGTTACTACGTGGCCGCCGACAACGAGGCACAGGGGCGCATTATCGCCGAGCTCGCCATCGCCCGCGGCGCACACCGCATCGTCGTTGTAGGCCGAGCGGCATTTATGCAGCTCACCCTGCGCGTCCTTGGTATCCACAAGCACTTGCCCTGCATCCCGATATCAAAATTGAGGTCATCGATGCCGGAGAGTGGAATACCGCAGCCGACGGCTACAGCATCGGTACCCAGATTGCCGAACGCCCTGCTGACGAGCGCCCCGATTTTGTCATTGGCCTGACCGACGTATTGGCCTCGGGCGTTATCTCGGCGCTGACCGACAAAGGCATTTCCGTCCCCGGCCAGATTCTTGTTGCCGGCTGCGATGGCAACCCGCTTGCCTGGAGCGGATCGGTCCCCCTCACCACGGTAGCACCACCGGGCTACGAGATCGGCCGCAAGGGCGTGCAACTGCTCATGGAACAAATCGAGGATAAACCTGCCGCCAAGACCAAACGAGTCCGCATCGGCTCCGCCGCGCGCACCGTCACCACGGTCACGGCCACCGAGGACATTAACCGTCAGGAGCTCGTGCGCCCCTTCCTGCTCGAGCGTGTGAGCACCCAAAAGGCCGAGCAGCAACCGACGGGCCCATCCGCGGCCCCTATAACCGACATCAACCTGGGCGCCTACCTGTAACAAAAAAAACGCCGCAACGGAAACAGCCCCGCTGCGGCGTTTTTGCTGACCCCACGGGCCTTCCCCGTTTAGCCGAACCTGCGGCTACGGATTTTTATGGAATGTAATCCATTTTTTATTAACTTTTTTGTTAAAATAGACCTAATTCCATATTTTTAGATATTTCCTATAAGTATTGATTTTGCTCCAGTTTTTTCTCGCCAAGAAAGGGGTTTCATGAATCTGATTGATCGCAAACAGTACCTCGACTGGCTCATTTCGTGGAAAGACTCGAACGTCATCAAGGTCGTTTCGGGCGTGCGAAGGTCCGGCAAATCAAAGCTATTCGAAATCTACCGTAGCTACCTGCGCGATCATGGAATCACAGGCGACCAGGTTATATCCCTCAACTTTGAAGACCTGGAGTTCGAGTCGCTTACGTCGTATAGAGCACTCTACGACTACATTTCCGCCAGACTCGTCCCCGATAAGATGAACTACGTTTTTCTGGACGAGATACAGCACGTCGAGCATTTCGAAAAAGCCGTCGACAGTCTTTTTATCAAGGACAATGTCGACCTCTACATAACCGGTTCCAACGCTTATCTGCTCTCGAGCGAGCTGGCAACTTTGCTCTCCGGCCGCTACGTAGAGCTCAAGATGCTGCCCCTATCCTTTAAAGAGTTTTGCTCGGCAAAAACCAATGACGGAAAGGCTCCCGCGCAGTTGTTTGACGAGTACATAACCAGGGGCTCTTTTCCCTTTATCGCCGAGACGGGTATTCAGGGACCCCAGGCGCGCGATTATCTTATGAGCCTCTACGATACCATCGTCATACGCGACGTTATCGAACGCCTGAAGGTCTCGGACGTCCCGACCCTGCGCGATATCACCAAGTTCCTACTCCATAGCATTGGAAACCGGATCTCGATTAAAAAAATCTCCGACACGCTCTCGTCCAACGGCAACAAAACCGACCAGAAAACCGTAGCCAAATACCTCAAAGGCTTAACAGACAGCCTTGTGCTGTACTTTGCTCCGCGCTATAACGTGCGCGGTCGGCAGCTTCTTTCAACAAACGGCAAATACTACGCCGTTGACCTTGGGCTTAGAGGCGCTCTCGTCAAAACCCAAAGCAGCGATATCGGTCATATCCTCGAAAATGTTGTTTATCTCGAGCTCCTACGCCGTGGATACGACGTCTACGTGGGCGATATCGACGGCGGGGAAATCGATTTTGTTGCCCTAAAGTCAGACGAGACAGCCTATTTTCAGGTTTCAGCCACAACGCTCGACGAAACTACCCTCAACCGAGAGTTGGCCCCCTTTAAGAAGGTCCGAGACAACTACCCCAAGACGCTTCTTACGCTCGACACGCTGTTTGCGGACGCGAACTACGAAGGAGTCCGCAAGCGCAACGTGATCGACTGGCTCCTGGAATAACTTGTAGCGTCATAACCCTCCGCCAGCTCCTTACCAAGGCCGCAGCCCCAGTCGCTTAAAGCACAATGCCCCTCTTATCGGCCAAAACAGCAATCTTGGCGTGATAAGAGGGGCTGACTGCGTCAGCGCCTCCATGCAGGCGCCGTTACCGTCACCGTCCCGCGGGATCGGGCGCGGGGCATGGCGACTCGCGTGCGGACGCTAACACACGGCCTTGACCGCGGCCGTCAGATCGAACAGCGTATCGAGCACAGCCTCGCAGCCGTCCACCACGTCCTGCGGCAGCGGCACGATGTCGGGAACGGCAAACACATGGCAGCCGGCCGTGATGCCCGAGACGCAGCCGTTGCGGGAATCCTCGACCACGGCGCACTCCTCGGGAGCAAAGCCCGCGCGCTCGCAGGCGAGCAGGTACATCTCAGGGTCGGGCTTGCCGTGTACGACGTCCTCGCCGCAGGTCACCGTCTCAAACTTATCAAAGAGGCCGACCGTCTTAAGGTTGCGCTCGGCGGTAACGCGGCGCGACGAGGTCGCGAGGCCCACGTGATAGCCCGCAGCCAGCAGTTCGTCCAGGCACTCGGCGGCGCCGGCCTTAAGCTCCAGATCGGTCTTGACCATCTCGTCGCGAATCTCCCTATGGCGACGATAGATTACCTCAGCGGTTTCGCGGCTGCCGTAATGCCCATCAAGGATGCCCATGACATCGGGCAGCGTGCGACCGATAAACTGATGGATCAGCGCATCATCAATCGCGAATCCCAGCTCGGCCGCTCCCGCCTTCCACGCCTTGATACCCAAACGCTCGGTATCGACCAGCGTTCCGTCCATATCAAAAATAACGGCCTTGATCATATCGGTCCCCCATCGCTTCGCGCTGCTGTACTCCCGCAACTTTACCGCACCTGTAAACTTGTATATAACGTATATAGCATATTGCACTTTCGTTACATAGATAGAAGTCTTATGACAAGCGGCTCGGTAGGATTATAGTTTTCGACCGAGTACTCAACGGCAAGGATCGATTCATGCTTTCAGACACCACCGCACCTGCAGAGGGGCTTCAGGACAAACTCACAGCGCTCGAGCAGCTGCTTTTGGCATACGGACGCGTCGCCATCGGCTTTTCCGGTGGCGTCGACAGCAGCTTTTTGGCCGCGGTCTGCGCCCGCATCATGCCCGCCAGCACGCTTCTCGTTCACCTCACCACGCCGTTCATCGGCACGCCCGAGCAGGCTTCGTTTGAGCGGACGGTTGACGGGCAGGCCGATGAGGGGCCGCATTTCAAGCTCCCCGTGCTCAACCTCTCGGTCGATCAGCTGCAGCTCCCCCAGGTAGCCTGCAACGACGCCGACCGCTGCTACCACTGCAAGCGCGCCGGCTTTACCGCCATCGTCAACCACGCCAGGTCGCTGGGTTTTCCCACCGTCATCGACGGCAGCAACGCAAGCGACCGCGGCGACTACCGCCCCGGCATGCGCGCCGCCCAGGAGCTCGGCGTGCGCTCGCCGCTTATGGAGGTCGGCTTTACCAAGGACGAGGAGCGCGAGCTGCTGCGCGCCTGGGGCTATCCCGTCTGGAACCTGCCGGCAGGAGCCTGCCTGGCCACGCGAGTCCCCACGGGCGAGGAGCTCACGCGCGAGAAGGTCGATGTAATCCGCACCTGTGAGGACTACCTGCACGACCTTGGCCTGGACCAGGTCCGCGCACGCCTCGTCGGCGGCTGCATGCATATCGAAGCCGCCCCCGCAGATGTCGCCAAGCTTACCGCCCTCGACGGCACCGCCATCGATGCCGAGGGCAAAACCCCGTTGCCCGCCGCCATCGAGTCCGCGCTGCGCGAGCTGGGCTGCAACCATATCTCCCCCGAGGTCACCCCCTACATCCACGGCAACATGAACCTTTAAGTTACGCCGTTTAACCTACCAAAAAGGGACAGGTTTATTTTGGCAGGTTTTATCTGGGGAAATATCGCAGGGCAACCGCCTCTCTAGCATCCATCTATCTTTGAGAGACACTAGAGAGGCGACTCAGCCACATCTACCTCTTCCGATAGCGGCGGTTGCGGCTCGTCGATGAACCCATTACTTCAATGAGTCCTTTATCCGCCATTTTTGGCAGATGGTAACGGACGGACGAAAACTGGCATTCCGTCTCTCTAAACAAGGTGCTTATCTCTCTAACTTTAGAGAGATAAGCACCTTGTTTAGAGAGACATTTAGAGAGACGAGCGTAATCTCTCTAACCATGGGCGCCGCTCATTAAAGCGCACACATCCCAACCGCACCCTAAGTTGCGGTGAAACGGCTCCCGTTTTACCTACCAAAAAGGGACAGGTTTATTTTGGCAGGTTTTATCTGGGGAAACGCAGACAGGGCCGCGACGCCTATAGCGTCGCGGCCCTTTTCCTTGGAGAAGGATCGATTAATGGAACGGAGAGCCCGTTCTAGCCCTCGAGCCCGGCGTTGATGAGCTCGGCAATCTCGACAGGATCGGTGCTTTCGCGCACCCTGTCACGGAAGCCAGCATCCATCAGCATCACGGCAGCTTGGAGAGCAGACGCAGGTGCGTGGTTCCCGCTTCGCCGGCGGCACGTACAGCGCGAGCGCCACATCGACGGGCACGCCATCAAAGCTCGGCCACTCAACAGGCTCGGACAGCTTGAGCACGGCCACGCCCGGCGTATGGATCGCATCGCTCTTGGCATGCGGAACGGCAAAACCGGCGACGAGGCCAGTCTCGGCCTCGTTTTCGCGAGCAATAAAAGCCGCCTCTACAGCAGACGCGTCATCGGCAAAACCAAGCTCAACAGCCTGCTCGGACAGATAATGCAGCGCGTCCTCGCGCGAGGCGGCGGCGTAGCCAATCGTCACTTGGTTGGCAGATACAAACCCCATGGAAAGCCTTCCTTACAACACGGACCTGACCGCAGCTTCGATGCCGTCGGCGTCCAAACCGTACTTATGCAGCAAATCGACCGCAGGGCCGGACTCGCCGTACACATCGCGCACGCCGACGCGACGCATCGGCACTGGATGCTGCTCCGCGAGCACCGAGGCAACGGCCTCGCCAAGACCACCGATAATCGAATGCTCCTCGGCGGTGACCACGCGACCGGTCTTCTTGGCGCTGGCAACCACCAAACGCTCATCGAGCGGTTTGATCGTATGCATGTTGATGACCTCAGCATCGATGCCGTCGGCAGCGAGCGCCTCGGCAGCAGCGAGCGCCTCAGCGACCATGAGACCGCACGCGACGATCGTGACATCAGAGCCCTCCCGCACAACAACACCGCGGCCGATCTTGAACTCGTAGTCCTCGTGATCGTTGATGACCGGTGTTGCCAGGCGGCCGAAGCGCATGTAGACCGGCCCCTCAAACTCATAGGCGGCGCGCACACAGGCGCGGGCCTCGACATCGTCGGCGGGAACGACCACCGTCATACCCGGAATCGTACGCATGAGTGCGATATCCTCGCAGCACTGGTGCGTGGCGCCGTCCTCGCCCACCGAAATGCCGGCATGGGTGGCGCCAATCTTGACGTTGAGGTGCGGGTAGCCAATGGAATTGCGGACCTGCTCGTAGGCGCGACCGGCGGCAAACATCGCAAAGGTGCTCGCAAAAGCAACGCGGCCCGTGGTCGCGATGCCGGCGGCAAGACCCATCAGGTTGCTCTCGGCGATGCCGGCATCGTAAAAGCGCTCAGGATGGGCAGTCTTAAACTTACCCGTCTGCGTAGCGGCAGCCAGGTCGGCATCGAGCACTACAAAGTCATCGTGCTCATTGCCCAGCTCGACGAGCGCCTCGCCGTAGCTTACGCGCGTGGCGACTTTTTTGACCTCTGCCATTAGAGTTCCTCTCCTGCTGCCGCGAGCTCGGCCATGGCCTGCTCAAACTGCTCGTCATTGGGCGCCTTGCCATGCCAGCCAACCTGGTTCTCCATAAAGGAGACGCCTTTGCCCTTCACCGTCTCGGCGATGATAGCGACGGGCGCGCCGGTCACCTCGCGAGCTTCGGCGAAAGCCGCCTCAATCTGCGCCATGTCGTTGCCATCGGCTAGCTCTATCACATGCCACTTAAAGGCGCGGAACTTGTCGGCAAGCGGCATGGCCGAGTTGACTTCATCGATCGTGCCGTCAATCTGCAAGCCGTTGTGGTCGACGACGGCAACAAGATTGTCGAGTGCATGGTTGCCGGCAAACATAGCCGCCTCCCACACCTGGCCTTCCTCGCACTCACCGTCGCCCAGCAACGTGTAGACACGGTAGCTGTCGCCCCAGTGCTTAGCGGCAAGCGCCATTCCAACTGCAGCAGAGATGCCCTGACCGAGCGAGCCGGTGGACATATCGATGCCTGGGGTATCGTTCATGTTGGGATGGCCCTGCAGTCGGCTGCCAATATGGCGGAGCGCCTCGAGCTCTTCGACGGGAAAATAGCCGCGATTTGCCAACACCGAATACAGGCCCGGCGCCGCGTGACCCTTGGAGAGCACAAAGCGGTCGCGATCGGCCTTGTGAGGGTCGGCAGGATCGATATTCATTTTCTCAAAGTACAGATACGTCATGATCTCGGCTGCACCGAGCGATCCACCCGGATGTCCCGACTTGGCCGCGTGAACCGCAGTCACGACACCCTTCCTGACCTCATTGGCGACCTTCGCCAGCTCCTGGTTGGTCATACGAATTCCTCTCTTGAGAACAACCCCGGCACCGGATGGCGCGATGCCGAGGGCAACCCGGTCGTTAAGCCTGAGCGACGACCTTCTGCCAGTCAGCCTCAAAAGAGGCGAGGCCCTGGTCGGTCAGCGGGTGATGCAGGCACTTCTTGAGAGCGGCCATGGGCACGGTCGCGATGTCGGCACCAAGAAGAGCCGCCTGGGTCACGTGGTTGGGCGTGCGGACCGAAGCGGTGATGATCTCGACGGTGTCGTCGACGTTCTTGCCGGTCCAGTCATAGTTCTTGATGCATGTCACGACATTGTCGAGCTGCGAGATGCCGTCCTCGGCGATGTCGTCAAAGCGGCCGACAAACGGGCTGATGTAGCGGGCACCGGCGTTGGCGGCCATGAGGGCCTGCGTCGGCGAGAAAACAAGCGTCATGTTGACGCGCACGCCCGCATCGGCCAGGGCGCGGCAGGCGGCGAGGCCGGCCTCGCACACGGGAAGCTTGACCACGATGTTGGGAGCCAGGGCGGCAAGACGCTTGCCCTCCTCGATCATGCCCTCGGCAGTGGTCGCGGTGGACTCAGCAGACACGGGCAGCCCCTCGCAGAGCTCGGCAATCTTGAGCATATGGGGCTCAAAGTCGGCGAGCTTACCGCCGGTCTTGGCGTACAGGGACGGGTTGGTGGTGACGCCGGCAAGGCAGCCCCAGCTCTTGGCCTCGGCGATCTCGTCAAGGTTGGCGGTATCGATAAAGAACTTCATGGTGCAAACTCCTTCGGAGGAATCCAAAACTCAAAAAATAGGACAAAGGGGATGTCCCTTTGTCCTATGTGCCGGGCCTGCAGCTAGGACATGCCCCAGGCCCGGCGTCGTGTAGGAAAAGCTACTTAGTCCTCGAGAGCCTTCTCGATGCGGCTCGTGACGCCCTTGAGGTTAAGGCCGACGACGTACTGCTTGATCGGGCGCTTGATGTGCTCGATCACAAAGCGCTTGCCGTCGATGTCCTGGGCAGCGAGGTTGCGGTAGAGCTTCTCGACCTGCTCCTTGACCTCGGGATCGTTGAACGCGTAGTGGCCGGAGACATCCAGAATCTTCAGGCTGAGCTCATCGTCGGCCAGGATGTCGTCAACCTGCAGGTTGACGTCGTCGCCGGTCATCCACTTGCGCCAACGCTCGGTCTTGATAGCCTTGACCAGCAGCGTGTGATACAGGTCGGAGGGATCGTCGCACAGGCCGTTGTCGACCAGAATCTGCTCGGTAGCGCAGAGCTTGAGATAAGCGCGGGTCTCCTCGGTGCCGTACTGAGGGGCAACGTTGGAGGCGGTCACGTGTGCCGGGATATGCTCGAGCAGCGTCGCGTCATCCAGGTAGTCGGCGTTGTGCTCCTTCAGACCCACGCCGTAGCGCTTGGCCATATCAGCAAGCTCGCGAGCGTTCTTGAAGTTGTAGTGACCGACCTGCTCCGTCCAGCGGGTAAGGGTGCCGGTCTGGCCGACGATAAAGGTGGGCATGGGGCAGCCGCGCTTCTCGAGCTCGGGCTGCAGCTGAGAAATGAACTCCTCGTACTTATCGGTAGAGGTCAAGCCGCCATTGGTCTCCTCGGTACCGACCTCATAGGCAACCTCGGGCAGGTTATGCTCGCGACGGTATTGCTCAAGGTAGTCGATAAGATCGATCGTGCGGCGAAGCACCACGTCGAGCGGAATAACCTTGCCGATCTGATAGGGGTCCTTGGTGGGGTCGACCATCAGCAGGTCAAAGCCCGCCTCCATGTCGGCGACAAAGGACTTGCGGGCGAGCTCCATGGCCTCGTCCTCGGGCAGGTGGGCGTTACGCTCCTCGTCGCGCTGCCACGGACCGCCGTGATCGCGGCACAGGTAGTACGGACCGGTGTAACCCACCTCGTCGGCAACCTTCTTGATGTCGGCGGCAAAGCGCGTCTGGTCCCAACCGTTGACGTAGCCGGCGCCCATCTCGTCCATATCGACCTGATTGCGGCTGGCAATAAACATGGGCGGGAAATCCTCGTCCTTGGCAAGCTCGAACACGGCCTGAATCAGGTTGGGGCTCATGGGGCCAATGCCGACCATGGTTGCGTGATCGCCGCTATCCTGCAGCTTGAGCATGCCCTGAACGGCCTGGCGGATGGTGAGGTTGGACATTTTGTTCTCCTTCTCCAGAGGATTTTTGACAAAAGTTCCCTGGGACCCAGATGCGGGCCCTATCAGTACGGATGGATTTTGTTGTGTAGGGGCGGTTGTGCGGAGTCAAATCCATCCCTCCGCACAACCGGAGTCCTTAAAGGTTTACTTGGCCTGCTTATCGAGCGTGGGCTTCATGGCAATCAGGATTGCAGCGGCGACCACGGAGCCAATCACGATGTCCAGGCAGAACAGCGCGACGTTGTTGGTGGCAAGGGCGACGATAAAGCCACCGTGCGGGACGTAGCAGTCGATACCCTGGAAGGCGGCGAGAGCAGCGCCCACGGCAGAGCCGATGCAGATGCCGGGAAGGGTGTGGCCGAGATCCTTGACCGCGAAGGGAATGGCGCCCTCGGTAATACCGATGCAGCCCATGAACAGTGCGGAGATGCCCATCTGACGGTCGGCGTCATCGAACTTGTTCTTGGCGATGAGCGCAGCGAGGCCACAGGCGATCGGGGGAACGGCGACGGCGACGCGGAACATACCGTTAGGACCGTAGATGCCGGATGCATGATAGCCATGGTAAAGGTCGAGGCGGTCTTGTTGATGGGGCCACCCATATCGAAGGCGGTCATAACGCCAATGACCAGACCCAGGACAACCGCGGAACCGCCCTGCAGGCTGCCGAGCACGCCGGTAAGCCAGTCCATCACAAAGCCAAGCGGCGTGGCCAGGATGTAGATATAGGCCATGCCCAGGACAAGCGAGGTCAGAATCGGGATGATCAGGATGGGCATGATGGTCTGGATAGTGTTGTTGACCTTCCAGGTCTTCATCCAGCGGACAAAGTAGCCGCAGATGACCGCCATGATCATGGCGCCCAAGAAACCGGTCGAAACGCTGTTGCCGTTAGGGGTAACGACTGCGTTGTTGACCAGGTAGCCCAGGACAAAACCGGGGGCGAGCGCAGGCTTGCCGGCCATCGAGTAGGAGATGTATGCCGCAAGCACCGGGATCATCATGGAGATGCCGGCCATACCGATGGTGTTAAGGCTCACCATCAGCGGGTTCGTAACCTCCATGCCATTGGCGCCGGCGGTGCCGGATGCCAGTGAGAAGGCAAGGAACACGCCGCCGATAACGACAATGGGGATAAAATAGGAAACGCCGGTATTGAATGCATTGAGCAGCGTCTTGCCAGGATCGGCAAAGATGGACTGCTTGGACGCCGGTGTCGGGGCCTGCGGGGCAGCGGAGACGGCCTTCTTCTCTGCCTTGGCCTCGGCCTTGGGCGCGTCAACGGCGCCGCCCGTCGCTTGATGATCTCAACGGCCTGGTCGATGATCTTTACCGGATCGGCGATTACATCCGAGGTGCCGACCTTCAGGAACTTACCCTCGGCCATCTTCTGCTCAAAACGGTCCTCATTCTCGACACCCACGTCGACGGACTCGAGCACCAGGTCAGCGGAATCCACGTCTTCCTGCGTCAGCTCGTTCTCGATGCCCAGACCACCCTGAGCCTCGACTTTGCACTCGATGCCACGGGCGGCGCATTCATCTTGAATCGCCTTCTGGGCCATATACGTGTGGGCAATACCCACGGTACAGGCGGCAACGCCTACGATCTTCATTGCTTCCCTCTTTTCATAGAGTTGCGTGCGCAAGACACCGTTTGCGGAGGCCTCCGGAGCATCCCCTGCCGTTTGGACTTGCTGTCTTTTCGACAAGACCAATATAGGTGCTCGTTTTTCTTAATGCCAGCTTATTTCGGTAAACGCGCAGGTCAGAGCGTTGGTTATGCGATTTAGTTATGCGTTTAACCAAAAATGAATCCTGCGATTTTACCCTCGATTTCAAAAGTCAAGAAGTATTTGATTTTCTCGGTAGACGGCAGATGCGCATGCCGGTCACAAATTTCGACCCCACCCGTATACCGCATTTGTTGCATACTCATATGAAAGGAAAAGGTCGCTCACCGAAGCGCATCCCTCACCAAGACTCAAAGTCATCATGTTGGAAAATGCTCATCTGTCGGAAGGAGTCGCTGTGGCAAAACAGCGCGTTACGATTGCAGACGTCGCTCGAGAGGCGGGAACCTCGACGGCAAGCGTCTCGTATTACCTCAACGACAAACGAGAAAAGCTTAGCGAAAAGACGCAGAACAAAATCGCGCGCGTCATTAAGGAGCTCGGATACGTTCCCAACGCCCAAGCGCAGACGCTCACCGGCAAGCAAACCCATGTCATTGCCATCATCATTTTGGATAACACCAACAAATGGGCGGGGCTCGTTCTCAATGGCATGGAGCAGGTCATGCTCCCCGCGGGCTACCAGACGGTCGTTTGCACGAGCAACTTTAACCCCGAGACCGAGCTCATGTACGTCGACAAGATGCTCTCGCTGGGCGTCGATGGCTTTATCATCCAGCCCACGGCAAACTTCAAAGCCGTGCACGACCGCATTAGACGCGCCGGCAAGCCGGTCGTCTTTTTCGATGCGGCCATCTATAGCCAGGTACCAGCTGGATCAAAACCAACCTTTACGACGGCGTGTACAACGCCACACAGGCACTCCTCGACGCCGGCTACGAAGATTTCTTTTCCATTGCCGCCAACATGACCGAAATGCGCACTCGCATGGAACGTTTTCAGGGATATGCCGAGGCATTGGCCGCGAATGGGCAGCTCTACAAAGCCATCCCCATCGATCACAACAAGCCGTCGATCAACGAGCTCACCGAATACTTTAAATACAAGTTCAACCCCGCCAAGCGCACGCTCATCTTCGTACAAAACCAATGGGCGCTTCCCCGTGTCTACAAGGCCCTCCAACCCATGGCCCATCTACTTCCGCAGCAAATAGGTCTTTTGGGACTCAACTGCGAAGACTGGACCAATCTCACCACACCGACCGTCTCCACCATCATCGAGCCCGTCGACCAGGAAGGCAGGGAGGCGGCCGAGATGCTGCTCGCCTTGCTTGATGGCAGCAGCCAACCCGGCGAGCAGCGCATTCTCGAGTGCAAGCTCAACTGGCTCGACTCCACCTCGATCTAGACCGCGGGACAAATAAATCAGGAGTGTTTGTCCCAAATCTTAAGTATTTGTTCGACAGAACGGCCCCTGTCGGCTCCTGCTAGACTGGTAGATTCGCAACCGACTACCCAGGAGCCCCCATGTCGCGCAAGTCCGCCTACAAGCAAGTACTTTCCATCGGCACCGCGTGGTGCTGGGATTTGCGCTGTTTACAGGATCTCTCGACGGGGCACCCAAGCTGTTGTCGCCGCAAAGCGATGAGCAGGCGGCGGCTCTAGCCGAGAAGCAAAGCGAGAGCCCCAACCGCACCGACGACGAGGCGGACCTGGTCGCCCGGCTCGAATCGGGGACGGCAAGCTCCTCGGATTCCAAAGGCGGCCAAAGCACCGGCGATGGCTCCGAATCCACCACAACCGGCACCGCTGGCGATGTTTCTTCGAACGCCACCCCCATCGACGAAGTGGAAAACCCCGATCTCGACCGCGCGCGCGGCGTATACCTCACCAGCATTCCCGACTACGCCGGCAACCCCTACGTTGCCCTTCGCGCCGATGGCACGCACCCGCTCGGCACACCGTCGTTCACGCTCGATGAATACGAGCGGGCCACCGAAGAAGGATGCTTTAAGAAGTTCTCAAAGCTCGACAGCCTGGGCCGTACCCGCAAAGCACTCGCCTGCATAGGACCCGAATCGCTCGGTCAGGGCAAGCGCGGCGATATCTCGCGTATCCATCCTGCCGGTTGGCACCAGCAGCACTACGACTTTATTCCAGGCCAGAGCCTCTACAACCGCTGCCACCTCATCGCCTGGTCGCTCTGCGGCGAAAACGCCAATCGCAAGAATCTCCTCACCGGCACGCGCTATCTCAACGAAACGGGCATGCTGCCGTTTGAAGAGCAGATCCTCGGCTACATCCGCGACACGGGCAACCACGTGCTCTACCGCGTCACGCCCATGTATAACGAAGAGGAACTCGTCTGCCGCGGCGTTCGCCTCGAGGCACAATCGGTCGAGGACCACGGCAAAACGCTGTGCTTCCACGTGTACTGCTACAACCTGCAGCCGCATGTGCAGATCGACTACGCCACCGGCCGCAACCAGGCCTCGGGGGACTAACCCCTCAGCACGACAAGAACCGATTTGCATCCCCCAGGGATCAAAAAGGGCCGCTCCGGATCACCCAGAGCGGCCCTTGCATCAACATGCGTGGCGCAGGCAAAACCACACGTTACTTGGCGCGGCCCTCCTCATAGCGCTCGACCAGCTTGGCCTGAACGTCATAAGGCACCTGCTCATAGCCTGCGGGCTTCATGGTAAAGTCGCCCGTGCCGCGCGTGATAGAGCGCAGGCGCGTCGAGTAATCCGTCAGCTCGGCCAGCGGGGCCTGGGCAATGACCACGGTGTCGCCGCGCTCATCGGTCTCCATACCCGTCACGCGACCGCGCGAGGCCGAGATGTCACCCATCACGGCACCGGCGTAGCTCTCGGGGATTGTCACCGTGATTTCCTCGATGGGCTCCAGCACCACCGGGTCGGCATCGGCGCATGCCTTGCGCAGGCCGATGCGAGCCGCCGCGCGGAACGCCATCTCGTTGGAGTCGACGCTGTGATACGAGCCGTCGTACACAGCCACGCGAATGCCCGTGAGCGGATAGCCGGCAATGATGCCGTCCCTCATGGTCTCCTGGACGCCCTTGTCCACGGCGGGAATCAGCGAGCGCGGAATGCGGCCGCCCACGACCTCGTCCACAAACTCATAGCCATCGCTCGTGCCGTTGGGCCCAATGAGCGGCTCCACGCGCAGCCAGCAGTCGCCGTACTGACCGGCGCCGCCGGTCTGCTTCTTATGGCGGCCCTGGGCACTTGCCGTACGGCGAATGGTCTCGCGATACGGAATGCGGATCGGCACACTCTTGGCAGCAACCTTGGTGCGATCCTCCAGACGGTTGAGCAGCACCGAAACCTGCGCCTCGCCAACGGCGGAGATAATGGTCTGGCCAGTCTCCTCGTCGCGGTCGATGCTCATAGTCGGATCGGCCTTGCAGGCCTTCTCGATAAACGTGTAGAGCTTCTCTTCGTCCCCGCGATTCTCGGCCTCGATGGCGATGCGGTACTGAGAGTTGGGGAACTTAAACGCCGCAGCCTCGACCTTGCCGGTAATGGAGAGCGTATCGCCCGTCTCGGCAGCCAGCTTGGGCGCCACGATGATGTCACCGGCATAGGCGTGACCGACCTCGGTCATGTCGCGGCCGCACATCACATACAGGTGAGCCAGACGGTCGCTCTTGCGCGTACGGGCGTTGACCAGCTCAAGACCCGGCTCAAGCGTGCCCGTCAGCACCTTGATAAAGCTGATGCGACCCTGCTGCGGGTCGGCCAGCGTCTTAAACACAAACGCCACCGGGCGGTCATCGTCACTCGAGATCTTGAGCGAATCGCCGTCGATGAGCGGCATCTCGCCGTAGTCTGTCGGCGCTGGGAAGTACGTGGCGATGTCGTCCATCAGCGAGTTGACGCCCTGCTCCTTAATGCAATCGCCCGCAAAGACCGGCACAAAGATGCGCTCGGCAATCGCCTTCGACAGCAGGCCCTCAAGCTCCTCCTGCGTCAGCGTCTCCTCGCCTTCCAGGTACTTCATCATCAGCTCATCGTCAGCCTCGGCCACCAGCTCGCACAGATGGTCATGGGCTTCCTCGGCCTGGGCACGATACTCCTCGGGAATCTCCGACTCAACGGCTTCGGTGCCGTTGCAGTGGCGCGCTTCATGCGCACCAGGTCGATGATGCCGTCAAAGTCCTCGCCCTCGCCCCAGGGAAGGGTCACGGCGCCCAGGCGCGTGCCAAAGCGCTCCTGCAGCAGGTCCATCGTGGTCGCAAAGCTGGCCTCAGAGCGCGACAGGCGGTTTACGAACACCGCACGCGCCAGGCGCAGGTCCTCGGCGGCATACCAGAGCTTAACCGTCGTAGGCTGTGGGCCGGCCTCGGCATCGACCACAAACAGAGCCGTCTCGCAGACGCTCATCGCGGCAAAAGCGTCGCCGATAAAATCGGGGTAGCACGGGGCATCGAGCACATTGATGCGCGCGCCCTTCCAGTCGATCGGCGCAATGGTCGTCGAGATGGAAAACGCACGCTTGACCTCTTCGGGGTCATAGTCGAGCGTGGGCTTGGTGCCGTCGTGGCCGCCAAGGCGGGCGGTCTTGCCGGAAAGGTGGAGCATGGCCTCGGCGAGTGAAGTCTTGCCCACCCCGCCTTGGCCTACGAGCACCACGTTCCTTACGTTACCGGTCTTGGGAGCACCCATGATGACCTCCTTGCAGGGCCGCGCGCATTGCGCGACGCCAACGGGGAGAGTTCGCGGTCGGTGCCATCCCGGGAGCAGCATGGTCGGCAGCCGAGCCGACTCACCCTCCAAATGTCCTATGCCACCACCCTACCCTCACGGGCGGCTGTCCATGCATACCTTTCGGCACACGTATGAATACAGGCGGCGAGAGGAAGAGACAAGCTTGTGAGGCAATTATTGAACCCCGTCGATGTAAACAAAAAGCCGCCACAGACCGTAAGACCTGTGGCGGCTTCGCCTCAATTAATAGTTGAGTAAATACCTGAGTCTACCCCTCGATACGGCTCAAGAACTCACGCGTGCGTCGCTCGCGCGGATGGTCGATGACCTGCTCGGCAGGACCCTCCTCGACAATGCGACCGCCGTCCATAAAGACCACGCGGTCGGCAACATCGCGCGCAAATTGCATCGCGTGGGTCACGATTACCATCGTCATATTCTGCGCCGCCAGGTCCTTAATGACACGCAGCACCTCGGCCGTCAGCTCGGGATCGAGCGCCGAAGTCGGCTCGTCAAAGAATAAGATTTCCGGATCGAGCGCCAGGGCGCGGGCAATACTCACGCGCTGCTGCTGACCGCCCGAAAGCTCACACGGCACCTTGTTCTCGTTGCCCGTAAGCCCCATCTGCGCGATGAGTTCGCGGGCGCGCGCCTCCGCCTGCTCGCGCGGGCGCTTGAGTACGCGAACCGGAGCGTCAGTGATGTTTTTCATCACCGTATAGTGCGGAAACAGATTGTAGTTCTGGAACACCAGACCAAAACGCGAACGCGCTTGCTTGGGAATGTCTCCCTTCGCATATATCGCACCCGATCCCGCATCCGTCGCAACTGCAAGGTCACCAAACGAGAGCGAGCCACCATCGAGCGTCTCGAGCAGCGTGGCGCAGCGCAGCAGCGTGGACTTACCGCCGCCCGAAGGTCCGATAATCGCCACGACCTCACCGCGCTTGACCTCGAGCGAGATATCCTTGAGCACCTCATTGCCGCCAAACGCCTTACGCGCGCTTTCGATTTTCATCACTGAGTTAGTCATGATAATAGTCCAGCTTCTTTTCGGCAGCGCCAGCAGCATCTCGACGACGAAGTTAAAGACCCAGTAAATCAGCGCCGCAATCGCAAACGGCACCATGCTCACCTGCGAGGCGACCAGCGCCTTGGCCGTCGAGAACATCTCGCCCACGCCGATGGCGAACGCCAGCGACGTGTCCTTGACCAGTGTGATGATCTCGTTGCCCATCGCCGGCAAAATGCGCTTGGCGACCTGCGGCATCACGATATACAGAAACGTCTGCAGACGCGAGTAGCCCAACACCTCGGCGGCCTCGTATTGACCACGCGGAATCGACTGCAGGCCCGAGCGATAGATCTCGGCAAAGTAGCCGGCGTAGTTGATGATGAATGCCACAACGCACGCCGTCCATTTGGAATCGGGTGTGAGCGAGATGCCGAACACGTAGTACGGGGCAAAGTAGATGGCAAACATCTGTAGCATGAGCGGCGTGCCGCGCATCACCGAAATATAGATGCGCGCGATCCAGCGAAGCGGCGCAATTTTGCTCATGCGCATGAACGCCACGGGGATTCCCAGCGGAATCGACCCGAGCAGCGTCAGCACAAACAGCTGCAAGCTGACCAAGAATCCCTGGCCAAGCATCTGCATCATGACCTGAATAGACAACCTAAGCTCTCTTTCACAGTAACGGAACAGCGAACCCAATGCTAAAGCGGGTTTTCCAGGTGCCCGAGTTTGCCGTGAAAGAGGAGCGCCGCGTACTCAATGTACGCAAGCGACGGTTTGAACGGCAAAATCGGGTGCCTGGGAAAGCCGCTATTTGAGGACCCAGTTATCGAAGGAAAGACCATAGCTTGAATACTTGTCGCACAGGTCCTTGACCGTGCCATCCTCGTAGAGTGCCTTGAGCGACTCGGTCACGGCATCGGCAGACTTGGTGTCGCCCTTCTTAAAGCCAACGGCGTAGTGCTCGCTGGACAGCGGCTTGTCGAGCTGCGTATAGGCATCGGGCTTGGCGGCAAGCTGATACTGGGCAATCGAAAGGTCGCACGCCACGGCATCGACCGCACCGCTCTCGAGCTGCATAAAGGCCGTGTTGTACTCGCCGATGGTATCGAGCGTGGCAAACGTCGCCGCCAGATCCTTCTGGTCACCCTCGAGCACGTCCTGCGCAGCGGAATCAGTCTGGGTAATCACAGTCTTGCCGGCAAGATCGTCCCAGCTCTTGATACCCGCGTCCTTCTTGACCACGAGCACCTGCTCGTTGAGCATGTACGGCTCGGAGAACGTGTAGTCGTCCTCGCGACCCTCCATGGTAAAGCCGTTCCAGATGCAGTTAATGGCGCCTGAGTTAAGCAGCGTATCCTTGGCGTCCCAGTCGATGGCCTCGTACTTGACCTCCCAGCCCTGCTTGTCGGCAACGGCCTTGGCAAGGTCGAGGTCAAAACCAGTGTACTCGCCGTCGTCGCCCACAAAGCCATACGGAGGATAGGACTTATCAAAGCCCACCACGAGCTTCTTGGACTCCGCAGCGCCCTTCACATCCTTGGCCGCGGCAGAACCAGCAGCGGAGCCCTTGCCGACACCACCGCCGCAGCCGACAAGACCAAGGCCAAGCACCGTGGCGAGCGAGCCGGCTAGACCAACAAACTGACGACGAGACATATCGGTATTCATGGTATTCCCCCTTGATGGCACTTTAGTTAGGTAAAGCGAGTCATGTAACGTCCAGAATCATACACTTTAGCGTGATAGAGCACAAGGCGAGTTTGCCCGCCGCGTGAGGGGTGTGGGGGGTTAAGTTTCCTGCTCTACAGTCCTGCTCACGACGGAGGCCACATTAAGTGGCCTCCTGTTCGTGCGGAACTCGCGATAAACTTAACCCCCACACCCCTCACGCGGCGGGCAACCGTCGTTGGGCTTATCACTGGCACGAATAAACCGCTTGCATATCGTCTGCTGGCTTGGCACGGTACAATACTTGCAGCTTAAATTTATGAATTAGTGGAGTTATTGATGGCAGAATCTCGTGCGGAGCGTAGGGCTCGTCGTGCTTTGGTGGAAGCGGCTGAGGGGTCAAAGGAGGAGAAATCTTCTACGAAATCCAAGTCTTCTAAAGCCGCAAAAAGCAAATCGACCAAGGGCAAGGCTAAGGCCAAGCGCCCCAGTTCTCGTCGGAGCGAGGACAAGGCATCTCAGACTCGCTCCAAGCGCTCGCATAAAGATCCGGTTTCGTCTGCGCGTAAGGCTGTGGACCCCAAGTCTCCCTGTTCGATCATGAAAGCTTGTGGTGGGTGTACGGCGCTCAATCGTCCTTATAAGAAGCAGCTCGCCGCCAAGCAGGCTGCTATGGAGGAGCTTTTTGCCTCGCTTTGCGAGCGTGAGGGCATTGCTGTTGATCCTATTCGTGGTATGGGTGTCACCTTGGGCGATCCGGGCAAGTATCCTGCGCCGCGTGGTTTTCGTCATAAGGCTGCCACTCCGTTTGCTCCCGGCAAAGAGGGCGCTGTCCGTTGTGGCTTCTTTGAGCGCGGCACGCACAAGATCGTTGCCGTTCCCAAATGCCCCGTTGAGGCGCCGGGCGCACGTCAGATTCTCAACGGCATCGCTCGCGAGGCCGAACGTCTGCACATTCCCGCCTTTAACGAAGACAAGCATCTGGGCTGCTTCGCTATGCCGTCGTTCGCTGCGGCTGGCGCACCGACCAGATTATGGTCACCCTCGTGACCGCTCAGCGCGACTTGCCGCATGCGCAGGAGTTCTTTGAGGCCGTCGCCGCACTCGATCCGCATATCGTCACCGTCGCTCAGAACATCAACGGACGCCCTGGAAATGCCATCTTGGGCGAGGAGACCCGTATCGTCTATGGCGCCGAATGCATGCGCGACCAGCTACTCGGTTGCGAATTCGACATCTCCCCTACCGCGTTCTATCAGACCAACCCGCAGCAGACCGAACTGCTCTATCAACTCGCCATTGACGGTATGGATCTGCAGCAGGGTGACGTACTCATGGATGCCTATTGCGGTAGCGGAACTATCGGCCTGTGCGCAGCTAAAGATGCCCAGGACAAAGGTGTCGGCATTATGCTGCTCGGTGTTGAGCGCAACCCCGCCGGCATTGCCGACGCACGTCGCAATGCCGAGCTCAACGGACTCACCCGCAGTGCTTGGTTTATGGCCGACGACGCCACTGATTACATCCTGGACGCTGCCGACAACAACGAGCGGATCGATGTCCTTTCCATCGACCCGCCGCGCGCCGGCTCCACCCCCGAGTTCCTCGAAGCCGCCTGCGCACTCAAGCCGCGCCGTATCACCTATATCAGCTGCAACCCCGTGACCCAAGAGCGCGACCTGCACCAGCTCCTCGATGGAGGCTATCGCCTGCTCAAGATCACGCCCGTCGACATGTTCCCCCACACCGACCACACCGAAACAGTAGCGGTCCTCGAGCGCCGCTAACCAACCCCGGTAGATTTTTTGGGACAAGAAAGGGGGCGGCCCGCCTGGGCCGCCCCCTTCGCTTGGTTTATAAGTTCCGCTACATCCCCTTGCGCAGGTCGCACACGCCGGCGGCCGCCATCTCGCGCAACAGCGTCTCGCGGTCTCGCGTCACGATCAAATCCAGCGGGAAGTGAATCTCGTCGAGCATCTTGCGCGCGTGATCGAGCTTACCAATTGCCATGCCAATGTGGGCATCGGTCGAAACGCCAATGCCCACGCCTAGCTCAGCGCAACGCTCGGCGATCTTGCGGCATACAGCCCAATGCTCAGTGTCGACACCGTGTTCAAGACTATGGTTGTTGATCTCGATAATCTTGTGCTTGGCCTTGGCCGCCAATAGCACCTCATCGATATCGAACGGCACGCCCGAACGCCCCGTATGCCCAAGCATGAACACCTTGGGGTGCTCCAGGGCATTGATGTACATCTCGGTCGTCTGGGCGAGCGTCGCGCCTTCGGCAAACTGCGGGTTATGCACGCTTGCCACCAAATAATCCAAATTACGCGTCACCAAATCGAACAGCGAATGCTCACGACTATACGAATCGCCGGCGATATTGAGCGAAACGGGAATGTCCTCGCCAAACAAGCTTCCGTCCAGCGAAACGATATCGGCCTCGGCGCCGCGGAGCACCAGCACGCCGCTCCAAATGCGCGGCCAGATATCCTGGTTAATAAAGAACTGGAAACTGCGCAGGTCATTGGGGCAAGGCGTAACCATCGAGCTTAAATGATCGGCGGAACCGAGCACCTGAAGGCCACGCTCCGCCGCCCAATAGATGTTCTCCTCAATGGTTGAGTACGCATGCGCGGAGAACATCGTATGAGTATGGATATCACAGGAAAGCAGGTAGGGCATCAGGTCTCCTTGTCCAGCATGGCCGTCGCGTATATTCATTGTACGCATAGCTTTCGGCAGTCGTAAAACTGCTTCATCCCAATCACACAACGGCATAGACAACGGGGTCTGGCTTAACACCAAACCCCGTTTCACGTAAAACATTGTAAGCAGAGCGCTTTACTTTTAACGATACTCGTCCGCCAACTGTTTCCAAGCGGGTAGCGAATTGATAATCGTTTCGTAACTCACGCAATAGCCCAGGCGGAACCAACCAGGCATGCCAAAGCTGTCCGAGGGCACCGCAAGCAGCTCATACTTCTTCGCGCGCTCACAGAAAGCGTTCGCATCGGGCTCCAGCGCCTTCACCCACAGGTAGAATGCACCATCCGGCTCAACATAGGTGTAGCCGTACTCCGCCAGTGCATCGGTAAGCGCGGTGCGGTTGCGCGCATAGGCCTCAACGTCACTCGGTTCATCGATGCAATCGATAATCACGCGCTGGAAGAGCGCCGGCGCACACACGAAGCCCAGCGTACGGGCGGCACCGGCAACGGCGGGCATTAGACGAACTGTCTGAGGATTCGTATCGGGAACCAGAATCCACCCCACGCGCTCGCCCGGTAGCGAAAGCGACTTGGAATACGAGTAGCACACGATGGTGTGCTCGTAGATCGAAGGCACCCAAGGCACCTCGGTGCCATAGACAATCTCGCGATACGGCTCATCCGAGATAAGCATAATCGGATTCTCGGGATCGCGCTTGGCGTTGACCTCGCGTAAAACATTGGCCAGTCGCGTCAGTGTATCGCGCGTATACACGGCACCGGTCGGGTTGTTGGGTGAGTCGATAATGACGGCAGCCGTCTTATCGGTAATCGCCTTGAGCACGCTACTCACGCTCAGCTGGAACGTATCTTCATCGGCGAGCGCCTCAACACACGTGCAGCCGGCCTTCTCAATCCACACGCGATACTCCGGAAAGTACGGGGCGATAACAATAACCTCGTCGCCCGGGTTCGTAACGGCGTTGAGTGTACAGGTGAGCGAAGCCGCGGCGCCCACCGTCATAAAGACGTCCTTGCCCTCATAGCTCGTGCCAAAGCGGCGGTTGAGCGATTCGGCGACAGCTGCTCGACATTGCGGCAGGCCCGGCGCGGGAGTGTAGCCGTGCAGCTGGTCACTCGGCAGCTCCAGGGCCTTCTTAATGGACTCAGCCACAGCAGCGGGCGCCGGGACACTCGGGTTGCCCAGCGAAAAATCGAATACGTTCTCCGCACCGATATGCGCCTTGCGCTCAAGGCCATAGCTAAAGATCTCACGGATGATGGAGCTTTCCGCACCGCGAGCATACATAGTTTCGTTGATCATCTGTTCCCCTTTCGCATAGGCGCTATTGTACGCTTTAGCTGAGCAAAGTGCCGTAGCAATGTTGATTGGGGACAGACTTAAATGCGTGAAAACGCTCATTTAAGTCTGTCCCCAATCAACATACCGCTCAAAAGAAAAAGCCTCCACAGGTTTCCCCGCGGAGGCTTTCGCTACAAGAACTATTTGTCGGCGTCGGTGTTGCCATCAGCGTTGACAGCATTGCCATCGCCGGCATCATCGGATGCGGCTTCGGCATCCTCCTGCATGGCCGCCTGCGCAAAGGCCGCGGCATCAGCCGCCAACTCCTCCTCGCTCATGCGAGGCGAGCACTTCTTGGTCGGCATGCCAGCCGCCTTGGCGTTGCGCTCCTCCTTGGCCGCCAGGATATCGCCCTCGCGCTCAAGGTAAGCGTCCCACTCGTTGTCGAGCAGGCGTTCACGGCGTCACCCTCGACGGTCTCGCGCTCAAGCAGCACCTTGGCCATCAGATCGAGTTGATCGCGACGGGCATCCAAAATCTCGACCGCACGGCGATGGGCCTCACGCATAATGCGCTGGACCTCGATGTCGATGCGACGCGCCGTCTCCTCGGAGTAATCCTGGTGATCGGCATAGTCGCGACCCAGGAACACCTGATGCTGCGCCTCGCCAAACACTTGCGTGCCCAGCTCCTCGCTCATGCCCAGACGCGTAACCATCTCGCGCGCCATCTTGGTCGCGCGTTCCAGGTCGTTGCTCGCACCCGACGTGATGTCATCGCACATGAGCTCCTCGGCGACGCGACCGCCCAAGAACACGGCAAGCTCGTCGAGCATCTCGTTCTTGGTCTTGAGGAAGTGATCCTCCTGCGGAAGCTGCAACGTGTAGCCCAGAGCCTGGCCGCGGCTGACAATCGAAATCTTATGAACCGGATCGGAATGCTCCAGGATGTGGCCCACCAGGGCATGGCCGCTCTCGTGGTAGGCGATCGTGGTGCGCTCGGCCTCGGTCATCACGCGACCCTTGCGCTGCGGACCGGCAATCACGCGCTCCATCGATTCCTCGACCTCGTCCATCGAGATCACGGAACGATGGCGGCGGGCAGCCAGCAGCGCAGACTCGTTGAGCAGATTTGCCAGATCGGCGCCGGTGAAGCCAACGGTCATCTGGGCGAGCTTCTCAAACTTAACGTCCTCGTCCATCGGCTTGTTCTCGGCATGCACGCGCAAGATCTGCTCGCGGCCCTTCACATCCGGACGGTCGACCGTAACCTGACGGTCAAAACGGCCGGGACGCAGCAGCGCCGGATCCAGAATGTCGGGGCGGTTGGTGGCGGCGATCAGGATGACCGACTCGCTCTCCTCAAAACCGTCCATCTCGACCAGCAGCTGGTTGAGCGTCTGCTCGCGCTCATCGTGACCGCCGCCCAAGCCGGCTCCGCGCTGACGTCCTACGGCATCGATCTCATCGATGAAGATGATCGACGGGGCCTGGGACTTGGCTCCTTAAAGAGGTCACGCACACGGCTGGCGCCGACGCCCACGAACATCTCGACAAAGTCGGAACCCGAGATGCTAAAGAACGGCACGCCCGCCTCGCCGGCAACGGCCTTGGCCAGCAGCGTTTTACCGGTACCCGGAGGGCCCACCAGCAACACGCCACGCGGGATCTTGGCGCCCAGCTTGCGATAACGATCCGGATCGCTCAAAAAGTCACGGATCTCCTCGAGCTCCTCGACGGCCTCGTCCACGCCGGCAACGTCTTCAAACTTGACCTTGGGACGCGTGGCCTCGTTGGTCTTGGCGTTGGTCTTGCCAAACTGCATGTTCCTGTTGTTGGCGCCCATCATCTGGCGCATAAAGTAGAACATGATGGCAATCAGGGCAATCGTCGGCAGCACGCTCATCGCCAGGTCGCCCCAAAAATCGGGATCGTTGGTGTTGACGATGTACTTGGTATCGGGGTGCTCCGCCATAAGCTCGGCAAGCGAATCGGAGCCGACATAGGTCGAGGAGAAGCTCTTGAGCTCACTCGTATCGCCCTTGTCCTTTTTTGTCTTCCAGTAATGACCCGCCACGCTTCCGTCTTGAACCGTATAGGTCAAATCTTCGACGCGGTCCTGCTTAATGGCGTTGACCATCTCGCTCGTCGCGAGCTTAACGGTATTGCTGGAATTGGCAAAGCCGGAGCCCATGTTAAAGAAGGCGTAGCCCAGAAGCGCGCAAGCCAAAAGAAAATACAGCCAGCCCGTACGCGTTGGCTTCTTGCCTCCGGGCATCCCCGGGATCTTTGGGTCCCGGGGAGTCTGGGAATTGTTGTCGTTACGGTCGTCGGGCATCTTACGAATAAACCTCCGGTTTCAAAATGCCCAGATACGGAAGGTTGCGATAGCGCTCGGCATAGTCGAGGCCGTAGCCCACCACAAAGGCATCGGGGCAATGGGTTCCAACATACTTGGGCGTGATGGCCGAGACGCGGTCCTCAACGTCCTTCCACAGGAAGGCGGCGACCTCCAGAGAAGCGGGCTTGCGGCTCTCGAGGTTCTTCATCAGATACTTGAGCGTCAGGCCCGAGTCCAGAATGTCCTCGACGATCAGCACGTCGCGACCGCGGATGTCGATATCCAGGTCCTTAATGATACGCACGATACCCGAGGACTTCACACCGTCGCCATAGCTCGAAACAGCCATGAAATCGATGTTGGTCGGCAGCTCGATCTTACGCATCAGGTCGCCCATAAAGACCACGGCGCCGCGCAGGACCGCAATCAGCACCAGATCCTTACCCGCGTAGTCGCGAGTAATCTGCTCGCCTAGGCGAGAGACGATACCGTCGATATCCTCCTGCGTGAACAGAACCTTCTCGATATCCGGATGTTGAGAAGCCATGACAACCCTTTCTTGTGCTTATCGCCCACACACCGCCGTATGGACGCGAACTACACATTCTAGCAGCGCACGGGGTAAATTTACCAGCCCGTGCGCCATCAGCGCGGGAATACCGTCAACGTCGCACAGAATAGCAGGCGTGGGACGCTATTCCGCATCGACCACGCGGAGCAGATATGCCACGCGCGTTGCGGCCGTGCACTTAAAACGCTCGTCCGCGCGAACTCCGGCGACCCACACCACGGCACCCCCCGGCGCCGTCCTCACCATGGGCACGCCGGCGCGCTCGGAAACGGGAATGCGAGCCTCGCCTAGCAAGTCGGATACTTTCTTGCTTCGGCCACTCATCTAACGGGCACATCACGTCTCCCGGTGCGGGACCGTCCACCCACAGGCGCGCCAATCGCGCCTCGGCAGGGATCTCGCCACGCGAGCCCGCCAGGATCCGCTCACTATCGCTGTCGGCAAAACCCAGGGCAGCCGCGTCTACCAAAGCCGTCACTTCCCCGGTAGCCGCAAGCTCGCGGGCGCGACGCACGATATCGCATCCCGGCTCAACGGCCATCGGTTCTGTGACCAGCATACGTCCCCCGCCCAACGGCAAACGACCGGGTACGGTAACCCAGTCCGCGACCAGGCCCTCGCGAGCCGCCGGCGCCTTAAATGCCAGCATGCCAAACTCAACGCGCGCGTCAATTCCCGCCGGAAGCGTGACCGAGCCGGCGCCCTCGGCAACGCAGGAAAGGACTCGCTCCACATGTCGCATCTCTGGACGAGCGTCCGGATCGATGCGCTTAATCGCCAGTCGCACGATGCGCCGCGCGATTACCACCTCGGCCGCAGCAAGGCGCCTGGCATCGAGCACCAGCGCGCCCGCCGCCTCCTTACGCAGGCAGCTTCGAAACGCCTGTGCCGAAAGCTGAGACAAAAACGCGTCCTCATCGCCTAAGATCTCGCAGGCGGCGCCAATCGTCTTGCAGGCGCTCGCGTTGCGCTGCGCCACCACCGGCATCACTCGATGGCGCACGTAGTTTCGCAGATACGAGATATCCTCATTGCTCTCGTCTTCACGCCACGGCTGACCATGTACCTGTAGATAGCCCACGAGCTCGCCATGAGTTAGGTCGAGCAAGGGACGCACCACGATATTCCTCCGGCGAGGAATGCTCGATAGGCCAGCGGGCCCCGAACCCTTAATCGCGTTCATCAAAAACGTTTCCGCGCGATCCGAAGACGTGTGCGCGGTGCAGATACGAGCCGCCGTTCGCGGTGCCCCCGTCTGGGCGCAGAGCTCGCGAACATACCTCCGCGCCGCGGCATAGCGCACCTCGCGGGCCGCGGCCTCAATATTGCCCGACTCCCCATCAAAATAAGCGTGCTCCACGCACAGCGGTAAACCATATTTCGCGCAGAGCTCACGCACAAAGGCCTCGTCGCCATCGGACGCCTTGCCGCGCAGATGATGGTTTACATGCAGCACATGCAGGCGCTCGCGAGCAATGGGGGCAACACCGCGTCCGTCTTGGATATCCAGCTTTGATGTGCACGCCATAAGAAGCAGTGCCGTCGAGTCCGCGCCGCCTGATACCATGAGCACGACAGGAGCAGCCTGCTGCCTCGTTCGGGTCTCATCGACTGCCCCGGGCACGGCATGGTGTCCGTAATGCTGTGATACCGTTGGCATTCGCTTCCTCCTCTATTCGTCCGCACCCATTGTATCCTTTGGAATCTTATGTCTCGTCTGCACCTTCATATCCTCGGCAGTGGCTCTAAAGGCAACTGCGCACTCATCGAGGGCCCGCAGGGGCTCATTATGGTCGATGACGGACTGTCTCGCCGCGAGACATTAAAGCGCATGGCAGAACTGGGGCTCTCGACAGACAACGTCTCGGCTCTTCTCATTACTCATGAGCATAGCGATCACATCAAGGGCCTCGATGTCTGGTGCAAGCACTGGCACGGCCCCCTCTTTGCCAGCAGGGGCACTCTTTCGAACAAAGAAAATCTTTCGCATCTGCCTGTCGAGGAATTCGATCCCGGCGACGCCTATCCATTGCCGGCATCCACGTGCAAACCTACTCAACATCACACGATGTCATCAATCCAGTCGGTTATCGATTCGACGCCCTCGATGATTCCATCGGCTTTGCCACCGACACCGGAGAGCTATCGAGCCAAGCCATGAACACCCTCAAAGATTGTCGAGTCCTCGCGCTCGAAAGCAACCATGATGTGACCATGCTGCGCGAGGGAGAATATCCCCGCTTTCTTCAGGAGCGCATCCTGTCTGCAAGGGGACACCTCTCCAATGGCCAAGCCGCCGAAGCCGCGCGCACACTTGTTACCGATCGCACCGAACAGCTCATTGCCATGCATATCAGCCAAGATAATAATCGTCCGAGCCTTACCGTCAAAAGCTATGCCAAAGCTCTGGCCGCAACCCTGGATGACGAGGTCGGCAGCTCCGCAACCCTTCTCCAAGGATCGCGAAAACTCTCGATACGCCCTGCGAGTCAGTATCAGCCGGCAACCATTCAATAGACTGTCCTAGACAGCAAAAGGGGCCGGGAATCGCTTCCCAGCCCCTTTTGCTGTCTTTTAATAGCGCAGAACACCAACGAAGTTAGTCGATGGAGATCTTCGTAACGTTCTTCTTCTCGACGATCTTGGGAACCGTAACGATCAGGATGCCGTCAGCGTACTTAGCCGAGAGGCCCTCGCTCGAAGCGTCCTTTAGATACACGCCACGCGTCGCGCTGTACGAGCTAAACTCCTTCTGCAGGTAGTTCTTGCCCTCGTTCTCCTCGTCCTCCACAACGTTCACGCTAATGGACAGACGGCCCTCATTGAGCTCGACATCGATGTCATCCTTAGCGACGCCGGTCAGATAGGCCTTGACCTCATAACCATCGCCCTTGTCCTCGACATCAACGGGGAACGCCTTGGAAGCAATCGAGTTATTTGCAAGGTCGGTCATATCATCAAACAGATCGAACAGCGAGCTAGCAGAAGGACGAACGCCAAAAACCGAACGATAAGGAACCATGCTTGCCATGTTTACCACTCCTTTTAAGGACTGCCGAGCCATCTTCTAGGTGACTGGGACTTCTTTTGACGCTCTTATATATGCCCAACCGCTTCTTATATATACATCGACTATAAAGTTTTTTGAGTCCAGTACTATAAGCATATCTAAGTGTGAGTGACTCAGGTTTTAATAAGGTTAAGGTTCTTTGAACCAGAGCCTAAATAACAAGTATGTTCGCAGCTACAAATAACAAGGGGCTTACAATGAGCGCGTACACGTTGTTGGCAACGAGCTAAAGGGCATCATGGACGACCGAAACCAGAACAATATGTTTATGCCGACGCAGGGGGAAGATACTTCCACGCAGCCGCCACGGTTCCATCGCCCCCACATCTCGCAAGAGCCCATTAATGATCCAGAGCCCGAGTATGTGACGAGAAATCGATATCAAACGCTCGAGGATGCCCAAACGGGGCGTAAGCATATGGGCGTCGCATCGAGCGATCCCGTATATCTGAAAGATGCACCGTTATCAAAAAACAGCGCAATCAATGACGACCCGACGATAACGCCCATAACTCGGCAGCAAAGAGGTCCTCGACCCAAGCAAACCTTAACGCATTCGGCTCGTTATCTCGAAACGCCAAAACAGGGAAAATCAATCTTCGTTTCGTCAAGTAAACGACGCAAGCAGCATCGACTGACAATCCTGCTTTTGATCATTGTGGCCATAGCAGTTACCCTTGTTATTCGATTTATTGTCTTTAAATAAAAGCTCATTACCCATAAGCC